>CAKMKG010000031.1 GCA_927441425.1 uncultured Bacillota bacterium | reverse complement strand
GGAAATAAGTTTAATCATAAGAATTAGTTCTTCTTGGTTGAGATCATTCAGATCATTTCGTCCATTCGAAGGATTAAATGATTCAACTCCAAATTCGTCCGAAGACACGAATCCTTCAATATGGCTACAGAAACTTTCGTTTTTTTTCTCAAGAAGGTAGTATAGATAATCACAAATGCTGCGGCTCAGTGCATTTTTCCGAATAAATAATTCGGTAGCCGGAAATTCTTCAAAACTGAGATATAATACTTTCTTATCATAGTATCTGGAAAGTTCTCTTGAAGTACCAAGTGCAATTACAGATTTACCTACTCCCCCGCAGCAGCTGAAATAGCCGATCAAATCAGGAGCCAGTCTTTTTTTCAGATAACTTTTTTTGCCCGTAACGAAGGCAATTAGAAAATTCAGGTCAGAAATGAGATCGTTCATATTTCCATATTTAAACAAATACCAAAAATGTTCTTCAGTATTTTCTGCCTGCTTCATGAGATTTTCAGCGCTGTGATCTGTCAGAATTATGATTCGGTCATAGTTTGATATTATCTCCCCGATTGCTATTGCGGTTTCATTCGTAAACCCACCGAGGAGGATCATATCGTAATCACAAAACCACTTTTTATCGAACTGCTTGTCACTACAATTTTCTTCAAGGTCTATGATCGTAACCTCAAATTCACTATGTAAATTGGAGATGGCTCTGGCTAATGCCCGGCCATACTCCATATCTTTTTCTGCAAGAACAAGTTTACTGGCTCCCATCATTCTTCCTCTTTATGCTATATATGTTATTTTATGTTATTTTGATAGCTACACTGTAGCATATTTTACATATATTTACAATTGTAAAGAATCGACTGATTTCGACAGAACAATTTACTACATTTTAAACATTTGCTTTGAAACCTGTGCCTTTTCATCGATCATAGATTTCAGCTTCGCCAGCGCCTTGTCCAAGCCTCCAACCTCATCAATGAGTCCGAGATCAACGGCCTCCTGTCCAATTAATATGGTTCCGATATCTGCTGCCATATTGTCCGTAGAATTCATCAGTGTTACAAGACGATTTCGGTCCGATCTGGATGTCCGCGTAATGAAATCCAGTACTCTGTCCTGCATTTTACGGAAATAATCGTAGGTAGGATCCGCTCCAATCACCAGCCCCGTCATGCGGATCGGATGCAGCGTCATGGTTGCGCTTTCAGCGATAAAGGAATAATTGCTTGCTGTGGCCAGAGGAATTCCGATGCTATGTCCTCCTCCCAGAACCAGAGAAACTGTTGGTTTAGATAGAGTCGCCACCAATTCTGCCAAAGCAAGACCTGCTTCGACATCTCCTCCCACCGTGTTCAAGATGGTAATCAAACCTTTGATGTTCGGGTTTTCTTCGATGGCCACCAATTGCGGGATGATATTTTCATATTTTGTCGTCTTATTGTTTGGCGGTAAAACCATATGTCCCTCAATATTACCAATAATCGTAAGATATTGGATGTCGCTTTGAAAATTAAACGCATTCCCAATTACTCCAAAATTATCAATATTCAGTTTTGCATCCTGCTCAGTATCTTTTCCTTCTATGTTTTCCGGATCCCTCAATGGTTCCATTTTTTTTTCCTTCTCTGAATTTTTGTCCATATTCTTTTTCCTTTCTTTGTAATAAATATAGTTTTTCCAAAATATATTTTTTTATTATGCAAGGAATCTTGCAGAAAAATATAAACTGAAGTGCAAGTATGCCGATATATATATCGTGCATTTGCCAATCAAGATGTCTTGATAAGAAAGGGTGAATGAAATGAGACTCAGCGATTTAGGTGATAAAGAAATTGTGAATCTGGCAAACGGAAGTCGTCATGGTCAGCTTGCCAACGCAGAGCTTCTCTTCGATGAGCATCAAGGGATGATCAAAGCGATCCTTGTTCCTGACAATCGTGGGAAAGTAAGCTTTTTTGGAAGTAAAGACTTTTTACAGCTCCCATGGAATGCAATCCGTAAAATAGGCGAAGATATCATTATTTTTGAAGCACCGGAAATATAGACAAAAATTGAAATGTTTTGCTATAATATATCATATTTTTCCAATCTTCAGTGAAATGTCATTGATTTCAGTGCTTTTTCATAATAGAATTAGATGAAATATCATTTACATAGGATAAATCATAAGTTTATGAGGAGAGACACATGGATATATTCTTTATCATTTTTGTAATAACAGGCTTCGCATCCGTAATATCAGGATTCCTTCTGGAAGGAGGTCATCTCAGCGGTTTATATGCGCCTTCTGCTTTATTGATTATTGTTGGTGGTACAATTGGTGCAACCGGAATTTGCTTTCCTAAGGAAGATTTATCGCAAATACCCAAAATGATAGGGGTTCTCTTAAAGGATCAGAAATACGATTACCTCGCTTTAATGGAACGAATGAAAGGGATGTGCGTCCAAGTACGCCAAAGCGGTTTGCTTAGCCTTGAAAATCAGATCGATCAGGAACCGGACAGTCTGATGAGAAAAGGAATGAGGCTAATTGTAGACGGAACCTCTCCTACCTATACACGGGAAGCGTTGGAGCTTTCCCTTCAGGTCATTGATGAAAGACACAAAGCGCGAGCCAAGATTTTCGAGGCAGCAGGCGGCTTTTCCCCTACCATGGGAATTATCGGTACGGTCTTGGGGCTCGTTCACGTGCTGAGTGACTTGGAGGAGCCGGACACGTTGGGGCCAAAAATTGCGATGGCATTTATCGCAACTCTTTACGGTATCGGACTTGCAAACCTGTTGTGGCTTCCACTAGGGAACAAATTAAAAGAAAAAAATCGAGTTGAGATCCTCTATAAATCTATGATCATCGAAGGATTGCTACTGATTCAGGAAGGTGTTAATACGAACTATATGGAAGAAAAGCTTTCCAGCTTCATTTCTGATACTCAGATAAGTGGAAAAGGTTCTGTTGGCAGAGGGAGAGGCAGAAAAAGAGGCTAAAAAGAGAGATAGGGACGTGAATTCGAATGAAAAAACATGAAGAACACGAAAAAGACAATAGTGAACGGTGGCTGTTAACATATGCTGACTTGATCACCCTTCTGATGATATTCTTTGTTATTATGTACGCGATTAGCAATGTGGATGCACAAAAATATCAGGAGATTTCTCAGTCCTTAAGTGGGACATTGGATCCGGCTGGTTTTGGCGGTGGCGGCAGCGGGGGCGGGGGCGCATCCAGCAGCAGCGGTATCGACATTTCTAAAGCGTTGGAAGACCTTGAATCGAATCAGGTTGATCCGGAACTTGAGGCAGCGGCTGAAGAAATTAAGGAATTATTAAGAGAAAAAGGTCTGCAAGATAAGGTTTCCGTAAGTGTCCAGGAGCGTGGTGTCGTAGTCGGCTTGATGAATACCGTTCTATTCGAATCCGGTAGTGCTCAGATCAAACCAGAAGCGATCCCCACACTTGTAGCCATCGGCCAAATTGCAAACGGAGTGCATAATTATATCCGTGTAGAAGGAAATACAGACGATGTACCGATGAACACGCCGCAAATCCCCAGTAACTGGGAACTTTCCGTAATAAGAGCTACCGAGGTGCTCAAGCTTTTGATCACCCAAAGCAATGTCGCTCCGGATAAGATCAGCGCGGTAGGTTATGGGGAATTCCGCCCTTCCGTTCCAAATATTTCTGCTGAAAACAGAGCCAAAAATCGAAAAGTTGATATTGTTATCTTGAGTGATAAGTTGGATAAGAGTGAATCGGAAAATGCGGACGCACCAGCTTCCGATAATGAATAGAGCATCGGTCTGATGGAAAGAAAAAGGGTATTGCACCTTTATGAATGCAATACCCTTTTATTATGCTTTTACTTCGCTGCTTTTAGCGCAGCCTGTGCCGCTGCCAATCTTGCAATCGGAACGCGGAATGGTGAGCAGGAAACATAATTCAACCCAATATTATGACAGAATTCTACTGAGGAAGGATCTCCTCCATGTTCTCCGCAGATACCAAGCTTGATATCTGGACGAGCTACTTTTCCAAGCTCGACTGCCATCTTCATGAGTTTGCCTACTCCGTTTTGATCAAGTCTAGCAAATGGATCGTTTTCATAGATCTTTTTATCGTAGTATGCACCTAAGAAAGAACCTGCGTCATCACGGCTGAATCCAAAGGTCATCTGTGTCAGGTCATTTGTTCCAAATGAGAAGAATTCTGCTTCTGTCGCGATTTCGTCTGCTGTCAGGCAAGCTCTAGGGATTTCAATCATCGTACCAACCATGTATTTCAGCTCGATGCCTGATTTTGCGATAATCGCATCAGCAGTTTGAACAACGATGTTCTTAACATACTGCAGTTCCTTGATTTCTCCAATCAGTGGAATCATGATTTCAGGAACCATCTTCCATTCGGGATGTGCTTTCTGTACGTTGATTGCTGCTTCGATAACAGCAGTTGTCTGCATTTCAGCAATTTCCGGATAAGATACGGCAAGGCGGCAGCCTCTGTGTCCCATCATCGGATTGAATTCATGCAAGGACGAAATGACAGCCTTTAAGTCTGCAATTTCCATCTTCATTTCCTTCGCCAATGCAGCGATATCATCTTCGTCTGTAGGCAAGAATTCATGTAATGGTGGATCTAAGAAACGTATGGTCACAGGATACCCCTGCATTGCCTCGTAGATTCCCTCAAAGTCTCCTCTTTGCATTGGAAGGAGCTTCGCTAATGCAGTTCTTCTCTGCTCCTCTGACTTGGATACAATCATTTCTCTCATTGCAGCGATTCTTTCTGCTTCAAAGAACATATGCTCTGTTCTGCAAAGACCGATTCCCTCTGCGCCAAATCTGACCGCCTGAGCAGCATCCTTTGGCGTATCTGCATTGGTTCTAACCTTTAAGGTTCTATATTTATCAGCCCATTTCATCAATTGATTGAAGTCTCCTGAAATAGAGGCTTCCACTGTCTTGATTGCTTCACCATAGATATTTCCCGTGGAACCGTCAAGAGAGATGTAATCTCCTTCATGGAATTCTTTACCGCCAAGTGAAAAGACTTTTGCTGCTTCGTTGATTTTGATTTCTCCACAGCCTGAAACGCAACAGGTTCCCATTCCGCGAGCAACGACTGCAGCGTGGGATGTCATTCCGCCGCGAACGGTCAGGATCCCCTGTGCATAATGCATTCCTTCGATGTCTTCCGGAGAGGTTTCAAGACGAACGAGGATTACCTTGGCACCCTTATTGACGGTCCAATCTGTCGCAGCTTCTGCTGTAAAGACAACCTGACCGCAAGCCGCTCCCGGAGAAGCAGGAAGTGCGGAGCCGATTGGTTTTGCAGCTTTCAATGAAGCAGGATCAAACTGCGGATGCAATAACGCGTCCAATTGTTTTGGATCGATCATTTTGACTGCCTGATCTTCTGAAATCATGCCTTCTGCAACCAGATCAACTGCGATTTTCAGTGCAGCGGCAGCGGTTCTCTTTCCGTTTCTTGTCTGAAGCATATAAAGCTTGCCTTCTTCAATGGTAAATTCCATGTCCTGCATGTCTTTGTAATGCTTCTCAAGGGTATAAACAATTTTATAAAATTCATCATAAACAGCAGGGTTCTGCTCTTTTAACTGATCAATCGTCTGAGGCGTTCTCACACCGGCAACAACGTCTTCGCCCTGTGCATTCATCAAGAATTCGCCGTAGAGCTTTGCTTCTCCTGTGGAAGGATTCCTTGAGAAAGCTACGCCGGTTCCGGATGTATCCCCCATGTTTCCGAATACCATAGCCTGTACGTTGACTGCAGTACCCCATGAGGAAGGAATATCATTCATTCTTCTGTAATAAATCGCGCGTGGATTATCCCAGGAACGGAAAACGGCTTTGATCGCTCCCATTAATTGTTCTACCGGATCACTTGGGAAATCTGAACCGATCTTGTTCTTATATTGCTCTTTGAACTGTCGTGCCAATTCTTTTAAATCATCCGCATCTAGATCTGTATCAAGCTCGATCCCTTTCTTTTCCTTCATTTCATCAATAAGCTTTTCGAAGTATGCCTTTCCAACTTCCATTACTACGTCGGAATACATCTGGATGAAACGACGATAAGAGTCGTATGCAAAACGCGGATTATTTGTTTTCTTCGCAAAGCTTTCTACCACTTCATCATTCAATCCAAGATTCAAAATGGTATCCATCATGCCAGGCATGGATGCTCTGGAACCGGATCGTACTGATACAAGCAGTGGATTGTTTAAATCACCAAATTTTTTACCCGTGATTTTCTCCATCTCACCAATATTTTGCATGATTTCCGCTTTGATATCATCATTAATGATCTCTCCATCAACATAGTATTGTGTACAAGCCTCCGTTGTTATCGTAAAACCCTGGGGCACAGGCATACCCAAATTGGTCATTTCTGCTAGATTAGCTCCTTTGCCTCCCAGCAACTCACGCATTGCAACCTTACCCTCTGTAAAAAGATAAACAAATTTTTTTCCCATCTTATTCTCTCCTTTTTATATAGAATTATAGAAAACAAGGACAAGTATCCTTTGCTGAAAAGGTGCTTGTCCCATGTCTTAGCATGAAATACCAATTTATCGTTAAAATATCAGTTTTTCTTCAAGATATTTCTTTACTTCCGAGATAGGTATTCTGATCTGCTCCATTGTATCACGATCACGGATTGTAACACTCTTATCAGTTTCTGTATCGAAGTCCACCGTTATGCAGAACGGGGTTCCAATTTCATCTTGTCTTCGGTAACGCTTGCCGATACTGCCCGGCAGATCATAGTCCACCATTAGATATTTGGAAAGCTCCTCATGCAACTCTTCGGCCTGCGTACTTTGCTTCTTTGTCAGTGGCAGAACCGCAGCTTTAAAAGGTGCCAGTGCAGGATGGAAACGCATCACCGTTCGGACGTCTTCTTTTCCATTGGCGTCGGTCAGGATCTCCTCATCGTAAGCATCAACCAGGAAAGCCAGCGTCACTCTATCCGCTCCCAGAGAAGGTTCGATGCAGTACGGCACATATTTTTCGTTGGTCTCCGGATCTTGATAGGACATGTCTTGGCCGGAGTGTTCTATATGCTGTTTTAAATCGAAATCAGTTCTGTCTGCAATTCCCCAGAGTTCACCCCAACCAAAGGGGAAGCGATATTCGATATCCGTAGTTGCATTGCTGTAATGGGAAAGTTCTTCCTGTTCGTGATCTCTCAGCTTAATATTGTCTTCAGACATTCCCAATGCTTTCAGCCAGTTCACACAGTAGTCCTTCCAGTAAACGAACCACTCCATATCGGTCCCCGGTTTGCAGAAAAATTCCAGCTCCATCTGCTCAAATTCTCTGGTTCTAAACGTAAAATTACCCGGTGTGATTTCATTCCGGAAAGACTTTCCGATCTGAGCAATTCCAAATGGCATTTTCTTTCTGGATGTTCGCAGTACATTTTTGAAGTTTACAAAAATACCCTGTGCCGTTTCCGGTCTTAAGAAAATTTCAGCTTTAGAATCATCCGTAACACCTTGGAACGTCTTAAACATCAGATTAAACTGTCTGATGGATGTGTAATCACTTTTACCACATTCCGGACACTGAATCGTCTTTTCTTTGATATATCCTTCCAGCTTATCGTTTGACCAACCGTCAACGGTAAGTGTCATTTGATCATGCTCTTTGATATAATCTTCAATCAGTTTATCTGCTCTAAAACGTGCCTTACAGCTCTTACAGTCGATGAGGGGATCTGCGAATCCACCCACATGGCCTGATGCTACCCAAGCTTTCGGATTCATCAAGATAGCAGCATCAAGTCCGACATTGTATTTTGATTCCTGGACGAATTTCTTCCACCAAGCCTTTTTCACGTTATTTTTCAGTTCCACGCCAACCGGGCCATAATCCCATGTGTTCGCCAAACCGCCATAAATTTCTGAGCCTGGGAAAACAAATCCTCTTGATTTTGCCAGTGCTGTAATCTTGTCCATCGAAAATTCTTTGCTCATAAATACCTACCATTTCCATCTGTTACTTTTTATTTTTCCTCGTCCTTGCTTCCGCAGGAACAGCTGTCGTCGCACTCTTCATCGCTCCCGCAATTGCAGCAGCCATCGTCTGTCTTTTTCGCCTTATTGATTGCTTCCGTTGTCTTTGCTTTTACGCTTGCAAAAACATCAGCGCCCTTTGTTTTCATTTCATCAACTACCACAGAGCCTTTTTCTACTACCTCGTCAAAGGTATCCGTAGCCATTTCGCTGATATCAATGATTTCGCCGTCTTCCTTGACTAGCTCTATTACACATTTTGTACCAAAAGCGGTAATCACACCTGCCACAGCTGCCCAAGGTGCCAATACCGTTCCGACGATGCCTACATTAACAGGCAGATTCATAATCACTTCATCATTTTTCTTGACGATAATTTTAGCAACGTTCCCCTTTTTAATTGCTTCCTTTACCTTATCAACGATGTGCGCGCTCTGCTCTGCAAATTTGCTCTTGCTCTTGATATCAATCGATTCTTCAATGTCGATGATCGCATCTACGACGCTTCCATCTGCAGCTTCAAGTGCTTCCTTTGCTTCTTTATAGCTTACCCCGGTTCTGTCCTTAACCAATTCGATCTTTTCTAATGTAATCTCCATAATCTTACCTCCATTTTAATATTACTCAATTAAAAAGCTTTCACTCTTCAATTCACCGATATCCATATGATATGCGATGTAGCTTTTGATTATTTTATGCAGCTGCTTTTGGATTTCATCATTCAGTGCCAGATGCTCAAAGCTTTTTAATGGGTTATCAAGAATATAACGCAATATATTAACTATACCAAAATTTACATCATAAATCAACGTATCATTCGTATTCTCGTGAAAATTTAAACTACATCTTTTGCAAAGAATTCCTCCCTCTTTTACATGAAAAAGCGTCGGTTCCTCCTTTTCTCCACATGAGATACACCGATAAACCTGAGGCATGCTGCCGACTTCCTGTAAAATCTTGATTTGATATGCCAGTATGAGAGAAGAAAATTTCTTTGAACGCTTCTCCATGATATCGAAAAAATCCAGGATCATATTGAATATCCCGGGAGCAGGAGATTCCTCCTGGAGCAGCTTTTCCGTGAACTCGAGCACATAAGAGCAATGCATGTATTTCTCCACATCCTCACCGATGCGGTAATAGCTCTTGATCACCTCAGTCCCATTGATATGATAGCTGTCTCGGTTTTTATACAATTCATATCTTCCATATGTAAATGGTCGCATTGCCAGAGAAGACTTGCTCTTCCCCTTTTCGCTGAGGTTGGTTCCGGCACTGATTTTACCGTATTTTTTAGAAAACAAAAGGACCATCCTGCGTCCGTTGACGGTTTTTACCTGCTTAAAAATGATTCCTTCCGTATCCGTAAACATCCTTCGCTCATTTCTTTCCTATTGATTCTGTTTATATCCGAAGCTGTTCAGTGCGAAATCGCTGTCTCTCCAGTTCTCCTTCACCTTCACCCAAAGCTCAAGGAATACCTTTGTTCCCAACAGTGCTTCCATTTCAAGTCTGGCACTTTTTCCAATTCCTTTCAGCTTTTTTCCTTCTTTTCCGATTATGATCCCCTTGTGGGATTTTTTTTCGCAATAAATGACCGCGCCGATCCGTGTAAGATTCGTCTCCTCTTTATAGCTTTCCAGTTCGATGGCAACGCCATGGGGAATCTCCTCGTCCAGATAAAGCAATACCTTTTCCCGGATGATCTCGCTGACGATAAAGCGTTCCGGATGATCGGTAACCATGTCCTCAGGAAAGTACATGGGCCCTTCCTTCATCAAACCTTCAATTTTATTTAATAATACATCGACATTCTTGCCGGAAATAGCCGATATACCGATAATATCAGTGAAGAGATTCAATTCCTGATATTCCTCAAAGATTTTACGGTATTGCTCCGGACCCAGTTTGTCAATTTTATTAATAATTAAAAACTTTGGTGTGTCAATATCCTTGAGCAATTCAACGATGTATTTATCACCGGGGCCCGCAGACAATTCATCATCTACAATAAAAACGACAACCTCTACTTCTTTAAAGGTGTTAATTGCCATATCAGTCATATACCCGCCCAGCTTGTTTCGTGGTTTGTGAATCCCAGGCGTATCGATAAAGATCATCTGACAATCATCTTCCCTGCCGTTCAATTTTGTAAATATTCCTCGAATGCTATTTCTGGTGGTTTGGGGCTTGTCTGTTGTGATTGCAATCTTTTCCCCGAGTATTGCATTTAGTAAAGTTGATTTGCCCACATTAGGGCGGCCTATGATTCCTATAAATCCTGACTTCATCTATTCTCCTTGTTGTTTATAGCCGGAAACCTTCCGGCAGCAGTTCTTTCATTTCCGAGATGTGTAAATGGTCCTCGTCTTCCCCTGTTATGATTTTCAAATCGTCACCGAATTCAAACATGAATTGTCTGCAAATGCCGCAGGGATAGGCTTCTCCATCGGAAGATACTACAGCAATTGCGTCAAAGTCCCTGTGACCCTCGGAAACCGCTTTTACAAAGGCTGTTCTCTCAGCACAAATTGTTGCACCGAAGGATGAATTCTCCACATTGACCCCAGTAAAAACCTCGCCGGATTTTGTTAATAGTGCAGCACCCACTTTGAATCGCGAATAAGGCGCATACGCATACTGAACCACCTGCATTGCAGTACGAAAAAGTTCTCTGTACTTCATATCAATCCCCTCCTGGGCGGCTGACGCCGCTCCGCATCGGCGCTCGCTTCAATCCATTATGCGAGCTTCATTTTTACGATCTTATTAGGCCAATCTGACTCATGATTTTCTCTTCCTGTGTTCTCATTTCACTTCTATCATCTTCATCCTGATGATCATATCCCAAAAGATGGAATACACTGTGTACAAAAAGATAAACGAGTTCTCTTTCACCTGAATGACCGAATTCTTCCGCCTGCAGCAGTGCCTGCTCAGGGCATATCACTACGTCACCCAGACTTAGTATCCCTTCGGTTTTCAAGTCTTTCAAGTTTTCATACTGTGGAAATGATAAGACATCGGTCGCACTATCCTTACCACGATAGAGTTTGTTCAATTCATGAATTTCTTCGGTGCTGACAAAGGTCACACTGATCTCAATTTGATCCGGATCCAGGTTTTCTTCCCGTAGACATAGCTCGGCGGCCTGAGTCATATGGTCGATTACGATTTGTCCCGGCATTCGTTCGTCGCTGAATATAAGATTCATACTTCTCCCTCCTCTTCCGGATTATCCTTGGCATATTTTTCATATGCAACAATAATTCTTCGGACCAATGTGTGTCTTACTACGTCGGCATCCTTTAAAAAGCTAAAATCAATTCCTTCTACTCTATTGAGTACCTTGATGGCATCCACCAGTCCGGAGCGTTTGCCTTTCGGTAAATCAATCTGAGTAATATCACCGGTAACAACCGCTTTTGATCCCATACCAAGTCTTGTCAAAAACATCTTCATCTGTTCTTTTGTTGTATTCTGCGCTTCATCAAGAATAATGAAGGAATTATCCAGTGTACGCCCTCGCATATAGGCCAGCGGCACTACCTCAATGACTTCTTTTTCCTTTAAACGAAGGGCACTATCCCTTCCCATGATATCATAGAGAGCATCATACAGGGGTCTCAGATAAGGATCTACTTTTTCCTGCAGGTCTCCAGGCAGAAAACCAAGCCGCTCTCCGGCCTCCACAGCCGGTCTTGCTAAAATGATTTTCTGCACCTCTTTGTTTTTAAAAGCATTAATTGCCATAGCAACCGCAATGTAGGTTTTTCCTGTTCCGGCGGGTCCCACTCCAAATGCGATATCATGATTTTTGATACTTTGTGCGTAGGAGGTTTGTCCGATGGTTTTTGGTTTAATCGGCTTACCCCTGTGTGTAAAGCAAATCACATCCTTATTGATCTTGCTGTCTTTATAGGATATTCCTTTTTTATTTAAACTGATGACGTAATTGACCTTCTGGGCATCAAGAATTTCACCGGATTCTAAGATTCCAAGAAGCTCAACGATAACCATCTGCGCCTTTTCAGCTTCTTTCCCCTTGATAATGATTTCATCCTGTCTCTGGACGATTTCAACATCGTAGTTATCCTTAATAATTTTTAGGTTCACATCAAGATTTCCAAACAGTTCATTCGTATCCTGTTCATGATCTATTTTAATCTTTAGTTCTTCAATTAATGGGGTATCCAATCACGATCTCCTTCTTCTCTCCTATTTTTTCCAAAGTCTCCAATAAGATGACTACTCCTATTATATTTTCTCCGGAGGAAAACTTCAAACTTTTATTTAGTATTTGTGAGTTTTTCGGCACTTTTTCTTGTATTGCCTGCCTTACCAGGCGGTTTGCCTCCTTCTGGAGCTCCGACTGGCTCCTTTCCAGCTTGGTGACCTCTACTTCATCGATTCTGACAAACCCCAGATGAATTGGGATTGGTCGGATCAGGTGAAGAACGTTCCTTTCCGTATATACAGAATTGTCATAACCGTAAAAGATCTTCGCCGTATTGATTTTCAAGTCACCGATTTCCACTCGTATCCCATAGATGCTATTTTTAGTGGGTTCTTTTTTATATTCATATTTTTCCTGATAATAAAACAGGCGATAAGGTACTTTTGCATAAACTTCACCTTCAGAATGTACATACCTCTCCATAAGCTCAACTCCAGGGGTACCGTAAGCCGTGCTTTTCAGTGGCACGATGCCGGAAATCAAAATATCCCCCGGTTTGACATAGGTTCCGGGCGCCGCGGCTACGACACCTTCCCTGGCGATGGTCTGGGCAATATATCCTGTCTTATCTGCTATAATATGACATGGCTTCGATTTATCAACGAATTTGGGCGTAATTGTTCCCTCAATGATGGTTACTTCTGCCAAATTTCCTATATATTTTACCCCAATCCAGGTAATATTATCAAGATCCTGATAAATATGAAGCTTCAATTGCTTCAGATCCAAACGTTTACTGCTGCCTTCATAGAGACCGGCTTCTCTTAGGCTTTCTCTGATTTCTGTTTCCGTGAATTTCTCATACCCTAAAATCCTGATTTCAGACACAAATGTACTCTGATATATAAGAATGAATGCAAATAGAATCAGACCGACAATGGTACTTTTTTTCTGAAAGGTCTTTTTTATGACCGGTTTATATCCGTTTTCCTGTAAAACAGTGATCTGATAACGGTTTTTTGTGATCCTTAAAAATTCCTGGTAGTCCCATTCCATCAGCGTGATCGACATCTCAAGATCATTGACGGAATGGATGTCCTTCATTGATATCCCTCGACCCACACATTCCGTCAACAGTTTCTCCTGTTCGAATCCTTCTACCTTGATTCGAATGGAGTGCTCGAGAAAACTTCCTCTATTCCTCATGAAGCTCACCCTTTTTCCCGGGATAAAATTCTATCGAAAGCAGCTCTCCTGTTACAATCATTCTTTCCTCTTCTATCATTTTTACACGAAGCCTGTCTCCGTTAATTGCACTAAAGCGCTTACCGTTGTCCACAATAATACTATTTTCCGTAATGAAGACGATCTTTTTTACGTTATCAATGATGCATGTCTTCCCACTGACAAGAAGTCTGGGCATATTGATACTGAAATCAAATAATAACTCATCTTTGACGTTCATAGCTACCCCCCTACTGTACAATTTTATGTTTCCGGGCATAAAAAATAACCTGGTTGTTACCAACCAGGTTTTATTTCTTTTGAAAGTATGTTTTATTCGAGCAGCCCTTCGACTATTTTTTTAACAATGCCTCCATCGGCAAGGCCTTTTACTTTCGGCATAACAGCCCCGATGAGCTTACCCATATTCTGCTTGCCTCCCTCTATACCAAGTTCGGCTGCTGTCGCTTTCACAATCACTGTAATTTCTTCTTCGGAAAGCTGCTTCGGCAGATACTCCATCAAAATTTCTATTTCTTTGTTATAGGCATCTAATAAATCCGTTCTTCCTGCTTTTTCAAAATCAGAGAGGGCATCTTTTCTCATTTTCACCTGTTTGGTCAAGATCGATAAAATCCCTTGCTCATCCAGTTCTTCTCTATTGTCTACCTCGTACTGTTTAATCGCAGCCCGGGCTAAATTTACTGTATTCTTTCTGATTTCATCTCTTGCCTTCATGGCTTCCTTAAAATCATTTTGTAATCTGTCTTTTAAAGACATTGTGTTCTACACCTTCTTTTTAGAATTTCTTCGCCTTTTTCCTTGCGGCTTCAGACTTCTTCTTTCTCTTTACGCTCGGCTTTTCATAATGCTCCCTTTTTCTTAGCTCAGACATTACTCCGTCTCTTGCGCAAGAACGCTTAAACCTTTTCAGCGCGCTTTCTAAACTTTCGTTTTCTCTTACAACTACTTGTGCCATTTATTCATTCCCCTCCCTCCATGTCCTGAAATCTCTTAGATGCTAATCAAAACAGATTTACCTATAACAAAAATATTATACATGCTTTCAATACATTAGGCAAGTTTTTTTTATCCAATGATTAAGCTATCATTTTCAACCCGGAGGCCAGGTCATCTTTCTCTTTCCAAGCAAATGGAAGTGTAAGTGTTTTACGGTTTGCATTCCGTCTTCACCGCAGTTGTTCACCAGCCGGTAGCCGTTTTCCAAGCCCAATTCTTTCGCAACATCCTTCACCTTGAGCATAAGATACCCCATAAGCTCTGTATCTTCCGGCTGAAGGGCATCCAAGGAAGATATATGCTTCTTCGGAATCAGCAATACGTGCACTGGCGCCTGTGGCTCCAGGTCATAGAAAGCCAAAATGCGGTCATCTTCATAAACTGCTTTGGAAGGAATGTCCTTATTTACTATCCTACAAAAAATACAATCTGACATCGTTTCGCTCCTATTCTTTTTCAATTTGTTGATTTTGATACCAATTGATTGCACAGCTTCGACTCTTGACGCAGATATCGCGGTCAGGGTTCTTATTGATGTAATCCTGGCCAATCACTGTCATCGTAACAGTTGAAAAAATAAAGACAATAATGACAAAAGGTAAAAAAAACTTCTCCATATGTGATTACTCCTATTCATGTATTATAACGCATACGTCGAAAATTATCGACTGTAGATAATTTTCTTTCATCTGTGCGTTCATGGGACTCCAACTCGCTTTACCCTTTTGTGAGGGCCTTTGTTTTGCAGACCGAAATGCAGTCTCCGCATCGAATACACTCCATACTATTGGGTATCTCGCTGACAGATATATTCAGCTTGCAGGCCCTTTGACAATCATGGCAATTTGTACATTTTTCCTTATCAACTCGAAAACGATACAAGGAAATCGGATTAAAAAGACCATAAATCGCTCCGAGGGGGCAAAGATATCTGCAAAACGGACGATATAATAGTATGGAGAGCACAATCAGTGAAATCAGAATCAGACTCTTCCAGGCAAACAAAAATCCAATGGTTTGTCGGATCCCCCCGTTGAGTAGTACAAGGGGCCAACCGGCCATCAAGGTTCCCGATGGGCAGATCCATTTGCAAAACCATGGGTCGCCCTGTCCCACGAAGTCCATAACAAACATGGGAAGCAAAATAACAAATACCAAAAGAATCAGGTATTTTAAAAGGCGAAGGATTCGGTCTCCTTTGACTACAGTTATTTTTCTTCCAATTGGGATTTTATACAGAAGGTCCTGTGCCAAACCAAAGGGACAAAGCCAGCCGCACACGAATCTTCCAAGCAAAGCACCAATCATCAGAAAAAAACCGATCATATAATAGGAAACACTAAAATTCCTCGTCGCAATGACCGCCTGAATAGAGCCGATAGGACAAGAGCCCAGCGCACCTGGACAGGAATAGCAATTTAAACCAGGCACGCAATAGGATTTTAGGGAACCGGTATAAATGCTCCCATTTGAAAAGCCTTTTGCATATCCATTGGTAACTGCCGTAAATCCAATCTGGATCCATAAACGAATATTTTGTTTTCCCGCTTTCAATCCATCACCCAATTCCAATACACTCCAGACATATTGTAATTGCTTTTCTCAGTACTACGTCCATTTCACCTCGGGTAATCCCTGCGAACATGAATATAACACCTGCAAATACAACAATGACAGGCAGCAGTCTTATGGAAGGATTCTTCCTTCCATAATTATTATTATTGGTTTTCGATCGTTGTTTCAATGATAGTAGCCCAATCTTCCTTTTTTCTAGAGCCAATATAGAATTCGCTCACGATATTGCCGTCACTGTCTACAAAAAAGCTGGCAGGGATGGCATTGAACTGGTTTAGTACAGAATCAATCATCTCTTCAGTTATGAGCATGTGGGTATACTCCGCTCCAGTACCAGAGGCAATTTGTTTCGCCAGCTCCAGCTGATCCTCAAGGATCTCCATATCCTCACCCTGAACATCCACCACGATACCGACGATATTAACGCCTTTTGGTTCATACTCCTTTTGAAGTTCTCCAAGATCAGGCATTTCATCGATACAAGGGCCGCAAAAGGTTCCCCATACATTCACCAAAGTCAATGAGTAATCTTTAAAAACATCTTGATTGACAGGATTTCCGTAAATATCCTGTGTTTGAAAATTAATTAGGCCTATATCGGCCGGAGCGCCTTCATTCAACTGGTCCTGATCTATCTCATTCTCATCGGCCTGTGTCCCCTCTTGCCCTTCCATAATCTGGGTTTCGACACCACATCCTGCAATAGGAATCAAGGTTAGAACCAGTATAAGAAATACCATTTTTTTCAACAATTTGTTCATGACTCTATGTTTCATTGATTTACCTCCTGTTCCTCTCTTATTCTTCCTTTTACCCCGTCACGATAGAGTTCAATCAATTCCACATCCACAAATGTGTTGCTGCGATCCTCCTGACCCTTGCAGTATACTTTGATATAATTGTCCGACAAACCTCCCAGCATACCGGTCTCAAGATCATATTGCTCCAGCAGGACCCTTCTTGTGGTACCGAGGTTCTGGCTGAAAAACCTTTCTGATACTGATTCTGAAATGGCAATCAATTCAGCACTCCTTCTTGCTTTTACTTCCGGGGAGATATGTCCTTTCATTTCTGCAGCTCTTGTTCCTTCTCTTTTAGAATATTTAAATACATGAACCTTAGAAAAGCCTGCTTGTTCGGTCATACTGCAGCTTTCACGAAAGTCTTCTTCCGTTTCTCCCGGAAATCCCACGATGATATCCGTGGTAATACCATAGCCCGGATCGTATTCTCTCAGCATTTTGATTAACTGTAGATAGTCATTTCCGTTGTAGGTTCGATTCATTTCTTTGAGAATCCCATCGCTGCCGCTCTGCAGTGATAAATGCATATGGGGACAAAGACGTTCATATTTTAATAATCTTCTGGCGTAATCCACATCGATTACGTTTGGTTCCAAGGAGCCAAGCCGAATCCTGAATTCACCGGCCAGTTGATTTATCTCATTGACAATAACTTCTATACCGTAAACATGATTCTTTTTCCCTTCCTGAATATTTAGGACATCGAAATCGTCTTGTTCCATACCGTACAAGGCCGTATTGATACCAGTCAAGACAAGTTCTTTGAATCCCTGACGGATTAGGTTTTCCGCTTCCTTTACGATCTCTTCCTTCGCTCTGCTTCGCAACGTTCCTCTGGCATACGGAATGATACAATAGGAACAGAACTTGTTACAGCCCTCCTGTATTTTGATAAATGCTCTAGTTCTGGAATCCATGGATGTGATAATTCCTGTTTCCTCATATTCCGTGAGCTGATCCCATTCCTTAATATGACAGTCGACTCCCTTCGTCTTCACATATTCCTCAATATATTCAGGCAGCTTATTTTTTTCATTGGTACCTGCAACGATATTGACGCCCTCTATGCTTTTTGCCTCATCGGGGCTTACCTGGACATAACAGCCAATCACTGCGGTGATGCTGTCAGGGTTGGTCTTTTTTACTCTTCTGATGTACTGTCTTGACTTCCGATCAGATACGCCGGTAACAGTGCAGGTGTTGATCACATACACATCTGCAAAATCGTCCTCGCCGACGATCTCATAGCCTCGGTGCAGAAATTTTTCTTTCAATGCCTGGGTCTCATATTGATTCACTTTACACCCGAGGGTGTGAAATGCAATTTTCATCATTCGCTTCACTTTCCTGTCCCTTAGCTTCATCTCATGTGCTTGCAGGAACATATGTCACAATTCTTTTATTGAAATATCAGCATCTATCTATTTTAGCAGTTTCTCCTTTTGCTGTAAATCGAATTTCTGCTGCGACAAAATAAGATCAAATTCAACAATCTTTTAAATTGTTATTTCTATTGAGCAGTGCTAGAATGAAGCTGTAAATTTTGTCCATAATTTGGAAGTAAGGAGGTCCAATCATGAAGAAACGAATCGCATTCAGTGTTTTGCTTATTACAGCTCTGATCTTTAGCAGCTTTGGTTTTTCATTCGGAGCAAATTCCTATACTGTCCAGGCAGGTGACGTTCTTTGGAAAATAGCTGAACAGTATCAAATCCCCTATCAAGATCTAGCAAGGTTCAATCAGATAAAGGATCCCAATTTAATCTATGTGAATCAGGTAATTGAAATTCCAGGACTTTCATCGATCGAACCCGGAACGGACACTTCGGATGGAGCTCCTATCCCTCAAATTGCTGCGGATACGATTCTTGAAAACGGTACAATCTATACCATTGACGATAAAAACTCCATAGCCGAAGCGATTGCAGTGAAGGATGGCAAAATCCTCTATGTAGGTACAAAAGTCGGTGCAGAAGCGTATAAGGGCAGTTCTACTACAGTAGTCGATTTAAAAGGTACTGTGGTTATGCCGGGATTCGTTGACGCTCATGTGCATGCACCGGGGACTGCTCTAACCGAGCTTTTCGATATTTATCTTTATGAATCCCTTACAAAAGAGCAGACACTGGCTGACATTAAAGCCTTTGTCGATGCAAATCCGAATCTGACAGAATACTGGGGTTCCGGCTATTCCGTCGGGATTGGTGAGGATTCAAAGGGTCCGAAAGCAGAGTGGCTTGACGCGATCTGCAAGGATAAGCCGGTGATTCTGACCTCAAATGACGGTCATAACAAATGGTTGAACTCCAAAGCTTTGGAAATGAACGGAATTACAAAGGATACACCGAATCCCGAAGGAGGTCTGATTCATAAGGATCCGGTTACCGGAGAACTCTGGGGGAATCTGACGGATGCTTCTTCCCTTGTAACGATGTCCCAAACCTACACTCCAGAGCAGGAGGCAGAAGCCTTGAAAGCCTTCCAGGAAAGCATGCATGGTTGGGGCTATACGTCTATCATGTCTATCGCACCGATTGACGTTGATCCGATAAGATATCAGGAATTGGAAAAGCGCGGAGAGCTTGCACTGCGCGTCAATCTGGCTCAGGGAATTGATCCCGATAAGACCTTTGAACCACAGCTGCAGTCACTGATCAATATGAAAAAGGAATTCGAATCCGATCTGATTGATGTAACGACAGCGAAATATTTTGCTGACGGCGTTGTCGAGGGTACCACCGCTTACCTGCTCGAGCCTTATGATATAGCCGCCGGACTCGATCCCGACTATGTAGCGGAATTCTATTGGGATCCTGATCAGCTGGATCATTACTTCGACAGAACCATGGAGGAAGGCTTCCAGATCCATGTTCACTCCATCGGAGACGCCTCAACAAGGCTTGTACTGGATTCTCTGGAATATGCACAAAATCAGAATGCAACTCTGGACAATCGTAATGTAATCACCCATCTGCAATTGGTGAATGATGCAGATAAACCGAGATTCGGTAAACTGGAAATCATCGCTGCCCTCCAACCTTACTGGCACCTCAAGGAACCGGAATGGTGGGATTATGTGGACAGTGTCAATCTGGGAAAGGATCGTGCCTATACGGAATATCCGGTGAAATCCTTGCTTGATCATGGAGCACTCCTGACCTCTTCCGGCGACCATCCCGTATCCCCTGTCAACAATCCGTTCTGGGCCATCGAAGCCGATGTGACCAGAAATCTAAACAATGCAGAATATTACGGAGTCGATGATATCACGGATATCAATGATCCAACCTGGCTCCTGAATCCTGCCGAAAGAGTCTCCGTTATGGATATGGTCAAGGCATATACTGTAAATGGTGCTTATCAGCTCTACCGCGATCACTCCATAGGCTCCCTGGAAAAGGGTAAATTTGCCGATATGATCATTGTCGATCAGGATATCTTCAAGGTGAATCCTCTGGACATTGATAAGACCAAGGTACTAACCACCATATTCGATGGTAAGGTCGTATACGGAGAATATCATTAGGGACTTCTGAACTGATCGGACTTGTAAAAACGAGCTGCCAACAGGCAGCTCGTTTCATTGCTTGAGAATGGATGATAGGGAATGGATTTATTTGTATACATGCTCTCCCTTATTCATAACCATGATATCGTCGATCCATACTGTAGGATGATTAATAATGCAGTCATAATGAATATTGGATTCTCGGGTTCCGCCCATGGATGTGTTCATACCGAAAGCAATATGAATCGTTCCCCATACCTTTTCATCGACCAGCGGGTGACCGATGATCTTGGCAGCAGGGTTTGTTCCAATACCGAATTCTGCGATTCCTAATGCTTCCGCATCCTTGTCGGCAAGAAATTCCTTCAAATCCTTCGCACCCTCATTTCCGCCGATATCGATGATTCGTCCATCCTTTAGCATTAGGGTGATATCATCTTTAATGATGCCCATATAAGCAATACAGCCATCAACGACGATTTTGCCTGTTCCAATGTCCTCAATCGGTGCGATATAAGCTTCGCCGGCAGGCAGGTTTCCGATGGCGCCTTTCTCTGTCAACAATCCGGTATCTGCATGTGCAGAACGACCCGTGAGATCAAAGGTAATGTCCGTGCCCTTTTCAGTTGCGATTTTTACCTTCTTTGCATTTGTTAGCAGATCGGCCAATTTTTCACTGGTTTTTTTAATAAACGGATAATCTGCATTGAGATATTCCTGGGCGATTTCAGTCGTCAGAAGAGGCATTGATGCAACTCTTGCCCCTCTTTCCGTAGCTACAATCCTCGCTTTCACGTGGGAATAGCTCATGGAGGTGATCAGGAATTCCACATCGGCCTCAGCCATGGCGGCTGCAACGGTAGCAGTAGGTTCCCCTTTCGTTTGACTGGACGCTTCAACAAAGGTCGTATTGAACCCAAGCTCTCTACCTGCAACTGCAAAACCATAGCCAATGTCAAATTTCTTTTCATCGGTGACGATCAAAAGTTTTTCATCCTCTTTTGTTCCCATGCAGTCAACAATCAATTTTTTAGCTGCTTCAACAATATCTCTGTTAACCATTTCTTCTATCCTCCTACTCTTTCACGATTTCTTCAATTGTCATTCTTTCGCCTCCAGCTAAGGCAGTCTTACCGAATAAGGAATAAAGAACGATATACACAACCAAACAAACCAGAATGCCATCTAACGCAGGGGAATAGAAGCTAAAGAATAATGCAACAATTACCCCGCCTGCCCATGCGATAATCCCGCACCAGTTAAAGCCACGTACCGGATACCAATTTTCTTTTTTCCCTTTTCCGATGATCCAGTAATCAGCAATCAAGACACCTGCAACGGGTGGAACAAAGCTGGCTAATACTGTTGTGAACGCGCCGAGGGCATTAGCCAAACCCATAATTGCAACCAATGTTCCGATAGCACCGCAGATCATTGTTACCAGAGGTCTTTTGCTTTCCTTTAATCGAAGCACTCTCATGCAGGCAAGACCTGCTGTGTAAGCATTTCCGGTATTTGTTGTCCATGTGGCCAGAATGAGCACCAGCATGCTCAGGAACGGCAGGCCCATGCTTGCGAAAACATTGGTAATATCATAATCTCCGGCGGCAAGTGCCATAATGGCTCCGATCATGATCATCAGAACAGCCGCGGGGAGTACTCCAATCACTGTGGCTGCAACGGTTGCTTTTCTGCTCCTTGCATAGCGTGAGTAGTCAGAATTGATTACCGTACCAACTGCAAACAATCCAATTACGGTTGAAATTGCTGCAGGCATTCCCAGTGCGGTTTCTGGAGTAAATCCGGTCAGTGTTTCCCATCCCGACTTATTGACAGCATTGACTGCGCCATAAACACAAGCCGCGATCAAAGCCGGTACTGCAATATAGTTCAGTATTTTCAAAAATTTAAATCCATAAACAGCTGTAACAAGCATGACGCCGCCCCAAATGATACAGCTTAACCAGAACGGGAAATTCGGCACACCTAACCCTGTGAGAAGCGTATTAAATGCGGTGGCACAAGTTGCCGTCTGAACGCCAAACCATCCGAACTGCGCAATCAATATGACCAGTGCCATCAGGTAGGAGGCCCCTTTGTCTCCGAAGGCTTTCGATGCGCACATGGTACTGGGCAACCCCAAATCAGTACCTTGAATACCTCCCAGTACCATGATAAAGCAACAAATGGCAAATCCGATAAAGGCAGCCCAAAATATATTTGCTACCGTCATACAGGTTGCCAAGATTCCTCCCACCATCAGCATCGGAATACAAATCATGGTACCGATCCATATAAATGCGATGCTGGTCCATTCCTGACGTTCCGAATCAAGAATATGACCCATCGCTTTTGACTCAACATAGCTGGTCTTTTTAACTATTTCTTCCATCCATTTTCCCTCTTATCTTTCCTAACGCATCTATCATAATAACAATCACGCCGCCTGCGCGACGACTTCTACAGGTCTCGATATGGCAAAACGCCTCCTGTATAGCCAACCCTTTCCAGGAATGGTTTCCAGACCTCAAACATCATCGGATTCTTCCACCAAGCATCGCTGACCTTAAGCACACCTAACGCAACCTCAAGGCCTTCTTTGGCATCTGCATTCGTCAGTGGCGTACCGGTCGTTACTTCATACATGCAAATAATGTCCGGAACCGTTATGTACGGAATCTTTTTGTCTCCATCCAGCTTTGAAAGCAGAAGATTTTCATTTTGAAAGTCTACGACCCATTTCGAATCCTTGGCGGTGACCTCTACAACTCCCCTATCAAATCCCTTTTCAAGTATTGTTTCAAACTTTGTTACTTTCCCCTTGCAGACGACCTTACCCTCCACAATTCCTTCCGCAAACAACCTCTCGAATACCTGATCATTCTGGCCTGCAGTAATACATTCCCGAATCACCCTTCCGATATTTTCTGCATAGGTTATTGATCCGTTTGGGAGGTTCCTTGCAATTTCTTCCTTATTGACCATCCATCCGGAAAGTCCGCTCAGCATACCGAAAGCAATACAAGTATGTCTGCCGATTTCTTCTGCCAGATTTGCGTTTCTGGGATCTGCCGTGGAAAAGTTGACCTGATTATTTACCCCGTCCGCCATGGCAAGGGGGGATGTATCACAACCGTTTATATGAAGCAGCAAGGTATCCAGTGCCGGTACCGCTCTTCCCGCTCCGTCAGCATCAACAAATGCAAACCCGTTTACAAGAGAAATCATCATTGGTACAAAGGTGTTAAATCCTCCCATTTCAACCGCAATCGAATAGTTTAAACTCTTCGGCTGATCCAGCTTTGCAGCCATCTTCTTTAATGCTTCAAACGCATTCACAGCATAGGGCGAAAAATCGATGTTCTTGATTGCGGTCGGTGCACCCATACCGGCAGTTACGGCTGCATATTCTCCGTCTTTCATTTCATCTGCTGTGATCAGAGTTACCGACGGCGTTTCCTTGTGTGTCTTCTTATAGCCATCCAACAGATCAAGTCCATTCTGCATCGAGCCTCCGCCACCGCCGCCCAGCAGTGTTGCACCGCAAATCATATCTCTGATCTGCTGTTCATTCATTATTCTTTTGCTCATTCTACGATCCTCCTTGAAAATCCATTATTCCGGTACACGATATCAGCCATTATCGTTGGCTGCCTTATTCGAATTGTATTCCTGTAAAATTCTTACTGTCATCGTTTAACAAACCAAAAATAATCTATTTTCATATGGCATCGTGCACAACCGCCAGTATTACCATGGTTTTTGCTGTTTTACAATTCAGAATATTCATTCTTCAATAATTGAAAAGATTTGACAAAATGTGTATAATGAACTTAATTTACGAGTAGGGGGATTCATTATGAGTGTAACTGTGGCAGATTGCCTGAAATTGCCGTCATTAAGAGAAGCCAAAGTAGTTGCCGGAAGCAAAGGCCTGGATCGAATCGTCGGAACGGTTTCCGTTCTTGAATATGTAGATTTTTGGGTTTTATCCCATGATTTTTTCATTGGCAATGAGCTTGTAATATCAGCACTGGTCGCAATCAAGGATGATGTTGACACGCAATGCAAAACGATCCAGCGATTGTGTGAAGCAGGAGAGGTTGGATTAATCATTTACTATGTAGAGATTTTCGTTCCCAGACTGGATGAAAGACTTTTACAGAAAGCAGATGAATTAAATTTCCCAATTATAATGATGCCGACAGGAAGAATTGATTTCCGGTATAGCGATGTGATTTCCGAAGTAATGGAAGCCATCTTTATCGATAAGCGAAAGAATACATATTTTGTTAACAGTTTATTAGAACGGATTGCTCAGCTCAACGAATACCAACGGACAATCGGTACCGTCATGAGATTATTAAGCGACCAGCTGCGCTGCACACTTATGCTGGTGGATCAGTCTTTTAAAAGCATTGGTTTTGCAACATGGCCTATGGCCAACTGGTTCAATGAAGAAATTATAACGGATCTGTTCATCGATCAGGAGCTCACCTCTGAAATCAGTTTTACAGATTTGATCGGTAATACGGAAGCTACGGTTTATCGGATGCCCTTTCCTGAAGAAAGCCTAAAGCAGCTGTCCTTGATTGCAGTGGATGAAACCAATTCCTTGAATCAGGAGCAGCTTGATCAGGCTGTCGAAATCATACAATTATTTGCAAGCATTTGGAAATATAATCTAGATTATGCACTACCTGATGCCATCATCCCTGCAGTCTTAAACGATAATCCAAATGTGATGAATCATATCGCAAAATCATTCAATATCGATGTTGCCAGCATCAACACCATGATCATTGCACGCATTGAAACACCATCCCTAAGCACGATTGAAAGGCATATCATCAATGAAAAACTCGCAGTAAAATCCCGTCTGACATTAAAAAATCATGGAAAATCCATTATCGCAGACACCTATGAGGGGCATTTGATCGCTTTGTTGGAGTTTTCCAAGAATTATATCTCCGATACAGATTTTCTGGAATTCTTTTACGAAGAGCTCCGCTCTGTCGTGAAGCCCCTCTCATTGGTCATGTGCACGAACCTTTCCACCACAAAAGACGTCCGTAAAATATATTTAATGTATAAAGAATACTTTGATCTGGTCCAGTCAATTTATCCGCGTCGGCATATTTTCACAACCTTCGAACTGCAATTTGCTTCCGAATGCCGTTCTATTATTCTGGCGGGCCAAAAAGAAATTGAACAGTATTTATCACCCCTTGCCCCTCTCCTTGAGCTGGAGGATTCAAAGGACTTGATCAATACGCTGGCCGTATACATTCTTGACGCGGAACATAATACAAAATTAACGGGTGAATTCATTTATCTTCACAGAAATACGGTACAGTACCGAATGAAAAAGATCAAGCAGCTATTGGATTACGATATTACAAAAATGCCGGAAGCCTATACGATCTATCGGGCGGCTGCTCTGCAGCGTTTGATCGATCAAATGAGCAAAAATGATCTTCTTTAATTCCTTGAATCTCCCTTTCCCTCCCAGGAATTCAGTGCTTCCAGATTAAGCGATATCAATTTTGCTTTGCTTCCGATAAATACTGCTTCAAATGCCTTTTTCATCGCAGCCGTTTCAACAATTCCGGCTTTTTTTATCATAGCACCCAGCATAACCATATTTGCCGTTTTTTCATTTCCTAATTTTTCAATTGCAATCCCGGTGCAGTCCACATAATTGACAGATATGTCAGCCCTGCTGTTTTTCTCTGAGATGATCGATTGATTGATAAACAATTCTCCTCCAGGGATCAGCATATGTTCAAACCGTTCCAACGAAGGTCCATTCATGACCGTTAAAATATCACAGGTTGAAACAAGCGGTGATGCGATTGTCTCATCTGAAATGATCACGGTGCAATTCGCTGTACCACCGCGTACCTCTGGCCCATAGGAAGGCATCCATGTAACATTCTTGTTCTCATACATTGCCGCGTACGCAATCAGTTGACCGATCAGTAAAACGCCTTGCCCTCCAAAGCCTGCAATAAAAATTCTCTTCTGCTTCATAAGGATACCTCCTGGGGACAGCGAAACTGTTTAACCGGATAATAGGGAATCAAATTTTCTTTGATCCATCCCAATGCATCAACCGGAGGTAGTCCCCAGTTGGTTGGACAGGAAGAAAGAAGCTCAACAAATGCAAAACCAAGCTTCTTTTCCTGTACATCAAAAGCTTTCTCAATTGCTTTTTTTGCCTTTCTGACATTTCCCGGTGAATTTAATGCCACCCGCTCCACAAATACCGCTCCGTCAATTGTTGCGATCAGTTCTGACATTTTGACAGGCATGCCTGCCTGTTCTTTTGTTCTTCCATCTACACAAGTTGTTGACTTCTGTCCGATCAGTGTTGTTGGAGCCATCTGTCCTCCAGTCATTCCATAGATTGCATTATTGACAAAAAATGTACAAAATTTTTCTCCCCTATGTGCTGCATGGACGATTTCAGCCGTTCCGATGGAGGCTAAATCTCCGTCTCCCTGATACGTAAAAACAAAGTTGTCAGGATGCACTCTTTTTATTCCGGATGCGACTGCCGGTGCTCTGCCGTGGGGTGATTCCAGCATGTCGACATTCATAAACCGGTGCGCCACGATGCTGCAGCCTACGGGAGAAACACCGATCGTCGATCCAAGCACATTCTTTTCCCCAAGGACTTCCATAATTAAACGATGGGCAATCCCATGGGTACATCCCGGGCAATACGTCATTTCTGTGTCCCGCATTCCCTTTGTATATTCAAAAACAGTCCTCACTCATCTCACCTCCAGAATCTCTTTTGTTTTCAAAACGATTTCCAATGGATCAAGAAGCATTCCACCAACTCTGCTGATAAGACCGACTGGCCATCTGCCTGAAACAGCAAGCTTAACATCCTGCATCATCTGACCTTTTGAAAGTTCAACGGAAATGATCTGTTTTGTTTTGGCGGATATTTCATCAAAGGCATGAAAAGGAAAAGGCCATAAGGTCTTTGGACGGATCAGTCCTGCTTTGATTCCTTCCCTTTCAAGAAGCCTCATTGCTTCTAAGGTAATCCTTGAGGTGGATCCAAATGAAACGAAAACAACTTCTGCCGCTTGAAGGCTCCTCGTTTCATATTCCGCCAATTCCTGCTCTGCTTTTTCATATTTTGGCCAATAAGAATTGATATAATCCTCCAGCTGGTCCTGCTTCAACCATACGGAGTTCATTGCTATCCGATCCCGCATATCTTTATGCCCTGTTAAAGCCCAGGGCTTTACCTTCGTAATATCACCCGCTTTTATCCCGCCCTTGTCTTCCGGAAGATCAACCGGTTCCATCATTTGCCCCAGCATACCGTCTGCCGCGATCATGACAGGATTTCGGTATTCATCCGCCACATCGTATGCTTTTGCGATCATATCCATTGCTTCCTGAATGGAATTGGGGGCATATACGATCACGTGATAATCCCCGTTTCCTCCGCCCCTTGTGACCTGATTGTAATCACCCTGTGCCGGCTGAATCGAGCCGATTCCCGGTCCTCCTCTCATAACATTTAGGATGACGACGGGTAATTGTACAGATGCCAGAATAGAGATGCTTTCCTGCATCAATGCAATGCCGGGTGACGAGGATGAAATAAAAACCCGCCCTCCCGAAGCTGCTGCCCCATAGGCCATGTTGATTGCAGCCAGCTCACTCTCAGCCTGAATAAAAGAGCCTCCGATTTTTGGAAGTTCTCTTGACATGTACTCCGGGATTTCATTCTGCGGTGTGATGGGATACCCGAAATAAAACCTGCATCCACTGCGAATGGCAGCGAGTGCAAATGCTTCATTTCCCTTCATCAGTTTTTTCTCTTTCATATCCCCGCCCCCTACTTTGCATATACGTTGATGCTGCCGTCAGGACACATGACCGCGCAGTTTGCACAAGCAATACATAGTTCTTCATTCATAATGCTTGCCGGATGGTACCCTCTGATATTGATTTGTGCTTCGTTTATCTTTAATATCTTTTTGGGACAAACTGAAATACATAATTCGCAGCCTTTACACCTGTCAGTTTTAATCATGATTTTTCCCTTTGCCATCTCGTTACTCCTCATTTCTTTTTCCATATTTTTTGGTGTTCCGCGGCTGCAACCAATGATTCTCTGAAATCGGGATGGGCGATAGAAATCAGCAGTTCTGCTCGTTCCCTTACATTTTTCCCGGCTAGATTCACCAGTCCGTATTCGGTGACCAGATTAAATGCCTGACTTCTCGGATCAGTAATAATATCCCCATTTGTAAAGGTCGGCATTATCCTTGATTTCAGCTCGCCTTCTTTGTTTTTATAGGTGGATGTCATACAAATAAATGCATTCCCGCCGTTCGAATCAAAAGCGCCGGTAAGAAAATCCAATTGACCGCCGGTGCCGCTGATCTGCCGAATACCGGAGCTCTCAGCGCAGACTTGGCCGTACAGATCCACCGCAATACAATTGTTGACGGAAACCATGTTATCAAGTGACGAGAGTACCGCCGGTGAATTTACATAGTCAATGGGACATGTGACCAGAGAAGGGTTTTCGGTTACCCACTCGTATAGCTCTTTTGAGCCCAGCGCAAAACCGAATACTCCTTTTTGTTTATTAATTGACTTCAATTTATTTGTAATCTTACCTTCCTTGTACATCTCCAGAAAAGAATTGGAAAGCATCTCCGTATGAATACCCAGATCTCTCAAGTCCGACTTCGCGATCATCCTTCCGACGGTATCAGGCAGACTGCCGATTCCAAGCTGAATATTCGCTCCATTTGATATATGTTTTACGATATAATCCGCAATCATTTTATCTGCATCAGAGGATTCTGAGGACGGCACTTGAAGCATGGGTCTGACAGCTCCTTCTACTACCATCTCGACCTCTGAGATATGAATGCATTCATCATGACCGCCATATACCACCGGCATTGCCTCGTTTACTTCCAATATGACGATATCCGCACAGTCAAGCACCGCTTTCGCACTTGCGCAGTTGACGGAAAAGTTGAAGTATCCGTGTCTATCCATGGGTGTGACGGTTAACATCGCCACATTTACATTCAAATATCTTCTGTAATATTCGGGCAGATTCCGAAACAGCATAGGTGAAAAATGACACAGGCCCTGCTCCCATAGTTTCCTCTCATAGGAGGACAGGAACCAGCTGTAATAGGTAAATGCTTCGCTGTCAGGATCGGCCTCGATTGTTCTCAGCGGATTAAACAGCAAATATCCTCTGAGCTTGATATCTGTCAACTCTTTTTTTCTCTTAGCCAGGGCTTCTTCCAATTGCACAGGGAAGCCATTACAGTATCCCAGCTCAACCCAGTCTCCATTTTTAACCGCTCGCACCGCCTCGTCAGGGGTTCTAAGCTTTGCACGATATTCGTCAAATATGCTCATATCTCCTCCGTTATTTCTGCGCCATCAGTTTATATTTCTCGTATTTCGCTTTCATACTCTCTTCTGCTTCCGCAAACAATTTTTCGGCATTTACCGGAAATGTAACCTCCAATGAGGAGTATCGGACTTCACCTCGAAGAAATGTCTTGAAATCCATTGTAGGTTCTTTGGAATCCAGAAAGAATTCTTTTGTTTCCGGGTGATAACGATACAGACACCAATACCCGGAATCAACGATATTCTTCATTTCCTGTCTAACCTGATCCATGCCTGATTTGATCCCATGGCTAATGCAAGGCGCATATACGATCACAATGGACGGGCCTTTATGTTCGACCGCTTCTTTGAGTGCCTTGATCAGTTGATTGGGATTGGCTCCCATGACACACTGTGCAACATATACGTTGTCATAGGACATCATTAGCAAACCAAGGTCTTTCTTTCCCGTTTTCTTTCCGGAGGCCTGAAATTGTGCAACAGCTCCGACAGGAGTGGCTTTCGAAGACTGTCCACCCGTATTGGAATAGACCTCTGTATCAACCACAAGTACATTGACGTCTTCTCCCATTGCAACTACATGATCTAGACCGCCATAACCGATGTCATAGGCCCAGCCATCTCCTCCGACCATCCACATGGTTTTTTTGGACAAATGATTCTTCTTTCGCTGGATTGCATCTGCAATTTTTTTGCTTTCACCCTGTAACTCCGTCTTTTGCAATATTCCGGTAAGTGCTCTACTTGCTAGCGCGGAAGCGTCAAGGTCATCATAGGTTTCGTACCACATTTCAATGGCTTTGTAGAGTTCCGAATCAGCGGAGACCTTTTCCTGCAGCATTTTCACATCAATTGCTACATTTTCTCTTTGCTGCTTTACGGATAGACACATGCCATAGCTGAATTCTGCATTGTTTTCAAATAAAGAATTTGACCAAGCGGGGCCTTGCCCTTCCTTGTTTTTGGTATACGGCATGCAAGGCATTGCTGCACCCCATGCCTGAAGACAGCCTGTTCCATTTGCAAAGTACATCTTATCCCCATAAAGCTGAGTTAAGAGCTTCACATATGGAGTTTCTCCGCAGCCCGCGCATGCTCCCGAGAATTCGACGAGGGGCTGAACAAATTGACTTCCCTTGACTGAAAATTTGTCTATACACTTTGTTTTTTCAGAAACAGCCAAAGCGTAATTCCAATCAGTTTGATTCTTATCGGCTTCTTCCGCCGGCATAAGCTGCAATGCCTTGCCCTTATCAGGACAGCTTTCCGTACAGCAACCGCAGCCGGTGCAGTCCAGCTTGCTTACTTGAATGGAATACTTAAGTTGTTTCAGTTCTCCACCCTTCGCATCAACCATTTCAAAGCCTTCCGGCGCGTTTTCTACTTCATCTTCATTCAGCAGAAACGGTCTTATTACGGCATGAGGGCATACAAATGAGCATTGATTACATTGAATACAATGCTCCTTATTCCATTTGGGAATTCGCAATGCAAATCCTCTCTTTTCATATGCGCTGGTTCCCAGGGGCATGGTACCGTCCTTTGTCCACATAAATTTACTGACCGGTATTTTATCTCCCTTTTGTTTGTTGATCGGGATCAACAAATTTTCGATCACATACGGAAGCTCTATATTTTCTATCATTCCGTCATTATCCTCAGGAACTAGAGATTTCCATAAGTTGGTGGTATCAACCTTGACTACTGCCGATGCCCCTGCGTCGATGGCCGCGAAATTCTTTGATACGATGCTACTCCCCTTCTTACCGTATGTCTTTTCAACAGAATCCTTCATATACTTAATTGCAATCGTAGCGGGGATAATCTGTACCAGGGTAAAAAAAGCCGACTGCAGCACCATATTTGCTCTGTTTCCCAGTCCAAGCTCCTGTGAAATCTTATTCGCATGAATTATGTAAAAGTTAATTTCGTTCTCTTGCATGTATTTTCTAATATGTGACGGGATTCTCTGTGCTAGCTCTTCAACAGTCCAGCTGCAGTTGAGCAAAAATGTCCCGCCCTTTTTCAACTCCGTTATGATGTCATATTTCTCCAAATAAAATTGATTATGACAGGCTATAAAATCCGCATTTTTCACATAATAAGAGGAATCTATCGGCTGGCTCCCGAAACGCAGATGAGATTTTGTACAGCCAAAGGATTTCTTTGTATCATACTCGAAGTAGGCCTGGCAGTACATATTCGTGCTATCCCCGATAATCTTAATTGCATTTTTATTTGCGCCTACCGTACCGTCGGAGCCGAGCCCCCAGAACTTACAGCTGATCGTTCCTTTCGGTTCTGTATTGATTTCTTCTTCCATGGGGAGAGACCGGAAGGTTACATCATCCTCAATCCCAATGGTGAAATGATCTTTTGGCCGCTCCAGTTTTAAATTATCAAATACTGCTTTGAGTTGGGCCGGCGTAGTATCCTTTGAAGATAGTCCATATCTTCCAGCATAGATTTCAGGTTTTCTTTCTTCATTGATATAAGCAGTGCAAACATCCTCATAAAGGGGGTCTCCCAGCGCTCCGATTTCCTTGAGTCTGTCTAACACCGCTACCTTCTTCGCCGTCTCCGGAAGGGCTTTCATCAAGTGTTCTCTGGAGAATGGCCGATATAAGTGAACTTGAATAAACCCAACTTTATCTCCCTGTTGATTCAGATAATCCACGACTTCACGAGCAGTCCCGCTTACTGAGCCCATTGCGATGATGACCCGATCTGCGTCAGCAGCTCCATAATATTGAAACAAATGATACTCTCTTCCAGTTAGTTCTTTGATCTTTTCCATATAATCAGCTACGATCTTTGGAAGCGCTTCATAATCAGTATTATTTGCTTCCCTTACCTGAAAGTAAATGTCCGGATTTTGCACTGTACTTCTCATAACCGGGTCTTCCGGGTTGATCCCATTCTTTCGGAAAGCTTCCAATGCATCATAGTCAAGCAGCCTCGCCAAATCTTCATATTGCAATGCTTCAACCTTCTGTATTTCATGCGAGGTTCTGAAACCATCAAAAAAATGCAGAAACGGGATTCTTGATCGGATGGCTGCAAGATGTGCGATGCCAGCCAAATCCATCACTTCCTGTACACTTCCAGTGGAAAGCATTGCAAAACCTGTTTGCCTGCAGTTCATGACATCAGAATGGTCTCCAAAAATAGAAAATGCATGGGTTCCAACCGTTCTGGCTGCAACATGAAGCACACCCGGATGTCTTTGGCCTGAAATTCGATGCATCGTCGGTATCATGAGCATCAGTCCCTGGGAAGAAGTATAGGAAGTTGCAAGTGAGCCTGTCTCCAGTGCACCATGGACTACGCCTGCTGCGCCTGCTTCAGACTGCATTTCCACTAATCGGACCGTCTGTCCGAATATATTTTTTCTGCCCTTAGCTGACCATTCATCGGTTTTCTCAGCCATTGGAGATGATGGTGTAATCGGATAAATGCCTGCAATCTCCGTGAATGCATATGCGATATATGCAGCTGCTTCGTTGCCGTCAATTATTTTTAAAACATTGTTCAAAACACAGATCCCCCCCGCTATCTTACTTTTGATGTAAATATAGCACGGTTTGTTCATGCGCACAAGTATATTGTTTGTTACATTTTATTATTTGTTTATGTAAACAAATAGTACGAGAAATAGCCATGCATCTAGCACAAAGGATAAGTACTCATATCCTTGCATCCATTTGCATATCTTTGTAATACTATGATGCTGTCCCGGGGGTAATTTCATTGAGGTTGAATAAAAGAAGACTACGATTTTTCAGATACCTGCATCCAAAACTGACAAAGCTGATGATTATTTTTGTAGTTCTGTTGGCTGCAGCATTTTTACTTTTTTTGTTTGAAATATTGTCAGAGGACCTTCCTGTTTTGCAGTCCGATACAGGAGAAGAGACCATCAAGTGGGTGGATTTTAATGTTCCTTATCATGTGTTGGAAAAGACCATGCATTTGGATATCGAATCTTACGACACGGAAATTCATTTAAAGTGGACTGAACTCCTCGCTTACCTGAGCGCCAAGTACGGCGGCAATTACCGGTCATATAAGGCCAAGGATCTGGACGGTCTTGTTGCGCGCCTCAATCAGGGCGAATCCATTACGACAATCACGGAAGGAATGAAGCTATATGATTACTATCACAAAGCGTATACAGCCGTATTAGGTGGATTTCTTGGTGAGTATATGGTACAGATCCCCGTCGACTCGGAAACAGGCGGAGAGATTGTCTGGGAATCAAAGTATGGATTGAAGGCTTTTTCTCCCATTCCAGCGGGATACTGGTATTCCGATTTTGATGATTTTGGAGCTGGCCGCAGCTATGGTTACAACCGAAAGCATTTTGGCCATGATATGATGATCGGAATTGGTACTCCTATTATTTCCATCGAAAGCGGTATTGTAGAGGCAATGGGATGGAATCAATACGGCGGCTGGCGTATCGGGATAAGAAGCTTCGATAAAAAAAGGTATTACTATTATGCCCATCTGAGAAAGGATCGGCCTTATAGTGCTGATTTGTATGTTGGTAAAGCTGTGAAAGCCGGCGATGTCATCGGCTATTCAGGGAGAACCGGTTATAGCAGAAAAGAAAATGTAAATAATATTGACACTCCTCATCTTCATGTGGGCATGCAGCTGATATTTGACGAGAAACTAAAGGATAGTCCAAATCAAATCTGGGTCGATCTCTACGGGATCAGCAAATTGCTGTTGAAAAATAAGTGTCAGGTCTATAAGAATGATGAAACCAAAGAATTTTATCGGAAATATGAATTTACAGAACCCAGTTATTTTTTGGAAACAGAAAACATGAAAGACAGTGCACAGAAGACTGAGTCTGCGCTTCTGTCATCCAGCGCACCGGAAGGCAGCGTTCCCCTTCCTATCGTCATGTATCACGGGTTGCTGAAGGACAAAAGATATCACAACAATTTTTTTATCAGCCCTCAGTTGTTCGAAAAAGATCTGAGGTATTTCAGAGAAAATAATTACACACCGGTTTTTGTGAAAGATCTGATCGACTATGTGGACAATGGCGTTCCATTGCCGGAGAAGCCCGTGTTAATCACCTTCGACGACGGCTTCTATAACAGCTACGTCTATGCGTATCCACTGCTTAAAGAATATAATATGAAGGCTGTCGTTTCCATCATCGGAAAGCTTACCGATAAAGCATCCCTGATCGAGGATAAAAGTCCAAATTATTCCTATTTGGCCTGGGATGAAGTGCAGGAACTAAACAGTTCCGGGATCATAGAGATTCAGAATCATTCTTATGATATGCATGGCAATGATCATAGACGCCGCGGCGCTATGCAAAAGCAAGGGGAAAGTATAGAACAATACCGATTGGCTCTGGAAGAAGATGTGGGAAATTTCCAGAATCAAATCTTTGAGATGACAGGGCAAAAGCCGACAGCTTTTACGTATCCCTACGGATTTTTCAGCAAAAACTCAAAGGAAATTTTGAAGAACATGGGTTTTCGCGCCAGCTTCAGCTGTGCAGAAGGGATCAATTTTATCACGAGAGACCCTGACTGTCTTTATCGGTTGAAACGGGTGAACAGAACCCCCGATAAAACCAGTGCGGAATTTTTCAAAGTTCTGGCTCCGCCTCAAAAAAAAGAATAAGGAGCTGATTCTTACAGCTCCAACTCATACATCACCATAGCAATCGCTGCCATTCCCGCGGTTTCCGTCCGCAGAATGGTTTTTCCTAGGGAAACACTTTGCGCCCCAATTTGGATCAGAGCTTCCGCTTCCTTGTCCGAGAATCCTCCCTCCGGGCCGATGATAACGGCTGCTTTCTGGGGTTTCTTCGTTAATTTTCTCAGACAGTCTTTGATCGTATCGTGTTCTTCGTTTTCGTAAGGGAAGAGAATCAATTCATATTTAATCAGGTCGTTAATCATTTCCTGAAAGATCATTTCTCTTTGGATTTGAGGGATGATCCCTCTTTTACACTGTTTCACCGCTTCATCGGCAACCTTCTGCCATCGTTCAATTTTTTTATGAAAATTTCCATGATCGATGACCACCGACCGGTCGGTAAAAACCGGTATGATTGAATATACGCCCAACTCCACAGTCTTTTGAATGATGGTTTCCATTTTCCCCTGTTTGGGTATCCCCTGAAACAGCGTAAGCTTCAGCTCCGGTTCTCTTGCAAATTTTTGCTTGTCTAAAATTTTCGTTTCAATATAATCCTTTTCCACAGCAGTAATTTCTGCGGTATACTCGAATTGTACTGTATCAGAAATATGAATGGTATCGCCGATGCCAAGGCGCAGCACCTTCGTCATGTGCTTTCTGTCATCCCCATCGGTGATCCTGATCGTGCTGTCCTTCACATCACCATAATCTACAAAGAATTTACTCATATCCTTACCTTCCCTATTGTTTATGTAATATAGCGCCTGCCTTAGGTATTCCCTTGGAAACCGCCGTCTTTGAATGCTTCGCATATAGACGGTAATAGGTTTCACGGTTTCCCTTGAGAATACCTAAGTCATGGCGTAAATAATTTAACTGTAATCAATTAAATTAAGGAACGTCATTTCGAAGCATATGTACAATGAATGTGTGCTTTATTTCGCTGCGTACATGATTTTCAGAAACGATTGATGTGGTATTGCACTGACGGACCGCGCCGCGGGTGTTCTCACGGGAAAGCGTCCGAGCGAAGCGAGCGATTTCCAAGAGAATACCCCTGGCAGGTCCGCCTATTAGCACACGATATTATTCAGATTTGTGCGGCGATGGCGCACCATTCCCCTTCTTCCAGTATCTCCAAGATATGAAATCCGCATTCTTCTATGGCGGCAACTACCTGCTCCTGCTTTTCGATCAGGATTCCCGATGAGATATAGATGTTTTTCCCCTTTAAATGAGCCGGGACATCCTTCGACAGTATCATCACCAAATCGGCCATGAGATTGGCCACAACAATATCCGCCCTTTCTTTCAGGCCTTTGGTGAGATCTCCTTCTATTACCCTAACTTTTGCAGATAAATGATTCAGTTCCACATTTTCTTTGGAAACCGTCACAGCAATGGGATCGATATCGACTGCAAGTACACCCTTTGCACCTAAAAGCGCAGCAGCGATGGCCAGGATTCCTGATCCACAACCAACATCCAGTATCATATCCTCCTCCGGCTCAATAAATCGTTCCAGAAGCTTTATACAGAGTGATGTTGTGGGATGTGTTCCTGTCCCAAAGGCCATACCCGGGTCAATTTCAATCACAACTTCGTCGGCAGTGCTTGTATACTCCTCCCAGGTCGGTTTGATCACGATTCGTTCGGTGACTTTTGTCGGTTTAAAGTATTCCTTCCAATTATCCTTCCAGTCCGCATCATCGACAGGTTTTTGGATACACTCCAGCTTTCCGTAATCTATGCGATCTTCCGATTTCAGCACATCCAACTTTTTTTGGAGTTGTTCAAGAATGCTGTCGCATTCCTCTGTCTCACTCAGATAGAAAGTAATCGAGGTCGGAATGTGTGCAAGCTCCATCATGCTATCATCAATATAATCCCAATCGTATGAATTTTTCTTATTCATTAAGTCCTGAAAATCCCTTGCGTCTTCAATAGCGAAACCCGCTATACCCATATCCATCAGAATACAGGTAAGCGGGTCGATTCCCTCTTGTGTTGTATAGATTTTAACCTCTATATATCGCATTGTTATTTAAAAATCTCCTTCATGGTATCGGCAAACTTTTTCTTTTTTGAGTATCCCTCTGTATTCAGGGAATCTCCCAGCTTGCTGATCAGTTTTTTCTGTTCTCCCGTCAGTTTGGTAGGAACTTCAAGTGTAACCTTGACATAAAGATCTCCAATCTTTGATGTCCGAAGGGACTTGATCCCCTTTCCCTTTAGTCGGAATATTGTTTCAGGCTGTGTTCCTGCGGGAATCTTATAAGAGACCTTCTCTTTTAATGTAGGCACGATGATATCGTCCCCCAAAGCGGCTTGACTGAAGGTGATCGGCATTTCTAACCATAAATCAGTACCTTTTCGCGTAAATAAAGCATGTGGCTGAACGGATAGAACAACGTAAAGGTCTCCATTTGGTCCACCGTTGGTTCCCGGCTCCCCTTGCTCTTTGATAGAAATGACCGAGTCATTGTCAACACCGGCTGGAATATCGACGGAAATTGTTACAGTCTTTCGAATCTTTCCGCTTCCGTTGCACCCATGGCAAGGTTTTTCGATTGTCTCACCGGAACCGCCGCATTTATCACAAGGCTGAACATTGGTAAACTGTCCAAATGGAGTTCTCTGGGTAGTGCGGACTTCTCCCGCACCATTGCATTTCGAACAAGTTACCTTATCGGAGCCTTTTTCTGCTCCACTGCCTTCACAGATTTCGCAAGCAACATACTTATTGATCTGGATCTGTTTCTTTGCTCCGAAGGCCGCTTCATCAAAGGTGATACTGATATTTTTCTGCAAGTCTTGACCCTTTCTTGGGCCATTTCTTCTTCTTCCACCGGACTGGCTAAAGCCTCCGCCGAACATACCACCAAAAAGATCCCCAAAAATATCTTCGAAACCGCCTCCGAAACCGCCGCCAAAGCCCCCACCTCCGCCAAAACCGGCATTCGGGTCTACTCCAGCATGGCCAAACCGATCGTATTTATCCTTTTTCTGAGGGTCGGAAAGAATGCCGTATGCTTCGTTTACTTCTTTAAATTTTTCTTCTGCGGTCTTGTCTCCGGGATTGCGGTCCGGATGAAAATCCATGGCCTTCTTTCGGAATGCCTTTTTGATTTCATCATCTGTCGCTCCCTTTTTTAATCCAAGGACCTCATAAAAATCTCTTTTTTCTGCCATCACTATAACCCTCTCTAAGCAGTAGAATTGTTTTTGCGGCACACCCCTGTAAGGGCGTACCGCAAAAGTATACTTCTATTTTTTATCTTCGTCAACTACTTCGTAATCCGCATCTACGACATTATCCGGTTTTGGTTCCGATGGTTCCTCGGCAGCAGCGCCTCCCATGTTGTTTGGATCGAAGCCGCCGGCTCCGTCCTGCGCCTGCTGTGCCTGCTGGTACATCTTGGCAGAGATCGTATGGAATTCTTCAGTCAAGGTCTCTGTCTTTTCTTTGATTTCCTGGATGTTGTTACCTTCCAATGCACTGGCTAATGCATCCTTTGCACTGTTTATTTTGGATTTTTCGTCTTCGCTTAAGCTTGCGTCGATTTCCTTCAAGGATTTTTCAGTTTCATAAACGAGTGTTTCCGCTCTGTTTCTGGTTTCGATCTCTTCCTTTTTTTGCTTGTCTTCTTCTGCAAACTGTTCTGCTTCCTTGATCTTCTGTTTGATCTCATCATCGGATAGCTTCGTTGATGAAGTGATTGTAATTCTCTGTTCCTTACCGGTTCCCAGATCCTTTGCGCTTACATTTACGATACCGTTGGCATCGATGTCGAAGGTTACTTCGATCTGTGGAATACCGCGAGGTGCAGGTGGAATACCCGAAAGTTGGAATCTACCCAACGTTATGTTTCCGGCTGCCATTTCTCTTTCTCCCTGCATCACATGGATGTCAACAGCTGACTGGTTATCTGCAGCAGTTGAGAAGATCTGACTCTTCTTTGTAGGGATCGTCGTATTTCTCTCGATCAGTCTTGTGGCAACGCCGCCCAAAGTCTCGATTGATAGGGACAGTGGTGTTACGTCAAGAAGCAATACGTCTTTCACTTCCCCGGTTAATACACCCGCCTGAACAGCTGCTCCGATGGCGACACATTCGTCCGGGTTGATGCCCTTAAATGGATCTTTTCCCGTAATTTTCTTCACCGCTTCCTGTACCGCAGGAATTCTTGTGGAGCCGCCAACCAAAATTACCTTTGCTAGATCATTGGTTGTAACGCCGGCATCCGCCATGGCTTTTCTCATTGGTTCGATGGTCTTCTCTACCAAACTTGAAGTCAGTTGATCAAATTTTGCTCTGGTAATATCCATATTCAAGTGAAGGGGTCCGTCTGCATTTACTGTAATAAAAGGCAGGTTGATATTTGTTGTCTGCGAGCTGGACAGCTCCTTCTTCGCTTTCTCTGCAGCTTCTTTCAGTCTCTGGTGTGCCATCTTATCTTTTCTTAAATCGACACCATTTTCTTTCGCAAAGCTGTCCGCGATGAAGTTCATTACAATTTCATCAAAGTCGTCTCCGCCAAGCTTGTTGTTTCCGTTTGTTGCTAACACTTCAAATACGCCGTCTCCCAATTCCAGTACGGATACGTCGAAGGTACCACCGCCCAAATCGTATACTAAAATTTTGTGATGTTCATGCTCTTTATCAAGTCCATAGGCCAGAGAAGCTGCCGTCGGTTCATTGATGATTCTCTTTACGTCAAGTCCTGCGATTTTCCCTGCGTCTTTGGTTGCCTGTTTCTGGCTGTCAGTAAAATATGCTGGTACCGTGATAACCGCTTCCGTAACCTTTTCACCAAGATAGCTTTCTGCATCAGTCTTCAGTTTCGTTAAAATCATAGCGGAAATATCCTGTGGTGTGTAGATCTTACCATCTATTTCAACCTTGTGATCTGTTCCCATATGTCTCTTGATAGAAGCAATTGTTCTGTCGGGATTGGTGATGGCCTGCCTCTTTGCAGTTTCACCAACCAGCCTTTCTCCATTCTTTGCAAACCCTACCACGGATGGAGTCGTTCTGTTTCCTTCTGCATTTGCAATAACTACCGGTTCACCGCCTTCTAAAACGGCAACACATGAATTTGTTGTTCCTAAATCGATTCCTATTACTTTTCCCATGTTACTATCCTCCTAATTTGTTCACTTAGTCTTATTTTTTTAACTCAGTTTTACGCTTTATTCTGCCACTTTTACCATAGCAGGTCTGATTACTTTTTTATTTAACATATACCCCTTTTGCAATACCTGTGTAACTTTTCCACTTTCATACTCTACTGAACTTTCGGTGAGTACTGCATGGTGGACGTTAGGATCAAATGGTTCTCCTAATGCATTCATTTCCTCAACACCGTTTCTTTCCAGTACCCCCTTAAACTGTCTGAAGATCATATTCATGCCTTCCATAAAACCTTCATTGTCATTGCTGTGTTCCAGCGCTCTCTCAAAATTATCTATTACATCAAGCATTTCTACTACGATTTTCTCGTTGGCATATGCATAAATGTCACTTTTTTCTTTTTCTACTCTTTTTCTATAGTTTTGAAAATCAGCAGCTAATCTCAAATACCTTATATTCAGTTCTTCCTCTTCTTTTGAAGCCTCTCTTTCCGCAGTTCCCTCACCCGTACCCGGTTCGTTTACCGTCTCTTCCGATGCTTCTGCTTCCTGATCCCACTCAATATTTGGCGCGTCCTCGGGTGTTTTCTTCTTATTCATCCTTTTCCTCTCCTCCCGTTATTTTGAATGTCTGACTTATATTATCTGTGATGTATTCAATGATTGAGGTTACTTCATCATATTTCATTCGGGTTGGCCCGATCACACCAAGCTTTCCGACCAGCTTTCCGTCAATATGATATGTTGCAGTAATCAAGCTGCAATCCCTCATGAGATCTTCCTGATTTTCATTGCCTATGGTAATGATGACTCCATTATCTCGTCTCACCAATACGTCAGTAAAATGCTTCTTTTTATTAATCATTTCAAGGAATACTTTGGCTTTTCCGATATCATTATATTCCGGTATTGAGAAGATATTTGTGACACCATCCATGAAAAGATCCACGTTGAGCATGTTCTCCAAGGTGCTTATGAAATTTGGTCTAATTGTCTCCACCAACCTGCTCATCGCTTCGATGTCAGTTTCAAAATTCCTGATGATATCATGGGTCAATATATCACTTAATGTTTTCCCTTTATAGTTGTAAGTCATCACCTTCGACAGCAAGGAAAGATTTTCTTCCTTGTATGATGTTTTTATTTTGATCGCGGTGTTCGTCACTCTCCCGCTTTCAGTAACAATCATTAAAACCACCGTTGACTCATCCACCGGCAGAAAATTGACATATCTCAAATGATTGGATTCCTGGCTTGGGGTGATCGCAAAAGAAGTCAGATTGGTTAGCTCAGACAGAAGCGTTGCTGCATGTTGTATGGTTCGATCCAGCTCCGACACATTTTTCGTGAGCTTCTCTGCAATAATTTGCTTTTCTTCTTCCGGCAGTTCATATTTCTGCATCAAGTTGTTGACATATAATCGATAGGCTTTATCGGAAGGAACTCTACCTGCCGAAGTATGTGGATGCGTTAAAAAACCCATTTCTTCCAGATCCGACATTTCGTTTCGGATGGTGGCAGGGCTAATTCCCATATCCAGCTTTTTGGAAAGAGTACGCGATCCGATGGGTTCAGCGGAACGGATAAAATCTCCCACAATTGCTTGCAATATTCTTAATTTTCTTTCCGACAAATCCATCACTATCACCACTTCTCAAAGCTTTCCAGTAGCACGTTTATTTTTTTGTTAGCACTCTTATCAAGTGAGTGCTAAGCCTTAGTTTTAATTTAACACTGTTGGTCTTTGTTGTCAACAGTGTTTTATAAAATAATTGTAAAAATTTTTCTATTCTCGGCTCCCTTTCTCCCTCCAATCAGGATGCTTCGTTGACTCATTTTTATATTTCTATGTTTCTATATTTACCTTTTGTGATATAATTTTAAACATCAATTGTTCTATTTTATTCAATGTGAAAGGAGCTGCTGTTATGAACAATAAAGTCATCATTACCATCGCGAGGCAATTTGGAAGCGGCGGTAGGCAAATTGGAGAAAAGCTGGCCGAAAAGCTGGTTATTCCCTTTTATGACAAGTCCATCATCCACCTTGCGGCCAAGGAAAGCGGGATTAATGAAGATTTGTTCGATTCTGCAGATGAAAAAACCAATCACAATTTTTGGTCGGCCGCTGCCGTCAATACCAGCATTTACGGCAACAGAATCTCCATTTTCAATGAGATGCCTATGAACGATAAATTGTTTTTGATTCAATCAAGTATTATTAAAAAGCTGGCATTCGAAAGCTCTTGCGTCATCGTAGGCCGTTGCGCCGACTATATTCTCAAAGAGGATCCAAATATCATTTCTGTTTTCATCCATGCCAGTGAAGAAGAGAGATTGTATCGAGTGATTCACAGCTATGGTTTTCCCGACAAGGATGCGAGGAATATCATGATAAAGACGGACAAGAAAAGAGCCGCTTATTATAATTATTATTCCGGGGAAAAATGGGGACGCGCAGACAACTATGACCTTTCAATCAACTCCGGTGCAGCAGGCATTGACGGTGCTGTTGATTTAATCATAAAATTCGCCGAATTAAAGCAATAGGGTGTAAAATAATCCATCGATAGAGTGCGTCGGTGAAAACCCGATAAAGCTTTTCGGAAACGGGTCTTGAGAACACCCATATTGATAAAATGGCCGCTGCTGTTAATAATAGATAAGACCAGATATCCGTTCCGAAAAGAAAACCATAGTATTTGATTATGTAACGGATGATGATATGAAATACATAAATTGTCATCGTATTCTGACCAATGCTAACCAGGAATGTCCGTTTTCTTGGTACAAGATTGAGAAACACAAAAATCCATGCAGCAGAAATCAGCAGGATTGCTGCCCTTACCACAATCCCTTGATACCAAGTCAGACCAGTGTCTCCATAAGACGCTTTCATGTACAGAGAGGATAAAGGAAAAAGATGCAGAAATGCAATCGATACGGAAATACAGATCAGTGCCGCTAAAACAAGAACGCCTATCCCTTTTGGTATGGCTCTGAGCTTGTCAATCCATTCCCCCTTAAAATAGTACCCCAGCAGGAAGAATGGCAGAAAACTGAAGGTTCTTCCAAGGGACAGCGTGGAATCCAGAAATGGAACAAAGCCTGCCATTAGTGAAATTATAATACTGATCGGCAGGATTTTTTTAATTCTTACGAGATCCTTCAGGAGGAAGCGATAATAGAATAATGTGAGCAGATACCAGAGTGCCATTGTAGGCAGTGTGAAATCCAAACGTGCATTTCCAAAAATGAAATAACGGATTCCAAACATAATCGGCATAAAAATAAGATAAGGAAACAGGAAGGTTTGGAATGCCGTCGTCCTGCATTTATCCAAATTTTTCGAAAAATATCCGGAAACAAACAGAAAGCCCTGCATGATATACGAGAAGGAAATCACGTATATTGTTCCGCCGAAGGTTGCCAATGCAAAAGAATCGCTCATTCTAAAATAATGAGCGATTACGACGGAAAAAATCAAAATTGCTTTGATATTGTCAAAGAGATAATCTCTTTCTTTTATCTTTTCTGTCACTTGTTAATTTACCCTTTCCGGCACTTTCTTATTTTGCCCAGCCGAGGGATGTTTTTACGGCCATTTTCCAGCCATCCAGCAAGTTTACTCTAAGGTCGCTTTCCATTTCCGGTTCAAAGGTTCGTGAGATCTGCCAGTTTTCCAGAACATCCTCTCGGTTCTTCCAGTAACCTGTGGCCAATCCCGCAAGGTATGCTGCTCCTAGAGCAGTGGTTTCAATTGATACGGGTCTTTTCACCGGTACGTTGATAATGTCCGCTTGGAACTGCATTAAAAAATTATTGGCACAGGCTCCACCGTCAACCTTTAGGGAAGTCAATTTGATCTCGGAATCCTCTTCCATAGCCTTTAATACATCATTTGTCTGGTATGCCAGTGATTCCAACGTCGCTCGTATAATATGAAATTTATTCGCTCCTCTGGTGATGCCGACAATCGTTCCTCTTGCATAGGGATCCCAATAGGGTGCTCCCAATCCCACGAAGGCAGGCACCAGATAGACGCCATTGGTGTCTTTTACCTTTTTTGCCATCCATTCAGAATCGGCGGCATCATCGATGAGTCTCATTTCATCCCGCAGCCACTGAATCGCTGCGCCGGCAACGAATACGGATCCTTCCAATGCGTAGGTTATCGTACCGTTCATTCCCCAGGCAATGGTGGTAATCAATCCGTTATGGGAAAATACCGGCTTCCTTCCGGTGTTCATCAGTAGAAAACAGCCGGTACCATAGGTGTTTTTTGCCTCACCTTCTGTAAAGCAGGTCTGGCCGAACAGCGCTGCCTGCTGATCTCCTGCTGCTCCGGCAATGGGGATTTCTCCTCCGAAAATTGTACGGTCAGTCACGCCGTAAACCTGGCTGGAAGGCTTCGGTTCCGGTAGCATGCAGCGCGGAATATCGAGTTCGTCCAATATTTCCCGATCCCATTCCAAGGTATTGATATTGAACAACATGGTTCGGGATGCATTGGAATAATCCGTGATATGCACCCTCCCCATAGAAAGCTTCCAGATCAACCAGGTCTCAATCGTTCCGAACAGCAACTCTCCCGCTTCCGCTCGCTCTCTGGCTCCATCCACATGCTTCAGAATCCAGTGGATCTTTGTTGCAGAAAAGTATGCATCGATCGGTAGTCCCGTCTTTTGGCGGAATTGATCGGACAAACCCTTCTCTTTCAATGAATCGCAGTATTCAGCTGTTCTTCTGCACTGCCATACGATAGCATTGCAAATTGGCTCACCCGATTTCCTGTCCCAGATCACGGTCGTTTCCCGTTGGTTGGTAATGCCGATGGCCGCAATATTTTGGCAACCGGCATTGATTTTATACATGGCTTCCTGGGCGACACCAATCTGTGTTGACCAGATTTCCATTGCATCGTGTTCCACCCAACCCGGTTTCGGATAGATCTGTTTAAATTCTTTTTGGGCGATACTGACGATTTCCCCTTTTTTATTATACAGGATGCAGCGAGAACTTGTCGTTCCCTGATCCAGCGCCATGATATATTTCTCCATAGCGTGAATTCCTTTCTCCTATTTTTTTAATTTTTTCTTTAGATATTGTTGCTCTTCCTCTTCCTTTTGCGCTATTATCGGCTTCTTTTCCGTGTCTTCTTCAGCTTTTTCTTCCTGCTGCTCTTTTACCGGAGTCTTTGCTACTTCTTCAGGAATGTAGTCTGCTTTCATTTCCGTAATTTCCTTGCCTAAGAAGGAGGGCAGCTCCATGCCAGCCTGCTGAAACAGTTCATTCATCGGCGGGATGGATTTCAGCATGCCTGAGAGAAAGTTAGCCGTTGCTGTTTTCCCTTGATCATTTGTGCCGTTGCTGTCCCAAACAGTAACCTTGTCGATTTTAATATTCTTAATCGCTTCCACTTGAATTCTGGTGAGTTCTTCTAATTTATCTGCAATGATCAGCTTCACGGCCGCATCTGCATTTTGTCCTGCAGCGTCTACCAGCAGCTTCATGCCTTCTGCCTGCTTTGCCAGGATCTCTCTTGCACCACGCGCTTCCGCATCAAGCTTTGCAAAGATGGCGTCCGCTTCTCCCCGCGCCTTTCGTCTCATTACCTCTGCCTCAGCCTCAGCGGCTATTTCTGCCTGCTCCTTCATGATTTGCGCAGTGATGATGACATCCGCTGTCTGGGTTGCGCGTTCCAGCTGCGCACGGGTTTGTTCTGCCTCTTGCTGTGCAATATAGGCTTCCTGCATTGCCTTTGCCGCCTGAACTGCTTCCGCAGCGGTAGCCATCTTCAATGCCTCCGCTTCCTTTTCCCTACGTCTAGCTTCCGATTGTGCAATTTCAATCCTTGCCGTATTTTCACCATCAATTGCCGTTGCGTCTGCAGCAGCGACTTGAATACGCTGATCCATATGTGCATTTGCCTGGCCGATTTCACCATCTCTCGTCTTCTCTGCTACGCTCTTTTTGGCATCATTGATGGCTTTTGCAGCAGCTTCCTTACCGAGCGCTTCTATGTAACCGGATTCGTCATTGATGTCCGTCACATTTACGTTGATCAGTTTAAGCCCTATTTTCTTCAGCTCAATTTCTACGTTGTTGGATACGGCAAGCAGGAATTTATCTCTGTCCGTATTGATTTCTTCAATATCCATCGTTGCGATGACAAGACGAAGCTGACCAAATATGATATCCTTGGCAAGCTCCTGTATTTCATTAAATTGCAGTCCCAGCAATCTTTCCGCCGCATTTTGCATGACCCCTGGCTCTGTTGAAATGCAGACAGTAAATCTTGAAGGAACATCAATACGAATATTCTGTTTTGAAAGTGCCTGTTTTAAATCCACACTGATTGATATAGGCGTCAGATCCATATATTGATAGGCCTGCAAAACCGGTATTATAAAAGCAGCTCCTCCATGGATACATTTTGCACTCTTTGTAATGCCGTTTTTATCTGAGCCGACCTTACCATAGATAACCAGGACTTTATCCGACGGACATTTCCTGTAACGAGATAGGATAACGATAATGGTCGTCAGCAGAACAACTGCAATGATACTAACCCCAACTAAGACTTGAATTCCCATACTATTTCTCCCTTTCTACTTATACATTATTGATCTTCCTCTACTACGAGGACATCATTTCTGACATCGATTACTCTAACCATTGCGCCGGTAGGAAGTTTTTTATCCTCAAGGGATATGGCAGCAGCTTCTATGTATCTTCCCTGGACATTCATGGTAATTTTTCCCGTCTCTGAAGCAGAGATCGGAATATACACCCTTCCGATTTCTCCAATGGCATTCCTTAAATTTAATGTTCCGTTTTCTGTTAATTTTCTAGAGGCGTGAATGATTTTTGCTGCAGCATACATTGCAAGAAAACCAAGCGCAACGCCTACGATCATGCCGAGAAACGCCGGCGTTCCGGATCCAATTGCCACAATGGAGGTCCACCCCATTACGGTAAGAAATGTTACAATTCCCTGAAGGGTAAGCATGCTCATGATCGAAAAATCTGCCGGATTCCCTCCATCGCCTAAATAATGTGTGCCATTCATGTCGGCAGCGTCCGACATTTCACCTATATCAGAACCCCCATCGAAATCAATTCCGGATGTGTCGCTGTAGTCAATTCCTGCGCCGCCTTCAAACCCCCCAAGCAGCGAAAGAATGGTCTGAATAACCAATATTAAAGTTGCCGGTATCGCAACACAATAGAGGATTTTTAAGACCATATCCATCCCGTTCCACCAATCTATCATGCAATCCCTCCTTCTCCCTCTTTTTACTTAACTTGTATTATATCACAAATACAAACTGAAACGAAGTTTAAAAATAGTAAATGTAATTTACCTTAATTATATACATATGCTGGAATTGTGTCAACAATTCTTTTTAATTCAAACAAATAAGTTGATTTTATGTACTATATTTGATACAATCTTAATAGTAAATTATATTTACCATATTAGGGTGTAACGATGAATTCAATTGAATTGGGAAAAAAAATTAAAGAAGCAAGAATTGCTAAGAAGATGACGCAAAGTGAAGTGGTTGAAGATTTTATCACCAGAAATATGCTGAGCCAGATAGAAAGTGGAACCGCAACACCCTCCATGAAAACCTTGGCCTATCTTTCTCGTGTTCTTGATGTTCCCTTATTTCTTCTTATGCCGGACCAGGGGGAGGATGCACTCTCAATTCTGATCAGAGCCAAAGGTTTTCTGGCAGAAGAGTCTTACGAAAAAGTGATAGAAATGAAAGAAAGCTACCCTCACCAGCTGTCTGATGAATTTTCTGCAATCTTTTCTTACGCCTATCTTCAGCTTTCAAAACAAGCGCTTCTATCCGAGGACTATCAGGAAGCTGCCAACCTATCCCAAAAGGCGATGGAATATGCTGGGAAAGGTATTTATGCTAATGCCACCGTGAAATCAGAAAGCATTATGGTCTTGAATAGAGCCGCAGAAAAGTTAAACGAACTCAGTTAAAATCCGATTGGATATATCGATGCCTTTCATGGTAAAGCGCATATTCCCCGCTGTCTTAACGATATAATCGTCATCAATATATTTTTGCAGACTGTTCCAATTAGCCTTAAAGGCACCTTCTATGGTTTGTCCAAACCTTCTTTCGAAATCGATTAGATTTAGGCCATCCAGCTTTCTCATACCAGTTATGATATATTCTGAGATATTATCTTGTCTGGTATTTTTTTGCTCCCAAGCGACTATGGCTCCGCCCTTTTCCTCCCATATCCCTTCTCTTGTATAAGCAGTCAATTCTTCTGTTTGGCTGAATCGAACCCCATCTATAAAGGAATGGGCACCGAGCCCAAGGCCGAGGTAATCTTCCATGGACCAGTACTTTAAATTGTGCCTGCATTGATATCCTTCTTTTGCTGCATTTGAAATCTCATAATGCTGATAGCCGCTATTCTTTAACGCCTTTACCCCGCTATGATACATGTTCCGATCCAACGCATCCTCGATTTCCGTTATACTGCCAGCTTTAGACATGGAATAAAAAGGAGTTCCTTCTTCCATTTGCAGACTGTAAAAGGAAAGATGCTCCGGTTCCAGTCCAATGGCCCTTTCAAGGGTATCCATCCAGACACTCATCCTTTGACCTGGTATTGCAAACATCAGATCAATATTGATATTTCGGAAACCGCACTCCCTGGCAAGGGTGTAATTGTCCAAAAAATCTTCTGCGGAATGAATGCGCCCCATCGTGTGTAACAGGGCATCGTTAAAAGACTGGGCACCGATACTGAGACGATTGATTCCCGCCTCAAGATAGGTATTCAACTTTTTTTTCGTCAATGTTTTTGGATTGGTTTCTATTGATATTTCTGCATTCTGATCCACAATAAAACTGTCATGAATTCCAGCCATCAATTCCTCGATCAAACCCGCTTCTACCATGGAAGGAGTCCCACCGCCGATGAATATCGAATCTACATAATATTTATTACTGTAAATTTCATCGTATCCTTTGATCCCATGCAGTAAAGATAGAAAATACGCCTTATGCTCTTCTTCCGAAACTCCGCCAAAGGACAGAAAATCACAGTAATTGCATTTACGCATGCAAAATGGGATATGGATATAGAGCCCCAAGGGTTTCCTTGGGGCTTCTTTTGTCTTATTTATTATCATCGTATTTCAAAACGGCGGTGAAGGCCTCCTGGGGAACCTCCACTGTTCCAAACTGTCTCATCCGCTTCTTTCCTTCCTTCTGTTTTTCCAGAAGTTTTCTCTTACGGGAGATGTCTCCGCCATAACATTTCGCCAAAACGTCTTTACGATATGCCTTCACCGTCTCTCTTGCAATTACCTTCTGTCCAATGGAAGCCTGAATCGGTACTTCGAACTGATGGGGAGGAATGAATTCCTTTAATTTTTCGCAGACAAATCGGCCTCTATAATAGGCCTTTGATTCATGAACAATCATGGAGAAAGCATCTACCAATTCTTTGTTTAGTAGGATATCCATCTTAACCACATTTGACTTCTCATAGCGAATAAATTCATAGTCCAGCGAACCATAGCCCCGGGTTTTCGATTTCAAAGCATCAAAAAAATCATAGATTACTTCATTCAGTGGCATTTCATAATGAAGCTGGACTCGAGTTTCCGTAATGTACTCCATATGGAGCATTTTTCCTCTGCGCTCCTGACAGATCTCCATGATGCTTCCCACATATTCTTTTGGGATCATAACATCTGCTTTCACGATAGGCTCCTCAATATGATCAATTTCCATCAAAGAAGGCAGATTGGAGGGATTTTGAATCATTTCAACCGTTCCGTCATTCATAACCACCTTATAAATAACACTTGGCGATGTGGTAATGATCCCAAGGTTGAACTCCCTCTCCAAGCGTTCCACGATGATTTCCATATGAAGAAGACCAAGAAACCCGCATCGGAATCCAAATCCCAACGCCGTTGAGGTTTCCGGTTCAAAATGAAACGCAGCATCATTGACCTGGAGCTTCTCTAGGGCATCCTTAACATTTTCATATTTTTCACCCTCAGCGGGGTAAATACCGCAATAAACCATGGGCTGAACCTTTTTATATCCCGGCAATGCTTCCGCTGTCGGATCGCTATCTAATGTGATCGTATCACCAACCCTTGCATCAGCCACTTGTTTAATGCTTGCACTGACATAGCCCACATCCCCCGCTGTAAGCTCGCTGACAGGAACGGGACCCGGAGAATACACACCTACCTCAGTTACTTCATACTTTTTCTTTGTATTCATTAAGCGGATCATATCACCCTTTTTAACGGATCCGTCAAAAATTCTCGTATAGATGACAACGCCCCTGTAATTATCATAATAGGAGTCAAAGATCAATCCCTTTAACTTACCCTCAACATTTCCTTTCGGAGCCGGTATTTTTTCTACAATTGCTTCCAGCACATCTTCGATGCCAATCCCTTCCTTTGCGGAAATCAAAGGAGCATCATGGGCATCGATGCCGATGATATCTTCGATTTCCAACTTGGCTTCCTCCGGTCTCGCACTTGCAAGATCGATTTTATTGATGACGGGTAAAATCTCAAGTTCCTCATCAAGGGCCAGATAAACGTTGGCCAGAGTCTGGGCTTCTACACCTTGCGTCGCATCCACGATCAAAACCGCGCCTTCACAGGCGGCAAGGCTTCGGGATACTTCATAAGTAAAGTCAACATGACCCGGTGTATCGATGAGATTGAAAATATAATCTTGACCATCCTTTGCTTTGTAAATAAGCCGGGTGGTCTGAAGCTTGATGGTAATTCCCCGCTCTCGCTCCAAATCCATGTTGTCCAAAAACTGCTCCTTCATTTCCCTATGGGAAACAAGACCCGTATTCTCGATAATCCGATCTGCCAGAGTGGATTTTCCGTGATCTATATGTGCAATGATGCAAAAATTTCTGATGTACTGCTGGTATGAATTCATTGTTCCTCCAAAAAAGACGTATTTGTAGCGTTCATTATACCATACCAATACAGCTTTTTACAATATCTCCGTTTTAAAAACGCTATAATCCCTTTCCGGTTCTTGGATGCCAAGAAAGCCCTGAACATTTGAAGTGGTCTGTTCCAGACCCGCCGTCACCGTATTACTGAAATCAACCCAACCTTCTTTTATCTCCTTTATATTGACCGCAACGGTTTGTCCAAACATGGAAAACGTGACATATTCGCTGTTGACACGCCTTATATGCAAGGATATCCTTCCCTCTTGGTCCATCATATCAGAGTAGGCCTCGTCTACGGCAGTGAACCCATACACTGCCGCGAAGACCAAAACAAAAATCAGTATTTTTTTTAATCTCATGGTTTCTCCTCAGTACAGGAATCGTTTGAATGCTCTATTCCTAGCCAAATCATTGGAAGTTTATTCAATCTCTTTGATGGCCTTCGCCATTACCTTCGCAAAGTATTTTCCCGTCAGCTTTGCCTGTTCGATGGTATTCTGGTTGTTTCCTACCTCAAGGAGTAAATAGTAGTCAGATACATACTGGTTGAATTTATATTGTTTTTCTATGATCTTACCACCAAAACCCGGATAAAGTTCCTTCGCAGCTCCATTGACATGGTTCGCGAATAGCCGTAATGCCTCTACATTGGGATTTCCTGTTCCTATGACCAAACTGTAATTTGCTACATTATCTTTGTTTATGGTAACTGTCTTTGCCACATTTCCACTGTAGGCTGCCGCATCTCTATGTAAGTCGATGATGATCCTTGCAGATTCATTGCTTCCCATCAGCGTTTGAATCGTCTCAAGAGAACGGGTATAGGATTGGTTATAGGATGGATAATCATGAATTGTCTTGTCATGGATAACTTGGATCCCAAGTGCTTCCAGTTCCTGCGTCAAAACATCTCCAACTTCCCGTACGGTTCCGTATTCGTCCAGAGTATGGAAATTCCCTTCCGTTACCGGCTGATACGACTCGGTTGCATGGGTATGATAGATAATCACTACGGGTTTTGAATAGTCAATGTTGGCAGCTGCCGGAATGGGGGAATCCGGATTTTGAGTATCGATCACATCCTGAGGTGCACCATCCGGATTTGTTTCACCGGCGTTATCCGGATTTGTATCAAAGATGATGCCGGGATCTTCTTCGGCCAGGTCGTCATCCAACACTTCCGCACCAGGAAACATGGATCCCATCATGGATTCTAATATGCTTTTGGATTGGTTTGCACTAAAAAGACGCTCCGTCTCTTCCACGGCAGGTTCTAGGGAACGCCCTCTCGCTTCTCTGGATTCATACTCAGCACCTCTGCTGACGGTAGGAAAGATGTTGCCTATATACATTTTGGCAACGTCTTCCCTCTTTGTTTCAAATATTTGGGCAGGTCCTCCATGAACGAAGCTGATCATGATAAAACCGGATATAGCCCAAAACAGAACGATCAGAACAACAAGTTTGCCGCCGCCGATCCGTTTCCTGTTCTGATATCCTCCGTATCTTCTTCTCATTTATTCAACTCTCCATTCAAATCGACTTCATCGTCAACCCAACAATACTAAGAGTATATGCCCGGGTGGAGGGTTATATTAATTCCATTTGAAATTATATCCGAAAAATCCTTGATTACCTGATCCACTTCAGTGGAGGTCACGATCATTTGCACACCGTTTTCATCAATATATTGTTCCGCCCCTTCAGGGTCCTTTAAGAATCCGAACAGGTTGTCCAGAATCAGTGTTTTAGAATCAATCACCGTAGGAACACCAATGGCAATTACTTTTGTTCCCAAGGTTTTTTCCGTCAGTTGTTTCCTCATATTCCCCGTACCGGCACCAGGGGAGATCCCGGTATCGCTGATTTGTATCGTTGAGCTAATCCGATTGATATTTCTTGCTGCCAACGAATCCACCGCAATAATGACCTCAGGCTTTGCGATTGCCGCTGCGCTTTTGATCAGGTCTGCTGTCTCCATTCCGGTGGAACCCATTACACCTGGTATAAAACCGCTGACACAGGACATTTCGTCATCGCTGTCCGCATCATACATTAAAAAGTAATGACGGGTAACCTTCACTTTCGATACGGTATAAGGGCCCAGGGAATCCGGTGTCACCTTGTCATTTCCTAAACCGATAATCAGAACCTTAAGCTTGTTGTGAAACTGGATCAGTCTTTTTAGTTCCTTGGAAAGTGCGATTGCCGCTGCTTCTTTTCTCTCCTCCGGTCCGTCCACAATGCCTTCAACCTCCAGCGTGATATAATTTCCAAGGGGCTTTTGAAGCACTTTACTGCCGTTTTCATCGGTTATTTTAATTCTTGTGATCTCAATCATGTCTTCAAATCTATCCGTCTCAACTTCAACACCTGATATTTCGATCCCCTCACCTTGGTTTTCTGAGTCGTACATTTCTTTATTTTCAATGGCCAAATCTGTCCTGAATCTCACTACTTTTGCCCTCGCTTTCCCAGACTATTCTTTTTTCATTTTTCCCTTGCAATTTTGATTCTATTCATCTATACTTAATGTTGCGATATTTTGCGAAAGTGGGGTGAAATAATGGCAAATATTAAATCAGCAAAGAAAAGAATCAATGTTATCGCAAAAAAGACAGCAGTGAACAGAAGAGTTAAATCTCATCTGAAAGCGATCGTCAAA
>CAKMKG010000030.1 GCA_927441425.1 uncultured Bacillota bacterium | reverse complement strand
CAAACAAAAAGACCAACCATTTTCTTTGGTTAGTCTTCTGTTTGTAACATGGGATTCCATACTCTCATGTATATCCGTTATTGTATGTTTTTAGTGTAAAATGATTTGTTGGGTATGGATTTTCATTTTACAATTAAGGATGTGAATTGAAGAGGTGAATTGTAAAGCAAGATTCCCGTTTGTAAGGGCGGAACCAAAAGAAGAACAGGCTAGCGCCTATTCTTCTTTTGGTTTATGGAGTTTTTTGTTGAAGGTGTTTGCTTAGAACGGCTGTATTGTTCCCTGGGCAAGCATAACGGCAGATACGATAAAAGCACCCATGATAACGATTAAGGCCACTGTATCCGTTTTTGTTATGAAGAACTTTTTGTTTTGCTCTTTTCTTGCTGCAAGATAAAGAAGCGTTCCCGGCGCATACAGCAAGGCAGATATCAATATGTAGGTTACTCCACTTGCGTATAGCAGCCAAAAGCCATATAGCGTTCCAAGAATCGCGAAAATCCAAGTACTGACTACTTCACTTTTTCCCAAGGATTTCAGGCTTTCGCCTTTTACTGTTAACTTCAGGCAATAAAGTGCTGAGAGAACATATGGAACCATGATCGCGCTGGTGGACAGGGTATAGCATATTTGATAGCTCGATTCATTGAAATAAACGATGATTAAAAATACCTGTACGATTAGGGTTGTAACTAAAACTGCAACGGTTGGTGCATTATGTTTATTCACCTGTTCAAATGCCTTGGGAAAACACTTCTTTGATGCCGGACCAAACGCACTGTCAATGGAAAGGATTGAATAGGTAAACATCGCTCCGCCGAGGGAAATTATAACAGCAATATTGACAAGGGCTGCCCCCCAGGTTCCGACTACTGCTTCGAGAATTCCTGCCATTGGAGGATTTCCAAGTGCTGCAAGTTCTTCCGTTGTAAGAACACCCATGCTAAGTAATGAGATTGTCATATAGAGTGCCAGCAGGCATAGAAAGGAAATTGCTGTTGCTTTCCCTGCAATCTTTGTGTTCTTTGCTCTTCCAGATATAACGACCGCGCCTTCAATCCCGATAAAGATCCAGACTGTGATATATGTTGTAGACTTAACTTGATCCATCAGCGACATTCCTGTGCCGTCCCCTTTAAAGTTATCCATGAAAATGTTCCAGTCAAAAGCGCCTGCAAAAATAACTGCAACGACCATAACGATGATCGGTAAAATCTTCGCGCTTACGACCGCAACATTAATCACAACTGCTTCATTGACCCCTCTGAGGATCAATAAGGCAATCAGCCACAGGATTGCGGATGCGCAAATAATCGACGCCATATTATTTCCCAGACCAAATGTCGGAAAGAAATAACCCAAAGCTGAAAACATCAGAGTTGCAAAGGAAACCTGTGCTAAAATTGCACTAAGCCAGTATCCCCACGCTGCGTTAAAACCAATATATTCGCCAAAGCCTTCTTTGGCATAGCTATAAATACCACTTGTAAGTTCAGGTTTTGCAATGCTAAGCCTTAAGAAGCACATCGCCAATCCAAGCATGCCAACGCCGCATATCGCCCACCCGATTAATACAGCTAATGTGTGTGCTCCTCCAGCGGCAAGATCTCCAGATAAGCTGAATACTCCGCTGGCCAGGGTAGTTCCAATCGCAAACATCGTAAGAGGTACTACTCCAAGGCCTTTCGGTTTATCGATTGAATGATTGTTCATGTATAAACCTCCTTTACTATTTTATAAATGATTTCCCTGCTGAATCCAGCAGGATCAACTTATTCTATTGGAATACTATTAGAACCTTAGAGATAGACAGCTTAGGCCTCCATCAAGCTTTTTGTATTCTGAAGTGTCTACCAAAAGAACTTCGTAGCCTGCATCCTTTATGGCCTTTTCTACGGTTGGGTAACCTTCTGGCACAATTACTTTATCATTGATCCATATACAGTTTGCTGCATATGCCTCCGCTTCAGAAACCAATATGTGATTATATTTTTCAAAATCTGGTTTTGTCACAAATTCTCCGGACACCAGCATATTATTGTTTTCAATATAATTTACACCTGTCTTCAGGTGAAGTACATGCTCAAGGGGAACTTCAGAGCCGGATAAGCCGTGTTTCTCTAGGATTTCGATGAACTGTCTGATTCCCTCTTCATTTGTTCTGGCCGACCGGCCGATATAAAAATGATCCCCAACCATCATAACATCACCGCCTTCCATCGTCCCCGGCTCCTTGATGTATTCGATTTGGTCATCAGAGAAAAACTTTTTGATTGTAGGAAGCATCAGCATTGCTTCACCCGTTCTGGTTCCTGCCCCCGGATTTGAAATGATCGCACATTTTCTTGTAAGTACTGCTGTATCTTCTACAAAGCAAGAATCCGGGTAATTTTCATCTGCTTCCAGTATCGTTACGTTCACGCCGCACTTTTTCAATGCCTCAATATAGGCATCGTGCTGCTTCAATGCCAATTCATAAATTGGTTTCCCAAGCTCAGGCGCCGATGTGATGCCTTCTACCATTGCCTTACAAGGTCTTTTTACAATTACATTCTGAAACATAATTTTTCCTCCCATTTTGTTACTATCTATGATTAGAGTATATAATATATAATATATTGAACATTGTCAAACTTGATGATAGGTTATATTCTTGTCGGTCATACACGATTGCACTTATGATTCCATTGATTTTTGCAGCAATTGGTGCTATTATTCATTTGAATAGCTTACTTTTCCAGAAAGGATTTTTTTTAATGTATAAATTTTTATCTTTGAAAGACCATGTATACAACTACATAGCAGATGAGATTCTGAAAGGTAATCTTGTTCCTGAGGAAAAGATTAATGAAAATAATATCTGTCGGGAATTGAACATAAGTAGAACGCCGGTAAGAGAGGCTCTGATCCAGTTGGCCAGTGAAGGTATTTTAGAGAATGTTCCAAGAAAAGGTTTCATTATTCGGTCTGTTACCCCAAAGGAAGCGGAAAACATTTATGCCGTAATCGGTACTTTAGACGGTTTTGCCGCATCCTTAGCGTGTCCATTCCTCACCGAAACCCACATGAACGATATGGAATTTTATATTGACAGCATGGATCTTTCTATCAAGTCCAACCATTATGAAATGTACTATAAACAGCAGGAGACGTTTCATTCGATCTATATCAATGAATGCCAAAATGATGTTTTAATAGAAATGATTAATATGACGCGAAACAAATTCTTAACCAAGAGCTATGATTTGTCACAAAATGATGATGAAAAACAGATTCTATATACGACGAATGATGAGCACCGGGAGATTGTCCGGCTGTTTCAAGAGAAAAACCCCGAGGAACTTGAAAAATACATCAAGCAGGTTCATTGGAATCCTGCAATGAGTGTCTCGGAAGCGACCAACAAAAGCAAACGATAACTTCGAACAGATTACTCGAATGATTTAAATCGATTTCTGCGTAAGGCGGATTTTTTCTGCGAGGTCTTCGATCTTTTTGAACCGATGGTTGAGACCGGATTTCCCGATGGGGGGGTCGATCAGCTCCGCCAGTTCGATCAGTGAGGATTCGGGATTTTCCAGCCGAAGCCTTGCCGCCTCTCGAAGCTTCTCCGGCAGGGAGGTCAAACCCCTCACCTCCTCGATCAGCCTGATGTTTTCCATCTGTCTGGCTGAAGCATTGATGGTTTTATCCAGATTGGCGTTGTCACAGTTGCTGATCCTGTTGGTTTTGTTCCGCATCTCTTTTACGATACGTACATTCTCAAAATCCAGCAGCTGCCCGTGGGCGCCTAAAATATTCAGAAAGTCAATGATTTGCTCTGCCTCCTTGAGATAAACCACATGGCTGTGCTTTCGAATCACCGATTTGGAATGCAATCCGAAGCTATTGATCAATTTTTTGACATCAATACTTAGCATCTCACTGTTGCACACGATTTCAAGATGGTAGGCCTTCTCCGGATCACTGATGGTTCCGGCTCCAAGGAAAACACCTCTCAAATAGGCTTTTCTGCAGCATTTTGTCTTGATGATATCGGAATAGATCCCATCGCTGATATAATTGCAGCCTTCCTTTACCATGAGGATCCCCGTTTCTCTCAAGATCTGCTCCGCATTCTTTTCGGCCTCGATTACCAATTCATAATAATGTCCCTTTTTCAGGATGGTAGTCTTTGCGATGACTAAAGAGGCATTTGTTCCGAAGTAATCTCTGATCAGTCTTTTAAAATGTCTTGCCACAGCAGGATTTTCCGTCAACAGCATGACATTCACCTTCCCGCCGCCGGACAGCTTTATCGTTCCGCACATGCGAATGAAGCCGGCGATTTCAGCCAGCTTGCAGCATTTTCTTTCCGGTACGATTCGTGCTAGTTCATTTTTTGTCGTCGCTGAAAAAGACATATCAATCTCCTGATTATAAGCATTTACCGCCTTTATGCGAAGCATTAAAAGGCGGCGGTTTTCGTGAAAATACTTTTCAGTTGCTGATGCTTAGAATTCTTCTTGCATCCGAAGGCGTTGCGATTTCTCTTCCCAAAAGCTTGGCAAGCTTGACTACCTTTTCAACCAGTTCTCCATTGTTCTTGGCAAGGACGCCCTTTTCAAGGTACAAATTGTCTTCAAATCCGACTCGCACGTGACCGCCCATAATGATGGCTCCTGCAGCTATTTCAAATTCGAATCTACCGATTCCAGAAGCGGTCCAGGTACTACCGGCAGGAATGCTTCCTACCATGAAGACCAAGTCCCGCAGCGTTGCTGTCATCTGTACACCTAGAACAAAGTCGAAATGGAGCGGCTCAACCAGAAGTCCCTTTTTGTGGGCTTTCATGGCGATGTCGATCATACCCTTGTCGAACACTTCCAGCTCGGGCTTGATCCCTCTTTCTTTCATAATCTTTGCAAAATTAAAGATGGTGTTGTCCGTATTGATAAAAATCTCGTCTCCACCGAAGTTCAGAGTTCCGCAATCCAGAGTTGCAAATTCAGGCGCAGGTACGATCTCCGTGGACTGAAGTCGTTCCATATCCGTCATGCCAACCGCACCGCCGGTTGAGGGCTGAATGATTACATCAGGGCACTCCTTGCGAATTGCATCAACGCAAACCTGAAATCTGTCTTTGTTTTGTGTTGGTGTGCCGTCATCCTGTCTTACATGAAGGTGAATGATGGATGCTCCCGCGTCATAAGCTGATTTTGCCTCTCTGACAATTTCCTCCACAGTATATGGAACTGCCGGGTTATGTTCCTTCGTAACCTCAGCGCCACATATTGCTGCTGTGATAATAAGTTTTTCCATTTGCTTGTTCTCCTTTAGATTAAATAACGATTTCTAATTTCAATCGCAAATCAGGCCATAAACCACACTTGCGATGCGATCAGCATCATGTCTTATGTATCCTTTTTTTATCTCGACAAAATTATTCTCAATCAGGGAAATCCCCTTCTCCTCAAGCTTGCGTCGATCTTCCTGGGTAGGAATGATCTGCTCCGATCCGTCTTCAATATAGGCCTTCAACGCTTCCGAATCAATCACCTCATTGTTTGCAATGATATATTCAATGATATTTTCACCTAAATATTCAGTCGCCCTTGCTGCATGCTCCCATACAGAGTAGTGGTCCGTTTCTCCTGGCTGTGTCATCATATTACACACCAGAACCTTTCTACCCATGGAACCCTTGATGGCCTCAGGAATTCCACCTACGAGAAAGTTTGGAATAAGGCTCGTATATAAGCTTCCTGGACCCATCAGGATCAGATCGGCTCTGTGGATCGCTTCCAAGGCTTTTGCAGTTGCAGCCGGTTTTTCCGGATTCAGATGTACCCGTAAAATGGGACTATCCTGACGCAGCACCTCCGGCTGGATTTTCGATTCTCCGCAGACGAGACTCCCGTTTGCCAATACAGCGCACAAATGGACGTCACTGCCCGTTACCGGTAGCACTTGTCCTCTGACCCGAAGGATTTCATTGGTCTTGGCAACCGCATCCTCAAAGTTTCCACAGATCCCGTTTAAGGCTGCAATCAGAAGATTCCCAAAACTCTGCCCTTCCAGCTTGCCTTCAGTGAAACGATATTTCAGCAGCTCCTGCATCAATCCCTCTTCATCGGCCATGGCCAAAATACAGCTTCTGATATCGCCGGGAGGAAGCATGCCGAGATCTTCTCTTAACATTCCGGATCCGCCTCCATCGTCAGCTACGGTTACAATCGCTGTAAGATTATCTGTAATTTTTTTTATCCCGCGAAGAATGACCGACAATCCGGTGCCTCCTCCGATCACAACGATTCTCGGTCCGATACGATATTCGTCTATCATTTATATTTCCTTCCTACAAATCGCGGTGAACCGTAATCACGCGTTTTCCTTCCTCGTGAAACAGTCTGGAAAGCTCATTTGCGATGGCCACTGATCGATGCTGTCCACCGGTACAGCCAATCGCAAGCACCAGATGGAATTTACCCTCTCTCGTGTAACAAGGGATCAGTTTATTGATCAGATCGTCAATGGTATGGAGAAACACCTGGGTTTCCGGAAATTTCATGACATAATTGCTTACCTTCGCACTGTTTCCCGTCAGCTTCTTCATACTTTTTAAGTAAAATGGATTGGGGATAAATCGCATATCGAATACCATGTCCGCATCCAACGGTATCCCATATTTATAGCCAAAGGACTGGATGCTGATGGTAAAACTGGTGTTTTGATCTTCCGAAAGGAGCAGCTTCTTGATCTCCTCCTTGAGCTGTGCTGTTTTCATATTGGAGGTGTCGATAATAAAATCGGAAGCTTTTCTGATTTCGAGCAGACGCTTTCGCTCCTTTGTAATTCCCTCCAGTGTGTTTCCCGCGTAGGCAAGGGGATGGGTCCTTCTCGTTTCGTTGAATCTTCTGATCAGAACCTCATCGGAGGCTTCCAAAAACATAACCTTGAACTCAAGGCCTGCATGTTTCAGTTCTTCCAGGCTGGATTTCAGGTCGTCAAAAAATTCGCCGCCTCTAATGTCAATTGTAAAAGCTGCTTTTTCAATGGTTACCTTATCCCTCATGATTAAATCCATAAAGTTTTTGATCAATGCAGGCGGCATGTTGTCAATACAGTAATACCCCAAGTCCTCCATACAGTCTATGGCCTGGCTTTTTCCTGCTCCCGACAAGCCCGTTACGATAATCACATCCATTGTTCTACCTCATTAATTTCTAAAACTCGTCCTTATTCTTCTTCAACAATTAGGTTTTCCACTCGTTCAAAGTCCAGTCCCGCTTCCTTGATCCGGTCCACAGCGCCCTGACAGTCACCGATCCGTTCTGACGTATGGGCATCACTGCTGATAACAAAGCGGGCGTCTGTCCTCGCTGCTTGTTTGATCCCATCAACGGTGAGCCAGTTATGCCAGGTGCTAATTTCCATCAGCGTTCCTCGGTCAGCGCAGGCCGATGCGATTTCTCTGATGTCAAAGGGGCCCTTATCTCCGGGATGGGTCAATATTTTTATTTCGTTCTCATAGATCGCTCGAAGGACCAATTCCGTGTTGCGCACCACCTGCTGTTTCGTGCTCTTATGGAACCATCCACTGACGATAAAATTCTGGGCATGAATACCCAATGCATAAGCCGGCTTCTCCCCAAAAACACCGTAATGATAGCCTGCAAGAAGATAATCGAACTGTTTCAATTCCTCCGCAGTCACGTCCAGCCTTCCCGACGGATTGATGATATTCGCTTCTACGCCCAGCAAAATCTCGATTTCGGGATAAATAGGCTTCAGCCTTTCCACCTCGCTGCGCATCAGGTTGATGTTGCTCCGCTTTACACCATAGGTCACATGGCCAGGTCCATGGTCTGAAATTCCAACCGTCTTCAACCCTTTGAGGATTGCCGACTTAACATTGTCTTCAATGGAACCCTTCCCATGGGAAAAAGTAGTATGGGTGTGAAGATCATATAGCAATCGAACCATTTATTATTCTCCTATTATTCTAACTTCGGGCTCCAATACAATGCCAAATTCCTCGAAAACAGTACTCTTGACGATTTCCATCAGATCAATAATATCCGTTGCTGTCGCACCACCGGTATTGATTAGAAAGCCTGCATGGAGCGGTGAAACCTGCGCCCCTCCCAGAGTCAGCCCGCTCAGTCCTGCATCCTGAATCAGTTTTCCCGCAAAATGATTGTGTGGCCGCTTAAAAAAACTTCCTGCACTGGGATAGCACAATGGTTGTTTTTCCGTTCTTCTCCAAGCAAGTTCTTTCATTCTTGCATTGATTTTGTCCTGATTTCCCTGTTCTAAACGAAAAGATGCATTCAGAAGAATATCTCCAGTGTGTTGTATCCTGCTATGCCTGTATGACAATTCCAGTTCTTCTTTCTTCAGTGTAAAGACATGGGAACCATCCTTTGAGAGAATCTCCGCACTTTCAATGATTTGGGAAATCTCGCCGTCATAGGCTCCGGCATTCATAAACACCGCTCCGCCTATCGTACCCGGGATTCCGGCGGCAAATTCAAAACCGGTGAGAGAAGCATTGCAGGCCTCCCTTGCTGCAGCGGAAAGCAAAACCCCCGCACCCGCCACCAGGCGTTCTCCAATAACGTTGATTTCCTGGAACGCTTCTCCGATTCTTAGGATAACGCCATGATATCCTGAGTCCTTTACCAAAAGATTGGTGCCGTTACCAATGACCATATGTTTGATCTCATGGGCTGAAAGCACCTCTAATGCATACGCTAATTCTTCCACGTTTCCGGGCCGCACAAGAAGCGCGGCATTCCCGCCCGCCTTAAAAGATGTGAATTCCTTCATCGGTGCGTCTTGGATCATGCTGCTTTTATCTATTCGTAATAACAATTCATCATAAATCTGATTGATATTCAAAGCTTTTCCTCCGTCTTTAATACCCATTTCCGGAGTCGATCCGGCTGAAACAAACCTATCAAGTTATCCGTTTCTTCATCAGTCCTATTATATTCAAAAATCAGACGAAAGTAAACACCGGAAAAATTCCTATCAATTTCGGGAACATGCATAATTATAATAATTTATGTATAAATATTTATTTTTCTCTTGCTATCTGCTTGAGCCGGTGATATAATTTTTTCAATCATTATTTTGCAATTGAGGACATTTCGCATTTTCTGCGAATGAAATAGAGGCTCAAAAGGAGGAGAAAAAAATGGCAAAAGAAAAAGTTGTATTAGCGTATTCAGGTGGTTTGGATACTTCTATTATCTTAACCTGGCTCAAAGAAAATTATGACTACGAAGTAATTGCAGTCTGCTGTAATGCAGGTCAGGTCGAGGATTTTGATGCGGTGGATAAGAAGGCCTATGCGACCGGCGCTTCCAAATCCTATATTATCGACATCCAGGATGAATTCATTTCCGAATACATCTGGCCAACTCTGAAAGCAGGGGCAGTCTACGAAAATGATTATTTATTGGGGACTTCCATGGCAAGACCACTCATGGCGAAGAAGCTTGTTGAAATCGCCGAACAGGAAGGCGCTTTCTATATCTGCCACGGCTGCACCGGAAAGGGAAATGATCAGGTACGTTTTGAGGCAACAATTCATGCTCTGAATCCGTCAATCAAAATCATAGCTCCCTGGAGATTCTGGGAGTTCAAGTCCAGAGAAGACCTGCTTGATTATGCCGAAAAGCACAATATTCCTATTGCACAGTCCAAGGAAAAGATCTACAGCAGAGACCAGAACATTTGGCATATCAGCCATGAGGGCGGAAATCTCGAAAACCCTTGGAACGAGCATCTTGATGATATCCTCGTTATGAGCGTTGCGCCGGAACAGGCACCCGATACACCAACCTACGTTGACATCGACTTTGAAAAGGGTGTTCCTGTAGGCTTGAATGGAACAATCATGTCGCCATTGGAACTGCTCACCGAGCTGAATAAAATTGGTGGTGAAAATGCAGTGGGAACCATTGATATCATTGAGAACCGTCTTGTTGGAATGAAATCCAGAGGTGTCTACGAAACTCCGGGAGGAACGATCCTCTATAAAGCCCACACGAATCTGGAAAAATTAATCCTTGACAGAGACACTATAGCATATAAGAATATAGTTGGACAGAAATATGCACAGCTGGTTTATGACGGCCTCTGGTTCACTCCGCTCAGAGAAGCCATTGACGCTTTTATAAATGTAACGCAAGAGCCTGTAACTGGAACGGTTAAAATGAAGCTCTACAAAGGCAATTGCCTGCCGGTCGCTTCTAAATCGGAGAACTCCCTTTATAGTGAAGAGTTTGCTACCTTCAGCAAGGACGATGTATACAACCAGAAGGATGCAGAAGGCTTTATCAATCTGTTCTCTCTGGCAATGAAGATCAGAGCAATTATGAAGCAGAACAAGCAAGGAGGAGCAAAGAAAAATGAAACTTTGGAAAGGAAGGTTCTTAAAGGCGGAGAATTCGTTGGCTGAAGAATTCAATGCCTCCATAGACATTGACCAACGATTATACAAACAGGATATTATCGGCAGCATCGCCCATGCGAAGATGCTGGCGAAACAAGGAATAATAAGCGAAGATGAGGCTCTATCAATAGAGTCATCTTTGCTTGAGATACTGAGAGATATTGAAGCCGGCAGCATTCAATTTACCATCGAGCAGGAAGATATTCATATGAATATCGAAAGCATCCTGACCAAAAGATTGGGCGCTCTGGGCAAAAAGCTCCATACCGCCAGAAGCAGAAATGACCAAGTTGCCGTAGATATTCGCCTTTACTTGAAGGAGGAAATCAATTCTCTTGTCCTACTGCTGGAAGAGCTTAACGGTACGCTGACGGCTATCGCGAAAGAAAATCAAAATACGGTGATGCCCGGTTATACCCATCTGCAGCGGGCACAGCCGGTAACCCTGGCGTTTCATCTTCTGGCCTATCGAGAAATGTTCCGTAGGGATATCACAAGATTTCAAAACTGCTATGAGGGAACGGACTCCCTGCCTCTTGGTTCAGGCGCGCTAGCCGGAACCACCTATCATACGGACCGAGATTATCTGGCGGAGCAACTTGGCTTTGAAAGGGTCTCTCAGAATGCTATGGATGCCGTAAGCGACAGGGATTTCGCGCTAGAGTTTTTGAGCTGCTGTTCCATCAGCATGATGCATCTTTCCCGCTTCTGTGAAGAATTGATTTTATGGAGTTCTTCCGAATTCCGGTTTATTGAGCTGGACGATGCCTTCAGCACCGGCAGCAGTATCATGCCGCAGAAAAAGAATCCGGACATGGCCGAATTAATCCGCGGAAAAACAGGCCGGGTCTACGGTGACCTGATCACGCTGCTGACCATCATGAAGGGTCTGCCGCTGGCATACAACAAGGATATGCAGGAGGACAAGCAGCCCGTTTTTGACGCGGGTGATACACTGAAAAGCTCCCTTGTCATCTTTTCCCAAATGATCGCTACGATGAAGATTCACGCTGATGTCATGGAAAATGCTGCAAAAACCGGCTTCATGAATGCAACGGATGCAGCGGACTATCTCGTATCTAAGGGTCTCGCCTTCCGAGACTGTCATGAAATCATCGGTAGGATCGTGTTATACTGCATCGAGAAGCAAAAATCAATTGAGGAACTGACGCTGGAGGAACTGAAAAGCTTCTCCGACAAGTTTGAACAGGATATCTATGAGAAGATTGATATCCGCGCCTGCATCAATGCCAAAAAATCAAAAGGCTCTACATCCTTTGAAAACGTAGAGCAGATGTTGCGGGATTAAATTATTAATAGAGCGACTGGACGATATTATATCAAAAAGTGCCGTGCCAGGGTTAGCCTCGTAAGAAACCGTCCGAGCTCGAAAATTTACTATTAATTAGAATCCGATAATTTGAAGAGCGAGCGGTTTCCGAGAGGGTACCCCGTGCAGGCACCAGTTGAATATTGTCATGTCGCTCCTTCTAAATTCAATCTGCAGTTAGCTGCATCATAATTTCCAGCTTATTGTACACGCCCCGTTCCAGGGGTTCATACAGAGGCTGGATTTCTTCTTTTTTGAGATAGCTTCTTATTGCTGCATAGTATTCCGGCTCGCTGAGATTCAAAAGGATAGGAGGGTAGCCGTTCCGAATCAGCTCATAGTACATGGCTATTCTCGCTACTGATTCCGAATGGGACTCATAGGGATAGACCTCCACCAGTTTATTATGAAAATAGGCCGCCCTGAGAATCGGGTTGTTTTGAAAGTCATTGGTGTTCATCCATTGGAACAAAATATCCATCTGTTCCTCAATTTCGCTAGGGTGGGGCGGGATGTAATCGAGCATGACAAGGATCGGATTGGTCCTTCGATAATCCAGTCTCTCGGGATTGGCCAAAATTTGATAAAATCGGAACAAATATTTCTCCGTAAGTTCTATCTTCATATCAGCCATATCGTATGCAAGCTTGATTGCCTCCTGATAATTTCCGATGGCAGAATGGTCATTGATGGTCACATTCACAAGGAACTCACCTTTTACGATTTTCTGCACATCGGTTTTCTTAATGCCGCTTCCTTCTAGCCGAAGAGAAGAATAGATCCAATCGATCAGATTGATTTCGTCTATGTATTCTGCTGTTTCTTTTATGTAAGGCTTTCTATTGTCTAGTATGAGCTTCTTTTTCTTGATCTCACGAAACACCGTTCAAGACCTCACCTTCTTTAAAAAGTGGCTGTTGACCTGTAAGTTGGAATATACATTTTCTGTCTAATTGTACCATATATTTTTAGAATATGTTATAATAATTCCTATAATCTTAACGGCTTCGCCGAGAGGTCGGAATCATTGCATCATCAGTGGCCTAGAGCGATGATTAAATGAACGCAAATAATTTATAACGGCGTTGCCGAATGGAGGAAAATAGTATATGTTATCCTTACCCGAGGTATTTTATGATGTCAATATTCTGTCGGTGACCTTCCGACTCTTTCTCGCCGTAATATTCGGGGGTATCATAGGATTGGAAAGAGGCGCCACAAAACACCCTGCCGGCTTCCGTACTCATATTCTCGTATGTGTGGGTGCTGCTCTCGCCATGCTCACCAATCAGTATATCTTCGAATCGATGACCGCCATTGCAGATCCTTCCAGAATGGGAGCTCAAGTCATTACCGGCGTTGGGTTTCTTGGAGTAGGTACCATCATGGTTACAGGCGGACAAAAGATCAAGGGCCTGACCACTGCGGCCGGGCTGTGGGCATCCGCCTGTATCGGACTTTCCCTCGGTATCGGCTTTTATTCCGGGGCGATCATCGCAGGTATTCTGGTATTTTCCGCATTGACCTTCCTTAAGCGGTTTGAAAGCTTGATTTACGATCTCTCCCGCGTTATGGATATGTATGTGGAATTGGAATCTATTTCTGCATTGAAGGAGTACCGAAAATTTGTCAGGGAACGAGGCATACAGATTCAAAGCTCCTATCTCAATCAAACGGGAGCCGTAGACTCCGGCAATATTGGTTTTCATATGTCCATCAAGATTCCAAAGGGCATGAAGCATGCCGCTGCAATTGAACTGCTGAGCGATTACGAAGGAATTCATTTAATTGAAGAAGTCTGATTTTAATATAATAATATGAAAATTAAATGATTACCGGTTCCTCTACAGGGTATTATAAGGATAAATTCAAAATATTTGTAAAGGAGTGTGAAATGAATGCCAGTTAGAGATTGTATGACAGGATCCCCATATTGTCCATCAAATCAGGAATCAAAGTTCGCAATGCCCGGTTATGAATCTGATGGTTGTGACTCATGTGTTGAAGCCAGTCTAAAGAGTGATGAGATACCGAAATGTTTCTTCTGCAAAATGGAAGACAAAGGCCCACTGGACCACAGTGATTTTTCCTTCAGAAATTTTGCAAAGAAGGTTATGGACTGGAAACAAAAGACCCGTTAATATGGCTATATCAAAGGACTGGTCAGCAATGTGACCAGTCCTTTTCTCTGCTTTGCTATTTTTTATTTCTTGCATTTTCATTGCATTTAAGCATTCTTTATACCGGATAAACCATATCCTCTTCATTCAGCAATGAGGAATCGATCTGATATCTCTTCGCGTTTCTGTATTTGAAGAACTCAACGGATGGTCCCGGGAACAGCGCACGTGTGAGAACATCTTCATTCTGCTCTACATATTGTGCGACTTCCTTCTTGATTTTTTCCAGCTCTGGCTCGATGAGATCCGCAGGTCTGCAGGTAACTACCTCCTCATCACCGATAATTTTTTTGATGATTTCTTCTTTGATCGGAACCGTGGTTTTTCCGTACATACCTTTCACCAGCTGCTTCACTTCATTCGGAACCATTTTATATCTTTCTCCCATAACGATATTCAATACAGCCTGCGTTCCGACGATCTGGCTAGTTGGTGTTACGAGCGGCGGATAACCTAAGTCTTCGCGAACCCTCGGTACTTCCTTCAAAACGTCTTCATACTTATCCATCGCGTTGGACTGCTTCAGCTGGGATACCAGATTGGACAGCATGCCGCCAGGGACCTGATAGATCAGCGTGTTGATATCAACCCCCATAAGTTTCGGATCGAGCAAGCCGGACGCGATATATTTTTCTCTGATCGGTCTGAAATATTCTGCAGCATGACTCAAAAGATCCATATTTAAACCCGTGTCATACTCGGTTCCTTTAAAAGCATACGCCAACGGTTCTGTAGGAGGCTGGGATGTACCTTCGGCAAATGGAGAAAGTGCAGTATCAATGATATCAACTCCTGCTTCCGCTGCCTTCATGTAGGTCATGCTTCCCAAACCGCTTGTCGCATGGGTATGGAGCTCAAGGGGAATCTTGATTGCCTTTTTGATCTGGCTCACCATTTCGAATGTATTATACGGACTCAATAGGCCGGCCATATCCTTGATACAAATAGAATCCGCTCCCATCTGCTCGATTTCCCTGGCGAGCTGTATGAACACCTCATTCGTATGTGCCGGACTGATCGTATAAGAAATCGCACCCTGAGCGTGTCCGCCATGCTTCTTAGTAGCCTCAATTGATCGTTGAAGATTTCTCGTGTCATTCAGCGCATCAAAGATACGGATAATATCGATTCCGTTTCCGATGGCTCTGTTTACGAATTCATCAACCACATCATCGGCATAATGCTTGTATCCAAGAAGGTTCTGCCCTCTTAAAAGCATTTGAAGCTTTGTATTCTTAACATTTTTTCTGATGATTCTTAAGCGTTCCCATGGGTCCTCATTCAAAAATCTGAGACAGGCATCAAAGGTTGCACCTCCCCATACCTCCAATGAATGATAACCGACACCATCTAAAATTTCTAGTGCCGGAAGCATTTCGTCGGTGGTCATTCGAGTCGCAATCAAAGACTGATGTCCATCACGCAAAACTGTTTCCATTATTTTTATCTTTGCCATATATTATCCTCCATTTATAATTTTCAAACTCGATATTCCCTCTATTATATAGTAGTATAATCGGTAAAAGCAATAGTATCCTACAAATGTATACAATATATACACAGGAGTCTAAGCAGCTTGATAACCTCCTCAGAAATTGCAACTATAGAAATTCGATGCTGTCTCCGGGCTTTACGATACCGCCTTGCAGGACCTTTGTAAAAATACCGTCTGTCGGCATAACACAGGTTCCGGTCTGTTGTTTGATGGCACATCCGTGATGGCATTCCTTGCCGATCTTGGAAACCTCTTGAATGGTTTCACCAATTTTCAACTTTGTTCCGATTGGGAGTGTCTTCAGTTCGATCCCCTGGGTTGTAATATTCTCTGCAAAGACGCCTGCACCAAGTTCTAAGCCCATGGCTCTCATTTTATCGACGCTTTCATCTGCCAGCAGACTTACTTGTCTGATTTCGTCCAAGCCGCAGTGGGCATCGCCTTTGATTCCGCCGTCGATAAACTCCGCCTGCACTGCCGGCAGTTTTATCACCCCTGTTTTATCGCTGATATTGATAGATAATACTTTTGCCATAATAAGCCTCCTTACTCATTGATATAATCACCGGATTTTCCTCCGGACTTTTTCACCAGTCTGATGTCTGTAATCCGCATCCCCCTGTCGATGGCCTTACACATATCATAAATTGTAAGGGCAGCAACAGAAACAGCATGGAGAGATTCCATTTCGATTCCTGTCTTCCCTATTGTGCTTGCACATGCTTCAATATGGATTGCGGAACGTTCTTCATCCAGAGTAAAATCCATTTCAACACCGGTTATCATGATATTATGACACATAGGGATCGCCGATGCCGTATTTTTCGAAGCCATGATGCCGGCAGTCTGCGCTACGGAAAGTACATCCCCCTTTTCCATGGTACCGGCCTTGATCCGGCAAAACGTCTCGGGCTGCATATAGATGCTGCCTTTGGCAACAGCATTTCTATTGGTGTCTGCCTTTTCTCCCACATCCACCATTCGGGGACGCCCGTTTTTGTCTATATGCGTTAATTCAATCATTTTAGCCTCCGATCTGACTCATGCTGCGATCCACGGGTTTGGCTCCATCGTTTAGATGGTGCTTATCCCCTTTTCGTAGAATCGCATTTCTGATCGCGTCCTTAAGCAATTCATCATCGTCCATATTTAATATCTCCTTTAAATCGATCTCCTCATCAGTATGCAGGCACGGTTTCAGCTTCCCTTCAGCCGTAAGCCGGATTTTGTTGCAGCTACCACAAAATTGATGACTCATGGGGCTGATGAATCCGATGCTTCCCAGTGCCTCCGGGTATTTATAAATATCCGCCACTCCGTCCTGCTTGTCCAGCCGGATCAGCCCGGGCAGCTTCATTTTGATTTCATCACTGGAAAGATAACGATATCCATTGTTCTTTCCGGCCTGACCGATGGGCATCAATTCTATAAAACGGATATCAATGGGATGATTGATGCTCAGCTGAACAAAATCAAGAATTTCATTGTCATTGAAACCCGCCATTGCGACTACATTCAGCTTCAGCGGTGTCAGTCCCACCCGAAGCGCTGCATTTACTCCTGCAAAGGCGGCATCCAAGTCTCCTCCTCTGGTAATTTCTTCATATTTATCATACTTCAGAGAGTCGATACTGATATTGACTCTATCCAATCCTGCTTTTTTCAATGCCTCAGCTTGATCTTCCAGCAAGGTTCCGTTTGTGGTCATCGCCAGCGCTTCAACGCCTTCAATCTTCGCCAGGCGCTCGATAAGGCTCACGATTCCTTTCCGTGCAAGAGGCTCACCACCGGTAAGCCGGTATTTTGTGATCCCCAGCGCTACCGCCGCTCTTACAATTCTTTCAATATTTTCAAAGGACAAAATTTTATCATGTCCCAAATTTTCAACGCCCTCTTCCGGCATACAGTATTTACATCGCATGTTGCACCGATCTGTCACGGATATTCTCATATAGCTGATTTCTCTGCCAAAACTGTCCTTCATCGCTTCCCCCGTACTTGTCCAATTCTATGATATAACCAGATTTCTTACCCAGCATAGTGAGTTAGATGTTAAATATTATTTTATCACATTTCTTCCTGTTTTCAAAGTTAAAAAAGTAGCAGCGCTACTTCCGCAACGGCCTTCGGCCTCCGACTCGCTACGCTCCCTGCTGTCCGTTTTGCCTAACCAAGCAAGCTTGGGGCAAAAAGGCCAGGGAACCCTCTGGTTCCCTAGCGGAATAAAATAGAGAAACCAATTGCTTGGTTTCTCCTCTGATTCATGCGTCTGTTTTGATTTCTATTTTACTTCAACAGATGCCAGAATGTCCTTCACGTAATTCGGCAGAGCGAAGGCTCCAAAGTGAAGTTCGGTGTTGTAGTACCTCGTCTTCAAATCGAACTGTTTCCATATTTCAGGTTTCATATCCGCAATCGGATCAAATAACTTGGAAGCAAATCCGAAATACCAGTAGCCGGATGCATAGGTCGGCGTATTAAAGCCGAATACTTTTGCAATCGGGAAGGTCTTTTTGATTTTTGCATGAGCCTTTTTCATTTCTTCAATATCGCCCTCATAGAATGCGCCCTCATGCTGGTTAATCAGAATACCCTTGTCACTGAGGACTCTGTAGCAGTCCTCATAGAAACCAACCGTGAACAGCCCTTCTCCCGGTCCTGCAGGGTCCGTCGAATCCACAAGGATCAGATCGTAGGCACCGGCCGGCGCTTCCTTCACAAATTTCAGCCCGTCGTCAAACATCAGATTCAATCTGGGCTCACTGGTGAATACCGACGAAGTGGAAGGCATATACTTCTGACAAACCCTGACGACTGCCTCATCGATTTCAACCATATCGATCTTTTCAATGGTTTTATATCTTGCTACTTCTCTTGCCGTACCACCGTCACCTGCTCCGATGATCAGAACGTTCTTGATGTCCGGATTGACACACATAGCTGGATGGCAGATCATGTCGTGATAGACAAACTCATCCTTTTCCGTTACCTGAGTATAGCCGTCGAGAACCATGAAGGCACCGAAGGTTTCATTGCGGAACATTTCCAGCTTCTGAAATGGAGTCTGCTCCACGTGGAGGATCTCGTCTATTTTAAGAGATAGCTTTACATCATCATCCATATAGTATTCTGAAAACCATAAATCATTGTTTTTTATAAGCATTTATGCACCTCCTATTACTTATCCGGCATGTTCTTGCCGTAAAATACTTCGTCCATTTCTTTTCTTAGTTTTGCTGTAATCATATTAATCTCATCCATAGAAATGTCATCCACTGAAAAATTAAAAAAGTAGTTGTCCAAATCAAAGCTTTTCAGCTTGCACTTCGTATGGAAGATGTTCTCCTGAAATACATTAACATCTATCATAAAATACTGATCAATAAGATCCTGACTGATATAGTTCTGAATCGAGTTGAGTTTGTGATCGATAAACATCTTCTTTCCTGTAATATCTCTTGTGAAACCCCTTACCCGGTAGTCCAGCGTCATCATATCTGCGGCAAAGCTTTCGATAAGATAATTCAATGCCATCAGAGGTGAAATTTCTCCACAGGTGGATACGTCAATGTCTGCCCGGAATGTGCAAACTCCGCCATCGGGATGATACTCGGGATAGGTGTGCACTGTGATGTGACTTTTATCTAAATGAGCAACAACAGAAGGATTGTCAATCTGAACCTCCGATTCTGGCGGAGCGCTTCCCTCGCAAATCAGGATGGTTACGCTTGCACCTTGCGGATCATAGTCCTGTACTGCAATATTCAAAATTTTGGCCCCGATGATCTCCGTTACATTTTTCAGAATCTCAGTCAATTTTGCAGCATTGTACTGCTCATCGATATATTCTATATATGCTCTACGATCTTCAACGGTTTTGGTATAACAGATGTCATACATGTTAAAGCTCAATGTCTTTGTCAAATTATTGAAACCATATAATTGTAACTTTTCCAATTTTAATTTCCCACAACCTTTCTAACTAATATTCCATTATCTTAATTGAACAATTATACATTGTACCATCTGTGTCATAAAAATGCAATGGACTTGTCCCAAGATTATTCGGGTAAATAATAGAATTTTTTCAGTTCTTTCTTCAGTTCGGATTAATGAGCAGGTATTTGTGGTATAATAAACGCAAATTTGAATTACGAGGTGATTCCCATGACCGATGCAGGATTGAAGAACTTGCTGGGTTTTTTGCTCAGAAACAGAGAGACAGCCGTTTCTCTGCTAGAGAATTTCGTACCGGAAGATGTTGAAAGAGGGATTCTGGCGATTCCGGAGGATATGCTAAACCAAGATATCAAGATGCTAATTATGGATAAGGCAGGGCCATACTTGAATGATTATGAGCTTTATTTCCTTCAGGGCGCCATCATTGTAGACTTGGACGGGAATGCAAGGCAACTGGGCAGGCTGAAGGCAAAATATATGCTGACGATTACTCAGTTTGATTTTCATGATTCAACCCATCAAATTCGTCTTTCCTATCAGGAGGATGTGAAGTCGGAAGGTAATTTTGTGCAGAGTATGGCGCTGAAGGCAGCGGGACTTAAGGGCAGTTATCTTCAAACAGCTGCAGAAATGATGAAGCTTGAGTTCATGGAAGTGGAGAAAGATAGTATTGTAATCAGTTTAGACAGGCTGGAAATTGCGAAAAAAATCCCGTCCGAACTGAACATCAGCTATGTCAGCAGCGAAGACGGGATTCTGAAATTTAAGTTCCACATATAGTTAAATTGAAATTTCCTTTTGCAGCCGGCAAGCCCGGCTTTTTTTATCGATTCGGAAATATCGAAGCGGAAGTGGCGCAGCCACTTCTTTATACTCCTTATAGAGATTCCTTTGCATAAATCTCTTCTTTATTAATCACATTGATCCCATTGGCGGTCAGTACTTCCACCGCTTTCTCCTGTTGGTCCACCTTTAAAACGATATAAGGCATTTCCTTTTTTCTCATAATAAATGAATAGATATATTCGATATTGATATCCGAATCCCGCAGGATGGAGAAAATCTGATTTAGGCTGCCCGGCTTGTCTTCAGGCTCTACAGCAATTACCTTGCTTACCTTCGCAACGATGCCTTCCTTGTTCAGGATCTCCACAGCGCGGTCAGGATCGTCGACGACGATTCTCAGGATCCCAAACTCGGTGGTATCAAATACTGCAATGGCACGGATATCGATACTATGCGCGATGAGAATATCCGTGAGTTGTGACAGGCTTCCTTTTTTATTTGGTATAAAAATTGAAATTTGCTTGATCAACATCTATTTAACCTCCCTCATATCGATTACTCTTTTTGCTTTTCCTTCAAATCGAGCAAGACTTCTCGGCTGGACCAGGTTTACCTTCGCTTCAATTCCCAGCACCGTTCTCAGTTGATGCTTGATCTTTTGATTTAGGCTCTCCAGCAACGCAAAGGAATCCAAAAGATTTGCATCGACAAGTTCCACATCAACTTCGATTTTATCAAGATAACCCTTTTTAAACACTTTGATCTGATAGTGCGGTCCGATTCCATCAATTTGCAACAGCACATCTTCAATCTGGGATGGGAAGACGTTTACACCTCCCAGAATCAACATGTCATCGCAACGTCCCTGAATTTTGGACATTCTGACTGTCGTCCTACCGCAGTCACATGTTTCATAATGAAGAGACGTAATGTCCTTCGTCCGATACCGCAGGATTGGCAGCCCTTCCTTCGTAATGGTCGTAATGACCAGCTCTCCCACTTCTCCTGCGCCCAGTACCTTACCGGTATTGGGATCGATAATCTCAGGCAGGAAATGATCCTCACTGATATGCATTCCTTTTAACGCCAAACATTCTCCCGATACTCCCGGCCCGATGAGTTCACTCATGCCGTAGTTCTCTGTCGCAAAGAGTCCCCATCGCTCGTTAATTTCATTTCTCATTCCCTCGCTAGAGCCTTCTCCGCCAAACAGTCCCCACTTCAGTGATAAATCTTTTTGAGGATTGATGCCCATTTCAGTGGCCACCTCTGCCATATGTAGTGCGTAAGACGGCGTGCTGATCAATGTTGTGGTTCCGAAATCCTGCATGATCATGATCTGCTTTTCCGTGTTTCCGCTGGAGATGGGAATGACGGAAGCTCCTACTCTTTCCAGACCTTGGTGCAATCCAAACGCACCGGTGAACAATCCATACCCGAAGGAAACTTGTGCAGTATCCTCATCGGTAACCCCGGCCATCGTAACGAGACGCGCAATCAGTTCGCTCCAGATCTCCATATCTTTTCTTGTGTATCCTACCACCGTTGGCTTCCCTGTCGTTCCCGAGGAGGCATGGTATCGGACAATATCTTTTTTAGGAGAGGAAAAGAGCCCAAAAGGATAATTTTTTCTGAAGTCATCCTTAACCGTGAACGGTACGTTGGCTAGATCCCCAAGGGTCTTGATATCTCCAGGCTCAATTCCCGCTTCCATCAACTTTGCTTTATAATGTGGAACGTTATGATATACTCGCTGGACGGTATCTTTCAGCCGCTCCATCTGAATTCTTTCAAATTCTTCCCTTTCGAAGGTTTCTTCCTTACTCCAAATCTTACTATCGATCATTTCCCTACATACCTCCTGGAATATTTACGATTTCATGCTGAATTGAAAAACGATACAACCGGCAAGCAGAAGTATCGTAGAAATTTCAGAATAAATCGTTGCTATACTACTTACCTACCCAATAATCATACCACACCGCCCTACCCCATTCAAGGTTTCCCGACGTTTTCTTCGGAAATCGCTCTCTGATTTGTATCCTCATTGAAATAGGAGGAGGTTGCCGTTGCCGCCAGTTTCCCCGTGCTTTTCACAAATCCCTCACCATAAAGGTGGGTCAGTTTCCTTCCCGCCAGATTTGCTTTGACATGAACCATGAAAACATCCCCAATGGGTATGGGTCTGATAAAAACCGTCTCCAACTGAATAGTCGGTGCAAAGTTCTGACTGGCCAGAAAGCGTGCCAGCAATCCAAAGGCGATATCAAATGCTGCAGCGATCATCCCGCCGTGCATAGCACCAACACGGTTTTTTTCCCACTCCAACACGGGAAAGGCGATGATCAGGGTCTTTCCTTCGAAACTGCAATCTGCAAATTCCGGCTTCATCATTGCATTTACGGAATCGATCTGATTGCGATACATCTTCTCAATTTCTGCTTTTATAGATGTTTCCATTGTGCCCTGATCCAGCTTTTTCATATACATTGCTCCCCTCAATTCTATTGATATTCTAGCCGTATTCATACTCATTTTCCCCACATATTCTCTGCATTTAACTGTACTTTAATATAGAGTTGATGTCAATCTTTTGGTATTACTTCCGCAATACGCTGTTTGATTTCACCGGAATGTGGTATAATTTTTTTAGCTTAGAAAGATTAAGATAAATGAAAGGAGATACAAATTATGAGTAAGGACCCTAGATTTTTCATCTGCAAGCATTGCGGAAATATGATCACGTTATTGGAGGATGCCGGTGTTCCCATCGTATGTTGCGGGGAAGACATGAAGGAAATGACCGCGAACACTTCAGACGGTGCAACGGAAAAGCATGTTCCTGTTATAGAAGCAGAGGGCAGCAAGATTACCGTTTCTGTTGGAAGCGTAGCTCATCCGATGCTTCCGGAGCATCATATTGTCTGGATTTACCTTCAGACGAATATGGGTGGACAAATCAAATACCTGGAGGTAGGTGCAGAACCGAAAGCCGCCTTTGCATTAAGTGATGGAGAAACTGTAAGCGCTGCATTTGAATATTGCAATCTTCATGGATTATGGAAGGCTTTATTTTAGTATTAAATAATTCATGAAAGGAACATGATTATGGCAATAGAATGGACACCCAATTTAACTGTTGGGATAGAAAGCATTGACCAACAGCACAAAACATTGTTTGACAAAGCAAACCAGCTCTTTGAAGCAGGAAAGAACAATAAAACGAAGGAATTTATTTCTGAGATGCTTGATTTTCTGGACGACTACACAAAACAGCATTTTCACAGTGAAGAGAATTATATGCGTTCCATCAACTATCCGGCATATGCCGAGCAAAAGAAGATGCATACCGACTTTATTGCATCGCTGGCAAAGCTGAAAAAGGATTACCAAGAATCCGGCGGAAATATCCTTGTGATTCTGAATGCGAATCAGATGGTTGTAGATTGGCTGCTAAAGCACATATCTTTCGAAGACAAGAAAATCGGCACCTTTGCCAACGCTTCCAGATAAAGAATAAAGAAATGTCACCTATCTTAATGGCGGCTCCGATACCCGGAGCCGTCATTTATTCATCTGCATCCTCTTTTCTTGAACAGTAAATTCATAAACATACTTGCTTCATCATAATGATAGGGCTCATAATCTCCGTAGATCGCTTTGAGGGAAAAACCTTCTTTCCGTGCCATCTTGCAGATTTCTTCCTTTGAAATAACGGAGAATTTTATATCCAGACAACGTTTTTCTATTAATCGGTTGTTCCGGTATATTTCATAAAACTGAGTGCCACTTATGATACCGGCCCCAGGAGAATAAACATTATAATACGTGATAATCAGTGTTCTATTGTTATCAAGATCATATTTCCCAAGATATCTGATATTCCCATCCGCCTGCTGTATCCTGTACGCCGGATTATACAGCGTACAGAAGAAAATTCCGTCGGAAGTCAGATGCTCATAAATTCTTCGGAGTGCTAGCCTTCTCTTCTTCGGATCTATGATCTCAGCAATCGAGTTGGATGGTATCATGATCAGGTCGTATCTCTCTTCCAAATTCAACTCGCATACATCCTGGCAGATAATTTTAACATTTTGTGATCCGTTGACTTTCTTTCGAAAGATATCAAGCATCTCTTCGGAATAGTCCACACAGGTAAGGAGAAGACCTTCCTCAATCAACGGAATAGAAACTCTTCCGGTCCCACACATCAAATCAAGGATGTTTTTATGCCCTTTGCAAAGTGTTTTAAAAAAATTGATATCATAGTCAACATTGGCATAATAATCATAAATATCAGCAACATGGCCAAAATCGATGTTTTTATCCATGTTCGTTCCCCCTCCTACAAATCATTGGTTGGTATTATATAGTATGATTGCTCCTGTCTTAATGTAAAAATAGGTTATCACAAAATTAAAATAAGTGAATCATTATCACCAAAACTAATATCCAATAAAATGGCGGCGATGATATAATTTAGAGATAAGAAAACACCCGTAGGGTGTATTTTTATGTCTTTCTGCAAGCTCCGCTGTATTAAGATATCATTCAATTTTAAATTGGGATTCGAACTATTACGCATCATAAATTATGCTCATAATGTGAATTTATTATATCGTAATATTTTTTGCAAATGTTACTATTCCATTTACTTCTGATTTTAATTGTTCGATTAACTCAACACCATTACTAATATCAATATCTTTTGGAAGTGGAGATTTAATAATATAGTCTACTCTGTTTGGATTGCTATTAACTATATACTTTATATTTTGGTCTTTAAGGTAATTATAATAATTGCACTGTATTTTTCGATTAAATCCGGAAATCCAAACTTCAAATTGATATTCTTTGTGGACAAAAACAATCTGAGCTTTTAGCCCTTTTTCCTTTAACTCATCACTTAACAATTGAAAATATGCAAAGTCCATACGATTTTCCACGATACTACCGGAAAACGAAAAGTCATATAAATCTTTTTCTAATTCTATCCGTAAATATCGAAATAGCTTTATAAACTCTTGATATCCTTCTTGTAGTTCTGTGGTTTCTATAAGTTTTTTATATACTTCTAATTTCTGTGCATTAAATTTCATTTATTTGTCACCTCACAAATTATAAATTCATTTCCATATAGTCAATGGCTTTCGTTATACTGTCTATCCATATCATGGTGTCACCTCCTGCCTGTGTTTTAATCATATCACTTGAAGCGTTTGTCTTCCCGATTATCTGTGCTTTTATTTGTCAGCTACAGGGTATATAAATAATCATTAGTTACCTTATTCTATCATGGGATACGAAAAAAGTCATGAATGAGTTCAAATCCTCATACATGACTTTAATTTGGTGCGCGCGGAGGGACTTTGCAGCTGCTCCGCTTCTGCCGTCCGTCGCCACTTTCGTGCCTCGGACCATCTCATGGTTGTAGATTCGCTACTAAAGCGCATATCTTTCGAAGACAAGAAAATCGGCACCTTTGCCAACGCTTCCAGATAAAGGCATAAAGAAATGTCACCTATCTTAATGGCGGCTCCGATACCCGTTGGCACGGACTGTCTCGACCAGTTGACGGGAAATCGGATTCATCTGTGCGATCACCCGCAATCGGGTATTTCCACGACAGGGAACATTGGAACGTATTTCTTGGGCGGACTTGGA
>CAKMKG010000029.1 GCA_927441425.1 uncultured Bacillota bacterium | reverse complement strand
GAAGGGCCTGATGGCAATTCCTCCTTATCGAAGAAACTCACCAAAGCAAAGGGCAGCAGAATCAAACAAAAAAACACCATCGCACAAATGATGGCAAATGACTTGAACAAATCTCCTTTGTAATTCATCCCAAATCCTCCCTAATGCCTGTCTCATTAATATATATGAGGGATTCGGGAAATTCATGAGAAATAAAAAAAACACCTGCCTGATAAGCATGGTGTTTTCTAATAATAATATAAAACGAAATTATTCCTTAGCAGGTTCGACTGCTTCATCAATTTTCTCTACCAGAACCTTTTCGTACTCAGCGAAAATGGCGTCCTTGATCTTGTTCCGTGTTTCTGATACCAATGGGTGAGCAATATCTCTGAAATCGCCTTCGCCCATCTTTCGGCTCGGCATTGCAATGAACAGACCATTTTGACCTTCAATGATTTTAATATCATGAACAACAAACTCATCATCGAATGTTACGGATACAACGGCTTTCATTTTGCCTTCATCGTTTACCTTGCGAACTCTTACATCAGTTATTTTCATACTGAAAAACCACCCTTTCCTGCCCAAACATATTCCCGATATACAAAATTTGTATATTGTATGCCCACATTATACAGTGGTTAGCAAATTTTTACAAGTTTTTTTTGTAAAAAATCAGATTATTCGGAAAAACTTCAATCGTTTTCTCGCTCTCATTGACGGATCCTAGGTAGATAAGGGGAAAAAAGTCGAATATTTTCTTTTTCTCAGGTTCTGTCGAGGCGATTACGACTCCGGTACCAACGACTTCAATATCGAATTCCGCAAGCATTTCGGATATTCCTTTCACGCTTCCGCCCGCGCGCATGAAGTCATCGATGATGATTGCCTTTGAACCAGGTGTGACCGCCCTTTTTGAGATTGACATTTTTTGAATTCGCTCTGCGGAACCGGAAAAGTAGTTGATACTGACGGTGGAACCTTCTGAAATTTTACTTTCACGACGGATGACGACAAGGGGGAGGTTCAACATATGTGCCGTCATCAGAGCAACAGGAATCCCCTTGGTTTCAATGGTGACAACATAATCGGCATCGTGATTGATAAACCGTCGTGCAAATATTTCACCGGCGCGTTTCACAATATTAGAGTCAAACATTAGATCGGAGGTGTACAGAAATCCGTTTCCGAGAATCCTGTTCTTATCTCTCATTTTTTCACAGATCTGATTTAAAACATGAGCCGCCTCTTGATCGGATATATATGGGATCAGCTTAACGCCTCCACCGGCGCCCGCCATCGTCTCAATAAGTCCCAGATCAACGTTTTCCAGTATTTGCTTTGCTGCCTGAATGTCCTCGCTGATGCTGGATTTGGCAGCGTTGAATAAATCGCAGAAGTATCCCAGAGAATACAGCTTATTGGGATTTTCAGATAAGATTTTAATGATTGCACCCACTCGTTCCGTTCTTTTCATCGACAATATCCCCCTATAACACGAATAGTAATGTACCATGAACTGATTTTATTCGTTTTTTATTATTTTGTCAAATTCACAGCATTTTTTTAGCCATTTGTGGTATAATGAATTTTACGATTTATGTATGTAGCTTTGCTACATGAGACGCAGCATACAGGATAATATCGTTGTGATGTGAAGCTAGGAAATAACAATTAATATAAATGGAGGATTCTTAATGCTTAATCTTAAGAAATTCAAGCATATTCACTGTATTGGCATCGGAGGAATCGGGCTGAGTGCTATTGCAGAAATATTCTTAAACCGTGGATATCATGTATCCGGTTCTGATATGAAGGAAAGTGAAATAACCGATAAGCTGATCGAACAGGGAGCTGAGATTTATTTGGGGCACCGAGCGAAAAATATTTCGGATGCGGATCTGGTGGTCTATTCCTCGGCAGTTTCTCAGGACAATCCGGAGATCACCGCAGCCATCGAGAATGAAATTCCAACCGCTTCGAGAGCAGAAGTACTTGGCGCATTGATGAAGGAATACGAAAACAGCATCGCAATCGCCGGAACTCACGGTAAAACCACCACCACCTCAATGGTATCGTTGATACTGGAAAACGATGCTAAGGATCCGACCATTTTAGTTGGAGGAAACCTCCAGGAGATCAATGGAAACGTAAAAATTGGAAACAGCGGCTATTTCGTTACGGAAGCTTGCGAATATATGGACAGCTTCCTGAAACTGAATCCCAAAATTGAAATCATTCTGAACATTGATTCGGATCATCTTGATTATTTTAAAGACATCGATCATATTGCGAGTTCCTTCAATGAATTTGCTAATTTAGTGCCGGTTGACGGCACGGTCATTGCTTTTGATGCGAATCCTTTTGTAAACAGCATCATTGATGAACTAAAAAGCAAGGTAGTTACCTTCGGTTTCAGTGAACGCTGTGATTATTATGCATCGGATATTGAATTCAACTCATCCGGCATGCCGTCCTTTCAGATGCACCATGGTGGAGAGGTTCTTTGTACCATGCAGCTTTCCATCCCCGGGGAACACAATATCGCCAATGCGCTGGCTGCTTTTGCCTGTTGCTATGGTTTGGGTGTGCCTGTTGAATCCATTGTAGCCACTCTGGAGTCCTATACGGGAACCCAGCGAAGATTTGATGTGATTGGAGTCACGCAAAACAATATTACCATCGTGGATGACTATGCTCACCATCCGACGGAAATAAAAGCAACCCTAAAAGCGGCACAGAACATACCGCACAAAGATCTTTGGTGTCTTTTCCAGCCACATACCTATACTAGAACTTTGGCATTGTTTGATGAATTTGCGGAATCCTTTGATGCTGCAGATAAAATTGTTATGGCTGAAATCTACGCCGCAAGAGAAAAGAATATCTATAAAATTAGTTCCAAGGAGCTGGTGAATGAGATCAAGCGGGTGAATCCGAATAAGGAAATTTACTACTTTGGCAATTTCGAAGAGATAGCCAGCTTTGTCATAAACAATGCCCAGAGCGGGGACCTGGTGATCTCAATGGGGGCAGGGGATATTTATAAGGTTGCGGAGATCATATTGGAAAAGGATAGGCTGTTATAGGCCTATTTTCTTTTTCTTTATCATTTTCACTTTTTGAATCCACGGTTAAATGGTATACTATACCTGTAACCAAACGAATCGAGGTGGTTCCCTTAATTATTTGTGACGGCGCAAAGCGCCGTGATGGAGGCAAGCATGAAAGAACTTTTGGAATACGAGGAACAGGAAAGAAAACGGTATGAAATCAACCTGAAACATCTGTCAAATGGTGTCAAATTCATAGATTTAAAAGCAGTATATATAGACGAGACAGTGGTCATCGGAACGGGGACAATCCTGTATCCCGGTGTAATTCTTGAAGGAAACACAATCATCGGTGAGAATTGCATCATCGGGCAGAATACCAGAGCAGTCGATTCCCAGATTGGAAATGAAACCGAGGTACAAAGCTCGGTTATATTGGAAAGCAGGGTGGGCAATAATACGAAGGTAGGGCCGTTTGCTTATTTAAGACCAAACAGCACGCTGGGTGACCATGTGAAAGTCGGGGATTTTGTTGAAGTGAAAAATTCCTCTATGGGGAACGGATCAAAAGCGTCCCATCTTTCCTATATCGGAGATTCCGATGTAGGGGAGAATGTCAACATCGGCTGCGGCGTTGTATTTGTGAATTATGACGGAAAGAACAAGCATCGTTCTATTGTGAAGGACAGCTCATTTTTGGGCTGCAATGTAAATATCGTTTCGCCGGTTGTAGTGGAAGAGGGAGCATATATTGCTGCCGGAACCACTGTGACCCATGACGTTCCAAAGGGAGCATTATGTGTCGGAAGAGCAAAGGAAAAAAACATTGAAGGCTGGGTAGCAAGAAAAGGTTTATTGGATAAAAAAAGATAGAATGAAGGCAAAAGGCAATACAGTATCAAGAAAGAGGTGTAGTAATGAAGAACGGGGTCTTCACAGATTTTAAGATTTTTGCAGGAAATTCCAATCACGAATTGGCAGAGGAGATTGCTTCCATCATGGGGAAACCCTTGGGCAAATCTACAGTAAGCAAATTTAGTGATGGAGAAATTTCCGTAAGTTTATGGGAAACAGTAAGAGGAATTGACGCCTACATAGTTCAGTCGACCTGCGATCCTGTAAACGACAGCTTAATGGAGCTGCTCATCATGATCGATGCAATGAAGAGAGCCTCCGCAGGCAGAATCAATGCAGTCATTCCATATTACGGTTATGCGAGGCAGGACAGAAAAGCAAAGGCCAGAGATCCGATCACAGCAAAGCTCGTAGCAGATCTCATCACCAGCGCAGGAGCAGACAGAGTCGTAACAATGGATTTACATGCTCCTCAAATCCAAGGATACTTTAATATTCCCGTGGACCATCTCTTGGGCATGCCGATTCTTGTTAAGTACTTCAGGGAAATGAGATTGGACGACCTGGTCATCGTATCGCCGGATCATGGAAGCGTGACGAGAGCAAGAAACATGGCGCATCCCTTGGATGCTCCCATTGCCATCGTTGACAAGAGAAGACCCAAGGCCAATGTATCGGAAATCATGAACATCATCGGTGATATCGAAGGAAAAAATGTTATCCTCGTCGATGACATGATTGATACCGCCGGAACGATTACCAACGCTGCGAATGCAATGAAGGATATGGGAGCAAAAGAAGTTTATGCCTGTGCAACTCACCCCGTTTTGTCAGGGCCGGCTATTGAAAGAATTCAGGATTCCGTCATCAAGGAGCTGGTTCTGCTTAATACAATACCATTGCCTGATGTGAAGAAGACTGATAAGGTTAAGCTGTTGTCCGTTGCACCTTTGTTTGCAGAAGCAATGATCAGAATCTTTACCAACGATTCTATCAGCAGACTGTTTGACTAGGAGTTACTATGTATATCGTCGTGGGGCTAGGAAATCCTGGGAAAAAATATGAGAACACCAAGCATAATGTTGGGTTTATTACTCTGGATTTTTTGGCTGAAAAAAATGATATCAAAATAAATAAAATAAAACATAAAGCGCTGGTCGGAGAAGGTACTGTCTCCGGCCAAAAAGTGTTGCTTGTTAAGCCTCAAACCTACATGAATCTAAGCGGCAACAGTGTTCGCGAGGTCATGGAATACTACAAGGTTGAACCGGAGCAGCTCATCGTGATCTATGATGACGTGGATCTACCCATGGGGAGACTTCGTATCAGGAAAAAAGGAAGCGCCGGCACCCATAATGGGATGAAGTCCATTATTTATGACTTGCAGGAGGAAGGATTCCCCAGGGTGCGGATCGGTATTGGTAAGGAGCGGAAAATGTCCCTTGCCGGATATGTGCTCGGGGGCTTTGCAAAAGAGGAACGAATCCTGATGGAGAACGCCGTGGAACGAGCGGCCAAGGCCATTGAATGCATGCTCGAAAAAGGTATAGATACTGCAATGGGTGAATACAATATAAAACCATCTGCTGAAGGGAAAGCTAAGGAAGATGAGTGACAGAGTCAGAGGCGGCAAGTTTAATGAAGTAAAGGCTCTGGCGAAAAACGCCAAAGGATTTATCAATATATCAGGGATTTCAGAAGGACGGGCTATGCCTGTTGCATCGCTGATCATCAAGGAACGAGGAGGACAAAGTCTAATCATAACCTCTTCCCATGCAAAGGCGAAAAGATTGGCTGAAGACCTGTCTTTTTTTGTTGACCAAAAAATCTTCGTCATTCCAGATGAAGAGCAACTGTTTCTGAAATATGAAGCAAAAAGCCATGGGAGCCTAGAAGAGAGACTGACGGCACTCAAGGCTCTTTTGTCCGGTGAAAACTGCATCGTCATCGCCCCTGTCCTTGGTGCAGTGAAGAAGCTGGCCCCTCACCGGATTTTTAAGGAAAACACGATCCGTTTTGTCCTGGGCGGTGAAACGGATCCGGAGCATATTAAGAGAAAGCTTACCTTTATGGGGTATGAACGGTCTGCATACATCGAAGCGAAAGGCCAGTATAGCCTACGGGGCGGCATCGTGGATGTTTTTCCGGCTGATTCCGAATACCCATATCGAGTTGAACTATTTGGAACGGAGGTAGATTCCATCCGAACCTTTGATCCGCTTACACAGCGTTCTGTGGAGAATTTGAAAACCGCAGAGATTTATCCGGCGGAACAGATGGTTCAGGAAGAGAACCTGTTTCAGCATGCGGCGGAAAAGCTGGGTAAGGCCTATGACAGTTTTGCCAAAAAGCTTGCAGACCCACAAAAGGAACAGCTGCTTCAAAGAAAAAGTCAACTGCTTGAGTTCATCGAGAACACGAGGAACGTGCAACTACTGGAAAATTATATCCATTACTTTTATGATGACACGGAATATCTTTGGGATTACATGAGTCCCGATGGATTGGTCATGATGGAGGACCCGGACAGGATCCGAGAGGTCCTTGAATTCAGGGAAAAGGAAGACAAAGAGGATTTCAAGACTATATTGGAACGAGGCGAAGCCGTCCCGGGAGACTTTAAAGCCTTTCCTGGCAAAGCAGATCTTGATAACCTATATAAACGGCCTGCAGTTTTCTTTTTTACACCGTTCCAAAAGCAACTGAAGGGGCTTGATCGGCTGGATGCAAACATACAGATATCCTCCAAGCAGGCACCCATTTTCAACGGCAGGATGGATTTCCTTGAAACAGAATTAAAAGGTTATCTGAAACAGAGTTACAACATCACCATTGTCTGTGCCACAGAAGAGAGAATCGAAAATCTGAAGCATTTCATTGAGCATTTCGATCCCTCCGGACAGATCAAGTTGTCAAAAGGAAGCCTGACCTCCGGCTTGGAATATCCGGAAGAAAAACTTGTTTTTCTTTGGGATGGTGATATTTTTACAACCCAAAAACATCGGAAGCCGAAGACGAGCGAAAAGCGGGGCAAACCGATCAAAACCTTTACAGATATCAGGAAGGGCGACTATGTCGTTCATGAGAATCATGGAATCGGAAAATTCATCGGCGTGGAACAGCTGACCGTTCAAAAGGTAAAAAAAGACTATCTGAAAATAAAATATGCCGGCGAAGATATGCTCTATGTTCCGGTGGAGCAGATGGATATGATCCAGAAGTATGTCGGAGCCGATGGAACCGTGCCAAGGATTAATAGGCTTTCCGGTGGTGACTGGAAGAAGGTCAAGGCAAAGGCGAAGGCAGCCATCGTCAATATGGCCAAGGAACTGCTTGAAATTTCAGCAGAGAGAGTGACCAGAGGCGGATACGCCTTCGCACCCGATAGCATTTGGCAGCGGGAATTTGAGGATTTGTTTCCCTATGAAGAAACATCGGACCAGCTTCGCTGCATCAAAGAAATCAAGGAAGACATGGAACGATCGATCTCAATGGAACGGCTGCTCTGTGGGGATGTGGGCTACGGGAAAACCGAAGTTGCTGCGCGAGCAATTTTCAAATGCGTTGCAGACGGTAAACAGGCTGCGGTTCTTGTTCCCACCACCATTCTCGCGAACCAGCATTACTATACTTTTAAGGACCGGTTCGAGCGATTTCCATTCAAAGTGGAAATGCTGAGCAGATTTCGGAATGAAAAGCAACAGGAAACCATTATAGAAGCCGCGAAAAAAGGAACCGTCGATGTGGTCATCGGAACCCACCGCCTCATATCCAAGGACGTTGATTTCAAGGATCTCGGACTGCTGGTCATCGATGAAGAACAGCGTTTCGGTGTACAACATAAGGAAGCCATCAAGCGGATTCGGAAAAATGTGGATGTGCTGACCCTTTCTGCGACTCCGATTCCCAGAACGTTGCATATGTCACTGATTGGGATCAAGGATATGAGTCTCATCGAAGAACCCCCCGAGGAACGGTATCCGGTACAAACCTATGTATTGGAGCAAGACGAAGAGCTGATCCGTGATGCAATACAGCGCGAACTGGATCGTGATGGTCAGGTCTATATTGTGTACAACAGAGTCAGGGGAATCTATAAGATCGCATCCCAGATTACCGCCCTTGTGCCGGATGCTGTCGTAGCAGTAGGACACGGACAGATGAATGAAAAGCAGCTGGAGGATGTGATGATCGACTTTGTGAACCACGAATCCAACGTCCTCATCGCAACCACCATCATTGAATCCGGCATCGATATACCCAACGTAAACACCATCATTATACTGGATGCAGACCGCTTCGGACTTTCCCAGCTTTATCAGCTCAGGGGTAGAGTCGGGCGGTCCACAAGGATGGCTTACGCGTATCTGATGTATCAGAAGGACAAGGTACTCACGGAAGTGGCGGAAAAAAGGCTGCGAGCGATCAAGGAATTTACCGAATTCGGAGCAGGCTTTCACATTGCCATGCGGGATCTGGAAATACGTGGTGCGGGCAATCTCTTAGGAACGGAACAGCATGGCCACATGATGAACATCGGATATGAGCTGTACTGCAAACTGGTGGATGACGCTGTGAGGGCCCTGGGCGGAGAGATCGTGAATCCGGACAGAGAGGAAACCTCCATCGAAATTGAAGTGCCGGCGTACATCCCGGATTCATACATTTCCGATGAAATCTTGAAACTTCAGATGTACAAGAAGATTGCAGCCATTCGTGACGAGGAAGATGAAGCGGAGGTCATCGATGAGCTCATCGACCGCTTTGGGGAGCTACCATCCGAAGTGGAAAATCTGGTCAAGGTATCCCATATCAGAGCAATGGCAGAAAAATCCGGGATTACAAGGGTCCACGAGGAACAGAAAAAAATTGTTTTCGATTTTCACGAGAAGAGCTTGCTGACGCCGAAACGAATTGCGGAACTGTCTGCCGAATTCGGCATGGGAATCCTGATTCATGCGGGCGTAAGACCGTTTATTAAAATGAATCATAATGGGAAAAATAAACTTCATCAGGTCACCATATTTCTGAGTAAGTTTATGGTATAATAATTCAGCCGATCTAAGTGCGGCAGAGCCGCAGGAAGCGTTATACTTCGACGCAGCTCGCACATTATAATGTTCAATAGAGGACATGTAAAAATAAAAATACGATATAAAAAGGAGAAGTACGAATGAAAAAGAGAATAGCGGTTTTGCTGCTGATTGTAATGGCTATGAGCCTTGTCGCCTGTGGAGGCGCCAACGACAGCGGTACCGATCTTGTCAAGGTGGGAGAGACCACAATCAATGAAAGTGAGCTGGAACAGTATTTGGCATTTACGGCATTTATTCAGGGTATTGATATCACACAATTCCCGGAAGAGAGCATGGTAGCGATCAAGACGCAAATGCTGGATGACATGATTGCCATGGAGTGTATCAAGCAGCATTTTACGGGGAAAGAGGGAGACGTGTTCCCCGAGACCATTGATGCGGATCTGAAAACCTTTATGGAGGAAGCCAAGGGGACCGAGAATATCAATGACTATTTGAAAGCGAATAAAATCTCTGATGAAATATTGACTGATTTCTTTTATAATCAATATTACAGACAGGCATATTTTGATGAGGTCGAGAAAGGAATGACGACCCTTGATGCGGATGCCAAGGCGTATTATGATGCAAACTTGGACAGCTTCAAAGTGGACGAGGTTACAGCCAGTCATATTCTGGTGGAGAAGGAAGCAACCGCGCAGGAAATTCTGTCAAAGCTGGAGTCCGGCGAAAAATTTGAGGAGCTGGCCACGGTATATGGGACAGACGGTACGAAGGATCAAGGTGGAAGCCTAGGTACCTTTGGAAGAGGACAGATGGTTAAGGAATTTGAGGATGCGGTCTTTGCAATGGAGCCGGGTGAAATCAGCGAACCGGTGAAAACCGAGTTTGGGTATCACATTATCATGCTGGCTGATAAGAATCAAGGGACAAGAACATACGAAGAAACAAAGGATTCCATAATTTCAAATCTTGTAGGTCAGGAAGCCCAGAAGCAAGTCATTGAGCTGAAAGGTTCTGCGAAAATAGAATACTTGACCGAGGAATATACCGCAATTACAGAAGGCTGATAGGAGAATCTATCTTATTTTAAAAATGGCAGAAGACGAACCGTCTTCTGCCATTTCAGTTTTACCAAAGAGAATCCCTGAAAATTACTAATATTTGAAATCTGATGGATCATTTCCTGCGCCATAGCTGCCACAGTACCGATCGCCACAATGCATTTCCGGCTCGGTGCATCTGGGCCTTCTATTTCTGTCAGCCTCGTCGAGAATGTCATTTACACTATCCACTAATTCGCACAGACCTTTTTCTATCATATGCAGGCCGGCTTGAATTTTTTTGATTCCCTCACAAACCCGGTGTTTGTAGATGTCACATAAACCTTCCCGGACACACTTGATCCCTTCTTTGATATCACAGATGGCATCTTTTAACTCCCTCATATCTCGACAGCCATGATCATAATCGAGATCCTTTACGCCTTCCATGATGTAACACAAGCCTTTTTCAATTTTACATAGCCCTTTTTCAATGCATTTTACACCTTCGCGGAGACAACATCTGCAGAGGTAATCCAGTCCTTTCTCGATATCCTTGATCCCATCTTTAATCTTACAGATCCCCTTTTTTATATCCTCAATCCCTGCAAGGCGATCACATTCGCACCAGTTATATTTATCACAGTACATATCTCTTAACCTTCTTTTCTAATATAATTCACCTAAGATCGGTGTACTACATTATATGAAGGGAGATGAAAAGTGTCGCCAAATTATCAAAATTAAGAGTTACAAGTTTAAAAGGAATCGGAAAGAGACTGTGAACTTGCTACAGAAATCAAAAGATGCACCGTACAGGTGCATCGATTTTATTAGCTCTCCATTTGCCTTGCTAAAAAGCTGGCACCGATTTCAGCTGCCTTCAACTCTGTGTTTCCCAGAGGATTGGTGCTGTCCTTTGACAGGATTACAATGGATCCAATTGCATCTCCCTGAGATACGATGGGAACAAGGATCTGTGATTCAAATTCCGATGGAGTTGCGTCATCTGCCGTAATTGAGCAGAGGGAACCTTTTTCGAGAACAACTCTGCTTATCTTTTCGTGGATGACCTTTTCCAAATCCTTGCCGATTCTCTTTTCAATGAAGTCTTTTTTTGGTCCACCTGAAACAGCGATGATGTGATCGGTATCTGAAATTAAGATTAGATCCCCTAAAATATTATTCGCACAGTCTGCATACTCGCCGGCAAATTGGCTCAATTCACTGATTGGTGAATATTTCTTCAGTATGACCTCTCCTTCTCTGTCGGTGAATATTTCAAGTGGATCGCCTTCGCGAATTCGCATTGTTCTTCTGATTTCTTTTGGAATAACTACACGGCCAAGATCGTCAATTCTTCTAACTATTCCTGTTGCCTTCATTTGATCTCCTCGCTTTCATAATCAAATTTACCTTTTTTTCCTATGGAAATAGTATCTGTATTAGGAATGTATTTATTCAAACATTTTTTCTGCTGTTGTTTTTGCAGTATTAATGGTATAATAATCCCGTTATTTTAGTGCGGCGAAGCCGTTAAGGAAATTCAAAAGGAGGGATTTTAGTAACGATGTTATTTAAAAATATTGCAATATTGGATGAAAATTATAATCTCAAGGATAATATGTATGTTGGAATAAAGGGAGAGACCATCGACTATATTGATACTGTAGAGCCAAATGAGAGTTACGGCGAAAGCTATGAAGGAAAAGGGAAGCTCCTGATGTGCGGATTTTTCAACTCCCATGCCCACACACCCATGACCTTGATGAGGGGATATGGAGAGAATATGTCTCTACAGGATTGGCTGACGAAGAGGATTTTCCCATTTGAAGACAAACTGAATGGAGAATCGGTTTACGCCGGCATGCTTCTTGGGATTGCGGAATCACTGCGGTTCGGCATTGTTTCCACCACGGATATGTATTATTACGGTGACGATATGGCGAAAGCGATATTGGGATCCGGTGTGAAAAATAACTTGGGAAGAGGAGTCGTAAACTTTTCGGAAGATGGAGAGATTGATCTTTTGCCCGGCTTCCAAGAAACAAAGCACATTTTTGAAACCTACCATAACGAAGGAAACGGCAGGCTCAAAGTTGATATCAGCCTTCATGGAGAATATACCTCCAATCCGAAGACGGCGCTTCACCTTGCCGAATATATGAAAGCAGTGGGTGCCAATATGCATGTTCACGTTTCTGAAACGGAATTTGAGCATGAAGAGTGCAAAAAGAGACACGGCATGACGCCGGTACAGTATCTAAGCAAACATGGGCTATTTGATACCAAAGCAACCGCTGCCCATTGTGTATGGCTGGAAGGAGATGACTTTGACATCCTTGCGAAAAAAAACGTAACCGTTGCAAGCTGCCCAATCAGCAATATGAAGCTGGCCAGTGGTGTTTGCAATATTCCGTACTTGCTGAAAAAGGGAGTCAATGTTGCAATAGGAACAGACAGTGTAGCAAGCAACAACAGTTTAAATATGATAGAAGAGATGAAGGTTTTCGCGATTTCGAACAAAGGAAAGCAATTTGATCCTACTCTGGTCACGCCGGTGGAAACCCTAAGAGCAGCAACCTTTGCAGGAGCAAAGGGACAAGGAAGAGATGATTGCGGCAAGCTGGCTGTCGGTTTCAAAGCAGACCTTGTTGTAATGGATCTGTCAAAACCGAATATGCATCCCATTCATGATATGGCCACCAACCTGGTTTATTCCGCTTCCGGCAGTGATGTTCTGCTGACTATGGTAGATGGTAGAATCCTATATCAGAATGGAGAGTATCTGACGATTGATATCGAAAAAGCGATATTTGAAGCAGAAAAATGTACGAAAAGAATTCTGGGAGAACTGAAATAGCATGGCAAAAAAATCGTTTATGCAAGGAGCTGTGATTCTTGGAATCGCAGGGATTATCATTAAAATAATGGGAGCATTCTTCCGAATCCCCCTTGCCAATTTAATCGGAGATGAAGGGATGGGTTATTATCAGACAGCTTATCCTATTTATGTTCTTTTTTTGACATTGGCAACAGCGGGGATTCCGATCGCCATCTCAAAGATGGTATCGGAGCGGGTCGCCGTTGATCACTATTACGAAGCATACCGAGTTTTTCGGGTATCCTTCATCCTGCTTTTCACAATTGGGATCATTTCCTCTGCGATTTTATTCTTCGGTGCAGGCCAGATCGTGAATGCCATTGGAAATCCGGGGGCAAAATACGCCATGATGGCCATTGCTCCCGCATTGCTGTTTGTGCCTATCATGGCGGCGTACCGCGGTTATTTCCAGGGAATGCAGGATATGAAGCCCACTGCAACATCACAAGTCTTCGAGCAGTTCTTCCGCGTTGCAGCCGGCCTTTCCCTGGCTTATATACTGATCGGACAGGGCAGAGAGTATGCGGCCGCCGGGGCATCCTTTGGAGCAACGGCGGGCTCTGTTATGGGGCTCATCACCGTAGTTGGAATTTATTACTACAAGAAAAACAGCCTCAAGGGGGATGTGGAGAGAACCCATCAAATCAGCTCGGAAAAGAGCAGTGAGATTCTAGCCAAAATCTTTATGATTGCTGTTCCTGTAACCATAGGCGCTGCCATCATGCCCATCATGAACACCATTGATGTTGGCATTGTCATGCGAAGACTTCAGGAAACCGGTTGGACAGAAGAGGCTGCCAATGGACTTTACGGTCAATTGACGGGTATGGCCGGCCCACTGATCAACTTTCCCCAGGTACTGACGCAGGCCATCGCCATGAGTCTTGTTCCGGCCATTGCAGCTGCCTATAAACAGAAGGATCTGGTTTTCTTGAACTATAATGTACGTTTGGGAGTCCGTACCGCCATTTTAATCGGACTGCCTTGCGCGTTGGGCCTGATGACATTGTCAGAACCCATCATGTTGCTCCTTTATCCTTTTCAGAAGGCAAGTGCAGTCAGTGCTGCACCATGCTTGTTTATCATGGCCTTTGGCGTCATCTTCCTTTCCACAGTCCAAACGCTGACGGGCGTTTTGCAGGGGCTTGGAAAACCGATGATACCGGTAATGAGCCTGCTTGTCGGTGCTGTCGTGAAGGTGGCACTCACCTATTCGTTGACGGGAATTAGCAGCATCAATGTCCAGGGTGCTGCAATTGGCACCGTAGGAGCTTACATTGTCGCATCTGCGATGAACATTATAGCAGTAAAGAGATTAACCGGAGTGAAATTCGACATCATGATTACCTTTGTGAAGCCGGTCACTTCCGCTATGGTTATGAGCGCTGCAGTCTGGGTCAGCTTTCGGATTTTATTCGGATTTTTTGGAAATGCGCTGTCAACTATTCTAGCAATCCTGATCGGCGTTGCTGTTTACGGCGCAATGCTCTTTATTACCAAATCCATCAAAAAAGAAGAACTGAGATTTCTCCCGAAAGGCGGGAAGCTTATAAATTTAATGAATAGATTGAAAAAGTAATCAAATATATGCAGTATAAAGGGAATATAATGAGAGAAAAATACGCAAAGTACCACGAAGAAGGAAAGACTCCTGAGGAGGCCATCAAAAGGCTTGCGGATATTATCGCGCTTCTTCGCAGTGAGGAGGGTTGTCCTTGGGACAAGGCGCAAACCCATAAAAGTATTCGTTCCTGCCTGCTTGAAGAGGCCTACGAGGTAGCAGATGCAATCGATAACGAGGATTATGACAATCTTGAAGACGAGCTTGGAGATGTATTGCTTCAGGTGGTTTTCCACGCTAACCTGGGAATTGAGGAGCAAAAATTCGATCTTTGTAGCATTGCCAATCGGGAATGCGATAAAATGATACGCAGACATCCTCATGTTTTTTTAAACAAAAATCTAGAAAGTATTGACAAAGTCCTTGAAAAATGGGAAAATGTGAAAAGAAAAGAAAGGGGAACCGCGTCACATACAGATTCTATGATGAATGTACCGAAGGCATTACCTGCTTTGATTCGTAGTTATAAGATTCAAAAAAAGGCTGCAGAAGTTGGATTCGACTGGGAGGATGTTAGCGAGGCGTTCTCGAAAGTAAAAGAGGAGACCTATGAGCTCCTTGAGATTTACCAAGGAAACGATGAAGCCAGTATAAAGGAAGAAGTCGGCGACCTATTATTCGCAGTAGTGAATGTAGCTAGATTCCTGGGAGTAAATCCAGAAGAGGCTTTAAACTTTACTTCATCTAAGTTTATTGATAGATTTGGTTTTATTGAGAAGACAGCCAAGCTTCAAGGAAAACGATTAGAAGATATGAGCCTTGAAGAAATGGACAAGCTATGGGATCAGGCAAAAGCAAGGAACCGAAATCTTTGATAAAGAAAAATGCGGTAAAGGGAAGTTACACTTCAAACCAATCAAATTTTAATAATTAAAGGAGGTTATGTTCGGTGAATAAAGCAGAATTAGTTGCTAGCGTAGCAGAAAAAACAGGTTTTACAAAGAAAGATGCTGAAGTTGCAGTAAATGCATTCGTTGCAAGTGTTGAGGGTGCTCTGGTTAAGGGTGATAAAGTACAGTTAATCGGATTTGGTACTTTCGAAACTCGTCAAAGAAAAGCAAGACAGGGAAGAAATCCTAGAAAACCTGGTGAAGTTATAAAGATTGCAGCTGCAAAAGCTCCGGTTTTCAAAGCTGGTAAAGCATTGAAAGATGCAGTAAACAAATAAGGAATTATTTAAAAAGGCAGCATACGCTGCCTTTTTTTCTATCGAGCGTCTGGCATGCGTGTTCCCTCTAAAACCGCCGTCTTTGTATGCTTTGCATAAAGACGGTAGTTGGTTTCACGGTTTTATATGGGAACACGCACGCTGCGACGCAATTTTACTTTTAAAAGAGGTATGCATGCGGATTGACAAATTTTTAAAAAATTCTCGTTTGATTAAACGCAGAACCATAGCCAAGGAAGCCTGCGAGCAGGATAGAATCCTCATCAATGGGAGAGCTGCCAAACCGGGCAGCGAGGTGAAAGAGGGAGATATCATTCAGATCCAGTTTGGAAATGCACAAATCAAGGCAAAGGTCCTACTGTTATCTGAACACAGCACAAAGGAAGCTGCAGCTTCCATGTATGAAATCGTTGATTAAAAATTAGAAAAAAACTTGAGCCTGGGGCAATCTAAGGCTCATTTTCTTTGCGAAAAAAAGCACGGTTAATTACTGCTTCTTCTAAAAAGTCAATGTTAAGACTTAAACCTCATAATTTGACATTAAGGTAAAAACTGCTATAATTTGTTTTGTGTGGATAAAGGTTCAATTGACACTATTGTGATTTAGAATCCAACAAATTATGCTCTAGAGGAGAATATAAATGAAGTCCAAAGCAAACTGCGAAAAGAAGAAAGATCACGAAAGTAATCAGGCCGCCACTCAGACGATGGTTTCCGAAAACAAGATGTTGGATTTTTATATAGTAGGAATAGGAGCTTCGGCGGGAGGTCTGGAAGCATTAGAACAATTTTTCACCAATGCGCTCTCCGAAAGCAAGCTGGCTTTTGTTGTAATTCAACACCTTTCTCCTGATTATAAAAGTTTCATGCCGGAGCTTCTATCCCAGCGTGAAGAGTTGAAGGTTTATCAGATAGAAGATGAAATGGACATCCAACCGGGTTGTGTTTACGTGAATCCACCTGGCCATAATGTAATGATCTTAAATGGTCGGTTTGTACTTACAGAGCATGAATCTGCTCAAAAGATTAATCTTACAGTCGACCATTTTTTTGAATCCCTGGCATTGATGCAGAATGAAAAATCGATTGGTGTGATACTTTCCGGAACCGGCAGTGACGGCACCCGTGGCTGCAGGGCAATCAAAGAGGTCGGCGGTCTCGTCTTAGTTCAAGATGAGAAAACCGTAAAATTCAATGGTATGCCGAGAAGTGTTATTTCGACTAAAGTTTATGATTATATTTTGGAACCTAATATGATGCCGGATATCATACTAAAATACACAGGTCAAACTTCCTTGATTTCCGAAAATGATTTGATTGAAGAAAAAGCAGAGGAGGAGAAGGAGCGTTTGACGCAGATCTTTGATCTTATAGAAAAGAATCATTCCATTGACTTTAGCCTCTATAAACAGAGCACCGTTCTAAGATGCCTTGATAGAAGAATGAAAATATGTCAGCAGCCAACCTTGGAAAAGTACATATCCTATTTAGAGGAGAATCCATTCGAAATTGATAGTTTATATAACAGTTTGCTCATCGGTATTACAAAATTTTTTAGGGATAAAGAAGCTTTTGAAACAATAACAAGCAAAGTAATTCCTGAAATCATGAAACATAAAGAAAACAATTCCCAAATAAGGATTTGGGTTGCAGGATGTTCAACCGGTGAAGAAGCTTACTCATTGGCGATCCTTTTTAAGGAATATATGGATATCAATCAAAAAAAATTCAATATTAAGATATTCGCTACGGATGTCGATAGTCATGCAATCAAATATGCAAGTGCAGGCATATATCCTGAGAGTATCGCAGAGGACGTATCGTCTGAACGACTAAATCGTTACTTTACGAAAAGGAAAGATGATTACCAAGTCACAAAAGATATTCGCGAAACAGTTATTTTCTCAATACATAATCTTATTAATAATCCGCCGTTCCATAAAATAGACTTGTTAACATGCAGGAATCTATTAATCTATTTCAAGCCTCAGCTTCAAGCCAGAGTTCTTTCTTACTTTCAATTTGCTTTAGAGACCTCTGGATTTCTGTTTTTGGGAAAAAGTGAATCCACTGGTGAAATGGGAAATTACTTTTTAACGGTTGATACGGAATGGAAGATTTTCAGAAACAAGGAGACAATGAAACGGCCCTTGATGAATAAATTTTCAGTAATCTCTGCAACGGGTAAGATAATGTCATTGAATAACAGAGAGGATTTCTTCAAAAGAGTTTCAAGAAATAACTGGGAGAAAGAGGAGCTTTATGTTCAATTGATTGCACAATGTCTGCCTTCCGGTGTATTGGTTGATGAATTTGGTGAACTCGTGCAGGTTTGCGGAGATGTGGATCGGTTTTTAAAAGTGCCGAAAGGACGGGTGACGAACAACATCCAAAAAATGGTGTCCAAGGAGCTATCTGCTCCCATAGGGGCGGCAATATATCAAGTCGGAAAAGAGAAAAAATCAGTTACTTACGGCAATATAAGAACCAGTCAGGGTGTTGAAAATATAACAATTAATTTAATTGTAAAACCTTTGTTTACTAAGAAGAACGGATTGTTGGTTTTAATTGAATTTGAAGAGGTCAAATGCAGCGATACACAAGGCGAATGGATAGAAGACTTTGATACCACCGGTAAACTGCATGAGCGGATCTATGATCTGGAACAGGAGCTACAATATACTAAGGAAAGTCTTCAAACATCTGTAGAGGAAATCGAAGCATCAAGCGAAGAACTCCAATCAGCCAATGAAGAGCTTTTGGTTTCCAACGAAGAATTGCACAGCACCAATGAGGAGCTTCAATCTGTCAACGAAGAGTTAATCGTTGTTAACACAGAATATCATTATAAGATACAGGAATTAGCTGATTTAAACAACGACATGACGAACTTTATCAATAGCACATCCATAGGAACTATTTTTCTGGATGCGAATTTATGCATCAGAAAATTTACGCCGGCAGCAACAAAGGTAATTAACCTGATTGAGCAGGATATCAACCGTCCGATCAATCATTTGTCTCATAATTTGGTCAATGAAGATATTGTAATGACATCAAAGAAGGTCATGGAAAATCTTGTTCCGGTAGAAAGAGAAGTAAGAAGCGTTGACAATAAGTGGTACATTTTAAAATATTTGCCTTATCGCACGAACGATAACATTATTAAAGGCGTAGTAATCTCACTGATTGATATTACATCCAGAAAAGTTGCTGAAGATAGTTCGCTAAATAGTAAGCTTCGATATGAAAAATTAATTAATGTTTCGCCTTATGCCGTGTTTTTATTGAAGGATCATATCATCCAATTAACAAACCTAGAAGGTGTAAATATCTTCCAGGGAGAAAGCCTCGATCAGTTTATCGGAAAACCGATAAAAAAATATCTGAACATTGATTTGATCCAGCTTGAAAAGAATAAAATGGAATCCTTCTTATATGATGAAAAGGGAAAAGTAATCACATTTGATCATAAAA
>CAKMKG010000028.1 GCA_927441425.1 uncultured Bacillota bacterium | reverse complement strand
CCCCGGTTGCTCCGATGGCACCTGTGGCACCGGTTGCACCCGTTGCACCCGTCGGACCAGTAGTTCCGGTTGCACCTGTCGGACCAGTAGGCCCGGTTGCACCTGTCGGACCAGTAGGCCCTGTAGCTCCCGTTGCTCCGGTATCGCCGGTTGCTCCGATGGCACCTGTGGCACCTGTAGGACCAGTTGGACCGGTAGGTCCGGTTGCACCCGTCGGACCAGTAGGCCCGGTTGCACCGGTTGCACCGGTTGCACCCGTCGGACCAGTAGTTCCGGTTGCACCTGTCGGACCAGTAGGGCCGGTAGGTCCGGTTGCACCTGTCGGACCAGTAGGCCCGGTAGGTCCTTTACATGAGCATATCTTACGACAATTTAGCAGCTTCATTTTATAATATTCACTACATTCTTTACATTCTTTCCTGTAGTAATCTTTACATTCTTCATTGCAGCATTCATCTATTTTTCTATGATAATAGTTTAGCCATTCATAATACTTCTTTTTGTAGTAATTCTCACATTCCTTTTTACAACTAAGGCATTTTATACAAGTATCATCGTTGTCTGATCTCATTTTTTCCAAGTCAAATTCAGTTTTCATAAAAAAGACCTCCATCAATCTCATTTTTGGAAAGACTTTTCATTCCATTTTCAATCATGTTCAACGGATTATATCCGGACAAAACTTATTTAAATTATTGGATTGGCGCAGTAGCCCCTAATTATAATATGAAGTCAAACGGAAAAGGGTTAAGCTTCACTGTATCTGAGATGGGATAGCACGTTTTTTTAGCAGATAGATGAGGGTAAAAACAAATAAGATAATAGAAAAAGATAGCAAAACCATTGGGATTTGCTATCTTTGTTATTGATTCCATTCCTATTCGACGATGACCGGCCCCTTCATATATGGATGGGGAGTGCCTATAATACAAATATACTTTTATTTAATCTAAACGCAATGAATCATCCCTAACCAAATTCAGGTTTTAAACTTCATTTATCACCTGTGCAAATTGATCTAAAACGCTCTCTGATATGTTACTAAAATCCGATTCGACCTTTGCAACTATTTTGATCAGCTTTTTCTCCATGAAATTCATTTTGTTGATTTCAATTTTTGCACCGAAGTTTTCTTTTACAAGGGATGCATCCAAAAGTGACTGCGGATAGGCTGTCATGAGCTGCTTATTCCCTTCATCGCCTTGGCTCATTCCGCAGATATAAAGGCCAAGCTTTTTTTCTTTCAGTCTACTTTCATTTTTTGAACAGAATTCTTTGACTTCCCTTTGAATCCGTCCAGCATAGATGGAGCCTCCCAGGATAATTTTGTCATAGGCATTCAAGTCAATTTGTTTTTTCTCCTTTAAGTTGCATAAGTCAACCTCAGTGTTCATTTTACCGGACAAGGCTTTGGCGCACTCTTCCGTACAGCCATGCTTGCTGGCAAAGGCAATTAATACTTTGCTCATTAGATTGTCCCCTTTCGTTTCATTACGCTATTTATCGGTTGGGCTTCCATCTTAAGGGAAGCCATTCTGACCACGGTTTCGGTAAATCGGTCAATCAATTGTTTCCTTCGTTGGGCACTGATATCCTGCTCTATTATAAGTTTGGTGATAAACCCTAATGTAGAAGCGGCAATGATCTGGGCGGTCATTTCAATTTCACCATCCGTTACATTCTGTCCGGCACATATTTCTTCTATTGATTTTGCTAGGATTTTGAGTGCCGGCTTTTCGTCTGCCGCACCCTCAAACAGATAAGACGTAAAGTTCTGAACCTGCGATGACTTATTCAATTGAACCGCCAGGAACTGATCCGGATTTTCCAACGCGGTGTCGATGTATTTTCTAGTCAAGTACTTAAGTCTGGTTTCGGGTGATCCTGCTAGTGTATGGCTTTCCGTCAGGGCGGACATCAGATTTTCATAACCCTGAAGCAGGATCTGGTTGAGGATCTCATCTTTGTTGTTAAAATAATGGTAGATGATCGCAGGGGAATATTCGATCTGACTTGCGATCTTACGAATAGATAGCATGTCATATCCATCGGTGACGATAATATGTGCTGCAGCCTGTAGGATCAATTCCTTCATTTGTTGTTTCTCACGGTCTCTGCGGTCCTCGATGGTCATAGAGGTGTTCCTTTCTAATTGAACTACGTTATAATATTGAACACTGTTCAATAACTAATATATCTCGTATTTCCCTGACTGTCAATTGAAATCATAAAAAAAATCTCCTGACGGATGCGGATGCTTGGTCAGGAGGTTTTAATATGAGCCCTATTTAATTACCGATAAGTTTATTGGTTGCGCTCTAAGGCATCGTAGGTTGCAGCCATGATGGATTTACTGCTCAAGGTAGCTCCCGATACAGCATCGACCTTTGCCTCCTGCTTTCCCAAAATCCGTGTAATCGTGTCCAGCGCCTTATAATCACTACCGCTATTCTGATTAATGATCTCAATGTCTTCAATTTTATGGTTTTTTACGATTACGTTTAAATCCACCGATACCATCAAGCTGCCGGCTGTTCCTCTATATGTTCCATCTGATGTTTCTTCAAGTTCCAATGGTTCAATCCCGTCATAAGCGGTTTGAATTCTCATAGTCATTATTGTAAATACACCAACTAAACCTAACACGAGAATCAAACAGAACACGACTAATTTTTTAACAATACCTTTCATAAAAAACCCTCCTAAATATCTAATAAACTTGTAATTCCTGAGAAATGGTAAAGGTTGATCTGTTGAATCAGGTTAACCATTTCTTTTTCTGTGCAGCTTACATTGAGAACATAGCAGTATGCAGTGATCAGATTTTCATAAATAAGATGAAGCATTTTGTCGCTGCCATAGCTGTTGATGTAAGCGATATATTTCTCTTCATAGATTGCTTTTACTACAGAAAGGAGGCTGCCCGCCAGTTGACTTCGCATATCGGAATACTTTGTGCCTTTGCTTCCGGTAAGAACAATCAGTATTTTTTTTTGATTAGTAAGCATGAAATGGAAAAAAGCTTGGGTAACCTCTTTAAATTGTATGCTGCCTGCATCATCATTGTCTTTTGCAGCACTGATTTTGTCCCGGATTACACCAAGTAGCTGATCCGGAAAGCATTCAGGAACGACACTGTAGAATAGCTCATCTTTATTCTTATAATATCGGTATATATTTCCTACGGAAACGCCGCAACAAGCTGAAATATCAGCAATTTTTGCTGCCTGATAGCCTTTTTTAGAAAACACAGTCAAAGCTGCATCGTCAATGCTTTCCTTAATCTTATCTTTTTTATATTGAGCCATACGATTCCCTTCCACAATAGCGAATATATAATTCGCTTATAGTTTATGCAAATCCTAAGCAGTTGTCAATAGACATTTTCAAAATACTCTGGTCGTGTTATACTATTGGAAGATTATACTAGAGGGAGGATTACCGATGAAAAGGAAAATCAATGTAGGAATGCTGGGGACTAAATTTATGGGAAAGGCTCACAGCCATGCTTTGAAAGACGTTTCAATATTTTTTGACCTGGACGTGGAACCGGTGATGAAAACCTTATGCGGTTCCGGTGATCACTCGGATCTGGGAGACCTCGCAGAAAAGTATGGCTGGGAAAAATGGACTTCAGACTGGCGCGAGGTGATTAACGATCCTGAGATCGATGCGGTGGCAATTTTAACTCCGGGACATCTGCACAAGGAAATGGCAATCGCAGCTGCCGAACGAGGGAAGCATATCATCTGCGAAAAGCCTCTGGGCAACTCCCTTGCTGAGACAAAGGAAATGCTGGAGGCCGTTCAGATAAATAAAGTGATTCATATGACGAACTTCAATTATCGAAAAGTGCCCGCGGTCACTCTGGCGAAGAAGCTGGTCGATGAGGGCAGGCTCGGTGAAATCATACATTTCAAAGCAGTATACCAGCAGGATTGGGTTGTGGATTCCGACTGGGTATGGCGGTTTGATAAAAAGCAAGCCGGCTCCGGATCAATGAGCGATAAGGGTTCTCATATCATCGATCTTGCAAGGTTTCTTGTGGGTGAAATGACAGAGATCGTCGCCGACAGCAAAATATTCTTCGGGAGTAAGCCGGTTGCGGGAACCCTTGAAAGGAAGCCTGTCACAACGGATGACACCTGCACGTTTCTTACGAGGTTTGCCAACGGAGCGATGGGCCTTTTTATGACCTCCAGAGTCAGCACTGGGCATAAGAACTTTTTATCCTTCGAGATTACAGGCACAAAGGGCAGTGTCATTTTCAATCTTGAACGGTTGAATGAGCTGGCAGTATTTTTGAAGGATGAAGAACGGTCTGTACAGGGTTTCCGAACGGTATTAGCAACAGAACCCTCTCATGAGTATGTCAGAAATATGTGGCCCACCGGACACACCATCGGTTGGGAGCATACCTTTATTTTCCAATATTATGAATTTCTCAAGGGAATCTCGGAAAACAAAAATCCGAGCCCGAATTTTTTGGACGGAGTAAAAGCACAGGAGATCATTGACGCTGCGCTGAAGTCAGTTGAAGAAAAGCGCTGGATTAAAATATAACGATAGGGTATTTATCCTGATTAGTAAGGAGAGAGTGAGGAAATCATGATCAGTTCTAGAAAATGGGGGGAGTATAAGGGAAAGGATGTATTTCTCTATACTGTTGAAAATGAAAAGGGAATGAAAGTTCTGCTTACCAATTTCGGCTGCACGGTGACCGGCATTCAATATAAAGGAGCCGATGTAGCCTTGGGATTTGATTCTTTGGAAGGTTACATCAATCAAAGCTGTTATCTCGGTGTTGTGGTGGGCAGATATGCCAACCGGATTAAAGACGGCCGGTTTACGTTGAATGGATTGGAATACGCCGTAGGGAAAAATCTGGGTGATCATCACCTTCATGGCGGCTTCCAAGGCTTTGATAAGGTTCTGTGGGAGATTGATGCGGAGGACAAAGATCTTAAAGCGGTAAGATTCTCCTATTTGAGCAGGGATGGGGAGGAAGGGTATCCTGGAAACCTGTTGGTGAAGGTAACCTATACTCTGGATGAGGACTGCACGCTGAAGATATCCTATGAAGCGGAGACGGATCATGCCACAATAGTAAATCTGACAAATCATACCTATTTTAATTTATCCGGCCATGACGCTGGCACAGTTGAAAACCATAAGATTAAAATCTATTCGGAGCAGTTTCTGGAGAATGACGATACATGTGTACCCACAGGAGAAATCCTGTCGGTTTCAGGGACACCTTTTGATTTTAGAGAATTCCACAAGATCGGCGAACGGATCGACGACGATGAGATTCAGCTGAAAAATGGGGGTGGGTATGATCATAACTATATTCTTGATTATAAAGCAGACGGTGAATTGAGGCTGGCGGCAGAAGCTGTAGTGGAAGATACAGCCATTCATATGCAGGTTTATACCACCATGCCTGGCATTCAATTTTATTCCGGGAATTCCTTGAATGAGAGAAAAGGCAAGAATGGGGCAGACTATGGAAGGCGTTGCGGCTTTTGCCTGGAGACCCAGTACTATCCGGATGCAGTGCACCATCCTGACTTCCCGCAGCCCGTTCTTCTGCCCGGGCAGGTTTATCGCCATACGACGAGCTATCAATTCAATACTCTAGAGTAAAGATTAATAAATTAATGGATTAAACGCCGAAAAGCATATCATGTGCGATACGGGCGTTTTTTTCATTCTCATTTGACATTCGGCTTCATTGGTAGTATCCTTTGCTTCTATGAGATTTCTATTGCATGAATATGAAAGGTCTATAGGCAAGGAGAATTATGAAGCTAAATATTGAGGGGCAACTGGAAGAGTTAAAGTTAGGCATTGACATATTTCAGAATGAACTTGATTTCAACATTTCGGATGAAGGAATAAAGGTCAAAGTTGAAAAGGTTGAGGATGCCATAGAAGTTATTTTTTCTGAGGGTCAAGGAATCATCAGATATACCAATAGAAATAATTTTTTTCGAGCACTGGGCATATTTATAGATTCCCTTAGGAATAAAAAAAGATTTAAGATTATAGAAAAACCACAGTTTGAGGCGATTGGAATCACGCTGGATGTATCAAGAAATGCCGTAATGAAACCTGAAATCGTAAAGAAGCTAGTGAAGAAGATGGCGCTCATGGGTATCAATACATTTAAGTTATATACTGAGGACATATACGAAGTTCATGGCGAGCCCTATTTTGGATATATGCGTGGACGTTATACATTTCAGGAATTAAAAGAAATGGATGATTATGCAGATGTTTTTGGTATTGAAATGATTGCCTGCATACAAACCTTGGGACATATGGAGCAATTCTTGAAGTGGGATAATACGAAGGATTTAAGAGATACTTCAGATGTTCTTCTGGTAGACAATGATAAGACTTATGAGTTTATTGAAAAAATGATTGTATCGGCAACATCTCCTTTAAGGAGTAAGAGAGTGCATATAGGAATGGATGAAGCAGATACACTGGGCTCTGGAACGTATATGCGAAGAAATGGGTACCAAGACAGGATACAGATTTTGAATCGCCATTTAAAAAGAGTTTTGGAAATAACCCGCAGACATAACCTGAAACCGATGATGTGGAGTGACATGTTTTTTCAGTTGAGATCAACTGAAAATAAATACTATGATTTAAACGTATCAACGGCTGAGCAAAGCATGAAAGATATGGCCAAAGATGTCCAGCTAGTCTATTGGGACTACTATCATTCTGATGAAGATTTTTATCATAAGTTTATAAAGAAACATCAGGAAATGTGTGATATGCCAATTTTCGCCGGGGGGATATGGACATGGTGCGGAATTGGTGTTAACTATGGAAGGACATTTTCAACTACAAATGCGGCGTTAAAAGCCTGCAAAGAAGAAGGTGTTAAGGAAATCTTTGCAACAATCTGGGGAGATGATGGTTCTGAAAATAATTTTTTCTATACACTCCTTGGTCTGCAACTTTTTGCTGAACATGGATATTCCAGAGAACTTGATAATACAAAACTGGAAAATAGGATAAAGTTTTGTACGGGCATTGAAATGAAAGCATTTGCTGATCTTAAATATTTGGATGAAATTCCGGGATGTACCCCTGAAAATCCTGAATCATTTAATCCATCGAAATATCTTCTGTGGCAGGATATTTTGATGGGGCTATTTGATAAACAAATTGATGGGTTAGATCTTTCGCAACATTATGAAATGCTCGAATTAAAGATGCGAGGCTATAAAGAGCAATATAAAGAAGATCGTATTATTTTTGAAGTTCCTGAAAAGCTTTGTGCAGTGTTAAAATTAAAAGGTGATATTGGGATCAGGATAAAGCGGGCATGGGATAAAAAGGATTTAGCCACATTAAAACATATTGTGGAAAATGATCTGAATTGTCTTTATAATAACATAGAAGAATTAAGAAAAACTCATAGAAATCAATGGATGGAAACGTATAAGCCTTTTGGGTGGGAAGTGCTGGATATTCGTTACGGCGGTCTTCTTGCCAGGGTGGAAAGTGCCAAACAAAGACTAAGCGATTATTTGGAAAATAAAATTGATACAATTGAAGAACTTGAGCAGGAACGGTTAAAATTTCCTTTTCCCAATGAATACGAAAATTGCAGACTGGCTTATTGCAATAAATATCAGAGAATTGTAACAACAGGTGTTTTTTGATAAGAAATTAGGAAAATGAAGATTGCAAATAATAGTTATATTCATCATTGTTCAATCAAGATACCTTAAATGGGTATCTTTTTTTTGGTTTTCTTGAGGTGTATGTCACTGCGACAATCCACGTACTATAACCAAATAAAATGGAAAAAAATTACTGAAACAATGACACCTATTAGTGCTCCTACAAAAACTTGAGTTGGTGTGTGTCCAAGCAATTCATTAAATTTTTCATAATGAAATTGTCCATCTTTAAAGACTTCTTCCGTAATTTCATTTAAAGCCTTTGCATGCTTACTTGCTGCTAGTCTGACTCCAGATGCATCAATCATTACTACAAACGCTAGAACAAGAGAGATAGCGAGTGCAGTACTACTCCAGCCTTCCTTGAAGCCAACTGCAAGCGCAAGACTTACGACTGATGCAGAATGAGTACTTGGCATACCGCCATTTCCGATTAAACGACGAAGGTTGATTTTCTTCTTTTGAACAGCGTAAAATATTCCCTTTAACAAGGAAGCAGTTAGCCAAGCTGTGACGACTGTCCATAACACTTCATTCGTAAAAATTATACTTGAAAATATATTCATGAATTATTCTCCTTACCTGTTTTTAAGTAATACTGTATTTTACCTTGATACAAAAGCTTAGTCAAACAAATTTGGATGTTTAATCAACAATAACTAGCTTGCGGGATCGTTGACTTATCGACCAATTTATATTTTTCATTGAATTAATCAAACAATATACCATTTATGCACGAAAAATGGTATGATCGGTGTAGTTTATAAGAACTGGAGAGTTTATATGAAAGAAATCAATCTTAACATTTATCAGGTGATTAGTATTCTACTAAGGGCATTGGATCACATTGATGTAAGGCTGGTTGACCACGGACACAGGGTAGCCTATATTGTGTATAAAATGCTGCAGGCCGATGGCTCCTATAGTGAAAGCGAAATGAAAGAAATCTGTATTGTTACAGCGCTTCACGATATCGGCGCATACAAAACGGAAGAAATTGACCACATGCTACGATTTGAATCAGCGGATGTATTTGATCATTCTATATATGGGTATCTTTTTTTCAAGCATATGTCACCACTTAAAAAATGGGCTGAGGTTGTATTGTACCACCATGTGAACTATGAAATGTATCAACATTTGGATCGAAAGCACCTTCAAATCGCAGATATGATCCATCTGGCAGATCGGGTGGATGTCATGCTACAAAAGGGAGGGCAAGCCCTTTCCCTAGAAGAAATGGCCCTGGAGCAGAACCTTCATTTCGGAACCCATGCTGTTGAACTGTTTCGAAAAGCAAGTGAGCAGCATGACCTCAGCGGGAGTATCAAGAACGGCGCTTATTTAGATGAGTTGATCAACTTTGTTACGACCACGGAGTACAGTAAGAAGACCCTGCTTGAGTTTATTAAAATGATTGCGTATTCCATTGACTTTAGAAGTGAGACTACGGTAAGCCATGTGATCACAACAGTCTGCATTAGTATGGAGCTGGGGAAGCTATTTGGTCTGAATGAAAATGATCTGGAAAAGATCCAACTGGGTGCATACCTTCATGACATTGGGAAAATATCAACTCCCCTTGAAATTCTGGAAAAACCCGGAAGTCTTACCCATGAAGAAATGCTGACTATGAAAAAACATGTCGATGTCACGCGGAAAATCCTGAAGGGGCGCATCCATGATGACGTCTTGGAAATCGCATACCGCCATCATGAAAAAATTGATGGAAGCGGCTACCCCCAAAAACTAAAAGAGGAAACGCTGACGTTATCCGAAAGAATCGTTGCCGTCGCAGATGTGATGAGCGCGCTGACTGGGAAAAGAAGTTATAAGGAGAGTTTTCTTAAAGAGACTGTAATTGAGATCATGCAGAACCAAAAGAATGAAGGAAAGCTCTGTGATCTCGTGCTCGATTCTGCAATCCGGCATTACGATCATATCATGGAATCCAGCAGTAAAAAAATCGTAATGGTCACGGACATGTACGATCGTATCAGCAAAGAGTTTCAACTGATTAAGAAAAGATTTGAGGAATTGAAATGAAAGAATTGATTTACATACTTATTGGATGGAATATCGTCACATTTCTCCTAATGGCATTTGATAAATATAAAGCGGCTCGTGGGAAATGGCGAATCAGTGAATCTACCCTGCTGACTGCCTCCTTTGCCATGGGAGGAATAGGAAGCTTTTTCGGTTCTATCGTTTTTCGGCACAAGACAAGGAAGTGGAAATTTCGCATCCTATTGCCGATTGCACTGCTCTTTAATTTATCTTTGATTTTTTTAATTTGGTATTATATTTTATAAGTATAAACAAATATAAAGGAGGTTTCTCATGCTAACAGAAGGAACAAAAGCTCCCGATTTCACATTGCAAGACAAGGAAGGAAAGACGGTCAGTCTTTCTGATTTCAGGGGCAAGAAGGTGGTCGTGTATTTCTATCCAAAAGATAACACACCAGGTTGTACAAAGCAGGCATGTGTTTTTAAGGAGGCCTATGATGGCTTTAAAGAAGATGACATTATAGTCATCGGAATCAGCAAGGATAGTAGCGAGTCACACCAAAAATTTGCCGAAAAATACGAGCTGCCGTTTATCCTGTTATCGGACCCGGAGCTGATTGCGATCAAAGCATATGATGTTTGGAAGGAAAAAAAGCTTTACGGCAAGACCAGTTTAGGAGTTATGCGTTCCACCTACATTATCGATGAAGAGGGCATGATCATTAAGGTATTTGAAAAGGCGAAACCGGATACCAACGCCTACGATATTTTAACGTTTTTGGAAAAATGATTTTCCCCCATAATGAAGCAGGCTGTCAGGTCTTCAATGGGACAATCGTTGTCTCTCGATACCGATGGCGGTAAGCTCCGTGACCACAGCCCAATTCCCTGGGGGGCAGGGTATTTGAAGGAGTTATTATGATTCAAATTCATTTCGCTACCCCGATTTACAAGGATGAATGAGAGTAACATCTCTATGGTAATATATGAACAAAGCATTCAGATTGTGATATAATAGTTCCAATGATCGAGACGGCTTCGCCGAGCGGAAGGAACTATTGCATCATGCTTTCAAACAGAGTTGCATGATTAAATGATTCCAATGATTGAGACCAGCAGGAGGGAAATAATAAGGATGAAACGCATGATAATGTTAGCTGTGGTATTGTCGGTGCTCATACCAACCTTGCTGATCGGTTGTGCGGTAAACTACTATGCAAAGAATGCTGTTCGAGAGGAAACAATGGACACTCTGACCCGCATGGCGCATATGATGGAAGTTCACATAAGCAGGGTTTATAGTAGTCTGGTTTCAGATATTGAGAAGAAAACGGAAAGTGACATGCTGCGAAGTATACTCGCAGCGGATTCGGACGGCATGAGTGCCGATCATTCCATGGGAGCAGAGTGTATTCTGCTGGACTCAACAGTCTTTCCGGTCATTGGTGGTGAAGTAATCAATCTGGAAGGTAAAATTATTCTTTCCAGTCAACCTGATGAGATAGGGCTGTTATTAAACAAGACAGAGCTTTACCAAGAAATAATGAGTGGTAAGGATTCCTATACAGGGTTGGTGACGATGGAAAAGTTTACATATCTCGTCGAAATTGCCGTCCCCATCCGTAACAAAGAGGGAAAAACCATAGGGATATTAAAACAGGATATCGACATTGGTATCTTGAATGATTACATTGGAAGCATAAGCATTGGTGAATCAGGGTATGCATTTCTAATCCAGAATAATGGGTTCATGGTTTTTGACAAAGCGCGGGAGGGATCGGAAATCCTTTATCATGAGTATCAAGATAAAAATTCTCTTGAGCAACTCGTATCCGATTATAAAGCAGGGCGGTTAATAGAAGACCAAGGGATCATCGAGTATGAGAGTAAAGGCATTGGTTATATCGGAGCGTACCAAAAAATCGAGGCCATCAACTGTATCGTTGCCGTTTCATTGGATCAAGAAAAAATGTACGGGAGCGTGATGGAACTGAAGGGTATTATTGCTATCCTTTCCCTCGTCCTTCTTACCATAATCACTGCGGGCGGATACTTAATTGGACATTACCATATGGCTCCACTCATCCGGATGAATGATACGCTAAAAAAGATTGCAAACGGAGATATGACTGCAAGGTGCGGGTACAAGGGAATCCATGAGTTTGAAGAGCTAAGCAGAAATATCAACAATATGGCTGACAACTATCAAAAAAACGAGAAAGAATTGAGAATGTCCTCCAGAATCGACACGCTAACCCATTTGCCGAATAGGAATGCCATCTATGAGCTCTTGGATACTCTGCTGTATAAGCATCGAAATCAGGCACTGCTCCTTCTTGATCTAGAAGGTTTTAAGGATGTGAATGACAATCTTGGCTATGATATCGGAGATCGAATTTTGATGGAAGTTGGAAATATCCTTCGCGATCTGCCACAGCATGTCTGCTACTCTTCTCGGCTTGGTGGAGCAGAATTTCTGGTGTTTATCACCAATTGGACTACGCCGAAATATCCCGAAAAGATTGCCGAGAAGATTATAAAGAAAATTGAAGAAATACGATTTATTGACGAAATCCATGTTAGCATCAGTGCGAGCATTGGTATTGTATATATGGAAAATGATAGAATAGATAAGAAGAAGCTGATTAAGCACAGCAATATTGCACTACATAAAGCCAGAAGCATCGGCAGGAATACTTATTTTGTACATTATCCCTACATGCAGAAGGAATGATCACGCTCGTCCTCTAAAATGGAATTTAAAGGAAAAGTACTATTATGGCTAATTAACCTGAAAAATTGCTTGACATAGATGCTCGAAAATGGTACTATCTTTCTTGCGACGTATTGTATGTCGCCTTGAAATGTGGCGGTGTAGCTTAGTTGGCTAGAGCGTCCGGTTCATACCCGGAAGGTCGGTGGTTCGACTCCACTCGCCGCTACCATTTTATTTTCCTAATAAGATTTGAAAAGCAATTTGGGCGCATAGCTCAGCTGGGAGAGCGCCTGCCTTACAAGCAGGATGTCAGAGGTTCGAGCCCTCTTGTGCCCACCATTTTGCGGTCCGGTAGTTCAGTTGGTTAGAATGCCAGCCTGTCACGCTGGAGGTCGTCGGTTCGAGCCCGATCCGGATCGCCATTTTAAATTTGTGCAATATAAAAATGAATAAGCATGGTGGGTGTAGTCAAGCGGTTAAGACACAGGGTTGTGGCTCCTGCATTCGTGGGTTCGAATCCCATCATCCACCCCAAATTCAACTTTATATCACACTGACATTGGGGTATAGCCAAGCGGTAAGGCAATGGACTCTGACTCCATCATTCGAAGGTTCAAATCCTTCTACCCTAGCCAATTATCAAATGCGCGTGTTTCGCGACACGCGCATTTGAATCAAAGACATCATATACTGTGATGCGCAGGAAATTTTTCAAAAGACACGGAACAGCGAACAAGTAAGAAGCGCACGTACCCAGATGTACGCAAGCAAGTACGTGTGAGCTAGTGACACAGACTTATGGAAAATTAACAAGCATATGGCGACATAGCCAAGTGGTAAGGCAGAGGTCTGCAAAACCTCTATTCCCCAGTTCAAATCTGGGTGTCGCCTCCAAAAAATGAAATCCCCAAACCTATTAAAATAAATGGGTTTGGGGATTTTGATTGTTATTAGTAAAGTATAAGTTAACTCCTTATTATACAACCAACTTGCTCGATACATTCTTTGATTTTATCTTCGTTTATTGATTCATTATAGCCAACTTCTATGGAACCACGTCCTAAATCTATATTTACCATTTGAACGCCATCTTCCTTATCCAATACATTTTTAACCTCGGTTTTCATTTCTTCATTTACCAATCTGGCAACATTGTAATGTACTCTTTTCATATAATACAGCTCCCTTATTTCACGTGTTTAAATAACGTCGTTGTCTATAGTGGGGTTTAAAGTATTTCAGAGGGGATTTTCTTTGCCTGCTAGCTGTTCCTCACCCATTTCAATCAGCCTTTTCGTCATGGTACCGCCGATATAGCCGCCTACATAGCCATTCTGTCTTGAGGTAAGGCTGCCTTTAATCAAATTATTATATTGAGAGATATCGATTCCAGTTTCGTTGGCAAATTCCGTTTTCAATTTGTCTATTTTATTGTTGGTCTCATGGCTTGATTGCATGCTCATGATTCATCACCACCTTTAATCATAACTTAACCGAAGTGTGCGGTTATATAACAGGCAATATATGCAAAAAAATACTACTAGTTTACTAGTAGCAGATTTTAATGTAAAGCTTTCCTAATTGGCGGGCTTATCCTAAGCTGTCTGATTTAAAGCAATATGAGGCATTCGTTGATTACCTCCTCTGATAGCTCGAAACTTCTTTCTTGTTCTTCCAATCGTACCACTCCCTTCCTTGTTTTATAAACTGCAGTTGATCATTTTAATGACCCTCAGCGTGACAACCAATCACTACTATATGCAGATTCTATCGGAAGTATTCCAAAAAAAATGTAGAAACATAAATTGTTGAAAAAAATACTTGACTATTCCCCGAGGGTATATCTTATAGTTAAAGCTGAGGAGATGATAGGATGAAAATCAATGAGGTAATGAAGGAAACCGGACTGACGAAAAAAGCGATCTATTATTATGAAAATGAAGGGCTGATTAAACCCCAAAAGGATCAGGATAACAACTATAGAAATTATACTGAGGAGGAAGTAAGAGCGCTGATCATAATCAATATTCTCAGAAGATTCGATGTGCCGGTTAAAGCAATCAGTGATATTATAAAAAATTCGGTTTCAATCAAGGATGTATTAAAGGAGCAATTGGCTGTAACCAACCATAAGATCAATATGCTGTTTCAGAATAAAAAGATTATGAATGAATTGATTTTACAGGATGTCGAGAAACAAGACTTTTCATTCAATACGCTGAAAAAATTCAAGCTGGAGACGGATAAACTTTCATCCGTTTCCGGACAAGCAGGAAGCGAGCTGGAGCTAATTTTTCCCGGCACCCTTGGAAAAACATTTGCAATCTTTTATAGAAATGCATTGAACGTCACTTTGGATAATGATGAAAAGATAACCGCATGGAATGAGCTGGTCAGAAGGCTTGACGAAATGAAGGAAATCGAATTTCCGGAGGATATCCAAAAGATTATTGACTCACTCTATCACGAAATGGAGAATGATATCCCGTCCCACTGGGATACTGTTAGCATGGAGATGATCAATGAGCTGACAGCAAGCCAGATGCCTCCGGATAAAACCAGTGACCTAATGGCGAAAGAAGCTTTGGTTGGCTATTATGCCAATCCGAGTAACCAGCAGAAGATTGAAGGATTCTATATCCTCCAGAGCTTTATTTCCAAGAACCCGGAGATGTTCTGGGAAATTGAAAAATTCATCAAGCTGATCGGCTTGAAATTGGAGACTGGAAATGAAAATATACTGAAAAACAAGAAGCAGTTATAATAACTGCTTCTTGTTCGTGTTATTCAGTTGCTATATATTAATCAGAACCCGCGCAGCGACTTACCCCTATTGCTTTGCGGAACCAATTATTACCGATCTTCCTTGTTATAATTCTGGGCATCCTTGAATCCCTGAATATTTTTAAAATTATCCCGCAAATCCTTGTTGTTCGCCGATTGATCCTCTTTGCTGCTGCTGTCAAAGTTTTCGGCATCCATGAACTTTTTAATATTTTTAAAGTTATCACGAAGCGATCTGCTGTCAAGGCTATTTTGCTCACTATTTTTAAAATTATTCAAATTATCACCTCCCAACTAAAAGTATTCTCTTTTTTTTATTTCCTATTCGTTTTGTAATAAAAAAAGTTTACTATACATAACAAAGAAAAATCATGGTCAAACTATCCATGGAAGGAGGTGGAGTTATGACCGACACTAAAATGGATTTGGGAAATCTGAAATCGAGAGATGTTGGGAATTTAATTTCAAAGCAGCTTGTTGATCTGGGGAAGGACGCAGTTCAGCGGGATACACCGAATGGATATGTGGATTATGGCAATTTGCCATCCAAAACGCTACCTGAGTTGGGAAAACAAGCAGCTGCAAATAAGATGAATCAGAAAGAGACCACTTAAATGAGTTTTTCATAAGAGAGTGGTCTCTCTTATTTGAAATTCAAAGAAAAAATTCCACTAAAAAACGAATCGAACGAAATTTCTATTGATTCAAAATATATTGACATTTTACTTGTTGACATAAACTTTTCGTTTTACTATAATTTATATGGAAGATTATTTCTTGTTGCCTAAACATTATAGAAGAATGAGAGATTTGCTTATGTTAAATACAGACAGTCATAATAAAGGATTTATTATGTTTATTTCAGCGCGTACGACTTCTGTCTTTAAAAATAGCAGATTCTATCATGATACTATAAAGTGAAGGCTATTTTAATTTAAGGAGGAAAATATGGGTAAAAGAATCCCAATGTGGCAAATTCTTCTGGTAATGCTCGTGCTGATCCTTACCTTGGTTTGGACAATACTATTTACCTTTGGTTATGTACACATTGCACTTCTCATCTCTGCTGTGTTTGCAGCAATTATTGCAATTGCAAATGGTTTCAAATGGGCCTATCTTGAAAAAGGTATTGTTACCAACATCGGAAGGTCCATGCAGGCAATCCTTATTCTGTTTACCGTCGGTATGTTAATCGGAACATGGATCGCTGCAGGTATTGTACCGACTATGATCTATTATGGTTTGATGATTATGAGCCCCGGAATTTTCCTGGTTGCCACCTGTATCATCTGCTGTATCGTTTCCTTGGCAACAGGAAGCTCCTGGACAACAGCCGGCACTGTAGGTATCGCATTTATCGGCATTGGCGCGGGCCTTGGAGTCCCTGTAGAAATGGCAGCCGGAGCAATTATTTCCGGCGCATATTTCGGCGACAAGATGTCCCCACTTTCCGATACAACCAATCTGGCGCCTGCAATGGCAGGATCGACCCTATTTGAGCACATCAGACATATGGCATTGACCACTGGTCCTTCTCTTGTAATCGCTCTGATCCTATTTGGAATTATTGGAATGGGACATGGTGGTGAAAATACCGACCTGAGTCAGGTTGATGCGTTAATGACCACCATGAGCGAGAACTTTAACATATCACCAATCTTAATCATTCCTCCCCTTCTTGTAATTGCAATGGTAGTATTCAAGGTACCTGCAATCCCAGGATTATTTGGAGGCGTACTTCTGGGCGTTATCTGTGCGGTTGTGTTCCAAGGAGCAGATATTGGAGAAGTTGCAACAATCACTGCTTATGATGGTTTTACTTCCGAGACCGGAAATGAATTTGTTGACAATCTTCTTTCCAGAGGTGGATTTAAGAGTATGTTCTATGCGGTAGGTCTGGTTATCTGCGCATTAAGCATCGGCGGTATATTGGATTCATCCAACATGCTGAAGATCCTCTGCGAGCATCTTCTGAAATTTGCCAAGGGAACAGGTTCCCTCGTTTTGATCACCATAGTAACTTGTATCGCTGTAAATGTTGCGGCTTCCGATCAGTATCTGTCAATCGTACTTCCTGGCAGAATGTATAAGGAAGCATTTGAAGACAGAAGATTGAAGAACAAGAACCTGTCCCGTATTCTTGAGGATGCAGGAACGCTGACTTCGCCACTTGTTCCATGGAACACCTGCGGAACATATCAGGCAACAACCCTTGGCGTCGCTACTATGGCTTACCTGCCCTATTGCTTCTTGAATATCATCAATCCATTTGTTTCGCTCTTCTATGGATTCACAGGAATCACCATGGAAAAGATGACAGATGAAGAATATGAAACATGCATGCGTCAGAGAGCTTTAGATGCAGAATTGGCTGCCAAGGCAGTAGAATAATTTCTAATAAAATATGTAAAAGCAAATAAAAAGCGGTGCCGTTTCAGCGGCACCGCTTTTAAATCCTTAAAATTTGTTGTATTTGAAGCCCGTAACATCCGATTCAAAATTCGCGTTGTTTTCAATCAGAGAGCGGATTTCTTTCACGCGATGTTCTTTGAATTCTAATTTGGCTATGATAATGACAGAATATCGGTCAATAAATAAGAAAAAATAGGTGTCGTCTTCATATACATGGTCTATTTCGGTCCAGCTATATTTTTCTTCGCCGATCAATCCTTTCCATTTGGCAGAAAAGCCTTCGCTTGTCATGGTTAATTCCTGTTTCTTATTCACGATGTCATGGGCATATTTTTCGAGTCGGCGTGCATCAATGCTGATCCACGAATACATCGCAGCGATGACAACAACTCCAAATAAGCCGATCAACTTAAAAAATGGGAATCCATATGCGGTCTCACTCAATATCAGCAGGAACAGAGAAGCCAGAAGGATACAGACCATAACCTTGGTTCTTGTGGGCGTTCTTCTGTACATATAATAGTTTCTTAACGCATTGTAGTGAGTTTGATACACTTTGTGTTCGAGTAAAATTGATTTTTCGCGCATGTTCTTCCTCCTTAGTGGTAATACAATACTAGTATACGTTAGAAAATAAAGTTTGTAAATCTTTCTATAAGCCAGGATCGCAGCCTGTGCAGATAATTTAACTCTTGATTGTACCTTATTGATATGGTACACTACGACAGATGACAAGACAGATATATATACATCTGTTAATGCAGAATTATTACCATTGTTTTGAGAAGGAGAGAATAAAATGTATCATATTGCAAATCGTATTGATCGATTGCCATCAACCTCTATGTTGAAAAAAATCCTATTTGTCACTGGGATCGGCTGGATGTTTGATGCGATGAATCAAGGTATGATATCCGGCGTAATGGCTGCAATCGGCACGGATTGGGAATTATCCACGGGACAGATCGGATTGTTGGGCAGCTCAGGAATGCTGGGTATGATTTTAGGAGCAGCGCTATCGGGTATGGCTTCCGACAAATGGGGGAGAAAGACTGTTGTTATGTGGACATTGGTCATCTTTGGTGTCGCAAGCGGGTTGTCTGGTTTTGCGATGAACTATCCAATGTTGCTGGTCCTAAGATTCTGCACAGGCTTTGGACTCGGCGGCGAGTTGCCTGCAGCATCGACGTTGATCAGCGAGTTTTCTCCGAAGAAAATACGAGGGCGTAACGTGATTCTTCTCGAAAGCTTTTGGGCATGGGGATGGATCCTTGCAGCGTTGATCGCATATCTACTGATTCCAGTCTATGGATGGCGTATGGCGTTCTGGGTAGGATCGGTGCCGGCTCTGTTTGCAGCATATTTAAGAAGAGCAGTACCAGAATCTCCACGATTTCTGGAAGTGACTGGAAGAGGTGCGGAAGCGGATATCCTGATTCGAAAGATGGAGGAAGAGGCCAATCTCGACAGCTATCCGGAAGCAGATCTTACCGAAGAGAAAACGAAGCAAGTGGTGACCCGATTATCTTTGGGAGAATTATGGTCTAAAAAATATATCAGAAGTACCTTTGTACTATGGGTGATATGGATTGGTATAAATTTTGGTTATTATGGGTTTGTATTATGGACGCCATCCTTGCTGGTTGCTCAAGGTTTTGCTCTGGTTAAAAGCTTCCAGTTTACATTGATCATGTGCCTTGCACAGTTGCCGGGGTATTTCAGCGCAGCGTATCTTGTTGAAAAAATTGGGAGAAAAAGTGTTCTTACCATATACTTTGCGGGGACCGCAGCTGCTGCATGGCTGTTCGGTCATGCAGACTCCACAACGCAGGTTCTTCTATACGGCTCTTTGCTCTATTTCTTCAGCTTGGGAGCATGGGGCTGCGTATATGCATACACGCCGGAAGTATACCCCACAATTGCGCGAGGCAGCGGTACAGGCTGGGCTGCCGCGTTTGGAAGAATTGGTGCTTTTGCTGCACCGCTGGTTGTACCGGTCATTTACAGCAGATATGGTGAGGAGGCAGGCTATGGTTATGTATTCGCACTGCTGACAGCAGTATTTGCCATAGTTGCAGTCGTTGTAGCGATTTTTGGTAAAGAAACCATGGGAAAATCTCTGGAAGAAATCAGTGAATAAGAAATACCTGATAGATGGTTAATCCTCTGAGGACAAAACCCCTAAGCTTGCATTTAATTTGCGCACGATTAGGGGTTCTTTTTTAAGGCATGAAATATTGAAATCACGGGTTCGAGAGTTCAAGTTACGATATTATTTCATTGATTCTATTTAGGAGGAACATTATTACAGTTTCATTCGTCAAATAGATAAAATTCAGTGATGAATGAAAAGATATGTTAAAACGAAAGGAGATTTTTAGAATGCGGAATAAATCATTTCTATACGGCGTCCTGATTTTAATATTTCTATTGTGCGGTACAATTTTGGCATTGGCGGCTAATCAAGATGAGACGATACAAAGTAAGCCCGTCGGCGGAGAGGTGTACCTGTATACGGGAAGCCCATTGATCTTATCAAACGGAGAGGTTAAAATGCTCGACCCGTCAAATCCAGATCTGGGTGCCACCGTAATCCAATCCAGAACCCTGCTCCCATTGCGGGCAATATCGGAATACTTTGGCGCCGAGGTTTCTTACGATCAGAAGGAGAAGCAGGCTATCATTCGATATGATGGAAAACAATATTTCTTTCCCATCGGGAGCAAAAAGTATATCGCAGAGAATGGCGGACAGAACGTGGAATACAGCATGGATTCCCAATCTGTGATACTGGATGGGCGCACTATGGTTCCCCTAAGGGTGATCTGTGAAAGCGTTTTGGGAAAAACTGTATCCTATCATGACAGAGTGATTGCCGTTGCGGATCTTGAGTTGAATCTGAAGTCAAATGCGGGGTTGACGGAAGAGATCAAGGCAAAAATAGGGCAGGCTGTTAAAGCAAGAACCATGAAGGAGCTGGAGCAGGTATTATCATCAGCGCAACGAAACGTGTCCTTTGCAGAGGATGCCATGATCAGTTTTGAACAGTCTGCAAGCGACGGAGCAGCAACCAATGAAAGTGCGGCTCCGGCAGACAAAGCACAAGGTGGTTCGGGCAGTAGTTCTTATTCCACAACCAATGTGCAGGTTGCAGGCATCGATGAAGCGGATATCGTAAAGACAGACGGCAAGTATCTCTATATTGCTGGGAACAATGTGGTTCGTATCGTCGGTGCGGAGAGCGGCAAGTTGAGTGATGATACGGCTATCAGGCTATCAGCCGGTAAAAATGTCGGTGAAATCTATGTGGACGGCAATCGACTGATCCTGCTCGGAACAAGATCGGAGTATAATTATTATATAAGTAAGCCGGGGCAGCCTGTTTCAAATGGGGGCGGGATGGAAATCATGCCCAGGTCAGAAGTAGATACTGATATGCCAGTGCCGGATATGGCGATGGATAGTATGCCTCGGTATGATTATGATTCGTCCAAGACATACAGTTATGTGGACATATATGATATATCCAATCCCTTGAAACCTGTTTTTCTGAAAGGACATGAGATGGAAGGGTATTATCAGTCCAGCAGGAAAAATGGAGAAATTGTTTATCTGGTTACCAATACCTATCCTTCCGGTGGGATCGTTCTTCCGCTGATGAAGGATACGGCCGTCAGCGATGAACCATTCAGCATGAAGCTTGATGATGTCATGATTATGCCGCGTCACCCTTCTCCCGGCTATCTGGTTGTCTCAGCTGTGAATGTCAACAATGAGGAAAAGACAGAAGTTGAGGCCATAACCGCTTATGGCGCTACCATGTATATGAACGAAACGTCCTTATATCTGGCGTTCAATAATAACTCTGCCGACACCTCGATCATAAAGTTTGAACTGGAAGGCATGAAGGTCGGCTATGCGGGCTCAGGAGAAGTACCGGGCTATCTATTGAATCAGTTTTCCATGGATGAGCATGAAGGAAATCTGAGAGTTGCCACGACCGACTGGGCAAAGAGTAGCAATAGTATGTACATTCTGGATCAGTCGCTCAATATCGCTGGATCAGTGGAAGATCTGGCAAAAGGAGAGTCTATCTATTCCGTGAGATTTATGGGCGATAAAGGGTATGTTGTGACATTCAGAACGATTGATCCGCTGTTTGTGTTCGACCTTTCCGATCCGAAAAATCCGGTGGTCACAGGAGAATTAAAGGTTCCTGGTTTCAGCAGCTATCTGCATCCGGTTGCAGAAGATATCCTTCTTGGGATAGGAGCGGATACCTATGAGATTTATAAAAAAGACAGCAGCGGCAAGGATGTCGTGATCGGAACCCGCCAGGGAGGCATCAAATTCTCACTCTTTGATGTTTCCGATATGGGTAAACCGAAAGAGATTTCAAAATATGTCGTCGGAGATGCGGGGAGCAGCTCGGAGGCGCTGTATAATCACAAGGCCATCATGGTGGATCCTTACAATGAAAATGTAGCCATAGATGCTTATCTGGGCTTAGAAAATCAAGAAAAAGGGTACCGGCAGTCGGCTGTCGTCATGAGCTATGATGGGAAAAAGCTTTCTCTGAAGGGTATTCTTGATTCCGAACCTTCCGGAGTTTATGGAAACGACATCCCGTATGCGAGACGGCTTCTCTACATTGGCGATGAACTATATTATGTGCAGGATGGACGCATCACCTCCTATCACTATGACAGTCTGAAGCAGATTGATACTTTGGTGCTCCAGTAAGTCTTAATGTTGAATATGAGTTTAAATATGGGTAATAATAAGGTTGACTGGTTACTCCAATCAGTTGAATAATTTTGCTAATTAGGAGGTTCGTATGGCAAAAGCAGGGATGAGGAGACCGGATCCTGAAGAACCCCATGGTACGGAGAGTAACCATAAAATGCACATTCCCAAAAATGATCAGAAACCCGTGCCCGAAATACAAGGTAAGGCGAAATACGGTCATAAAAAGGCAGAGGACAATAGGGACTCATAATCAGGAAATCCGAACCAACATGCTAAGAAAGAAGTACTCGGCAATATTTGCCGGGTGCTTTTTTTAAGTTATAAGGAACTATTTTCAACTGTATATCGTCTTATCAATACAAAAGGTGTACAAAGAGAAGTAGGAAGGGAAAATGAGAACAGCAAATACATTAAAAATCATCACAATTACATTAGTCGTGCTTGCCTTGATGTCTGTAACAGCATTTGCGTATGTCGGTAAGCCGGTAGCCGAATCAGAGGGCTCCGTAATCGTCTATCAGGAATAAAGGCGGTCATAATTGCTTCCCTGCAGACATATCCTGTAGGTAAGGGAGGTGAAGTTATGCCTTGGTACAACATTAGGGCATCGCAATACGGAAGCATAATTGTAATCGGATACGCCTATCCGTTTATTAATCAAGGCGTCCTAGAATCTTGGATGCCGGATTTAACCTATTATTATTCATTCAGCTATGGCTTTACTCCACAGGGAGATTTGGTGCCTTTAGATGATCAAAGAGTACTTGATATTTTAAGACCACATGGAGTTCAACCACTAATGGTTTTGACGCCATTAGATGCGGAGGGTAATTTCAGCAATGAGTTGGCAAGTCTAATGCTAAACAATCCCGCTGCCAGAGAGCGCTTGATTACGAATATCTTAGCTGAAATGGAACGCAAAGATTACTATGGTGTCGATTTTGATCTGGAATATGTTAACCGAGAGGACCGGGATCTATATACCGGCTTGATTTCAGAGGCAGCTGCCAGAGCGAATCCTGCAGGGTTTATCGTAACTGCGGCACTGGCTCCGAAGACTTCGGCAGATCAACCGGGACTGCTTTATGGAGGTCATGATTATGCTGGCATAGGATCTGTTGCAAATCTTGTGATGCTGATGACCTACGAGTGGGGATACACCTATGGCCCGCCTATGGCCGTCGCGCCTATAGATGGAGTTCGAAGGGTACTGGACTATGCAGTTACCGAGATTCCCCGATCAAAAATCTTGATGGGGATCCCGAATTACGGATATGATTGGACGCTACCTTATGTGAGAGGTGAGTCGGAAGCGGAAAACCTTTCCATTCCCGAGGCGATGGCAAGAGCACAGCAGGTGGGTGCAACCATTCAGTATGATGAAACAGCACAGGCTCCGTTTTATGAGTATACAGATGAGCAGGGGCGCCAGCATATCGTTTGGTTTGAAGATGCGAGAAGCATGAGAGCGAAATTGGAACTTGTCAATGAATACGATCTTGCAGGTGTCGGATTTTGGACCGTCATGGATCCATGGCCTTCCGGGCAGGAAGTTTTAAGGGAAATGTTTACCCCTGTCAAAGTAGAGTGAAAATTTTATATAGATTACATTCACTCTTCATAAATACATACATGGCTCTGCATGAAAGATTATCCTTATAATAAAAAAGGATAGTCTTTCTTATGTATTAATAAAAGTATAAAATATATCTTGGGTGATGATGATGAGAGAGAATACAGTAAATCATAGCTTGAGACCGCTGAAACGAAGCAAATTAAGATTATTGGCCGGGAAAGCATACTATTCGCTGTCCCGGTATCTGCTTTGGCATTCAGGAAAACATCATTATGCGCAAAAACGCTGCTCTCATCCGCTTCCCTATTTACATTTTTCCCACAGCACCCCGCTGCTGCGGGAACTGAAAGATGTAGACATGCAGTATCAATATAATAAGATCGTCAATTTGAAACTGGCCGTCAAGAATCTTGACGGAATTGTCATAAAGCCCGGTGAAATGTTCAGCTACTGGAAGCTCATAGGAAAACCGACTGCAAAGAAGGGATATGTTCCGGGAATGGTGTTATACTGTGGAACCTATCACATGAGTATGGGAGGGGGGTTATGCCAGTTGTCCAATCTGCTTTACTGGATGACATTGCACACTCCACTTACCGTTGTAGAGAGATATCGCCATTCTTACGATGTATTCCCTGATTCCAACAGAAGCCAGCCCTTTGGGAGCGGTGCGACCTGTTATTATCCATATCGGGACTTGATGTTTTGCAATGATACAAATACGGAATTTCAGCTGAAGGTCAAAGTAGATGAGAAAAATCTGACGGGTGAATGGTATGGGAGCCATCCGCCGTGTTATCGATATGAAGTGAAAGAAAAAGAACATCTTTTCAAAGGTGAATATTGGGGCGGGTTCAGCAGACACAATAAACTTTATCGTGAACGCTATACGACGGAAGGCGAGTACGTGGATGAAGAATATATCACGGAAAACCATGCTTTGATGATGTACACGCCTTTCCTGCCTCCCGGGCAATAGGGATCAAACCTTCTTTTTTTCAGAGGATTCTTTTTTCTTTTCTTCCGGTTTTACTTTGACGGCGCCAACGGTAATGGCGCCCACTGCGACAACCTTCACCAAAGTTTTGGCGCCCCGTACAACCTTCTTGCGGTCTTTTTCCTTCACACCTTCAATAATTACACCACTGTTGCCAACGACGGTCTGAATATTATCAACGAAATTCTGAACGACTTGATTTCCCGCAGACTTCAGATCTTCCTTCCCTTCCTCCATCTTGCAGTTGCTGTTCTGAATTTTCCCAGAGATCACATTGGTTGCACCGCTGGCGATGCTTCCGGCAATGCCTCCGGTCAACAAGGTCGAATCGACAATACTTTCTCCAAGCTCATCAATGAATGTTTGCTTGGTCATCTTGCCGATGAAGGATATGGTCCCGCCGATTGCCCCACCAACTACTGCTCCCGTAAGAATGCCTGCTTTTTTAATATTATTCATCGATCTATTCTCCCCCTCAAGAAATACATTGAAAAAAACCATCACCCTTAGTATACTATAAATCAGAATATTTTTGCATAAAGATTCCTAATAAGAGAGTACATAGATAATGAAGAAAGCTATCAAGGCTGCTTTTCCGGTGACAATACCCGTTTTGCTCGGGTACCTTTCGATAGGGATTGCCTTTGGACTGTTATTTGAAAACGCAGGATACAACTTTATATGGGCATTTTTTTTCAGTCTTGCCGTCTATGCAGGCGCGATGCAGTTTATCGCCGTCAGTTTTTTTTATGGAGGAATTGGCCTGATTCAAATTGCAGTTATGACCCTAGTGATAAACTTCAGGCATATCTTCTACGGGCTGTCCTTTCTAGACCGCTTTCATGGCATGGGAATGAAAAAATGGTATATGGCTTTTGCACTGACCGATGAAACCTACTCTTTGCTTTGTGGGAAGCAAGCACCGGCTGATGTAGACGAAAGGAAATTCTTCTTCAGTGTTGCATTGTTAAACCAGGCCTATTGGGTGATGGGTTCCGTGATTGGATCCCTTGCCGGTACAATGATCACCTTTGATACTACAGGGATGGATTTTGCCATGACGGCTTTGTTTATCGTCATCTTTATTGACCAATGGAAAGCCTATGCCTCCCATATACCTGCATTGATCGGACTTGGCAGTACCATCGCTGTTTTGCTTGTCATCGGCCCGGACAATATCGTTATCCCGTCTATGGTGCTGATCGTGATCGCGCTTATGCTGGCGAGAAAGCAGTTGGAAGAGAAGACGACGATCATAAGGGAAGAGGAGGATCAAATACCATGATAAGCTATGGTGAATCCATCCTGATCATACTGACCATCGCCGTTATCACCTTTGGCCTACGGGCTGCCCCATTTGTTTTATTTAGCAAAACTGGCGGGACCCCGAAGGTAATCACCTATCTTGGGAATACCCTTCCTCCTGCAGTGATGGGCATGCTGATCGTTTATTGCCTGAGAAATATATCTGTTTTAGAATCTCCCTTTGGCATACCGGAACTCATTGCAGTCGTTACGGTAGCCGTCCTGCACCTGTGGCGGAAGAATAATCTGCTTAGTATTCTTGGTGGGACGGGGCTCTATATGGTTCTGATTCAGATGGTGTTTGTATAAATTGTTCAATTAACTTGCAAATACAGAATCTGCTATAGTGTAAGGATGCAATTATGACAGCACGAAATAAAGCATATATCTATCTCATATTAGCCTTGACCTCATGGGGAAGTCTTTATGTTGCAAGTAAATATGTCCTGGAAACAGTACCAAGCTTTATGCTGCTTTTTATAAGATATTTTATTGCACTTTTAATTTTGATTGCTGTTTACAGGAAGTATCCAAAGGCTGTAATTGAGAAAGGGGACTACAAGTATATCCTCTTGATCGGCTTCGTCGGTTACTTTCTGGCCATCGGCTTTCAGTTATTGGGAACGCATTATTGCAACGCATCCATGGCATCCCTGATCACTTCAATGAATCCTGCAATGATCATTTTGCTGGCGATTCCGATTCTTCATGAGAAAATAAACCTGCACAAGGGATTTGCTGTCGGCATCACCTTGATCGGAACGGTGGTGATTATCGGCAATCTGGGAAGCGGGAATACCGTCATCGGCGTTGTGTTTTCCTTTATCTCCATGGCTGCATGGTCGCTGACCTCCGTTGTCGTTCGATTAGCCTGTCAAAAGTATGATTCCATAACAGTGACGATCTACAGCATGTTTGTTGGTCTTATCTTTGCATTGCCTGCAGCGATGATTGAATGGAAATTAACGGCATTCACGATAGCGGAGATCTCTCCATCCGTTGTTATCTGGATAATTTATATTGGTATCGTATGCACAGCCGGAGGTTTGCTTTTTTGGAACAAAGCACTTGAATTGGCAGACGCTGCGACCTGCTCTCTGTTCTATCCAATTCAACCCCTTACCTCCGCAATCTTGGGAGTATTGTTTTTAAATGAAGTGCTCAGTTTAAACTTCATAGTAGGGAGTGCATTGATCATTGGTGGGATCTTTTATGCGGTGGTAGCGGATAGGAAAGCAGAAAAGAAGCGTATATAGAAGTGTAGATGTTATTCATTTAACTTATTTCCACATTTACTACAATAAGCAGGCATATCAGAATATGCGTTGCCACAATTTGTACAAGTTTTCTTTGTTGCTGTCTTTGCGCTTTGCGCCAATTCATAAGAGATTATTCCGGTAGGAACAGCAAGAATCCCATACGCAACAATCATAAGAGCACTTGCAAAGAACTTTCCTATCCCTGTCTGAGGGGAAATATCTCCGTACCCTACTGTTGATATTGTTACAATTGCCCAATACATCGATTCCGGGATACTGGAAAAGCCATTTTCCGGGCCTTCAATCACATACATCAAGGAACCCACAATTGTTATGATTGAAAATATCACGAGCAAAAAAACAATAACCTTAGGTCGACTGGCCCGCAATGCCTTGAGTAAGAACCTCGCTTCATCAACATAACGAAACATTTTCAGGACCCGAAAAAGGCGTAATAAACGAAAGATTCTAACGATAACCAGGTAATTGGCAGATGGAACAAAAAAACTGATGAGGACTGGTAACGTCGCCAGCAAATCGATAATTCCAAAAAAGCTTGTGATATATTTTAATCTTCTTTTTGAGGAGATGACGCGAAGTACATATTCTATGGAAAAACTGGCAACAAAGAGCCATTCCGCGTAAGACATGATGGTCCCATATTTCTCTCTTAGGCTTTCTATGCTCTCTGCCATCACCAAGAGACAGCTGCAAATAATAGCGATGATCAGTACGATATCGAACAGCTTTCCTTCTGGAGTAGTGGACTCGAAAATAACATCATGTAATTTTTCTTTCCAATTGTACCATCTGTTTTTTTTCATGGGTATCCCCTCTAATCAATTCTTTAATAAGTATACCCAATTAAGAACATAACTGCAAATCATATCTCATCCTTGATCGCGCCCAAAGGGAATTTGCATCCACCCATTTAATATTACTTTTCTATTTTTTAACAATTCTACAAATACAATAATATACTATGGTATCTATATGAAGGGGTAATCGACATGATAAGTAAAAATAGATTTAATGAACCAACCGTTACGTATGGTCAAATGAATTTATTCATCCGTATCAGAACTCTTTGGAGAGAAATGGCAACCTGGACTTGGGCGTACTTATTAAATAAAGTTGCTGAAACGGGAATAGCGGAAGATGTATTTAACCGCTTGTACAAAATCCCTCAAGAGTTTGGAAATACGATAAGGTTGGTTATGGGCAATCAGATTGCAGAACGATATGTGCAACTATTATCGTTACAAATCGTTCTTTTAAAAGAAATAATTGAAGCGCAAATGGCAATATTGAATTAGTAAATGAGAAAGTCATGCAACTATATCAGAATGCTGAAGATAGAACGAAATTTATAGCTTCTATTAATCCTTATTGGGATGAAACTGTAGTAAAAAACCTTATATACACGTATCACCAATACACATTAGAAGAAATAACGACGCTATTAAGTGGTGATTATCAGAAGAACATCGATATTTATGATAGACTTTTGCACCATACTGATAGTATTGGTGACTACTTTGCACAAGGATTATTTAACTACTTAGCGTATGGCCCAACGAACGACCAACTAACAACAATATAAACACCTAAGCTCATTTACGAGATTGGACTTTGCGGTAAATGTCTGGTAGGTGCTATACTGAAATTCGCCAGCTTTAGCTAGACCGAATTTTTCAGTTCGAATCCCATTAAAATTAAGAAACTCGCCCAGAGGGATATTGCATCCACTCATTCCAATCGTGTCTGCCGTCCTGGGATGCCTCATTCAGGCCTCCCGGACCGCCAGCCTGAAAACAGCATACCATGCTGTTTTCTTAGCCTGACGCCCTTGCGGGTTCGAATCCCTCTGCTTGACTGAAAAAAAAGATAACCATCGCAGGGATGGTTATCTTTTTTTGGTGCGCCCAGAGGGATTCGAACCCCCGACCTTCGCATTCGTAGTGCGCTACTCTATCCAGCTGAGCTATGGGCGCGTATCCATATCGATTTAGAGTACGGTGTAAATTATATAACACCGATAGGTCGGTTGTCAAAGCAAAATTCCTATAATTATTTTATAATTTGGTTTCATGATTCTTATTCAGAGGAGTTATTAGATAATGTAATAGTTGATTTGAGACCTGCTATAATAGATAATAGAGATGAATGAAAGACATAAGGAGGATAAGAAATCATGTTTACAGTTACAACACCCACCATCGAAGGGAAAAAGATCAAAGAGTACAAGGGCATTGTTTTTGGAGAAATCATTGTCGGAATCAATGTGATCAAGGATTTTAAAGCGGGTCTAACCAATTTCTTTGGTGGACGATCCGGCTCCTATGAAGAAGAACTGGTAATGGGAAGAAATCAAGCGATCCGTGAAATGGAACAAAGAACTGCGGATATGGGTGCCAATGCCATCGTTGGGGTGGTCGTGGACTATGAGGCGATCAGCAATCAAGGCAGCAATATGCTCATGGTAATCGCTTCGGGGACAGCAGTTGTGGTCGAATAGGAGACCATCGGCAGCAGGATTGTTGTCCTTGTGCCGATATCCTTCCGGCTGATCACTTCTATGGTGCCTCCGTGGCGGTCGATGATCCATTTCATGATGGCCAGGCCAAGTCCGGATCCGCCGGTCATTCTGGCTCTCGATTCGTCAGATCGATAGAATCGTTCAAAGATGTATGGCAGATTCTGCGGATCAATTCCGATTCCATTATCCTGAACGGAAATGTGAACCATACCGCTCTCATCTGTTACTGAAACAAGGATTTCGCCGTTGTCCGGTGTATATTTGATGCTATTGTCAATAAGAATGCGCAAGGCCTGCTTCAATAACTGACGGTCTGCGTTTACAAAAGTCGGTGTGATGCTCTTGATTCGGAAGGTATGAAGAGAATCGATCATTTGCGTTTCCTTGACAATCTCTTCGATCATTCCCAAACAGTCAATGACCTCCGGGTCCAGATGGAGGGTTTCGTTATCTCCACGGGCTAGGAATAATAACTGTTCGATCAGCTCCTTCATACTTTCCGCTTCACTCTTTATAGCATCGATGGCCTCCTGCAGGGTAGCTTCATCATTTTTCCCCCAGCGATCCAGAAGATTGACATAGCCTTGGATCACGGAAATCGGAGTACGCAGCTCATGGGATGCATCAGAAACAAACCGAACCTGTGACCGGTAGGCTTCGTCGATGCGGTTTAGCATGCTGTTGATCGCATTGGCAAGATCCTTTAGCTCGCTTTGGGTTTCATCCACAGAGAGCCGCTTGTCGAGCTTCGTCGCATCGATGTTGCTGATGGTTCCCGCAAGCTCTCTCAGCCGTCTCATTTCCTCTGCGGGGATTCCTTTTACCGAAGCGGTGCTGAGATTCTGCGCCTGCTTGGACATTTCCGTTAAAGGACGCAGGATACGACGGATGCTGCGCCTTCCTTTGCCGATTCCCATCAGCAGGATCAGCCCTTCTATGATTAACAGGGCATAGAGTGGCATCAGATAATTTCGCAGAACGGTACCGTAACCATAGGTAACTACGACCTGCTCCTCTTCAAAGGCCATCTGATATTTCAATGCGGAAAGGGGATAGCCGTTCTCCGCATCAAACCATACTCTTCGAGACACCGTGTACTTCTCCAATGGCGTTACCTGATGCAGAATGCCCCATAGCTCGATGCCGCGGGGCGACCTTGTGTAGGTTTCGAAGGTATAGTCCATGATGGATTCGTTCTTTGGCTCCAGCTGTGCCAGCAGGGCTGCAGTATTCTCCTCGGCCTTCCATAGGGTGAAGGAGGAAACAGCAAGACAAAGCAAGATATTTACCGTTAACAATACCCCAAATGTATAAAAAATCGTATGTAGGTTCAGCTTCATCACCAAGGAGAAGCTTGCCTTGCTCGTGTTGCTTGCAGCATAGTCATTCCTGTTTTTTTGTTGCTCTTTTGAATTATTCACGTATTATATATCCCACTCCTCGTATCGTCTGAATAAACTTTAACCCGAAGGGCTCCTCGATTTTTGCCCGGAGATACCGGATATATACGTCGATCGCATTGGTTTCTCCTACAAAATCGTAGCCCCAGACACTGTCGAGTAATCGATCACGGCTCATTACGAGTCCTTTGTTCTGCATAAGATAAGCCAGAAGATCAAATTCTTTTTTTGTCAGCTCCACGGAAACATCGCCAACCCATACCTCTCTGCTGTCCAAATTCATGCGGAGAGCCCCCGATGAGCAGGTGTTTTCCATGTTTTTCGTACTATCCTTCGACGATCCGTTGTTTCGCAATACAGCACGGATCCTGGCCAAAAGTTCTTCAATGGCAAAAGGCTTGGTGATATAATCATTCGCCCCACCATCCAATCCAGCGACCTTATCCATAGTATCATCTCTTGCGGTCAGCATAATGACAGGAACAGAGGATGTCTGCCGTATACGTCTCAGCACCTCAAGACCGTTAAGGCCCGGCAGCATGATATCAAGCGCTATCAGATCAAAGTGCTTTGACTGTGCCAGCGCAAGTCCGGCACGTCCGTCTGTTGCCTTTTCCACAACATAGCCTTCAAAGGTAAGCTCCAGCTCTATAAATCTGGCGAGCTTTTCTTCATCCTCCACGATTAGAATATGTTCCTGCATAAGATTTCCTCCATGAATTATTTTTTAATATCGTTCTTGATTTCCTCCGCAGCGTTTGCTACAGAATTCATTGCATCGTTTACTTTGGTGCAATGAATATCCGGTCCCTCAAAGTAATAGCGAAAGCTGAAGAACAGCCCAAGGATCAAAAGCGGTACCACGATCCAGAACGCAAAGAGGACCAAGATGACCATGACGGTGATCGGCAGTCTCATGATGGAGCTGCCATTCTTTTCAACGACAAGGGCGTTGACATTTCCTTTATGAATGACTTCTCCCATCCAGCGGAAGAATCTCCCCATGTTGCGGCTGAAAGCCGACTTTTCGCTGGTTTTGCTGTTGGCTTGAAATTTTTCTTTCTCGGGCGCTTCTTTTTTCGTGCTGCCGGATACCTCAATGCTGCCTGAACTATATTGACCTCCGCCCTGAGGTGCAGTTACCTTACCCTGGCGTTCCAAATCGATCAGAGCTTGAAGGATATCTCCACCTGAGTTTTCCAGTGCGGCCTTTGCTTCGTCATATGAGATGTTTGCATGCTCCCGAAGCTTTTCTACTTGTTCTAATGTTACCATAATTAATTCCCTCCTTAAGGGTTATACAAGATTGTTTATGGTTTTATTATACGGAGCAATCCTTCAAAGCTCCTTTAACTCAAATTAAAATAAGATTAAAATCGCCTTATTTTTTTTAGAATATCACGGAAGCTTTAAAAAGTCCATATTTGGTACAAACAGGAATGCTTTGATTTTTGTTCAATATGATTTATAATGGGAAATATCGGTGTGCAAAAGAAGTAAGTAAAAGAAGAGGGAACAGCAATGAGAATCGCAGTGGTAGATGGACAGGGCGGCGGCATCGGCCGAGCAATCGTAGAAAAGTTGAAGGCAGCGATGCCAGATGTTGAAGTCATCGCTTTGGGAACAAATTCAGCAGCTACGGGTCAAATGATGAGAGCCGGAGCGGACGACGGCGCGACAGGAGAGAATGCCATCGTGCATAATATGAAATATGTTGACGTTGTCGTAGGTGTCATCGCCATCATCAATGCCAACTCCATGATGGGAGAATTGAGTCCTCGAATGGCACAGGCCGTTGGAGAAAGCAGAGCCTTTAAAGTGCTTCTGCCGATCAATCGCTGCAATATCCATGTGGTGAGCGTGGAAGACGCCCCCCTTGGCGTGCATCTAGACAACGCAGTCCGGGTCATTCAGGAGTATGTACGGAAATAGTTTGAATTTCTGGTACCCTAGGGGAAGGGATATAGACAAATAGGATAAAATATATGCACCATGTCTAATTCTTGACATGGTGCATTTGTAATGAGGATACAAATCTTTGTGGAGTTTATAAATCTTTGAAATGAAAGGACTTTTTTCCTTCTGCATAGTCACCGACGATCTGGCCATTTCCATAAAGCTTGTATTTATAGGTCACGAGCCCCTCAAGTCCAACAGGCCCTCTGGCGTGAAGCTTGCCTGTACTGATGCCTACTTCGGCGCCTAAGCCGTAGCGGTAGCCGTCGGCAAACCTGGTTGAGCAATTGTGATAAACTCCTGCGGAATCCACCAACAGCATAAACTTCGCAGCGGAATCTCGATTTTCTGTTATGATGCTGTCAGTATGGTGGGAGCCGTATTTGTTGATATGAAAAATCGCTTCCTCCAGAGAATCGATGATCTTTACTGAGAGGATATAATCCAGATATTCTTTTCCAAAATCAGCCTCAGATGCAGCCTCACATTCTATGATCTTTCTTGTCTCTTCGCAGCCTCGTATGGCGACCATTTTTTCATCAAGTACGTTCTTCAGAGACGGAAGAAGCTGCGCTGCGGCTGTTCTGTGGACGAGCAGGGTTTCTACCGTATTACAAGCAGCCACATACTGGGTCTTGGAATCTACAATGATGGAAACTGCTTTCTCGATCTCCGCTGTTTCATCTGCATAAATATGGCAGACGCCGTCAGCATGGCCCATAACCGGGATTTTCGAATGGGACATGATATACTGAACAAATTCGTTGGAGCCTCTTGGGATCAAAAGATCTATGGTGTCGTGGCATGTTAGAAGCTCGTCGATCTCTGCTCTGTTTTCAATCAATGTTAAAAATCCCGCAGGCACTCCGGCAGTGACACCGGCCTCGTGAATGATTTCAAATAAAACTTTATTGGTAGTTGCCGCCTCGCTTCCTCCCTTGAGAATGGCACAATTGCCGCTCTTAAGGCAAAGCGTTGCGATCTGAATCAAAGCGTCGGGTCTAGATTCAAAGATCACGCCGATCACCCCGATGGGGCAGGTTACTTTATGCAAGGTTAAGTCGGAATCCAGTTCTCGGATCAGCAGATCACTCCAGAGAGGGTCCTTTAACGTGATCAAGCTTTGAATCCCGCTGATGACGTCGGATAGCTTCTGATCGTCAAATTTCAGACGCTTTACAATGGGAGTTGCAAGCTTTGCTGCAGCAGCGTTTTTCAAATCCGTGTCGTTTGCTTCAAAAATCAGATCCTTCTTTTCCTGCAATGCTTTCTCAATTGACGCCAAAGCTCGGTTTCTTACTTCGCCGTCCAGCAAACTCATTTGAAAGCTGTCAGTTTTGATCTGTCTGGTGATTTCATTTATGTTTGACATCGGCTTCTCCTTCCACCTTCCTGTTCAGGTATTTTTTCATTTTGCTCGTGGCGACGAGCTGCTTCGCTTTCCTTAGTCGCTCGTCATTTGACTTGAAATTGGAAATCGGTTCCGGGCCCCTGATCAGGGAGCGCTTGATGTATACAGTACCATCCTTTTTGCTGTGCATATTCCAGGAAACGAGCATAATTTTTCCGTACATGAGTTCAAGGCAGGTAACCCCTCGTGGATGAATGCAACAGCCCGTATTAAAATATGAGGTTTCTCCAGTAGCGGGGAATTTTGGTCTGTGGGTATGGCCGCAGATGATCATGATATCCCGCTGTTCATTCCATTTATTATAACTCTTTTCTATCTTATGACGCTTGGTACGGTTTTTAGCCGGGCTTGCAGCATATTTTACACCGATAATGTGAAGAAATTTCCAAATATACCGAATGAGAAAGTAAGAGACGCGCCAAAGCTGATCGTTGATCAAATCTCCCTGGTGTCCGTGGACAACAAATATTTTCTGCTCTGTCTCCCGATGGGATAAAAGCAAAGCCTCATGCACTGTTAGACCGGGGAACAAATCTTCCTTTAAATCTAAATATTCATCATAGGTATGATACAAATTTTCTTTGACATAGCGAGGATCCCGAAGCTGCATATTGTGGTTACCGAAAAGCATAACCAATCGGTTTGCCTTATGAAAATTCTTCAGCATCTCAAATACAGAAACGTGAGCGGAGCGGATATGCTCATAATTCGGATGTTCCCAGAGCTCATCCCCGTCACCTACCTCAACATAGGTGAAATCATTCTGATAGTAATAATTCAGTGCATGATAGTAGATATGACGGTTTCTGCCGAATTCGTCGGAAAGACTGTCATCTCCTCTGTGTACATCGCCGAAAAAAACAAATTTTGAGTTATCGTCAAAAGGGATCGGAAATGCCTTTTGAAGCACCTTGTCTAATCTTGCACGGGTTTTCATAATCGTTGTTTCCTTTTTATATTGATTCGGTAATTCTATCGAATTTATTTCGTATCATGCATAAAGTATATCATACTTCTTTTAGAATTTCTTTTAGCAATAATTTGATCAGATGATTCACTTCCGCATAGTTTACGGTGTCATCGCGCTTGATCAGGAGGTAGCCGCTTTCGAAGCTGGGGTATTTCTCCAGTTCGGAGAAATTGTAAGGGAATGCTTCTAAATCTATGTAGGTATAATTCATTTTATTTTTCAAGGGGATCCTCAGGGTAAAATCACTTTGTTTTCTGGAAAATACTGCTTCGTGACTGTCTTGATAGCATCTGTAATCCATTGAGATATTCCTGTGGACACCGGAAACGAAGATGGAATCCTTCCGTAGGGCAATGTTTCGTATATAAATTTTCTTACCCTGATTTATAACGATAAAACCCATATGAAACATAATATAATGTAGATCCAGCTTTTCGAAAGCCTTTAATAGTCTTGAAAGCTGGAGGATATCATCCTTATTATGGAGGAGTATGGTATCGCGGATAGCCGGGTTTCCGGTTCTCAAGAATTGGTAATATAGCGCTACACTTTCAGCCCCGGATATTTCATCGGCTCTATCGGACCATAATCCAAGGAAGGTTTCCACGGTTTTTTGCTTTAAGTTGGGAAGCAGTTTCCGAAAGTTGGAGTACTTGTCTAGGATGCGATAGAGATCCAGGCTTTGATAGAATGGTAGTGCTTCGCCGGAGAGATGGTGGTAGTGCATTCTTTTATTGAGAAAGGGCAGGTCAAAATTCTCTCCGTTGTAGCTAATCAGCACATCAATATCCTTTAATTCAGTAAGATATGATCGGATCAACTCCGGCTCCTCCTCATTTGATTCCGATAAAAGCTGAATTGCCTTTTTCCCTTGTGGGTCGGGTACGACAAGGCCGCCGAGTATAAAACGGCTGTGGTCAGGACTCAGCCCTGTTGTCTCAATGTCCATGGCCCCGAGCTGTAAATCCTCAAAATATAAGCGGAAAATATTCGATTGGTAAAAGGCCTCCGGATAGCGCTCATTCGTACCATACATGCCGTTTGCTCCTAGTAAATTATTTCGTCTTTATTCGATATTTTACCACAAAAAAACAGCCCGCGCTACTGAAAGACAAAGGTAGAAAATAACGGAAGAATTCGGCGCGGAACACAAAAAACAAAACAAACTGCAGGGGAGCAGTTTGTTTTGTTCAAAAGGGGTATTGGGATTAGAGATTAATGAGGTTATCAGGGGGATAACCACGAACACATTATAACTAATTACGATATAAAATGCAACCCTTCGACAAAAATTAATGAAAAATATTTTTACTTGTCGAACGATTTTTAATATGAAAAAAAAGGAATATGCTATTCTGTAAAGAATATAGTAGAGCAAAACCTATTCAAAAGGGAATTTTAACAAGTATTTAGGGAGGTTACAACAATGGAAGTATTAAAGGTATCAGCGAAGTCAAGTCCTAACTCAGTAGCAGGAGCTTTGGCAGGCGTCTTGAGGGAAAAAGGGGGAGCTGAAATTCAGGCGATTGGTGCGGGGGCATTGAATCAGGCGGTTAAGGCAGTAGCCATTGCCAGGGGCTTCGTCGCTCCGAGCGGCATTGATCTGATATGCATACCGGCTTTTACCGACATTCTGATTGACGGTGAAGAACGAACTGCAATCAAGCTGATTATTGAACCGAGATAGGTTATGAACGGTAAATTTCCAAGGGACTGTGCAGATTGCGCAGTCTCTTTTGTTTTCGCGCGACTCCGGTTCTTGATTTTGGAGGGAAACAGGTATATAATTTAGAAATTACTGAACGAACTAAAATTTTGAAAAGAGGAGAAATTGGAATGAGTACGGATAAATATGAGAACCCATTGATTACAAGATATACGAGCAAGGAAATGGCTCACATTTTTTCCTCGGATGTTAAGTTTACCACATGGAGAACTTTGTGGATCGCATTGGCTGAGGCGGAAAAAGAACTTGGTTTGCCGATAAGCCAAGAGCAGATCGATGAGATGAAGCAGTTCAGGGATAAAATCAATTTTGCAGATGCAGAAAAGAGAGAAAAGGAAACAAGGCACGATGTCATGTCGCACGTATATGCATATGGTCTTCAGTGCCCGAAGGCAAAGCCGATCATCCATTTGGGTGCTACCAGTGCCTATGTTGGCGATAATACAGATATCATTGTGATGAAGCAGGCATTGGAAATCATCAGAGGGAAACTAGTTAATTTGATGTTTCAGCTCAGCAAATTTGCTTCAGAGTATAAATCCTTGCCCTGTCTGGGGTTCACGCATTTTCAGGCTGCACAGCTGACCACAGTAGGAAAGAGAGCGGCACTATGGCTCCAGGATTTCTATTTTGATTTTCTAGAGTGTGAAAGACTGATTGAAAGTCTGCCACTTCTGGGAGTAAAGGGCACAACAGGAACCCAAGCCAGCTTTGTAGAGCTTTTCGACGGAGACATGGAGAAGGTTCGGAAGCTGGACGACATGGTGGTTAAGGGATTGGGCTTTCAAAAAGTGGTAACCGTATCAGGACAAACCTATACAAGAAAAATTGATTTTATGGTACTGTCCATGCTGAGCGGAATCGGGCAAAGCGTGCACAAGATGACAAATGACGTCAGACTGTTGCAGCATCTGAAGGAAGTGGAGGAGCCGTTTGAAACAAAACAGATCGGATCTTCCGCCATGGCATATAAGAGAAATCCCATGAGAAGCGAACGTGCAGCATCACTGGCACGATTTGTGATTAACTGCATCGGAAATACAGCGGACACCGCAAGCACCCAATGGTTTGAAAGAACGCTGGATGACTCTGCCAATAGAAGAATCGTTCTGCCACAGGCTTTTATGGCGACGGATAGCATACTCGACATCTGTAGAAATATTTCCACTGGTCTTGTTGTTCATGATAAGGTGATTACACAGCACATCATGAATGAAATTCCATTCATGGCAACGGAGAACATTCTAATGGAAGCAGTCAAAAAGGGAGGAGACAGGCAGGAACTCCACGAAAAAATCCGGGAGCATTCCATGGCTGCAGGAAGCAGAGTGAAGGAGGAGGGCTTGAATAACGATCTGCTGGAACGAATTGCGGGTGACGACACTTTCGGACTGACTCTTGCGGATATTAAGGATCTTTTAAAGCCGGAGGATTACATCGGCAGAGCAGCAGAACAGACACAAGAACTGATCGAAGAACATATCATGCCGATTATCGAGAAATATAGAGACGATATCAGCGGAGAGGTAGAATTAAGGGTTTAAGAATGAATGCAATAGGAGAATTAATACAAGACAGCAGAAAAATCGTACTTAAGATAGGAAGTAACGTACTATCCGGCGATGATGGAGCAATCAATAAAGACGCGATTGGAAACATTGTTGAGCAAGTGGCGGGGCTGATCCGGCAGGGAAAGCATGTGATCATCGTATCCTCGGGTGCCGGGATCTGCGGCGTAGCAGCCATTAATAAATGGAGCAGAAGAGGAGATATTAACTATAAGCAGGCTCTCTGTGCTATTGGACAGGTGGAGTTGATGAACGCATATAAAGAGTATTTCGCCCACAACAATCTTCATGTAGGACAGATGCTGCTGACAAGAGAAGATTTCGGAGACAATATTCGGACATTGAACATACGAAACACCTTATTCACACTTGTGGATGAAGGTGTGGTTCCCATCATCAATGAAAACGACAGCGTCAGTGTGGAAGAAATCAAGATAGGCGATAATGATACGCTGGGTGCGCTAACGGCAAACCTTTGGAATGCGGATCTGCTCATCGTGATGAGCGACATTGATGGAGTATTTGACAAGAATCCAAAGGATGATAAAGGGGCAGAGCTAATTGAAGAGGTTTTTGATATCGACGGCCTGCTCACAGAGATCGATTCCAGCGGAACAAGCAGTTTTGGCACCGGTGGTATCGTTACAAAGATTCAGGCGGCACGCCGGGTGAATGAGTATGGAATCCCGATGCTTCTGGTGAACGGCAAGCGGAAGGATGTTCTAACCAATGCTGTCAACGGAACGGAAAAAGGAACAATTTTCTATAGCAGCTGCAGGAGGTAAGGAAATGAAAATCGGATTTATCGGCACGGGGAATATGGGGACGGCAATCATCAAAGGATATCTGTCCGTTCATCCGGATGCGGAAAAGAATGTCCTTGCCTTTGACAAGGATCCGGGTAAATTGAAGGACCTTTCCAATGAGTTTGGTATTGTTGTGTGCAGCAGTATGAATCAGCTTATGGAGCAGAGCAATGTGATCGTCCTCGCAGTGAAGCCCAATATTTTTGATATGGTGATTCCGGAAATCCGGGATCTTTATCGAACAGGCCAGGTGCTTGTGTCCATCGCTGCAGGAATCAGCATGGCGTACATTGAGAAGTTAATGGAGAAGGACCATGTGAAACTCGTCAGGGTCATGCCGAATACGCCGGCTATGGTGAACGAGGGAATGAGTGCCCTATGCAGAAATCAGTTTATCACCGATGAAGAGTTCGAACCGGTGTTGGAGCTTTTTCGCTCCATCGGCAGAGCCGAGGTGATCAAGGAAGAGCTGATTGATACGGTCATCGGCGTTAGCGGGAGCAGTCCAGCCTATACCTATATGTATATTGAAGCGCTGATTAACGCTGCGGTTTCCGGCGGTATGGATAAAGAACAAGCGAGGATATTCGCGGGTCAGGCTGTGCTGGGGGCAGCAAAGATGGTACTGGAGACAGGAATCGATCCGATTACCCTGCGTGTGAATGTCTGCTCACCGGGCGGAACGACCATCGAAGCGGTGAATGCCTTGCTGAACAACGGCTTTCAGGACAATGTGACGGAAGCCTTCCATGCAGCGGTGAATAAATCAAAAGTGATGACGAAGTAATGATAAACGTTGGGTCATAGGAAAAGGTGGATTGCATGGTATTTGAAGAAAAGACGATATCCAGTGAGATGATCTATGAAGGAAGGATACTGAACCTGAGAAGAGACAAGGTTCATGTAAAGGACAATCAAACTTCCTATCGGGAGATCGTAGAACATAACGGCGGAGTCGCTCTGGCGGCGGTTACACCGGAAGGCAAGATGGTTATGGTGCGCCAGTATCGCAAGGCAGCGGAAAAGGCGATTCTTGAGGTTCCGGCAGGCAAGATTGAGAAAGGAGAGGATCATCGGCTCACTGCAGAGCGGGAGCTAAGGGAGGAGACGGGTTATTCCGCAGGAAAGATCGAATATATCACTTCTTTCTATTCTTCCATCGGTTATTCCACCGAAGTGATTTATCTCTATTTTGCAACGGATCTGACGCCCGGTGAGACGGATTTTGATGACAATGAGTCCATCGAAATACTGGAATATGATTTGACAAAGTTAACGGAAATGATTCTGAACGGTGAAATTGAAGATGCAAAGACAATCGCGGCTATATTATTAGTTGGGTCAATAATGGAGAGAAAAAAGACTCGATAAAGCAGCCCACTAAAATAACAGCAGCAAGGATTGCATTGATAAATAGATAGGAGCCTGAGCTTTCCGCTATGCTCTTTTTTATTCCGAATTTCCGATTAGATATGGTATGGAAAGCCACATTCAAAGCAGCCACGCCGGCAAGGATGATAGCGGGTATGATGAGTAGGTTCTGGGGAATCATAGAGGTAAAAACAATGGCAATGCCCTTGAAGGACATGGAATCAATCAGCAAAGCGGCGGAAAAGCCCAATGCCATTCCTTTATAGATCAAGGCTGCCATAGCAACCGGGAAACCAATTGCGGTCAATCCGGAAAGCAGCATGATGAAAAGCAGCCCTAAATTATTGCCCGCTGATTTCATGAAGATCTCCGAAAAGGCAAGATCGTTCGGATTGGAGAGCAGGAAGTATTGATCGAGGTAAGAAATCATCGCTTCTTTTTCAGCACTTGACATCATTAATTCTGTAAAAACACCAGCCGAGATACCCAACAGGAAAAAAAATAAAGCAGCAGCAAAGCTGGCCCCGCTGGACATAATGAGCTCTGATGCTCTGTTTATATTACGCTTCATAAGAACCCTCCTTTGTACTTCATTACAGCGTATGAAGGGGCGGGAAAATTTAGTACATGTTTTTCACAGCCGGCGCAGGAGTTGTCGATAAGAAATTTCCCGAAACATAAGAATTATTATTGTAAACTAGGTGTTCATAATATATAATGATTCCACATCAATTTTACCGCGGCAGAGCCGCGGGTCGGCGTTGCCGCAGAGTAGAATCAATATATTATGCTCGACGCCGCTCGCATAATAGAATGATTCCACATCAATTTTACCGCGGCAGAGCCGCGGGTCGGCGTTGCACGTGGCGAAATGAGAATATATGGAGAGTTTAATGGATCGTTTTTTGAATGACTTTATGAGTTACCTTTCTTCAGAGAAAAAACTGGCACAGAATTCTTTGGAAGCATACAAAAGAGATGTTCTGGAATTTGAGGGAATCATTCGGGAAAAGCAAAATCTTGCTTTAGGTGAAGCCAGTAATACAGAAGTTGTTGCATACCTTCTTAAACTGAAAAATGACGGAAAATCTGCTGCCACGGTGAATCGCAAGGTTGCCTCTTTAAGGGCTTTTTATAATTATTTGACGGCACAGAAGCTCATATCAACCAATCCGACTGCAAATATCAAATCTCCAAAGATTGAGAGAAAGAGCATAGAGTATTTAACCATCGAAGAAATAGATAATTTGTTAGGTAAGCCTGATCAATCCATAAAGGGGAAGCGGGACAGAGCGATTCTGGAATTGCTCTATGCAACAGGGATCCGAGTCAGCGAAATTGTCGAAATGAATCTGGAGGATGTGAACCTGAGAATGGGGTTTGTAACCTGCACCGGAGAACACGGAAAAGCAAGGATCATCCCCATGGGAAGACCTTCCAGGGCTGCAGTGGAGGAGTACATATACGAAGTCAGAGATAAATTAATAAAGGATACGAAAAATATTGAAAAAGCTCTGTTTGTAAACTATTCAGGAAATCGATTAACCAGACAGGGAATGTGGAAGCTACTGAAGGAATATGCCAAGCTTGCAAGTATAGAAAATAAACTGACACCACAGACTTTAAGAAATTCCTTTGCGGTACATATGATACAAAACGGCGCAGATTTAAAATCCCTGCAGGAGCTGATGGGGCATGAAGATATCAGCGCGACTCAGATTTATCTCTCCGTTTCAAAGAATAGAATCAAAGAAGTGTATGACAAATCACACCCAAGAGCATGAGGATGCTCGAGAAGCGCAAATAAAGCTTGATTTATAAGTTGCGCTATGCTATTATATTATTCGGTGTATTACGGGCGGTCCTCTGGATCTAGTGCACGATAACGTGCACGTTAGGATACCAAGAACGTCTATGAGGAAAGGAGGAATCATAATGGATTTAATGAAAGTGATCGCACAGGACTATGTGAGAGAAGATATCCCACAGTTCAATGTTGGAGATACAGTAAAGGTACACATTAAAATCAAAGAAGGAACAAGAGAAAGAATTCAGGTATTTGAAGGCTTTGTTCTTAAGAGACAGAATGGTGGACTTGGTGAAACATTTACAGTCAGAAGAATTGCTTCCGGAGTAGGTGTTGAAAAGACTTTCCCGCTTCATTCACCCAGAATTGACAAGATTGAAGTAATTCGAAAAGGTGATGTAAGAAGAGCGAAGCTCAACTACATGCGTGAAAGAACAGGAAAAGCTGCAAAGATTAAGGTTAAGGAAATTAAGAAATAATAACAAAAACGGGGAGCCTGCAGGGTTCCCCTTTTATCATCAATACGCAAAGCGAACATACCGGTAACATTTAGTATGAAGTGCCGGCCAAGAGTTGCCTTCAGGAAAACCGTGAAACCGATTACCGACTTTGATGGGAAGCATCACAAAGGAGGCGGTTTCATGGAGGTAACTCTTGAGGGCACAGTATCGTGAAAGGTGAACGGAAATGGAGCATATCAACTGGTACCCGGGGCATATGAAAAAAACAAGAGAGCTCATACAGGATAACCTCAAGATGGTGGATCTCGTCATTGAGGTAGTTGACGCGCGCATTCCCGTATCCAGCAGAAACCCCATCATTGATGAATTGATTAAAAATAAAAGAAGAATCATGATTCTGAACAAAAGTGATCTTTCCGACAGCCGCGCCAATGAAGACTGGGTAGATTACTTTAAAAAGAAAGGGTATGATGTTCTTTCGATGAACTGCATGTCGGGATACGGAGTACCTCAGCTTCTAAAGCTGCTGACCTCTATTCAGGAGGAAAAGAACGAAGGCAAGATCAGAAAAAAACCCCTCAGAATGATGATCGTAGGAGTACCTAATGTTGGAAAATCATCACTGATCAACCGTATGACAGGCAAAAAGAGTACCAGGACAGGGAACAAGCCCGGCGTGACAAGGGGAAAGCAATGGCTCAACCTCGAAAACGATATGCAGCTATTGGATACTCCGGGAATCCTTTGGCCAAAATTTGAGGATCCAAAAGCAGGTCTCGATCTGGCCTTCTGCGGGTCGATCAAGGATGAAATTTTGGATGTGGCAACTCTGGCGCTGGAATTGATCACTTTGATACAAGTAGAGTATCCCGAGCATATAAAAGAAAGATACAAACTGGAAGCGCTGGGCGAAACACCTCTGGAGACAATGGAACTGATTGCAGGGAAAAGGGGATTTATCCAGTCGGGAAAACGAATCGATTATGAGAGAACCGGAAGAACGGTAATGGATGAATTCCGTGCCGGGATGATCGGAAGAATTACTTTGGAGAAATGCATATGACGAAGGAAGAGCGGGAGCAGAAGGCGAGGTTGAAACTGGCCGAAATGAAGCAGTATGAAGAGGAATTGTACGCCGGAGGCATCCGGTATATCGCAGGCATCGACGAAGTGGGGCGGGGACCGCTGGCGGGACCGGTCGTTGCAGCTGCTGTCATTCTGCCCAGTGACTTTGATATTCTCGGTGTGGACGATTCAAAAAAACTTTCTGAAAAGAAGCGGGAGGAACTGTACACGCTGATCACGAAATATGCCGTTTCCTATAGCATCGGGATCATAGACAATTTCACCATCGACGAAATCAATATTCTGGAGGCGACAAAACTGGCAATGAAGCAGGCGGTGGAAAAATTGGAAACGAAGCCTGAGTACATATTGATTGACGCGCTGACCTTAAAGGGAATTGATGTTCCACAACGAGGAATTATAAAAGGAGATAGCCTCAGTGTTTCAATTGCGGCGGCTTCTATCGTGGCAAAAGTGACAAGAGACAGGCTGATGACAGAATTTCACCGGCAATACCCACAGTATGCCTTTGATCAGAACAAGGGATACGGAACCAAAATTCACTACGAGGGAATCCATTGTCATGGTTTATGTTCATTACATAGAAGAAGCTTCCTAAAAGGATACGGCACATAAATTTATACATTTTATAATCGCATTTCAAGGAAATCACAATTCGTTAAAAACGTTGACATAAGCTAGACCTGGCAGTATAATTGTTTGGTAGAAAGTGTCAGGAAGATGCTGCCGGTATTTGAAGATACCGTGAAATAGGAAACTGATAATCATGTGGAGACAGTACCATGAAGGTGCGTGATGAATGAAGAAAATTCATGCCCCATGGTATTTTTTGTGTTAAAGAAAGAAAGGAAGTGCAACCACATGCATATGGCAGACGCATTGATCACCCCAGCTGTCGGCGGCGTAATGATGGCCGTCAGCGCTGGAGCGATCGGATACTCAGTGAAAAAAGTAAAAGAGGAACTGGACGATAAAAAAGTTCCTTTGATGGGGGTAATGGGAGCTTTTGTCTTTGCCGGACAAATGATTAATTTTACCATTCCGGCTACAGGCTCCAGCGGGCATATCGGAGGGGGCCTGCTGCTAGCCGCCTTATTGGGCCCTTACGCTGCATTCTTAGTGATTTCAGCGGTTTTGGTGATACAGGCTTTGTTTTTTGCGGATGGGGGTTTGCTTGCTCTTGGCTGTAATATATTTAATCTGGGCTTCTTTGCCTGTTTTATCGCTTATCCATTCATCTATAAGCAAATAATAAATAAATCCTTTACACCCAAACGGATCACCATCGGAGCGATTATCGCCGTAATAGCCGGCTTGCAGCTGGGCGCTTTTTCAGTGGTTCTGCAAACTCTGATCTCGGGAATTACAGAACTGCCATTTGCTTCCTTCGCGCTTCTGATGCAGCCGATTCATCTGGCTATCGGTCTGATTGAAGGGATCGCGACTGCGGCGGTCTTATGCTTTGTATTGAAATCTAGCCCGACTCTTCTGGATGGAAATGTTACCGTCGAGGGAGAAAGTACAAATATGAGAAAGAAGACGGTTACCATTTTACTCATAGCGGCACTGATCATCGGTGGCTTTGTCTCCTGGTTTGCTTCCGGTTACCCGGATGGACTGGAGTGGTCCATGGAGAGAGTTGCAGGCACAGCGGAATTGGAGGCAGAAGGAAGTACCTATCATGCTGCTGCCGGCATTCAGGAAAATACAGCATTTCTGCCGGACTATGGTTTTAAAGACGGAGGCGAATCAAGCGCTCTGGCAGGTACATCGGTTTCCGGAATGATCGGAGGTGGGATCACCTTGAGCGTTGCATGCCTCGCCGGGTTTATTATCACGCGTTTCAGGAAGAAAGTGAAATGTAACGAATGTCAAAGCTAACAGAGTCAATTAATAGAATACAATCACTGGAGGAATTGGCGGATGGGAAAACTGCCATCCACTGTATTCATCCGATGGCGAAACTGATTACAACCATCTTTTTTCTGGTGGTTGTAATCTCTTTTGATAAATATAGCATCAGCGGCTTGATTCCATTTTTTACGTATCCTATCCTGCTGATGGCTTTCGGTGAAATTCCATATCGATCTGTACTGACAAGATTGATCGTAGCTTTGCCGTTTTCTTTTTTTGCCGGGCTGTCCAATCCATTTTTTGATCGGGAAACAGCGCTGATATTATTGGGGATTCCTGTTTCATGGGGAATTTTGTCTTTTCTTTCCATTATCCTTAAAACGGTACTAACTGTAATGGCTGTGCTGATCCTGATTGCTACGACCTCGATGGATAAGTTGGCTTACCAGATGATTCGAATCAAAATTCCTAAAATATTCGTGATGCAGATCATGCTGACTTATCGATATCTCACGTTGCTGATCAAGGAAGCATCCGATATGATAACCGCATACCACCTCCGTTCCAGCAGGCAGAAAGGGATTCGCCTTGCCCATGCAGGGACCTTTATGGGACAGCTTCTGCTGAGAAGCTTTGAACGGGCGGAAAAGGTATATGTTGCAATGAAATGTAGGGGGTTTAACGGAGAATATCACTTTGCCTCGTCGGAACGAATGAGACGCGGCGATTATCTATACGGACTGTTCGTATGTACTGCCTTCCTGCTGATGAGAGGAATTAACCTTAGTAGAATCGTAGGAAGTATTTTTGTTTGAGCAATTGAACTATTTAACGGAGAGGAAGGAGGAGTGATACTGTGATTCATGCTAAGAATGTAAGCTATACATATCCGGACGGCAACAAGGCTCTGGCAGATGTATGCATTGATATTTCGGAGGGAAGTACCGTTGCGGTTGTCGGTGCCAACGGCGCCGGCAAATCAACGCTGCTTGCTCTGCTGGTGGGGATTTTTCCTGCAAAGATTGGAGAAATCGAAATGGCCGGAATTCCGGTGAAAAAGGACAAGCTGGAGGATATCAGAAGAAAGGTCGGATTTGTGTTTCAAAACCCCGATGACCAGCTCTTTATGGCAAGCGTCTATGACGATATTGCATTCGGCCCAAGGAACTTCGGCTGCAGTGCGAATGAAATAAAGGAAATGACTGAGCATGCCATCGAAACGATGAAAATTGAGCATTTAAAGAATCGTGCGCCTCAAAAGCTTTCCGGTGGTGAGAAAAGAAATGTTGCCATTGCAGCGGTTCTTGCCATGAATCCGGAGGTGCTGCTGTTTGATGAGCCCAGCTCCTTTCTGGATCCGAAAAGTCGACGTAATTTTATTCATGCGATGGCTGAACTGGGCCATACAAAACTGATTGCAACCCACGATCTTGATTTGGTTTTAGACCTCTGCGAACGGGTAATCATCTTAAAAAAAGGCGAGGTGTATGCAGACGGAAAACCCATGGAACTTTTTCGGGATCAAGAATTGATGGAAGCAGCCGGATTGGAGATTCCGTTAAGCTTGCAGAACAGAACCTGAACACAGATATATTTTGACATTTCACGTGTTTTCATATAAAATTTTCTAATATGACGAAACCGTTTTTGAAGATGAAATCGTTCATTTTCATGCACTTAGAAGTATGATGGGGTGAATCATGGATCAGTCCTATTTACAAAACATCCTCAACCAGGTAGCTGAGGGAAAAATGAATCCCCAGGCAGCGATGGATCAGTTGAAGGAGCTGCCTTATCAGGATCTGGGCTTTGCAAATATTGACCAGCATCGGAATCTCAGAACCGGCCATCCCGAAACCATTTACTGTGAAGGGAAGACGCCGGAGCAGGTGGCTGCTATTATTCAAATCATGAAAGAAAATAATTCCAATGTTCTGGGAACCAGAGCCTCAGTAGAGGTTTATGAGAAAGTAAGGGAGATTTCTCCCGAAGC
>CAKMKG010000027.1 GCA_927441425.1 uncultured Bacillota bacterium | reverse complement strand
AGGCACGCCGCCAGCGTTCATCCTGAGCCAGGATCAAACTCTTAATAAATGGTATTTAAGACCTGAACGAATTCAGGCGATTAAATCTTGCTCAGTAAAACGCGATGCGTTTCGCTTTGTTTCTAATTTTCATTTGCATATTTTCATATGGCATACGAATCTCAGAATTATTGTTTTTCTTTTTCTCAAAGAATTGTACGTTGACTCCTTCAAACAAGTTTGAATTTGTCTTACCAATCATTGCTGATTGAATTTGTACTTTAGTTTTTAGAGATCCTTTACGGTTCTCTTTGACTAAATTTCTGCACTATGGAGTTATCAAGGTACATGCCTTTCTTCAAGGCTTCCGCGTTTAGCGAACTTTTAAAGTATATCGCTCTTGCGGCTTCTTGTCAACCCGTTTTTTAAACTTTTTTCGGTTTCTTTCGAAACCAAGTTTTTTCGAATCGACCCCCTCGCTCCGGCGCTTTGTCCGGTTCAAGAGGTGCTTAATCATAGTATCAAAGATGCATGTTTCTGTCAACTAATTTTCAACAATTATTTCATCTTTTTTTACCATACTATCAAGCCCGACGCCCTTTTGTCGCGGCTTCAGCCGCAGTGACAAAATGGACAGCGTAGCAAGCTTCGCTTGCGTAGGAGTCCCGTAGGGACGTTGATTCCCGAAACTACTTGACAGCAAGGAGTATCTTACCAAATCAGGCTTTCCATGTCAACCCTTTTCCAATACTTTTTTATGGGATTTTATGACAATCAAAATTTCACCTGCATTCTTCCAGGTCAAGCACTGTTTGTACATATTATATGTGGATAATAAGATCTTATGTATCATAGATCGAATGATATAGAAAAAGCGGCTCCAAAGAGCCGCTTATCATTGGTTAATCTATTCAGGGTAAGGGGCAGTCATTCAACAAAAGTGCCACCCCTTGCGTTTTGGGAAAAACGGTAGATAAAAGTGTTTTCTAAGAAAACCGTGAAACCTGATACCGAGTTTATGCGTAGCATCTTAAACGAGGCGGTTTTCGCGAAAACACTTTTTCAGTTTATTGATTGTCCGCCAGCTTCTTATAGCTGTTATAACGGTCCACTGCATTCTCTTCTGACATTTCAAACAGTTTTTCGGCAACATCAGGGAATTCCTGCGCCAGTGAGGAGTATCTTACCTGGCCCATGATGTAGTCCTTGAAGCTTGCAGTCGGTGCCTTGGAGTCCAGCGTAAACGGATTCTTTCCTTCCTTCTTCAATTCAGGATTGAATCGGAATAAGTGCCAGTATCCGGCGTCAACAGCATCCTTCATGTTCTCCTGCGCCTTGCCCATGCCCTTTTTGATCCCGTGGTTGATGCATGGTGCGTATGCGATAATAATAGAAGGTCCATTGTAATTCTCCGCTTCGATCACTGCCTTCATGAACTGATTCTTATCAGCTCCCATGCCGACCTGTGCTACATATACGTAACCATAGGACATGGCCATCATGCCGAGATCCTTCTTCTTGACCCTCTTGCCGGAAGCTGCGAATTTTGCAATTGCCGCTGTCGGAGTGGATTTGGAGGACTGTCCGCCGGTGTTGGAGTATACTTCGGTGTCGAATACAAGAATATTGATATTCTCGCCGGATGCTAGGACGTGATCCAGTCCGCCGTAACCGATGTCATAAGCCCAGCCGTCTCCGCCCACTGCCCAAACGGACTTTTTCACCAAGAAGTCTTTTCTGTCAGTGATATCCTTAGTCAGTTCAAGTACTTCTTTATCGTCAGTCTTTAAACCATCGATTGCAGACATCAGCTTTTCGCTGGCAGCTCTCGACGCAGTTCCGTCCTCTTTATCCTGAAGCCAGCCTTCCAGCGCAGCTGACAGGTCTGCAGGAATGTTCATAGTCAGCAATGTATTGCAACAGTCTACGATCTTTTCTGTCATCTGCTTTGTCGCAACAAACATGCCCAAGCCATATTCGGCATTATCTTCAAACAGGGAATTCGCCCATGATGGGCCTCTTCCGTTTTCATCTTTGCAATAAGGAGTGGATGGTGCGGATGCTCCCCAAATGGAGGAACAGCCGGTTGCATTGGCGATCATCATCCTGTCGCCGAACAGCTGGGTGATGAGCTTGATGTATGGCGTTTCGCCGCAGCCTGCGCAGGCGCCGGAGAATTCAATGTATGGCTTGGCAAACTGGCTGCCCTTCACCGTCTCTTTGGCAAGGAGATTATCCTTTACAGGAAGCTTGGCAGTGTAGTTCCACTTTTCCTTTTCTTCCGCCTGATCTGCGAAAGGAACCATGACCAGCGCTTTTTCCTTTGCCGGACAAATGTCTGCGCAGTTTCCGCATCCCATGCAGTCCATTGGGGAAAGCTGCATTCTATATTCCAATCCATCCAATCCTTTTCCAACTGCTTTGATCGTATCAAAGTCGGCAGGAGCCTTTGCCTTTTCATCCGGATTAACGAGAACCGGACGAATGGATGCATGGGGACATACGAAGGCGCACTGGTTACACTGGATACAGTGTTCCGGCTTCCACAGAGGAAGATTAACGGCTACGCCTCTCTTCTCGTAAGCGGAAGTTCCTGATGGGAAGGTTCCGTCTTCTCTGCCGGTGAATGCACTTACAGGGAGATCATCGCCTTCCTGTCTCGTCATCGGAATGAGCACTTCTTCAATAAAGTCAGGAACATCCAATTTAGCAGCATTTGTATCCTTTGCATCAGCCCAATCTGCAGGAATTTCAACTTTTTTAATATCCGTAATTCCCTTATCGATTGCCGCATTATTCATGGCAACGATTTTTCCGCCCTGTTTGCCATAGGAATGCTCAACCGCTTCCTTCAGGTAATCCACCGCTTCCTCTACAGGAATCACGTTGGCAAGCTTGAAGAAGGCTGCCTGCATAACCATGTTGATTCTGTTTCCAAGACCAATTTCATCAGCAATCGCTGTTGCGTTAATGGTATAGAAATTGATGTCATTTTTCGCTATGTATCTCTTCATCGCTGCAGGAAGATGCTTGGAAAGATCCGCATCATCCCAGATACAGTTGAGGACGAAGGTTCCGCCCTTCTTGAGTCCCTTGAGCAGATTGTACTGATCCACGTAAGCCTGATTGTGGCAGGCTGCAAAGTCTGCTTCGTTGATCAGATAGGTTGACTGAATTCTGCTCTTTCCAAATCTCAGGTGGGAAATGGTTACGCCGCCTGACTTTTTGGAGTCATATGCAAAATATCCCTGTGCATAGAGATCAGTTTTGTCACCAATGATTTTAATGGCATTTTTGTTTGCGCCAACGGTTCCGTCGGAGCCTAGACCCCAGAATTTGCATCGGATGGTCCCTTCCGGCTCGCTGATAATGCCTTCCACCGTTGCAAGGGAGGTGTGTGTCACATCATCCTCAATACCGATGGTGAACTGATCTCTCGGCTTGTCCTGTTCCAGATTGTTGTAAACCGCGACGATCTGTCCCGGTGTCGTATCCTTGGAACCAAGACCGTATCTTCCACCATATACTTCAGGCGCGTCCGCTTCTCTGTAATACATGGTTCTAACATCCATATATAACGGATCTCCGGGAGCTCCCGGTTCTTTTGTTCTGTCCAGTGCAGTAATTTTCTTTACAGTCTTTGGGATCACTGCCTTCAGGTATTCCGGTGCAAATGGACGATACAATCTCACCTTGACCAGACCAATTTTTTTGCCCTGCTTGAGCAGCATGTTCATGGTTTCTTCAATGGTTTCGCAGACCGATCCCATTGCAATGATGATATTCTCCGCTTCCGGATGTCCAACGTAATCAAACAGATTGTATTCTCTGCCGGTCAATGCGCTGATCTCTTTCATATAGCCCGCAACAATTCCGGGAACCGCTTCATAGTACTTGTTAGCGGCTTCTCTTGCCTGAAAGAAGATATCCGGGTTCTGTGCGGTACCGCGGATGACAGGATGTTCCGGATTGAGTGCTTCGTCTCTGAAGCGTTGTACTGCTTCCATATCCACAAGGCTTTTAAATTCATCGTTTTCGATTACTTCAATTTTCTGCACTTCATGGGATGTTCTGAATCCGTCGAAGAAATGAACGAAAGGTACTCTTGACTTAATCGCAGCCAGATGTGCAATTCCGCCTAAATCCATAACTTCCTGAACCGAGCTGGATGCAAGAAATGAAAAGCCCGTCTGTCTAGCGGACATGACGTCGGAATGATCTCCGAAAATACAAAGGGCATGGGCTGCTAAAGTTCTGGCACTAACATGAAATACGCCGGGAAGAAGTTCACCGGCTATCTTGTACATATTGGGAATCATTAAAAGCAAGCCCTGAGATGCGGTATATGTAGTTGTTAAAGCACCTGCTGCCAGAGATCCGTGCACTGCTCCTGCAGCGCCGCCTTCCGACTGCATTTCAACAACCTTAACCTCTTGACCAAAGATGTTCTTTCGACCATAAGCTGCCCATTCATCGACAACCTCAGCCATGGTTGAGGAAGGAGTAATGGGATAGATAGCCGCTACATCTGTGAATGCGTATGACACATGTGCTGCCGCTGTGTTTCCATCCATCGTCTTCGTTTTTCGTTTCATCATAATTGTGTAACCTCCTAACAATCTATAACCTGATATTGATTAATAACTTTTTGGTTAATTTTATGTCATATTTCTTGTACATTGATGTGATTTTTGTGAATACATCTTACATTTTATTATGAAATTTCAGAGTGAAATCGGATTGTTTTCTATACTACTCTATAGCTTTTTTCCTTTTGAGTCAAATAATTTTTGAATAAAATGCAAAATACTTAATATATTGTGAAAAAATAGACAGGCCCAGAATATCTTTCGGCCACAGTCGTGAATCCCTTTATTCTACGTAAAATCTAAAGCGTTTGATTCCGGATTTCTTAAAGTCGTCCTTCCACATGAGCAAGTTGGTTTCCTTGTGGCTCAAAATAACGCTTCCGCAATCGGAATGATTTGTTAAAATTGGGTAAAATTGGCCTTTGCGATCCTTCAAAGAAAACCGCTCCTGTTCTTCATTGTGCGCACAAAGATTTAAGTCTCCGACTGGGGAGTACTCACTTGTCATCAGTGGAATTTTTCCTTTGAGTACCACCTCAGGTATGACACCATGAAAATTCATTACAAGGATTTCTTCCGGATCCACTTCATGGGAAATGATTGCCTCCTTGATCCCCAGCTTCCCGGCAAGCAGAAAATCCATGCTGTTAAACAGGTTCAGTCCGTAATCACCGATCACAGGAAGTCCTGCCTCAACAAATGGTTCGATCCATCCCAAATTGCCGATGGCGATTCCTTTCTTCGATGAGGTTGCCACAATTTTATCAAAGTTCTTTCGTATGTTTTGGTCATGCCAGCCCTTCGTTATGTTTGGAATGACCGGGACCACCCTGTCATCCTCCCGATACAAGCCGTTGAGGATCGCATCATACGGCACATAGATCCGCCGAATGGAGGAATCAATGTTTTCTTTCCCATTCACCTGATAGAAATACAGAAAGGTCTCTTCCTCCGCTGCACTTTCCACAGCAGACTTCGATGTAGCTATGCTTCCGACTTTCCTGTCGATCTCGGGAAGTCTCCATCTGATCGTTACGGGATTTCTTCTCCCCTTCCTTCGAAGATCCTCCAGCTCTTCCAATGCAGCCCTTCGCAGCTCGTTTATTTTTGACAAAGGGATGGAGATCCCCTCTTCGAGTTCTGTGGTACACGCCGTAACCCTGAAGGTCGTTCCACCTGTCTTGGAAAGCTGTGCTATGACAATTTCATCTGTAATTGCTTTGGTCAGTGCCTTTTCAACACCCTCGGTAAGTTCTTTTTTTACCCAGTTGCCCTCTTCATCGGTAGCTTTCAGCAAAATCGGCCGATCGAGTCCTGCGCTGAAATGAAAAGAAACACCCATTTTTCGTAATGCTTTTTCGGCAGTTCCGCTCTTTCCTTCATAGGAGGCTCTCCCTCGCTGCATCAACGCTTTATCCGTAATTTTGTAGACCGGATCGCCGGGTGTTATGCTTCCATCGATATCCCCCACGGTGACAAGCTCGCCTTTCACGGCCCTTTCTACCTTTTTATCCCGGCATTTCAGGTAGGTGACCACATTTCCGGACAGTTCTCTGTTCCTGATCTCGATGCCGTCTCCTATCGCCAAATGATCCGACAGCAGGATGTTAACCAGCCCGCTCTGTCGGTTTCCCGTCTTACCGTAGACCGCCTTTTTTGATGTCGATCCTGCGTTAACAACCTTACCAATATAGATACCCTGGTGCTTGGATAAATCCCCCGACATCAGATTTTTTTTCGGATTCCCATGTAAATATCCCTCCGTGAAGCCTCCCCTGTTGAAGATCTGGCTCAGATCCTTCAGATCGGCAGCTTCGACCTGATAATGACCGTCTTTTGCATATAGATCGAGATACTTCCGGTAGATGCCGGTTACCACTGCTACATATTCCGGCGACTTCATCCTTCCTTCTATTTTCAAGGAGGCCACTCCCGCTTCGGAAAGCCGTCCGAGCTGTTCTAAGGTGCAAAGATCCTTTGGGCTCAATGCAAAAACCGATCCAGACACCTCTTTGTCTCCTTTATATATTGAATAAGGCAGACGGCAGGGCTGCGCACAGACACCACGGTTTCCGCTTCTTCCGCCGATCTCCCTGCTCATCTGGCATTGTCCGGAATAACAGATGCAGAGTGCACCGTGGACAAAAACCTCAACATCCAACGAATTTGCTTCTGTGATTTCCTTGATTTCCGCAAGGGTCAGCTCACGTGCCAGAACGACCCGGGAAAAGCCCAGCGCTCCGGCCTTTTTCACACCCTCTGCATTATAAACGGTTCCCTGGGTCGACAAATGAAGCTGAAATCCGGGGATGTGCTCCCGCACCAGCGCAGCAAAACCCAAATCCTGTAGGATCAGAGCGTCCGCTCCGGCCGAATAAAGGGCGGCGGCATATTCCAGCGCCTCCGAAAGCTCCCCGTCCTTGAGCAGTGTATTCATGGTCACATAGAGCCTGACTCCTCTCAAATGAGCGTAGTCAATGGCCTCCTTCATTTCCTCCGTATCGAAATTATCTGCATTGATCCGCGCATTGAAGCGCTTCCCACCCATATAAACCGCATCGGCTCCGTTTTCCACCGCTGCCTTCAATTGTTCCATTCCGCCTGCAGGCGCAAGTAATTCAGGGATTCTAAACATTCCGGTCTCCTATACCAGCATGGAATTCACCTCATTCCCTTCGTGGAACGTTGTAGAATTCTACCGCATTTTTAATTTGCTAAATTCTGTTATCTTGATATATAATACTATTACTAGCTCGTACAATTTGCAATGAAAATTGTCGGCGAATTGATGCAAAGAATCACGGAGGCCATGAAAAGGAAGGTGCAAGCATGTCAAGGATGAAAGAACTGCTGTCTGATTGGAAGTACATCAGAGTTTGTCTGTATATTGTTTTTACAGCTGCTTTGCTCTATGTCATCTATCTTGTCATCGGAAATTTAGACCAGATTCTGATCGGTGCTTCCGACCTTCTCAGCAGCATTGCATCCGCATTTTCTCCTTTGATCATTGGCCTTATCATCGCATATTTGCTCAGTCCCCTTGTGGAATTCATCAACAGCAAGGTGGTTTCCAAGTTTTCATTCCATACACCCTCCGATCCCATCAAGCTGGAAAAGAGCATCGGACGGCGGCGTACCATCAGTATTCTAATTACCTTTCTCCTCATTTTCCTCATTATTTGCATTATTATTTATGCTTTTGCATTTCTTATAGTCGGAGACCTTGTATTTACAAGCCTGCAAAATATGGTGGACAGTATTATCGAATACTTTTCAAAATATGAGTCTGTTTTCAAAGGCTGGGCGGCTGCCATTCCAAACAGCGGAATTGAAGATCGTCTGCAAGATATTGCAAATGATGTGATCTCATGGATATCCCAGAACTTCAGCACCGCCGGCATCCTTCATTTTGTTACCAACCTAGGCGGCAACCTGCTGAATATGGTCCTCGGAATGGTGGTGAGCATCTATCTCCTGAAGGATAAGGATTTCTTTCTCCGGCTCTGGAGGAAGCTGCTACATCTTACGCTTCCCATGAAGGCAAATGCTGCCGTTACCGAGACGCTTTCCGATATCAATCGAGTGGTCTCCCAGTTTTTACGCGGTCAGCTGCTGGACGCACTGATCATCGCAGTTTTATCATCCATCGGATTATCTCTCATCGGCCTTGATTTTGCCGTATTCATTGGATGCTTTGCAGGCCTCTGCAACATCATTCCATATTTCGGTCCGGTCATCAGCATCGTTCCCGCCGCTTTGGTCGGGCTGCTGACGGGCGGAGCCAGCCAGGCGCTCTTTGCGATTCTCGTGCTGATTATTATCCAGCAGCTCGATGCCAATATTATTTATCCGCGGGTCGTGGGCTCCAGCATCGGCCTCCATCCGTTGTTCGTCCTGATCTCCGTAACCGTAGGGGGGTATTACTGGGGAATCGGCGGAATGATTCTGGCCGTTCCCATTGCTGCAATTATCAAAGTATTGATTATGAAAAAACTGAACTCGATCGAATGAGTTCAGTTTTTTCTTATCAGGTCGCGAATATGTAATAGTTTCGTACACGCTTCACTCTTATTGGCCTTTCGATCGGGTGATAAGGGTACCCGTTTTTCCTTCCAAGGCGTCTACAGCCTTAAAAAGAGAAGTGATAATGGCTTTTCTGTCTTCTCCGGATTTTGCAAACTTGACTGCGGCCTGCACCTTCGGGAGCATGCTTCCTGGCGCGAAATGTCCCTCTGCGATGTACCGTTCCGCTTCTTCCACCGTCAGGATATCAAGGTTCTTCTGATCCGGCTTGTTATAGTTGATCGCGACCTTCTCCACCTCTGTGAGAATCAGCAGCGTATCGACTCCAACCTGCTCCGCCAGAAGCTCTGCCGCATAGTCCTTGTCAATGACTGCAGACACTCCTTCAAAAGAGCCGTCCTCATGTTCGATGACCGGAATGCCACCGCCCCCCGCAAAGACGACGATGGTGGAGTCCCATAACCGTTTGATGGAATCAATTTCAACAATATGATTGGGAATCGGAGACGCGACCACACGGCGCCAGCCCCTGCCTGCATCCTCCTTCATCACATACCCTTTCTCCTTTGCAATGGTCTTTGCTTCCTCCTCGGAGTAGAAGGGACCGATGGGCTTTGTGGGGGTTTTAAAAGCGGGGTCATCCCGTTCAACGACCATCTGGGTCACGATGGTTACCACCGGAATGTGGCCTTTCTGTATCCGAATCAATGCTTCATGCATGGCCTGCTGAAGATGATATCCGATGTAGCCCTGGCTCATGGCATCGCACACGTCAAGGGGCAGCGGCGGCGTTACCTCCTTTGCAGTTTCCAGTGCCAAGACGATCCTACCAACCTGGGGACCATTTCCATGGACAAGGGCAATTTCATAATCGTTGGCCACGATCTGGGCAATAAAGTCACAGGTCTTTCTTACTACCTCCAGCTGACATTCTGCGGTAGGAGGGGAACCAAAGGCCTGAAGCGCATTCCCCCCCAGGGCAATCACAATCTTACCTTTACACATTTTTCATTCTCCTTCCTCATACGCTGATTCAATCTCTGTTAATCGGCATGCTCATGCATCGAGGTCCGCCTCTTCCCCTTGACAGTTCCGAGCTCGGAATGGTCATAACCTTCACGCCGCATTTGTCGAGGAGCTCATTGGTCACATGGTTTCTGTCATAGGTAATGACAACACCCGGGGCGATCGCCAGCGTATTGGATGCATCACTCCATTGCTCTCTCTGGGCAGCGATCCGGTCCGTGCCGCCGCATCGTATCATCTGAACGGCAGCCAGCTTCAATTCCCGTTTCAGGATATCCTCCAGCTCACCCTTTCCGCTGCGGAAGACAGGCCTTCTCTCTTTATCTAAGGTTACTTCATAGAGATGCAATGGCCCCTCAATTTCCGGATGAATGGTAAACTTGTCGTAATCAACCATGGTAAATACGGTGTCCAGATGCATAAACGCTCGGCATTTCGGTATTTCAAACACGAGTATTTTGCGAAAGCTGTTGGTATGGTTCAGCAGTTTTTCCGCCAGACGCTCAATCGCATCTGCAGAGGTACGCTGGCTCAGTCCGACTGCAACAACTTCAGGTGAAAGCACCAGGATGTCACCTCCCTCAATGGGGTTCGGACCTTCGTAGTCATACCATTGATCCGTGCCCTCCGGAATAAAGCTCTTATTGTACCGATAGATATACTTCAGCATCAAGGCTTCTCTTTTTCTGGCCTTTGTTCTCATGCAGTGGATGCTGATGCCGTTTCCGATGCAGGCGCCCGGATCCCTGGTGAAATATAAATTTGGCATCGGATCGGTATAGTATGGGTAATCTTCATTGATGAAATCTGCCAGAGAATTGGATTTCTTGATATGCAAATCATCCTTCTTGATTCCTGCGATGATGGTCTCTACCATATCCCTTCCCGGCATTTCCATCAGGTATTCTTCCATTGCTGCGATGGCATGGGAGGAGAAAACGTCGCTGTCCCGTAAAAATTCTTTCACGAATTCCTGTTTTGCCTCTCTGCCTTCCAGTGCCATCACTACTTCATCTACGAAGTATCTCACTTCGACGTCATTATCCGTTAAAACCTTCGCAAATCGATCATGTTCGTGCTGAGCCACTTCCAGATACGGAATCTCATCAAACAGCAGTCTTTCAAAGTTATCTGGAACTAAGCCTTCAATTTCCCGTCCCAATCGATGTAACAGTACACGATTTAACTTTCCTATTTCCGAATAAACGTTTATGCCTTTAACCATAATACGCTCTCCTTCCTAACTGTTGAAGATCATCGGCGCAGTTCAATTAAGAAAAGCATAATACAATGGATAAAAAAAGAAAGTACCAGCACAAGAGTTTTTTCGTGTACCAGTACTTTCCCATTTTATACTTATTTATAATGAATGGAATTCGCTATCCTTTCTGTCCTCTTCGTCTTCGGTGACGGTTTCTTTGCTCTCCCGGATGGCTTCCGTCAGAATCTGAATCCCTCGCTCGATCTGTAGCTTGCTGGGATAGGAGAAATTCAGGCGAATATAATTGTCTCCCTTGGATCCCTTTAAATAGAATATATTTCCCGGTATAAAGGAAATGCCCTTCTCCACTGCTATTATGTACAACCGGCGGGCATCGATCTCCGGAGCAAGTCTGCACCAAAGATATACACCTCCAATGGGCTTATGAAATTTCAGACCCAATGCGCTTGCCTCCTGAAGGCAGTCGCACATCAGATCCCTTTTCTCCATATAATCCTTACAGATCATTCTCAGGTTCTTCTGGTAGATTCCTTTTTCAATATAACTGCTGAGCAGCTTCTGCGATATGCTGTCCAGACTGATTAGTCGGATCGAAACGATATAGCTCAGGCTTTTGATCAGGATTTTATCCGCCAGAATAAATGCCATTCTAATCCCTGGCGCGAATGTCAAGGCAAAGGAGTAGATGAAGATTACGTTGTTGCCCTTATCCAGTGCTTTTAGGGACGGAATCCTGACACCCTCAAACCTGATTTCAGATGCAGCGTCTTCTTCAATTATGGGAAGCTTGTATTTATGAGATAGGGAAAGAAGGGCCTTTCTTCTTTTCAGGCTCATTACTGTTCCCGTCGGATTTTGGAAATCAGGATTCACATAGATAAATTTTGGATTGTATTTCAAGATAAGCGGTTCCAGACTATCACAAAGAATCCCTTCTTCATCTATGGGCACGGTGACAACTTTTCCGCCAGCCAGTGCGAAGGTGCGGTAGACATCGGGGGATACAGGTTCCTCGGTAATCACAACATCTCCCGACTTGATCAGAAGGGCAGCCAGATAATCCAAGGCTTGATTGGTCTCGGAAACGATTTGAATTTCACCGGCTTTCCCTTGGATGCCCTTGTTCTGAATAAAGCGGGCAATATTCTGGCGAAGTTGAAGGTTCCCCTGATAGGGGGTGTAGGAATATGCTTCTGTCGTATCGGATGAGATCATGTCGTTCAGGATGAGTGCCAAATCTTCTTTTCCGTATTCTTCCGTTGATGCAATGCCGCCAGCGAAGGAAATATTATTGGAGGTATAAGATTTTGTAAACAAGTCATCAAAGGTGATTTTCAGATCAAGGTATTCATCCTTGATAAGACTTGGCCAGGAAATCACATCATTTTGATTTCCTTCTTCCGCCGTGCCGTTCTGATAGGAGACCCGATAGCCCTTTCCCTGCACGGAGGCCAGAAAGTCTTCTGTCTTAAGCTCTGTGTAGGCCCTGATGATCGTGTTTCTGTGAACCTTCAGGAGCCTTGCCATGGTCCGCTCTGAAGGCAATATGAAGCCATCGGTGATCTCTCCCTTGATGATCATCTCTTTTAACTGGTTGACTATCTGTAAATAGATCGGGGTTTGCGTATGATGGTTAATAATAATATCCATCGATTTGCCCTCGGTTTATCGATAATAACCAGACTATAATCCTTTTCTTTTTATTTGTCAACTCCCCTGAAAACGCCGGAGTCTGCCTCTGACATCCTGTGAAAACCGCTGTATATAACCATCGATATAATCCTCTATGCTTCCTCCATCCAGCAGAGGCGTCAGGTCCACCGCATAGATGGCAGCGCTCAGCTTATCGGTATCATGGGATGCATAGAAAGTCGCATTGGCTTCATAGCGTCCCAGCGCAGCAAGGTCATATCGCTTGCCCCCTTCGATCTGGGAGTCGAAAACGCCAAGCAGCGCCGCCTTCAGTGCCGGCCGCTCCGAGACGTTTAAAACCTTCTTTTCCTCATCATTGACCCAGTCAAGGCCTCTCCAGACCTCACAGCCATAGACAGTTTCCGGCCGATAAACATCCGCGAGCTCTCTCAGTGCAGTCAGTGCACGGATGCTTGCCGAAACATGCGTATCGTGCTTATCCGCGGGATTATGAAGGTAGACCACCTTGGGCTTGATTTCCATCAGGAGCTTTTTGATTTCATCTACGACTCCTCTCTCCTTTGAATCCTTAACGGCTGCACTGGTGTAGTTCAGAAGAAGCAACGCTGCATAACCACCCACAGCGGCAGCCTTTTTCTGCTCTGTGATACGGATATTCCTCATTTCTTCGTTGGTATAATTCTCATAAATCCCTGTCCGAGGACTTCCTGCTCCATCCGTAAGGATCACTGCCGAGAAACTCCTGTCTTTCCGCCCAAAGCAGGTCAATATCCCATGCTGCGCCATGATCTCAACATCATCCTGATGGGCTGCGATCGCCAGATGGGTCGTACCAGCCAGCGCCTGTTTTTCATCCCCGTCAAATGGGATATGGATTTGGGTTTGAAAGTGTTTACTCATATCATCTCTCCTTCGATTGGAGGAAGGCTGGCAGCGGCGATACTTTGGCCGACCCTCCTGCTTTTCTCGTCCGGAAGGCTTAGGTTTAACTTCTCATAGACATCCGGATACTCTTCTTTCATTACACTCTTTGCCGTCTCAACAATGACTGTTCCTCCCTTTCCGGAGGTGACCCTGCCCATCAGCAAGATATGTTCGATTTTATAAAATCTGTCATACATCGGAATCGTCTGGCCTAAATACACGCCAATGCTTCTGAATATAGAGGCAGCACGGGGATCATCCATCTCCATAAGATCCTGTATGGCCTTTAGCTTGTCAGCAATGGAAAGGTCTTCCTTCACTTCCAGCCCTGCTTTCTGTGCAAGCCTGATAACGGCGTCCTGGGAAAAATATTTGCATCCCACGCCATAGTCCATGGACCATTCATCCATAGGAGCCTCCGCCTGCAGATCAACCGGTGCAAAGGCCAATTCGTTCAGCCAGCCGGTGATCCTGCCGTTGCAGTCAATATAGCCTACAGCTTGACTGGTTCCCATGGCAATGCCCAGAATGCAGTTCGCATTCAAGCTCATGGAGCCGGCTAGGGCTGTCACATCGCCATCATTGGCTACCACGAGGGGGATCTTTTCTCCGATCTGCCGCGCAGCTCTCTCATAAATATTCTTTATCTTTTCATCAAACCGGTCCTCCGGGACTTTCAGAAAAAGCGATGCGATCATCGTCTTGTTCCCGATATAGATTCCCGCCGAACTCACACCGATAGCGTCTACTCTCGGCATCTTTGACGCAGCTGTCTGAAAGGCCTTCAGGATCTCGTCATAATGATAATCCGGGTTTTCTTCTGTCTTGGGAAACCATACCACCTCTTCGGAATATACGCTGACTCCATTGATCACTGCAGATACCTTGCGGTCAGAGCCTCCTGCGTCAAAACCAATCCGGCAACCCGAAAGATGCCTTCCGATATTCCGGGCAGCTTCCTTTTCCTCCGGCACCGAATCCAACATCAGGGACAGTACCTGAACTTCTTTTTCATAGACTCGACTCATGAAACTGTAGTCAAAGCTTCTTTTACCGCCCGGACCATAAATCTTTCTAATATGAGTAGCAATTCTGTCATCGCCGCAGATTGCGATCTGATTACCTCCTCTCGACCAGAGAAGAAACTTCACGATTACCTCGACATAGGCATTGTCTGCGGCTTCCATATCAGGGGTTCCGCAAACCCTGGCCTCATAACGACAAGTCATATCCTCATTGCCGATGACAGCAATCACAATCCGCTTTTTCGCTGTCTTTTCAAATGCTCTAATGTATGCCTCCACCGGAATAAAGCCCGGATCGAGCTCCGGAATATTTTTTAACTGAACTGCTATGTCCTGATCAATTTTGTACAACACTGATTCCCCTTTCCCTGCTATTGAAAATATAGGCAGTTACGTCAACGGCGGATACAAACTGTAACTGCCTATTTATGAGAAGAAAAAATACGATGATAGACATTAGGAAGTTATCTACTGCTTTCAGATTCCCGCTGCGCTCTTCATCAGCATTTCCTGTGTCAGGGACTCATCGCAGATGAATTCTCCGGTAACCCTTCCCTCATGCAGAACGATAATCCTGTCGGAAACACCCATGATTTCAGGCATTTCGGATGATATCATGATTACAGCTATCCCTTGCTTTGTCAGCATTTCAATCAATTTATGTATCTCAGCCTTCGCGCCCACATCGATTCCTCTCGTCGGTTCATCCATGATGATGATTTTCGGATTGAGGGTGAGCCATTTTGCGAGGCATACCTTCTGCTGGTTGCCTCCGGACAGGTTGGAGATCATCTGCTCCGCTGAAGGTGTTCTGATTTTCAGCTTTTCTATATACTCGTTTGAGATGGCGCTGTCCTCCGCTTTGTTGACCCAGCCTAATTTGCTAATATAGGGGAGGGATGCCAGGGTAATGTTCTCCCGAATCACCATATTGGGGATAATGCCTTCCCGTCTTCGATCCTCCGATACCAATAGAATACCCGCACGGATTGCATCATCGGGAGAATTGATACGAATTTTTTCACCTCTTAAGTAGATCTCTCCCTGATCATATTTATCAAGTCCGAAGATACAGCGCATGATTTCAGTCCTGCCAGCACCAATCAGTCCGCTGAAGCCAAGAACTTCTCCCTCTCTTACCGTAAAGCTGATCGGCTGAAATATATTTCTGCGGCACAGGTTTTTCACCGCCAGAACGACATCGCCCTTTTCGGATCTTTCCCGCTTGAACACATCACCGATATCACGGCCTACCATGCTGATGATTACCTTGTTCTCGTCAAATTCTTCAATGGGGCCTGTGATAACGTGCTGACCATCCCGTAGGATGGTAATATCATCGGCTATTTCAAATATTTCATTCATTCTGTGGGAGATATAGACGATTGCCACGTTCTTTTCCTTCAGCTCCCTGATCATGCCAAAAAGTTTATTTTTGTCCGACTCTGATATAGCTGACGTCGGCTCATCCATTACCATGACCCAGGTATTGGAGCCGTAGGCCTTGGCGATTTCCACCATCTGCTGTTGACCCACCGTTAGCCGTTCAATTTTTTGATTTACATTTATATTAAGATCAAATTTTTTCAACAGATCTTTTGTTTTCGTTATCATCTTTGCGGTATGTAAAAAGATATTTCCCCCTCTTGTAATCTCTTTCCCCAGATTTACATTGCTATAGACGGACAGCTCCGGAATATTTGCCAGTTCCTGATAAATGATGGAGATTCCCAATTTTTCGGAATCGATCGGTGAAGCGATGGTGACCGGATTCCCATCGATCAGAATCTCTCCTTCATCCTTTGTATATACGCCAGACAGGATCTTCATCAGAGTTGATTTGCCTGCTCCGTTTTCACCGCAAAGGGCGTGAACCCTTCCGCGCTTGATATCCAGACTTACGTTCTCAAGAGCCTTGACGCCCGGAAAGCTTTTGGATATGTTCTTTAAAGTGAGCATTTGCTGCTCATCATTATGAATCCGTTTTATCACATCGGCGTTATGACTAACCGCCGCTTCCTCTTTTTTCTCGTGTGACTTGGGTACGGTAAAGGATCGCTTGATAATAGACTGGTTTGCCAGCACAGCAATCAGGATGAGTGAGCCCTTCACGAGATAATTGACAAAAGGCGGAATATCCAGCATTCCCAATCCGGTGAAAATCACGGATATGAGAATGACGCCCAACAGAGTCCCTTTTAGATTTCCTATGCCTCCGAACAGGCTTACACCGCCCAGAACAACGGCTGTAATTACCTCAAATTCCATTCCGATCCCGGCGAGAGGCTGTGCCGTTTGGGACCGGCCTAATAAAATGATCGTTGATAGTCCTACAAAAATTCCTGCAGCCATATAGACCAGCAATGTCTGCTTTTCTACGTTAATTCCCGAGGCTCTGGATGCAACCGGATTATCCCCAATGGCGTAGGTTCTTCGGCCGAATACCGTCTTCCGCAACAGATAAAAAGCAGCGATATATGCCGCAATGACCAGAAGCAGCGATGCAGGCACTTTTCCGACAATATTGGACAGTCCGATAAAATTAAAGTACTCATTATCGATTACGATGCGGGAAGAATCGGTTATCGTCAGGGTAAGCCCTCTGGCCAAAGACATGGTGGCGAGGGTAACGATAAAAGGCGCGATTTTCAGGTAGCCTGCTGCGAATCCGTTTACGAACCCAATCAGCACTGCCATCACAATCACCGCAAGCATCCCGATCAAGCCTCCTAAGAATGTATTGGTACCCAGCGCCTGCATCACGAGAGCGCCTACAGCACCAGATAAGGCAACCGCGGAGCCGACCGAAAGGTCAATTCCGCCGGTTAGAATAATCATCGTCATTCCAATCGCGGCAAGTGATAGCGCGGCAGACTGCCGGAAAATATTCATTGTTGTACTAAAGGAAAAAAAGCTGTCTGAGACAAAGGAAAAGAAAATATAAAAGATCACGATAATCCCAAACAAGGCGAAGTACCGGATATTATCCCTTACTATTTTCGATTGTATCATGTTGAATTGCAGCTTCACTTAATTTCTCCCTCACTTTACTGTTCGTACGTCCTTGATCGGTACGGGGCCATGGTTTCATTCACACCACAGCCCCATACTGCAGCTTTTCTTTATTTTTCAGGTTCAAAATCCGTATAAAGGTCAGCCATGTCGATCGCTTCCTGCGGTTGGATAATGCTGATGTCATAAGGAAGGTTCATGGCTTCTACGGTTGTCTTCATTTCATCCGTCATGACAAAATGGGTGCCCATGTTGATGATCTGCTCATCCGGTTTTTCTCCATTGGCCAGCATGACTCCAACCTGGACGTTCCAATAACCTGCTCTCTTGGATCCTGTCAGTAAAGTAAGCACGAAATCACCGTTTTCAACAGCAATACAGGAATCTGGATTTCCATCATAGCTCGTGACTGTGATCTGGTCTTCCAGTCCGGCGTCCTTTATCGCCTGATAAGCCGCCAGCGTAACCGCATCGGATACACAGTGCAGTCCTTTCAGATCAGGATTTGCTGCAATGATGTCCTGTGCGGCTTTTAGTCCTGTCGCCGGATCCCAGTTCATCGGCTGTTTGATGAGCTCTATGTTCGGATATGCCTTCATGGCTTCTTCAAAACCGCCCTGTCTTAAATCGGATACCAGATTTCCGGTATTTCCGTAAAGGAGCGCAACCTTACCTTCCTTTCCAACGAGGTTGGCTAGGATGTGGCCGATGATCTCTGTATTTTCATAGTCGTTATAAACTGTGGTGTAGCTGTTTTCAACATCCACCTGGCCCGCCATAGCAACTGTCGGAATTCCCGCTTCGGACGCCTGTTTGATGACGCCTTCCAGTGCGGCGCTATCAATCGGATTAACAAGGATACAGTCAACACCCTGCTCGATGAAGTTTTCCATCAGGGAAATCTGCTTGTCGATATTCCCGTCGGAGCTCTTCCATATGACTTCTACGCCATAATCTTCGGCTGCCTGATCTCCGCCCTCAACCATATCAATAAAGAACTGGTTGGTCAGATCGATCAGAATGATTCCAAGCACTTTCTTATCGTTTTCCGGTTGGGTGTTCTCTTCATCGGCTCCTGCGCCGCCACATGCGGCAAACACAGACAGAACTAGAGCGATAATAAGCATAAGGGTTAAGATTTTTTTCATTTTCATTCTCCTCCTTTTTCACTATAACTCTCTTATTTTTAGTAGATTGAAACCCTACATAAAAATTACTCCTTCGAAATTTTACTGATGAAGACGTCAAAGCACAAGGCGAGCAGTATGACCGTTCCTTTGAAAACGTCCTGCATTTCAGGCCGGATATTCAGATACGTTAGTGCCGTGGTAATCAAAACGATAATGATGGTCCCTACAAAGGTGCCCATGACCTTGCCCCTGCCTCCACTGAGACTGGTTCCTCCGATCACGGCAGCAGCAATAGCATCAAGCAGAGTAGATCCATAGATGCTGGGGGCAGCCAGCCCCAACTTGGAAATCGTCAATAAGGCTGCGATACCGGTATAGGTGCCGGCAATAACATAGAGCAGGATCTTGTACTTCACGACATTAATCCCTACATAGCGGACAGAGTCTTCGTTTCCGCCCAGGGCGTAAATATAGACTCCCATTTTTGTTTTATGTAAGATCAGATAAGCCGTAAAGCATAATAGTACGTAGAGGACAAACGATACGGGAATGTTCTGGAACAGCTTTCCCTGTCCTAGCCATAGGATGGAAGGTTCCCTGATCATCACCATATTGCCGCCACCGATCAACATGGACATGCCCTGCAGGAGCGACATAACCGCCAGCGTGGCAATAAACGGAACGATATTTAGCTTCGCGACCAGAAACCCGTTCAGTGTTCCCACCGCAGCGCCTGCGAACAGACAAGTCAAAGTGACAACAAAAATATTACCACCCAGGATATCCGCCGCAAATACAGTCCCTGCTGCCATGCCGATCATCGCCAGACCATAACCGGCCGTGAAGTCGATCCCTCCGCTGATGATGACAATCATAGCTCCGATTGCTACAATCCCCACGGCAGACACCTGCTGCATCATATTGAACAGGGTTCTTAAGGACATGAAGTCCTTGTTCAGCGTATTGAGCACCAGCAGCATGGACACCAAAATAATAATCGGTGCGATTTCTTTAATATTTGATTTCTTCAGCGCATTGGCAAGAGGGCTTCCCTGATTCATCCTTATTCACCATCAATCCAGTTGAAATAATTTATTCTCCCCGTAACCTCTTACTTTTCTTTTTCTCCAAGCCATCTCATCGTCTGGACCCAGAACTTTCCATAGTACTCCCAGGGCTGGAAATACTCCGCCCAATGAGGCGCACAGTCACTTGCAAAAGCAGCTGCTCGGCCTTTTCCGTAATCCCAGGTAACCAACAGTGGGAACTCGATTTCATCATCCCCTATGGTTGCAATTACGGTTGAGCCCTCTTTGGGAACGATTTTGTTAAAGCCTTCGAATACGGGTCCATCTTCCCATGGAATATCTTTCATGATTGGGTGCGTCTTTTCAAGAACCTTCACCTTTACACCTTCCGGCGTCTCAACTCTGTCGTCCATCCCCTTTAAGCAGTTTACCGGCAATGCTTCCTCTACCGGCGTATCATAATAAGCCGCCGTACCGAATCTTCCGCTGAAGGAGGACCAGCCGCCGATCATGATCAGCCCGCCGCCCTGCTTCACGTAATCACGGATGGCGCGCAGGCGATTGGTTCTCGGAAGCGGTGTTCCCGGAATCCAAAACGGGTACAGGGACAGAACTTCGCATTCGCAATCACTGATAATGAGCACATCATACTCCTTCAGCTCCTCAACCGTTCTTGGAAACTCCGAAATCGCCTGATCGTTGGTCAAATGCTTAACTTCTATGCCATCAGCAGTCAGCGCATCAATCAGCGGCTGCCCCCAAATATGATGGGAAACTCCCTTTACCTCCAGATTAAACGGTGATGCCACAAAGACCGGACCAATTTTCGTACATGCATCTCCAGCATATAAAATCTTCATACTCATATTCCTCCTTTAAACTTAAAGTCTAACTACAATATAGCAACCGGCAGTCCGGTTTCTATCGATTGAAAACATGCTTCGATTACCTTGACTGCAGTGATTGCATTTTCCGTGTCTACGAGATAAGGCTGATTATTTTGAGTGGCACTGATAAAATGGTGGAGCTCCTCTTTCAGATCCCCGAGAATTCTGCCGTTATATTCCGGCCAATTTAATATGTCAGCATAAATAACCTGATCCTTTGTAATAAGGGATACCCCCTGGTCCATGATGTTCACGTATCCGGCACCATCCACCCCCACTACTTCTGCATAGGTGTTAATGCCCAATGCCGAATTTTCAGGCAGCGCCCAGCATAGCTCAACGGTACCGACAGCGCCGCTTTCAAAATCTACAATTGCCATGATGGTATCCTCACAGCCAATATCCGCATTGATCTTGCTTACCCTCCGGCAATAGGCTCTTGTCGGTTTGCTTTGCGCATAGCAGCACATCATGTCAATATCGTGCACTCCGATAAAATGGAAAATGGATACCTTTCCTCCCAGACGCCTGCCATTGGTTCGTGGATTTGTTCTCTTGAAAAACATATGGATGATATCCCCGATCCGTCCTTCGTGTATCGCTTCTTTTACCTTTACATAGCGCGGATCAAAATGTAGAAGCTGAGCAACCATCAACCTTACGCCTGCAGAATCTGCCGCCTGAACAATCATTCTTGCTTCTGCCTCCGTCCTAGCTAGGGGCTTTTCTATTAATAAATGGAATCCCTTCTGCGCAGCATGGATTGCATTTTCCATATGAAATTCATCAGGGGTGCAGATACAGACCGCATCCAATGCTTCTTCGTCACACATTTTTTTGAAATCTGTGTAATAATTGCAGGAATAACGATCCCCGAACTCCTTTGCTGTCTTGCTGCTGATATCCGTCACGGCAACGAGCTGCGCATGGGGCGCCTCGGCTAGGATACGGGCATGCAGACTCCCGATCAAACCAAGTCCGATCACTCCAACTCTAAGTTTCTCAGGCATATCATTTCCTCCCTATGATATTAAAAATACTATATTACCAAGTTCAAATTTCCTCTGATGACTGTAGTATAGCTTAGACTTTGTAAAATTGTCAATATGGGCCAAATCGGTTAAAATCTTACCTAACTTACCCACTCCATTTATTTTTTACTCGTCCTAACCCATATGTTTCAACGATTTATTCGTACGTATGATAAATAATAAATCTCGTTTATTAACTGAATTTTTAAATATTTTTTAATATCCTTGATTATTATCTTGACTCAAACTCCATTTGTATTTATTATATTCTCATAGTTGATAATGTATGATTACATACAAAAAAGTTCTTACGGAGGTGAGAATATGAGCGATAACAACCAATTTATCCGTCCCTTGCCTGCGACCCAATCCATAAGTACTTCCACGGTTCGATCCGTTAATCAGCGCATCATTCTGGATAAAATCTTTGAAAAACAGATCACTTCCCGTACCGAGCTCTCCAACACCTTGCTGATCAGCAAGCCAGCGATTGCTGATAATTTGAATGATTTGCTTGCGATTGGCATCGTTCAAGAGTATGGGGAAGGCGAGGTTGCGAAAAGCGGCGGACGTAAACCAAGATTAATTCGGTTTAATAAGAACCATAAGAATATCATCACGATTGATCTAAATTATAAAGATCCGATTTTTGTGTTGGGGAACCTGAAGGGAGATATCTTTAACGAGTTTTCCGTTAAGATCTCAGAAAAGGCCAATTCTCAGGTGCGCTTTGAGCTGATTAAAAATGCAATTCAAATTCTGCTGAATTCAAAGGATACTAGCACAAACAGCCTTGCCTGTATTGCCATATCCTCCCCTGGCGTATTTCCGGATAAAAAGGAATTGTCCTTTGCCAATCCGCAGTTTAAGGAGTGGTTCGATCTTGACCTTCCTCAGCTTATCTTAGAAGAGTTTCAGGTGAATGTACTGTTAAAGAATGATGTCAATATGGCTGCATTTGGCGAGCTGCGCCATGGAGCAGGCCGAAGCTCCAGAAATATTCTCTATATCAGCTGCGGGATCGGCGTTGGCGCAGGGCTTATTTTAGACTCGAAGCTCTATGAAGGCCGTTTCAATTCCGCTGGTGAGATATTCAATACAATTGACCCCGTTAAGCTAGGCAACGGAACGAATCTTGAAAAAAGTATCTTTCTAGAATCGCTCATAAAAAAATCCCAGGAAAGCATAAAGAAAAAGCCGGCCGCTTCCTATACGGAAGAGGTATCCGACTTTAACAGCGTTGTAAAGGCGTATCAAGAAAATAATCCATATCTATTAAAGCATCTGGATGATATCGGAACAGAACTTGGATGCGCAATATCAAATATTGCGAATCTCCTTTCTATTGATACCGTGATAATCGGCGGAGAATATGTTGTTTTCTATCAAACGTTTTATGAAAAAATTAGTAAGATCGTAAATACGCATTGCATCTTTACTCCCGACATCCGCCCCTCGGAATTGGGTCGTTATGCAGGTATTATGGGGCTGTTCTCCATATCAAGAGAGCATTATTTTGATTCACTTATTCAATCCATCTAGGTCTTAAAAACAGCTGTTATTCATTTTAGAAAAATAGCTGTCTTATTTTTATTTGTCAACGCACCCGGGAATGGAATTCATTCTTATCATTTATGCGAATCCAAAGTATCTCAAGATGCCCTGATAGATAGCGTAGGCAAACAAATATTGATTGTTTCTCAGCTTTTCTGCGTCGGAGGTATTGGATAAGTACGCCATTTCTACCAGGACCGCCGGCATGCTCGTTGCCCGCAGTACATACAGGGATGGTCTTTCATAGATACCGTTATCATTCGTACCGACGATCTGTGTAATGCTATTGACAATATGCTGCGCCAGCCAGTGAGCCTGGGTATAGAACCGATAAACATAGGCCTCGGTACCGTTAATGGCAGGATTTACATTTGCATTCCCGTGAATACTGATAAAATAGTTTGCCGGCCATTCGTTCGCCATCCGCACTCTTGCAGCAAGACTGGTCGCGTTGTTGGTTCCCAGAACGGTTGTGGGGGTGGGTCTTGACAAACGGGCGTCAAACCTGTCGTCATTATTCAATAAGTTTGCCAGATAAATTCCGACTTGATAGTTTATATCCTGCTCAAACAATCCATTGCCGACTGCGCCTGTATTATGAAAGCCGGTAGGGTTATGACCCTGATCTATAAAAATTTTTATAGCCATAAAGAGCACTTCCTTTCAATATTTGCTGTTATCATAATATGGAAAGGCCTTCTCTTTTGTTCCTATCGAAAAAAAAGCCATTCGGGGGCCTCCCTGAACGGCTTATTCCATTTTATCATTTATCCGATGGTCGCAACCATAATCGCCTTGATGGTGTGCATTCTGTTTTCCGCTTCATCAAAGACTACGGAATGCTTGCTTCGGAATACTTCATCCGTTACTTCCCTGATATCGTACCCTTTTTCCTTCCATTCCTTCGCCATCTTGGTTTCAAAATCATGGTAGGCCGGCAGACAATGCAGAAAGAGTACGTCCGGATTTTCGGTTGCGTTTAGCAGCTCCATGGTGACCTTGAAGGGAGTCAACATTTTTACTTTGTCGGGAATCTGGTCCTCTTCTCCCATCGATGCCCAAACATCCGTATAGATCACATCGGCACCCTTCAGGCAGTTAGGATCACTGGACACCTCGATCACACTGCCCGTTTCTGCGGCAACCTTTCTCGATTCAGCAAGAACGTTCTTGTCAACCTCCAGCTCATCTGGCCCGTATGCGACAAAATGAATTCCCATTTTGGCACAGCCGTACATCCATGCATAGGCCATATTGTTTCTAATATCCCCACAGAAAATAACCTTTGTTTTATGGAGGGGCTTAGCGATATGTTCTTCCATGGTCAGCATATCGGCCAGAATCTGGGTCGGATGATCGATATCTGTCAAACCGTTCCATACTGGAATTCCCGAATAGTTGGCCAGATCCTCCACCGTCTTTTGGTCAAAGCCTCTATACTCGATTCCATCGAAGAATCTTCCCAGTACCTGCGCACTGTCTTCGATGGATTCCTTCTTCCCGACCTGAGAGCCGGAGGATTCCAGATAGGTGACATGACCGCCTTCGTCATGGCAGGCTACTTCAAAGGAGCATCTTGTTCGTGTGGAAGTTTTTTCAAACAACAGGACGATGTTTTTTCCCTTCATCCTGTCTCCGTAAATTCCCGCTCTTTTTTTTGCTTTCAGATCGTGTGCCAAGTCAAGCAAATATCTGATTTCCTGCGAGGTAAAATCCATTAACGTCAAAAAACTTCTTCCCTTTAAATTCACTGCCATTTGTTTCAACCTTCTTTCTGTTTTTTCTGTTTGGGTTTTAAAATGTACTCTTGTAGGAGTTTATGAGCCAGGTATTTTTGTGCATCCGCTTTCATGGAAAGATTGACGATCAGCATGAACAGCTCCAGCATATCGTCGTCGGAAAGCTCCGTTTCTTTTAATTGATGCTTGCTCTCTTCGATTATACTATTGACGCTTTGGGTGAGCAGTTCCTGCTCGGTTGCCTGAACCGTAAGGATTCCTTCATACAAGGCTCCCAGATCAATTTTATCATCGAACTCCGAGTTATAGTTATCAATAAGCGGCTTTAGAATTTTTTCGATCTCCTCCATCTGGAAGGTTCCTTTCAGATGGAAAATAAGCGTCAGCAAAATCAGATGATCCTTGGAATATTTTTTGTTGACCGGTCTAGGCAGCATATGATGCTTCACATAATTGCCAATCATGGTTTTGGTGATCACCTTATCCTTCTCGCTCTTCTTGTAAATTCCCAGCTCTCTGTTCAGGAAGGTCTCCGCCTGGTCCATGTATATTTCCATTTCAGGGAAATCATTCACACTAATTTTTCCTTTGGAAACATACTCATCCATTGTAAGTTTTATAAATTCTTCATATCTCAAACTATCCACCTCCATCGTGCGCAATACCGCTGCTAAATCATCAAGTATGTGTAACTATATTATAAGGTTTCCATTACCCGTTGTCAACGTATGGATGGTTGATACCCGGCTACCCTCGCGGTGGTTTTGTTCCGTAATACTGATAATAGGTGACCTCAAGCCGGCCGTTATACAGTTTTCGGCGGCGATCAGCAAGTCTTCCGAAGGCAAGGGTTTCGAACTCCTTGTCTGTGGTGATCAGGTATAGGGACCAAGTCGGATTGCCTTCAAAGAGCTTTCGCATATCTGAATATATTTTGCGGATTTCATCCTTTTCCCCGATCCTCTCTCCATAAGGCGGATTGCAGATCACAATCCCGTAATCCTCTTCAAGCCGAACATTCTTCAGCGGTTTGATCTGGAAGTCGATGCAGTCGTCTACGCCGGCTTCCCTTGCATTTTCCATCGCCGCTTTTACGGCAATGGGAGAAATGTCGGTGGCTTGTATCCGGATATCCGCATCTGTCTTAACCGCTTCAAAAGCTGCTTTCCGTTCTTCTTTCCAAAGTTCGGCAGGGATTGATGGCCACTGTTCCGCAGCAAATTTGCGATTCAGGCCTGGTGCGATATTTCTGCCGAGCAATGCTGCCTCGATGGGTATGGTTCCCGATCCGCAAAGAGGATCCACTAGCAGCCGGCCTTCCTTCCAATAGGAAAGCTGCACCATAGCGGCGGCAAGGGTTTCTTTGATCGGTGCTGCCACATCCTTGATTCGATAGCCACGTTTATGGAGTCCTGCCCCGCTGGTATCCAGGGTTACCGTTACTCTGTCCTTCAAGAGGGTCAGCTTGATGGTGTATTCCGGACCCGTTTCCTGGAACCACTCACAGTGATACGTTTCCTTCAGCTTTTCAACAATGGCCTTCTTTACGATGGCCTGGCAGTCCGGAACGCTGTGGAGCGCGGATTTTACAGAGGTTCCCGTTACAGTGAATTTGGCATCCTCCTGAATCCATTCTTCCCACGGCAGCGCCTTTGCCTGTTGAAAAAGCTCCTCAAAAGAAACCGCATTGAATTCTCCCAGCTTAATCAGGACGCGGTCTGCACATCGCAGCCACAGGTTCGATTTTACAACGGCTCTCTCGTCCCCTTGATATGTTATTTTTGCATCTTCCGACTTCAGTATCTTGAAACCAAGATTTTCAATCTCCCGTTTTACCACTGCCTCAAGGCCAAAGGTGGCCGTAGCAATCAGTTCGAGCTTTGACAAAGCTTTTTCCTCCTATTCGTTGCGCCGCGTCCAAGGCATTCTCTAAAAAGATACCGTTCTGAAAAAGTATTTTCACGAAAACCGCCTCCTTTTAGATGCTTCGCATCTAAGTCGGTAATAGGTTTCACGGTTTTCTTTAAAAAACACTTTTTCAGACTGATCCTTGAGTTACCCGCGGCGCGCCGCCAATTTGAAAAAAGCTCTCTTTCGAGAGCTTTTTGGTTTTTAAATGAATGACCTTCTTTTGTTCATTTGATTATTTTCTATCGCATCAATTGAATTCAAGGCCTTTCCTGTCCCAATGGCCACGCAGGATTTCGGGTCGTCCGCAACTGTTACTTTGATCCCCGTGCGTTCCTCGATTCTCTTATCAATCCCGTGAAGCAATGCGCCTCCGCCGGTAATCACAATACCGCTGTTGCTGATATCCGCAGACAATTCCGGTGGTGTTCTTTCCAGCACGCCATGAGCGACCTCACAGATCACCTGTAACGGCTCGTCCAACGCTTCCATCATCTCTTTTGATGTGATCTCAATGGATTTTGGGAGTCCCGTGACCAGATCTCGCCCTCTGCATTCCTTAACAACAACTTCTTCCCTCGGGTATGCTGTGCCGATGGTCATCTTCATTTCCTCGGCGGTACGTTCTCCAATGTAAAGCTTATGCTCTTTTCTCATATACTTGATAATGGCTTCGTCAAATTTATCTCCGGCAACCTTCACGGAAGTGCTTGTCACAATTCCACCCAAAGAGATGACTGCAACATCTGTGGTTCCTCCGCCGATATCGATGATCATGATCCCATCGGGCTTTGAGATATCAAGTCCTGCACCAATGGCTGCCGCTACCGGCTCTTCCATCAGATAAACGGATTTTCCGCCGGCCTGTGTGGCGGCTTCTCTTACCGCTCTTTTTTCCACTTCGGTTACGCCACTTGGCACGCAGACCATTATTCTCGGCTTAAAGAACCTACTGTTGCCACAGGTTTTTCTGATAAAATATTTCAGCATTCGTTCCGTAACATCGTAATCGGAGATAACGCCGTCTCTTAACGGTCTCACCGCAATGATGTTGCTTGGAGTTCTTCCAAGCATCTGTCTGGCCTCTTCTCCTACTGCCAGTATCTCATTGGTATCTCTGTTGATTGCGACGACGGAGGGCTCGTCCAAAACGACACCCTTTCCTTTTATATAAACCAAAACATTTGCTGTTCCAAGGTCAATTCCAACTTCGTCTGTAAATCCCAAATCTTTACCCTCCTTAAATATATATTAAAAGTCTTTGCACTGTAAATCAAAAAGAATCTAGCTTGCATCCACACCTATTCTTATCTTTTACGTTTATCTTTAATATTATATCTACAAAGTCAAAGATTTTCAATTTTTATTTTACAAAAACAGATAAAGTTTTATAATGCTGCTGTCCCTTTTGCCAGCCAAGCAAGCTTGGGGCAAAAGGGCAACGCCCATTCGGGGCGTTATATTGTTACGATATCTACCATATTGAAATCTTCCAAGGTCTTCCTCATGAGCAAACTGTTGGCCAGGGCGTTTGCCGTATCAATGGAGGTGAGGCAGGCAATGTTTCTTTCAATGGCCTTTCTTCTCATCTGAACGGATTGTACCGCAGGCTTTCTCCCGATGGCGGAGGTGGAAACCACAAAATCAACTTCACCGGTATCAAACAAATCACTGGTATTTGGTGACGGCTCATCATGCTTGTTCACAATCAATGCCGGCACACCATGCTCCCTTAAATATTCAGCCGTACCCTTCGTTGCCCAGATTTTATATCCGAATTCGATGAACTTCTTCGCCAGCGGAACCGCCTCCGGTTTATCCGAGTCCTTCACCGTGATCAACACGCAGTCTCCCACCTTGTGCATCTCGTATCCCGCTGCAATCAGCCCTTTGTAAAGTGCTGTCTCCAGATTATGGTCGATGCCCAGCACTTCCCCGGTGGATTTCATTTCCGGACCCAGATGGTTGTCGGCATCGTGGAGCTTCGGAAAACTGAATACCGGAACCTTTACCGCAACATAATCCCCCTCCGGGCATACGCCGGTTCCATATCCAAGATCTTTCAGTTTTGCACCCAGCGCCACCTTCGTTGCCAGATCGACGATCGGAACATTGGTCACCTTACTGATGTACGGAACCGTTCTTGAGGACCTCGGATTCACCTCGATGACGTAGACTTCCTCTTCATAAATGACATACTGAATATTAACCAAGCCGGAGACCTTCAGCTCTTTTGCCAGCCGTCCGGTATATTCCACGATGGTATCCCTGATTTCCTGTGTCAATGTCTGGGGCGGATAGATGGAGATCGAGTCACCGGAATGCACTCCAGCACGTTCGATGTGCTCCATGATCCCCGGAATGAGGAAGTCGTCACCATCACAAACCGCGTCCACTTCAACCTCAGTTCCCATGAGATATTTGTCGATGAGGACCGGGTTTTCCAGCTCCGTTTGGGTGATGATGTCCATGTATTCGATGACATCACTTTTCGTATAGGCGATGATCATATTCTGACCGCCCAATACGTACGAAGGTCTTAGCAGAACCGGATATCCCACCTTGTGGGCTTCCTTAACAGCTTCCACTGTGGTATAGGCCATTCTGCCGTTTGGCCTTGGAATATTACAGTGCTCCAGAAGCTTGTCGAAACGCTCTCGGTCTTCTGCGGCATCGATGCTGTCAGCGGAGGTCCCTAGAATCCTGACCCCCTTCTTCTTCAAGTATTTTGTCAGTTTGATGGCGGTCTGTCCTCCAAACTGAACCACAACACCCCATGGGTTTTCCGTATGGATGACTCCATCCACATCCTCCGGTGTCAATGGTTCAAAATACAGTCTATCGGAAATATCAAAGTCAGTGGATACAGTTTCGGGATTGTTGTTCACGATGATCGCCTCATAGCCGGCTTCCTTCAGCGCGGTAACGCAATGGACCGAGCAATAGTCAAATTCGATTCCCTGCCCGATTCGAATCGGTCCTGAGCCAAAAACGATGACCTTCTTTTTTCCCGTATCATGCTGCTTCATAAATTCTTTAGCCTCATTCTCCTCATCGAAGGTCGAATAGAAATACGGCGTTTCAGCAGCAAATTCAGCAGCACAGGTGTCTACCATCTTGTAGACAGGATATATTTTTTCGAGAGGCTCCTGGCCGCTCAATGCGATTATCGTTTTATCCAGAAAGCCCATTTTCTTCGCTTTCTTGTATTTCTCCTGAGTGAGTGTCCCCTCCATCAGGGCATATTCCATATGCACCAGATTATTCAGCTTATGGAGAAACCATCGGTCGATCTTTGTGATTTTGAAGATTGTATCGATGGAGATTCCTCTCTTCAATGCTTCATATACTACAAAAATCCTCTCATCATCACAGTGATGGAGATACTCTTCGATGAGATGGGTTTCCTTCTCCCTCAGTTTTTTCAGATTCAAGGTGTCCAGATTCAACTCAATGCAGCGGACGGCTTTCATCATGGCCTGCTCAAAGGAGGTTCCGATGGCCATGACCTCTCCCGTCGCCTTCATCTGTGTTCCCAGGGTCCTCTTTGCATAAACGAACTTGTCAAAGGGCCATTTCGGGAATTTCACCACAATATAATCCAGTGCCGGCTCAAAGCAGGCATAGGTTTTGCCCGTGACTGTGTTGATGATTTCATCCAATGTATATCCAATGGCAATCTTTGATGCCACCTTGGCGATGGGATAACCCGTAGCCTTGGAGGCCAGCGCCGAGGATCTGGACACTCTTGGATTCACCTCAATAACCGCATATTCAAAGCTGTCAGGATGAAGGGCAAATTGACAGTTGCAGCCGCCCTCGACGCCCAGTGCCTGAATGATATTGATGGATGCGGTTCGGAGCATTTGATATTCTTTATCGGAAAGGGTTACCGCCGGTGCCACAACGATGGAATCTCCGGTATGTACCCCCACAGGGTCAACGTTTTCCATGGAGCAGACGGTAATCGTATTATTTTTACTGTCCCTTATGATTTCAAATTCTATTTCCTTCCAGCCTGCAACGCTTTTTTCGACAAGGATCTGATGAATGGGACTTAGCCTCAAGCCGTTTTCTCCGATTTTAAGCAGCTGTTTTTTGGTGGCAGCCATTCCGCCGCCGGTACCTCCGAGGGTATAGGCCGGTCTTACAATAACCGGGTAGCCGAGCTCCTCAGCAAAGGCAACGGCATCCTCCATATCAGTTACTACTTTGGAGGGAATCACCGGTTCTCCGATGGATTCCAGCATATCCTTGAAAAGCTGTCGGTCCTCGGCCTTGTCAATGGTTTCCGGCGTTGCCCCAAGCAGCCGCACGTTCTGCTCATCGAGAAAGCCGGACTTTGCCAGCTGCATAGACAGCGTCAACGCAGTCTGTCCTCCCATGGTCGGCAGGATGCTGTCCGGCATTTCCAGCTTGATGATCTTCTTTAAAACAGGCAGGGTAAGGGGTTCTATATAGACCTTGTCTGCCATGGTCTTATCTGTCATGATGGTGGCAGGGTTAGAATTCACCAGAACGACTTCGATCCCGTCATCCTTCAACGTACGGCAGACCTGCGTTCCTGCATAGTCGAATTCTGCTGCCTGACCGATGACAATCGGTCCGGAGCCAATTACAAGCACCTTTTTTATCTCTTTATTCAATGGCATATTGTTCTCCTTTATTTGTGCTGCTGCATCATTTGGATGAATTGATCGAACAGGTACTCCGTATCCAGGGGCCCGGAACAGGCTTCGGGATGGAACTGTACGGTAAAGGCTCTTCCGTTTGCATAGGTGATCCCTTCGCAGCTCCCGTCATTCACATTGCTATGGCTTACGAATCCAATCTTTGGATCCAGTGTATCCCCCACAACGGCATAGCCATGGTTCTGGCTGGTGATGAACACCCGGTCTCGGGGTTTGTCTGCAACAGGCTGATTGGCTCCTCGATGCCCGTATTTCAACTTTTCTCTTTCTGCTCCGTTTGCTAGGGCAAGCAGCTGGTGACCAAGACAAATCCCGAAAATTGGCACTCCGCTATCCATCAGTTCACTTAAAATTTTGATTGATTCCGTATTTTCAGCGGGATCTCCCGGTCCGTTAGAAAGCATGATCCCGTTGGGCTTTATTTCCAAAATTTCCTGCATCGTGGCATTATATGGCACCACTGTTACGCTACAGCCTCTCTGCAGCAAGCTCCGCAGGATATTTGCTTTATATCCGTAATCGTATAGCACCACATGGAAGTCTTCCTTGGCTGCAGGGTAAAACGTATTTTCTGTACAGGAAACGGATTTCACCGCATCCAATATGGTATATTCCTTTAATTCAGTTAAGAAAGCGTCCATGCTCCCGGGTAATTCGGTTGTAATTGCCCCGTTCATGACGCCGTGCTCCCTAATTTTTTTTGTAAGCGCTCTTGTATCAATGTCGTAGATCCCAATGATGTTTTGATTTTTCAAGAATTCGTCCAGGGTATATTTGCTTCTGAAATTCGACGGCTCCTCGCACCACTCTCTCACGATATAGCCCTTCACCCAGGATTTTTCCGATTCGCTGTCGTTGTCATTCAACCCGTAATTCCCTATCAATGGAAAGGTCTGCGTTACGATCTGCCCGTAATAGCTTGGATCCGTCAACGTCTCTTGATACCCCGTCATTCCCGTAGTGAATACGACTTCCCCCATAGTCGTGCCTTGTACGCCGAAGCCTTTCCCCCGGTACACCGTTCCATCCTCAAGAATCAAATACGCAATGTGTCCATCCTTTTCCGTTATCATATTGTCCCTCTCCATACATTCTGCTCCTTCTCATTTAATTGCTTCTTCTAAAAGCCCAAGTCCTTCCTCTAGTTCCCCATATGTGATATTCAATGGTGGCAGCAGCCGGATCCTGTCCTTTGCGGTTAGCGTGATCAGTCCCAGGTCTAATGCGCTTTTGACCACCCTCTTGGCATCCTTATTTTTCAAGGAAATTCCGATCATCATTCCAAGGCCCGTCACTTGCAAAACGCCATCCATCTGTTCGATTTTCATTTTCATCCCTTCGCCTTTTCGGGCAACCTGTTCAAGAAATTCTTCATCTATTCTCTTTAACACCTCTATCGCCCCGGCACATGCAACCGGATTTCCACCGAAGGTGGTTCCGTGATCTCCCGGCTCCAATGCATGAGAGCAGCTCTTGTCAAAGATAATTCCTCCGATTGGGAGGCCTGCACCCAGACCCTTCGCTATGGTTACGATATCCGGCCGTATCCCAAAATGCTCATAAGCAAACAATTTTCCTGTCCTGCCGATTCCGGTCTGTACTTCATCGATGATCAGGAGAAGATCTTTCTCCCTGCACAATTCATACAATGCTTTAACATATTCAAGCTCCAGCTTGTTGACGCCGCCTTCTCCCTGGACAAGCTCAGCCATCACTGCACAGGTGCTTCCGGAGATCTTCGCTTTGAGCTCCTCCAGATCATTAGGCTTCGCATAGCTGAATCCTTCCACAAAGGGATCAAAATATTTGTGGTAGCCGTCCTGCCCCGTTGCGGTAATGGTCGCCATAGTCCTTCCGTGAAAGGAATCCTGCAGGGTTATGATCCCATATCTGCCCTTACCGTACTTCATAAAACTATATTTTCTTGCCGCCTTGATGGCTCCCTCATTGGCTTCTGCGCCGGAATTGCAGAAAAAGACCTTGTCAAATCCGGTCCTTGTAATCAGCATTTCGGCAAGTTCGCAGCAGGGCTCGGTATAAAACAGGTTGGAGGTATGCTGCAGTGTCTGCAGCTGCTGTACAACCGCTTTCACCCAGCCATCGTCGCAATACCCCAGCGCGTTCACACCAATACCGGAGGAGAAATCAATGTATTTTTTCCCTTCCGGCGAATAACACGTTGCTCCGGACCCTTTTGCGATGCTAAGGTCATTTCTTGCATAGGTCCCCAGGATGTATCGTCTGTCTCTTTCCTTGATTTCAGTACTATTCACCTTAATGCCTCCAATTTTCTAATATAGCAACGTTCCGATCCCCTCATCGGAAAATAATTCGAGGAGAATGGAATGTTCAATTCTTCCGTCAATGATAACTGCTTCTTTGATGCCATTTTTGATCCCGTCTACGCAGCTTTGTATCTTCGGAATCATTCCGTCGGAGATAATTCCTGCTTCGATCAATTTGGGTACCTCCTCGACTGGGATTCGCGCGATCAGTGAATCCTCATCGTCCTTTTCCATCAAAACGCCTCTGATATCCGATACGAAGATAAGCTTTTCTGCTTTTAGAGCGCCGGCAATTGCTGCCGCAGCCGTATCCGCATTGATATTAAAGGTCTGTCCGTCCTTATCTGCTCCAATTGTTGCAACAACGGGAACAAATCCGTTTTTCAAGGCCATCGTAATAGGGGAAATATCAACCTTGGTGATATCTCCCACATAACCCAGATCAACCTCACCTTGCATTTTTTCCACCTGAAGCATGCCTCCGTCCAGACCGCAGAGTCCGATTGCCTTTCCGTTGTGCTGCTGAATCAGAGAAACCAGACCCTTGTTCACCTTGCCTGCCAAAACCATGGCGGCCACCTCTGCTGTCTCCCCGTCCGTGTATCTCAGTCCGTCGATGAATTTAGATTCTTTTCCCATAACGTCCAGCATATTGCTGATTTCAGGACCTCCGCCATGAACCAGCACCACCTTAATCCCGACAAGACTCAGGAGCACGACATCCTTCATGACCGCTTTCTTCAGTGTTTCGTTGATCATCGCATTCCCACCGTATTTGATCACGACGGTCTTATTGCAGAATTTCTGTATATATGGAAGTGCCTCTATCAGTACCTTTGCACTCGTAATTGTATCCTTCATATTTCTCACCCTTACTCTCCGGTTAATTCCTACACTCAGTTTGCCGCTGTTTGGCCCCTCTGCAAATCAGCTTCTGTAATTTCCGTTGATTTTTACATAGCTGTAGGTCAAATCGCAACCCCAGGCCATGGCCTGCCCTTCGCCCTGATTGATGGAAATCAGGATTTTGATTTCATTTTCACGTAAGATTTCTGCGGCCTCCTCTTCACTGAAGCTAATGTAACTCGCGTTCTTGCAGACTTCAATGCTGCCTTTGGCGGAGGATAGTACGATGTCGATCTTATCAACGTCAAATTCCGCGTTGGCATATCCGATGGCACACAATGCTCTTCCCCAATTGGCATCCTCTCCAAACATGGCTGCTTTGAAAAGACTGGAGGTGATCACAGATTTCGAAATCACTCTCGCCGTCTCCTTATCCGGTGCCCCGGACACGATGCATTCCAGCAGCTTGCCGGCGCCCTCTCCATCCTTAGCCAGGGCCTTCACCAGTGAAGCATTGATTACATGCAATGCGGCGCAGAAGGTGTCATAGTCCATGCCTTCCCCTTCGATCACCGCATTTCCCGCCAGACCGTTGGCCAGTATGGCAACCGTATCGTTGGTGGAGGTATCTCCGTCCACACTGAGCTGGTTAAAGGTATCCGGAATATCTTCAGAAAGGGCTTTTTGAAGCATTTCGGAAGTGATCGCCACATCTGTGGTCAGATAGCACAGCATGGTTGCCATGTTGGGATGGATCATTCCGCTTCCTTTTGCAATCCCCCCAATATGGCATTCCTTGTTTCCGATGATCATGGAAACTGCAAATTCCTTTTTCACCGTGTCTGTCGTCATGATTCCGCGGGCGGCACTATCTGAGCCATCATAGCTCAGCTTTTTTACTGCCTTTGGAATTCCTTTCTCAAAGGGTTCTATGCTCATGGGAAGACCAATCACTCCGGTAGAGCTGACGATAATATCAGCGGTGTTGATATGCAGCTCCTTTGCCAGCAGTTCACAAGTCTGATAAGCAATCTCCATACCGTTGGGTGCACAGGTGTTGGCGTTTCCGCTATTGCAGATAATGGCTTTGGCCTTGCCATCCTTCAGATGATCCTTCGTTACGGCAATGGGCGCTCCCTTTACCTTATTCTTCGTATACACCGCCGCAGCATTACACATGACATCACTGACTATGAGCGATAAATCTTTTTTAGTTTTACTTTTTCGAATTCCGCAGTGCACACCGGAAGCTTGAAATCCTTTTGGCGCACAGATACCGCCGTCTATAAATTCAATATACATATTCTTTCCCCCTATTCTATTCTATCCTCTATCACAAGCCCTTTGGTCTCGGGCAAATTCAGCATAATATTCATACATTGTATTGCAGCTCCCGATGCACCCTTGCCCAGGTTATCATATCCGGCCATCAAGGTGATCTGCTCTTCATTGCCCAGGACATAGATCGCAAGGCCGTCTGTTTCCGAAAGCATATCGGCTGCCATAAACCCATCTGCAGGTTTTTCTCCTGCTTGCCTCACTTTAATCACCGGCTGATCCTTATAGTACTCTGCCAGCTCCTGCCGCAGCGCTGCCGGTTTCAATTTTTTACTCATCAGCCTTCTATATAAGGATATGGTCACCAGCATGCCACTGTAATAATCAGCAACGATGGGATGGAAAATCGGTGCATATCCGATCCCGGTAACCGCAATCATTTCCGCCAGATGTTTATGGTTCTGGTCTAGTCCGTACTGTCTTGGGCTGTCGAGACTGGCCTCTCTGTTTTCCGCTTCATATCGGGCGATCATGCTTTTTCCGCCGCCGCTGTATCCGGTAATGGAGTGGCATGTGAGCGGATAATCCTTATCGATGAGCTTCAGAGAGATCAACGGTTTTACTAGGGAGATAAAACCTGTCGCATGACAGCCAGGAACGGCCACCCGATTTGCTTCCTTAATTTTTTCTCTTCGTATTTGACTGAGTTCAGGAAAGCCGTAGACCCAATTTTTATCAGTCCTATGGGCTGTTGATGTATCAAGGATCCTTAGATCAGGCTCTGCCTTCTCGATGATTTCTCTGGATGCGGCATCAGGAAGACATAAGAAGGAAATATCCGCTTGTCTCATTTGTTCCATCCGGGCAACCGGGTTTTTCCGATCTTCTTCGTTGATCGACAGAAGCTCCAGATCCTCTCTGCCCTGCAAGCGTTTCTGTATTTTTAATCCTGTCGTTCCTTCCTGTCCATCGATAAATATTTTATAAGTCATCCTGTCTCCTCCTGCCCAAGTCTTCCCTTGTTTACCTTCCTTCAACCAAAGGTTATTCATTTACACTTCCTTTATTATACGTTATTTTTGAACAAAGTCAACGCATTGTTGCATATTTATCAAATAAAATGTATTTTTATACATTTTGTATATTGCATGAATCAAAATAGCATATCACCGCCTCGTCCTACATATATATGTTGTAAAGAAAGCCTGTTGTTATGGCTTAAGCCAATCACAATGTAATGCATAACTATATGAAGGTGGTGAAGTATTAAATATGAAGGATTACATAGAAGAGCGGGTATTGGAGCTCGCCAGGTACATACTCGAAACCAATTCTACGGTTCGGGCGGCCGCGAAAAAGTTTCGAGTATCCAAGTCCACAGTCCACAAGGATATTACCGAGAGGCTGCTTGAGATAAACCCAGGCCTTGCCCATGAGGTCAAGACTGTTTTAGATAATAACAAGGCGGAGCGTCATATCAGAGGCGGTCTTGCCACACAGCAAAAATATAAAGGCCGTTAGCAAAATAAAAAGTGCAGTTGAATCAATATCATATGATTACTGCACTTTTCTTATTCTTATTCAATTGGACTTCTACCCGATTCTTACCCTTCTTCTTTGCTTCATATAGCATAATGTCGGATGATTTCAATATTCCATGAACGGATTCCCCATTCAACTCACTGATGCCACAGCTTACCGTGACGTGAATTCCCTCCTTAAAGCTCGTCTCGTCAATTCGGCTCTGGATTCGATTCAATAGCAGCGAGGCGTCCCGGCCGTTGGTATCCGGCATAATGATAATAAATTCTTCTCCGCCGTATCTGCCAATCGTATCAGAGGTTCTGCAACACTCCGATAGTATTTGTGCAACCTGGATCAGCACAGTATCTCCTATTTGGTGACCGTAGGTATCGTTGACCAGTTTAAAATTATCCAAATCCACCATCGCAACGGATAGAGGGTACTCAATGCGCTTTGCACGATCAACCTCCTCCTTCAGCCTTCTCAGGGAATTTTTGTGATTCAGCAAGTTGGTCATAGAATCCAGCATCGTCAATTCGCTTAATTCTTTGTTTTTCTTCTCCAATTCCACATTGTTTTCCATAATGATCTTTTCATTGATGAAAGATTTTACCTTATTCCGTGAAACCATCTGATTCAATATCCATGCAATGGCAGTCATGGACAAGGTGTTGATATTCAAAGTGGAAATTAGTACAGGCAGCGTCTGGAATTGCGGAAGCAGCATGATAAATACGATATTGGAAATGAGAAGCAACGCCAAGGATATCATCGGTGGCATGGTGATAAATGCCGCAATTGTAAACACGGCTAAAAAATAAGAGCTGCTGGACGCGAGGGTAGACTGTTCATACAAGCTTAATAGGATTCCTGCCGTGAGAATACCGGTAAGGAATAGTGTCTGAATCGTCATGATCCAAAATTTGGATGTTTGTTCCGTTTTCATTCTGAAGTAGCATAGAATGGGAAGAAAAATCAATGCGAACAATGCAATTCCCATAGAATTATTAAAATCCGCAGATCCCGGCGTCTGCAGAAAGACAGCAATCAGAGGTACCGCGATGGCAACAAGAACTGCAATGACAGTCATTCGCGTAAAATTTTCTCTGCAAATGACATTGATATATTCTCTTTTGTATCTACTTGGAATTTTAGCCATGTAAGGTTGGAAAAGCTTCAATAAAATCACTCTTTCTTAATAACACTTCCTTATATGATGAGTAAGCTGCTCAGTGATTAAAGCATACCATGATATATTATTCATAATAATATATCATGGCAAAAATTAAATGTCTATGTATTTATGTTGATACTTTTTGTAAGACCAATATGGAAGAAAAAGGTCAACCAAGGGGGTAAATTTCCTCTGCCGGTCTCGGTCTGCTGATCAGGTAGCCCTGAATCAAATCGCAGCCGCACTTTTCCAGAAATTCAAGCTGGTCTCTGGTTTCAACACCTTCCGCCACCGTCATGATCCCGATTTCATGGGCCAGAAGGATGATTGTCTTTAGTATTTTACTGTCCATTCCGGAATTTGCAATTTCATCGATGAATGATTTATCTATTTTTATATAGTCGACAGGCAGATTTTTCAGGTAATTCAAAGAGGAGTACCCGGTTCCGAAGTCGTCAAGATAAATCCTGATCCCCTTCTCACGAAGCAGGGACAGCTTCCGAGCTACGAGATCGAAGGATTCAATTAGGCAGGATTCCGTGATTTCCAATGCAACGCTGCCTTCTCTCAATTGATACAGCTCAAACTTTTTCAGTACATTTTCAACAAAATCACCCTGTGTGAGCTGCGCAGGAGAGACATTGCACGTAATAAAAGCACCCTGATCTTGTACGCTTTTTGCAAAGGCAAAGGCGCTGTCGATGACCCAGTTTCCAATCTTATCGATCAGTCCAACTTCTTCCGCAAAGGGAATGATCTGATTTGGCATAACCATGCCGTATCGTGGACTGATCCATCGAATCAGAGCTTCATGTCCAACGACTTTTTGCTGGGCAACATCATAAATTGGCTGGTAATGGAGCACCAGCTCCTCATTGTAATAACCCTGACGCAGCTGTTCTTCCATCTCGTTTTTATACTGCAGCTCTGCGCTCAGTTTCTCCTCATAGAAAACGAAATTATCTTTGCCCTGATCCTTCGCGCTGTACAATGCCAAATCCGCATTTTTGAAAATGTCTTCTACTGTATTCCCATCCTTTGGATAAAGAGCAATACCCATGCTGCAGGTTAAATGAATGGTATTGTCATGCAGCATAATGGGATTTCTGAAAATTGTCAGCACCTGATCCGCGATTTTCACCGTTTCCGTCAAATCAGCTCCGTAGCATAAAACAACAAATTCATCCCCACCGATGCGGGCAGGCAAAACCTCTCCAGAGATCATTTCTCTTAGTTGATCCGCTAGGGCCACTAAAACTTCATCTCCATAAAAATGGCCGAAGGTGTCATTGATCTTTTTAAAGTTGTCCAGATCGATAAACAGGATCGCACCTTGATTGCCCCTCGTACTCCCTTGCTCAAGCTCCTGCTTCAATTCATTCATGATAAATACTCTGTTATGAAGGGATGTCAGATAATCATAATATGCCAAATGCCGGATTTCTTCCTCATGCTTTCTTCGATCACTGATATCTCTCACCACTGCCACGATTACATTTTCCCCTGACCATTTGCTCTTTCGTAGAGCAACTTCTCCGTCAAAGGTGGTTCCATCCAAAGGACGCCTGCATTTCCATTCAAAAACAACGGAAGCGTTTTCAAGATAGGCAGTTTGTCCCAGCTTCTCCTCTGCAAGCTGTGCATCGTAAGAAAATTCCTGGATGCTATAATCCGTAATTTTGTTTTCCGGAATTCCATACAAGATAGCTGCACTTTTATTTGCATGGATCATTTTACCATTCCGATCGTGTATCATAACGGCATCGTGAATCGAGTCGAACACGGTTCTGATTTTGCTTTCCGCATACTCCCGCTCCATGATTTCTCGGGACAGATACTGATTCGTTCTGATCAGAGTGCTGATGTAAAAGATTGCAAACCCCAATATAAAAAATGATGTGGCAAGAAATCCATAATTCTGTATTCTCAACGCATTTTGAAGGGACTGATAGCTGCTTTCTATATACATTCCCGTACCGATATAGGCATTAATTTCCGGGATGCCAATTACATAGGATAGTTTTTCTTCAATCCTATCCTCCTTGGGCAGATAATAGTGATAGCTCACAAAAGAGCCTCCCGGCTTTTTCTTAGCAGCCTGAATCAAATCCTGTATGATATATTTCCCATAGGCATCCTGCAAATCCCATTGATCCGAACCCTCTTTCTGCGGCTCAAAGGGCTGAACCAGCATGGTGCCGTCGTAGGCGCTCATAAAAATGTAATTGTCCCCATATTCATCTTCATAGGTCATATTGCGAACCAGATCTACAATCTTCAGCCTTGCCGCATCCCTGTCGAGGTTACCGGTATGCATTTCATCCAGAATAGGACGGATGGAATGATGGGCAAGCTGAGCCATCTTGCTAACGGAATTTTTCCTTTGTTCCTGCATCAATTGAGAAAAATCCGTGCTCACATTTTTTGCAATCAAAAGCTCGGCTGCGATCAACAAAATCGAACAGAGGGCTAATGCGATAATCAATTTCTTACCCGGTTTGTTTCGTGCTTCTTTCATTGGTATGGCTGCTATAATGCGTGTGCATTATATTCTCCTTTATTCAGATTCTGTCAATGGATCGATTCTTCATCAAGGGCGCTTTCACAAAAGGAAAGACAAGAGCATAAAGGAGGACCCTTTCGGTCCTCCTCCTAATTGCTATTAGAGAAATTTCGTGATAGGATCCTGTTTTTTATATCCTTCCATCAACTTGCCGGATTTTGTTACATCCCCCATGAGAATGCCACCGCAGAATCTATTGTTCACAAAATATAGCTTCTCGTAGGTATTCTTGGCCGCATCGCATACCTCGAAGGTTTTATAAATCTTTTCCGGATCCTTGCCGTTATCCCCTACTGCAAACAAAGAAGTACCCATACCGACGAAAGCATTGGACGGAATAAAGGCCTCATATTTATACTCATCTCCGACAGCATTGATCCCCGCTGCTTTTCCCATTTCAACGGCTTGACCCCATATGGCGTAATTCACGCCGTCGTATTCCGCACAGTCACCGCAGGCATAAATATCTTTCACACTGGTTTCCATCCTCTCATTGACCTTGATGGAACGACCCGTTTCGATTCCAATGGATACTGCCAATTGGATGTTCTGCCTTACTCCAGTTGAAAGGATTACCAGTTCTCCGTTTACATTCGTTCCATCAACAAGTTTAACCCCGGTTACTTTTCCGTTTCCTGTAATTTCTTCAATTCCTGTATTGGTGATTACTCGGATTCCCGATTTCTCTGTTGCTGCCCGCAACAGTTCCGAACCCTTTTCATCCAATTGTTTATTCATGATACTCGGGGAAAGTTCGATGATCGTAACATCCTTCCCGGCCCTCTTCAACTCCCAGGCTGCTTCCAAGCCCAAAATCCCGCCGCCAATGACAACCGCCTTTGCTACTTGCTTCAAGAATTCCTGCAGCTCCTTGACGCCTTTCAAGGATCGAATGGCATAAACGCCTTCCTGCTCTGCACCTTTGATCGGTGGAATAAAAGCCTCTGCACCCATTGCCAGAATCAGCTTGTCATACTTTCTTTCTTCACCATTGGTCAGAACGAGTTCCTTCGTATCTTTTCTAATTTCTTTGACGGTCACACCCAGTGTCAGCTTTATATTATTTTCTTGATACCATTCAGAAGGCTTTATGAAGAAGTTGATCGGGTCCACTTCTGACAGGATCCCCTTCGTCAGCATCGGGCGGTTATAACCGATAACGCCCTCCCCCGATATGATTTCGATGCTGCATATCTTGTTTCGCTTTCTGATCTCTTCGCAAGCGGTGGTTCCTGCCGCTCCATTTCCGATGATGATAAAACGCTCTGCTTTATCGGAATGAAATCCCGTATCCCCGACAATGATCTCCACAAACTGATCCGGACCAACGCCGCAGACAGGGCAAAATTCAGGCGGCGCTTCCCCTTCGGCAATATGGCCGCAAACAAGGCATTTCCAATTTCTCACAGCATTTGCTGCCCTCGGTTTTACATTTTCCAGTATCTTACCGGCATCCACAGATGCACCGAAACCATAGCCAAACTCAAACGCCTCCTGAAGCTGTGCTGCACTTGGCTTGAATCGGACCCTGAGCCCTTCGCCGTAAAGCTTCATGCCTAGCTGCTTCAGTCTTTCCATGATGTGCGGAACACCTTCGCCGCTCCATCCATAGGATCCGAAGGCTGATGCGATTTTCCAGCCGTGGGTCTTCGCAAAGATGGATGTCGTCAAATCCCAGATGGGTTTCAAGGCCTCTCCAACTATGGTAGGTGTTCCGAACAGAATGCCATCCGCCCAGTACAATTCATCGAGTACCATCTCCTGATCGGCAGTTACCATGTCGTACAGTCTTACATCAAAATCCGCAAATGCCTGGATACCCTCCGCGATCTTCTTTGCCAGCATTTCCGTGTATCCGTAGGCGGATACATATGGGATAATTACCGTTTTCTTTGTATTCGGATTCTTTTCCGTGGACCATTCTCGATACTGCTCCACAATCGCCATTGGATTATCCGTTAAGACCGGACCATGTCCGGTCAGTATCATAGTAATCTTTAACCCTTCAACCTTTTTAATTGCATCCAGAACGAAGGATTTAAACGGTGCAACAATGCCGTCATAATAATATTTCAATGTACCTTGGTAGTCTGCTTGATTTGGAATCGTATCATTTGTTACACCCTCCAGCGAATAATGGGAACCGAAAGCATCGCAGGTAACCAGTATGCCGTCTTCTTCCACATAGGTGAACATCGTGTCCGGCCAATGCAGATTTGGCGCCATGATAAATTTCAGTGTCTTGTTGCCCAATGATAAAACGTCTCCCTCTTTTACAACAATACTAGTAAAATCCTTGTTGCAGATTTCCTTCATAAAATTGATGGCAGCAGAGGTGCCGACTAGTTTGATCTTTGGGTTCAACTCGAGAAGCATCTCAATGGTTCCGCTATGATCCGGTTCTGTATGACTTAGAATGATATAGTCAATCTCATCGATAGGTGTGATTTCGGAAAGTTTATCCAAATATTCTTCCGAGAACTTTGCTTTAGATGTCTCAAAAACCACTTTCTTATCGGAGCCCTTTAAAACGTACGAATTGTATGATGTCCCAAATTCGGTATCCAATAAGATGTCGAATACCCTTAAATCAGGATCCTGCGTGCCCACCCAGTATAAGTCATTTGTTAATTGTTTTGTTTTCATAATTTATCCTCCCTGTCCACCATAATTTTACCCCGGCTTGTTAATTGCTAAACAACGCCGCCCTGACAAATTCCCTAAATAATGGATGTGCCTGATTTGGCCTACTCTTAAATTCGGGGTGATATTGAACCCCCACAAAGAATGTATTTTCAGGGATCTCAACCGCCTCCACCAGCCGCCCGTCAGGGGATGTGCCGGTGATGGTCATACCCATTGCTTCCACAGCCTCCCGATACTGATTGTTGAACTCATATCGGTGGCGATGGCGTTCCTGGATCATATCCATCCCATACGCCTTTTCCATCATACTGCCAGGCTTTATCTTACACGGATAAGCACCCAAGCGCATGGTGCCTCCCTTCGGAATATCTCCGTATTGATCCGGCATAAAATCTATGACCGCATCACAGCAGTCTAGTTTGAATTCAGTGGAGTTGGCTTCTTCCAGCCCCAGTTTTTTCTGCGCAAACTCGATCACTGCGATCTGCATTCCCAAGCATATTCCCAGATAAGGAATGTTATTTTCTCTCGCGTATCTTGCTCCGATAATTTTGCCTCGAATTCCTCTGTCTCCAAAGCCTCCGGGGACAAGAATTCCTTTGCATCCACCCAAAAGGGATTCTACTGTATCTTCGTTAACCTCTTCCGCTTCGACCCATTTGATCTCAACGATGCATCCATTTTCATATCCGGCATGATTCATCGCTTCCGCCACAGATAAATAGGCATCGTGGAGCTTCACATATTTCCCGATGATGGCAATTTTCACAGATTGATCTCTTTTCTTGATGCGGTCCAGCATGTCAGTCCAATCCTGCATATCGCAATGGTGGCAGGGAAGAGACAGCTCACGGCATACGATCTCAGAAAAATTGTTTTCCTCCAGCATCATCGGCGCTTCATATAAAATAGGAACCGTCCTATTTTCAATGACACAATCGGGCTTTACATTGCAGAACAAGGATATTTTCTGTTTGATCTCCTCTTCTATGAGCTCGTCCGATCTTGTTACGATGATATCCGGTGATATCCCCATGGAGCGCAGTTCCTTGACGGAATGCTGGGTAGGTTTTGATTTATGTTCCCCGGAGCTTTTGATATAGGGCACCAACGTTACATGGATGAAGAGGCAATTTTCTTTACCGATTTCTAAGGATACCTGTCGGATGGCTTCGAGAAACGGTTGGCTTTCGATATCTCCGGTGGTTCCTCCGATTTCTGTGATAACAACATCAGCACTGATTTTTTCACCAACGGAGTAGATGAATTTCTTGATTTCGTTCGTTACATGGGGAATGATTTGAACCGTACTGCCAAGGTATTCCCCTGCTCTTTCTTTGGAAAGAACGTTCCAGAAAACCTTGCCTGTCGTCAGATTGGAATACTTATTTAGATCCTCATCGATAAATCGTTCATAATGACCTAAATCCAAGTCGGTTTCTGCACCGTCTTCTGTTACGTAGACTTCCCCATGTTGAAACGGGCTCATGGTTCCCGGATCCACATTAATATATGGATCAAGCTTCTGTGCCGCCACCTTAAAGCCTCTGGCTTTCAGCAGCCTGCCCAGCGATGCTGCGGTGATGCCTTTTCCCAAGCCGGATACAACGCCTCCCGTAACAAAGATAAATTTCGTCATAATTTCTTTCACCTCCTTTAGTAGCTCGCCCAATTTACGCACCTATCCACATTTGCAGAGCAAATGTCCGGAAGGTGCCATACGGGAATTCCCTGGCTTCAGCCAGATTGGAATTCTACCGTTCGCAGTAAATTGTAAAAAAAATAAGAATCAGTCTTTTGGGGTGCAGGATATATGCCCCTCCATTTGACCGTCCCTATTTGTTCATGATACTTCCCTGTATTTAATTCTTTACAATAGTATCATATCGCAAAAAAAATATCCAGCAATTTCCCGCAAAAGAATACATTATTTTTTTGGGGATCACAGGTGAGTGAATTCCTTTCGTTCCATCACATTCTGAAAGTCCTCTCATATACTATATTAGGCAGTCAAATACGATTGCTTTCAGATAGATTAAGGAAAAGAATCATACGAAACACTCCATTTTCCTGAAGTTGTATAGGCATCCACCACAGCCCGCGTTCTGCAGCAGACAGTCACATCTGATGTTGCAGTTGAATAATCAGAGGGGGAATAGGAAACTATTCTCCCTTACTTATGGAATGCTGCGGCAGGCTTGTGGTATACTGAGAGCATATAATCGAATGCAATGTTTATCAGTATTACGGAGGCGAAACAATGTACAGTTTTTTATGCGACTACAGCGAAGGGGCTCATCCCCAAATTTTAGATGCATTATTCCGGACAAACTTGGAGCAAGCCGACGGATACGGTCTTGACCGCCATTGCCGGAATGCAGCTTCTTTGATCAAGAATAAAATCGGCAGAGAGGACGTGGATGTGCATTTCCTTGTGGGCGGCACCCAAACGAACTTCACAGCCATATCGGCCTTTCTGCGGGCTCATGAGGCAGTAATAACCGCTCAGACGGGGCATATTAACGTTCATGAAACCGGTGCTGTGGAGGCAACGGGCCATAAGGTTCTCACGGAGGCTACGGCCGATGGCAAACTCTCCCCGAAGGAGATCCAATCCGCTCTTGACTATCATGAAGATGAGCATATGGTGAAGCCGAAGCTTGTCTATATTTCCAATTCTACGGAAATCGGATCCATTTATCTGAAATCAGAACTGATTCAATTGAGTGAATTCTGTAGAAAAAACAACCTGATTCTTTATATGGACGGAGCAAGACTCGGTTCCGCTCTTGCTTCCAATGAGAACGATCTGACCCTTTCAGATATCGCGGAGCTCGTAGACGCATTCTATATCGGTGGAACAAAAAACGGGGCTCTAATGGGGGAAGCCCTTGTCATCTGTAAAGAGGAATTGAAGGAAGACTTCCGCTATCATATCAAACAGAAAGGTGGTCTTCTTGCAAAAGGATGGCTGCTGGGAATTCAGTTTGAGGAGCTTTTTCGGGACAACCTCTATTTTGAGCTTGCTCACCACGCAAATCAAATGGCGGCTATCCTCAGCAAGAGTATTCGTGATCTGGGCAATCCTTTTCTGGTCCATTCCCCTTCCAATCAGATTTTCCCAATCCTGGCCAATGGGATCATCCGGAAACTGGAGGAGGAGTATTCCTTTTATCCCTGGAAAAAGATCGATGAGGATCACACTGCAATCCGGCTGGTTACCTCCTGGGCTTCAGAAGAATCCGATATCCGTCAGTTTGTAGACAAGCTGAATCATTATCATCATATTTTATAAAGAATTACGCACACTACTTTTGTTATAGATATTTATTTTTTGATTTGTTGCATATGCAACAAATCATCCTATCTGCCTATGATAGGATGATTTCAGAAAGTTAATTTATGTTAAAAGAAAGTAGGGATTAAAATGAGCAATAAAATAATGAAGAATATTGAAGCAGCGAAAGTACAGAATTTGGCAGACTTGGTGACCTATCAGGATGGGCAGGTTGTCAGCAAGACCCTTGTTCAAAATCCCGGCGTAAGTATCACTGTGTTTTCTTTTGATAAAGGGGAAGAGATCAGTACACATGCATCCCATGGCGACGCAATGGTTTATGTGATCGATGGGCAGGCGGAAATCACAATCGGTGATGAGAAATTTACCGTAAAAGCAGGAGAAACCATCTTGATGCCAGCAGATGTTCCTCATGCAGTCGCAGCGGCGGAGCCGATGAAATTCATGCTGACCGTAGTCTTTTAGCAGTGGAACTTTTGGTATGCAAACTAAGTGCATGAATCGGTGAATGATTCTATCGAAGCACAGGCATACTATATGATAGACAAAAGATTCTTCAGGAGGGAAGTAAAATGAAAGCAACAATTGATCGTTCCGGTTGTATCGGCTGCGGCCTTTGCCCGTCAATCTGTCCGGAGGTATATCAAATGGCGGATGACGGTCTGGCGGAGGTTATCGTGGATGATATCCCATCCGGTGTTGAGGGTACTGCACAGGAGGCAGCCGAAAGCTGTCCGGTTTCCGTAATCATTGTAGAATAACAGCAGGGGATAGATGAGTAAGCGGTGCAAACTTTTGGGTTTGCGCTGCTTTTTTCTGTTTTTATGTAAATTATAATGTTTTTGTGTAATATTATGTAAACTTTTGCCGATGGTGCCCTGTTCGTTTTTCAACAGCTTAGACTGCATGTTTTTTAAGGTTTCTACTCATTATCCACATGTTTTTCGCAATTGTATACAATGATATCCACATCTTCCTGTGGAAAACATATTGCCGTACAAACACTTAAGTTTCAGCATGTATGCATTTCCGCCGACATTTTTCTATCAAACTTATCCACAGGTTTGCCTTCAATTATCGTCGAGTATTATTTGGTTGCTTTTTCTGTACTAATATGTTATTTCGACAGGAATCTTTGCCATTTTACCAAATCACGCTGCCCCTGTTCATAACCGAGCCGATAGCTTTCAGACAGCCTATGGTAGTTGACCTCGCGATTGGAAACGGGCATGATGTCCGGATAGACAAGAAAGGCCTTCCCCTCACTCTCCATGTCTTCCAGCTCCTCCAGAATTTGATTATATACAACATGACGATTCAGCAGCGCTTCCGTAACGACGGGATATTTACGGTAATAGGCTTTGAGAGCCCCCTTGTACTTTGTTGACTGTTTTCGGTAACCCTTTTCTCTGCTGAGGACAACAAAGACTTTTTTCATGCCATCCTTTCTGGCAATATCAAGCGCGATCCCTCCGCCAAGCCCACCATCAACATAGTAATGGTTATCATAATAAGTTGGCGGCATGAATATGGGCATGGAGGAGGAGGAACGGACAATTTTCATTAAATCCTCAATAGTATGGATATCTTCCTTGGAATAATAAACGATTTCACCACTGTCTCGCTCAAAGGTACCGATACGGAGCCGTGCCGGATTTGACATAAAGGTATTGAAATCAAAGGGCAGCGTAGCCTCCGGATAAGGGGTCTCCTCATAAATATAGTGCGCTCTGAAATAGCCTTCTCCCCTAAAGAATGACTTCCAGCCACCGAATTTCGGATCTGTGACCAGATCTACAAAGGAGCGCTTCGCACGCTCAATGTCTCTGGAAATATAGTTGACACTATGACTGGAGCCTGCGGAGATGCCCGCTACATAATCGAAGTATATCTCATTTTCCAGCAGAGTGTTTAGAATCCCGGCGGTATAGCTGGCTCTCATACCGCCTCCTTCAAAGATGAGTGCAGTATCATGAATATTATTTGTAATTGTCATGATTTTTCTCCTGTTATTTATACTTGTCTGTTTTATCGTTTCAATTCATATCATACTACGCGATCAGAAGAAAATCATTAACAATGATTGTATTTTTATGTCATTTTATCTTCGCACAGTATCAATCATCTTATCCTAAATTTCTGTTGAACCACTTGCATTTTTTCTCAACTTCAGTTATGATTAAAAACAGCAGGTTCAGCGGCCCCAACACATGCGGGTGTAGTTCAATGGTAGAACACCAGCTTCCCAAGTCTGAATGGGTTTTACAGGCATAAATGTTGAAATATCAATGTTTATGTCTTTTTTATTTGCACTCCTAACCACTACAAGCTAATGTCCTAGGAACACTATTTTCTTATTAAAAAGGAGTGAAAAACATGGGTAAAAAACTAACACTTATTGACTTATCAGACAATCAAACATTGGAAGAAGTATTTGAAGAATTTGTCACTTTTAAGGTAGCCAGTGGCATGGCACAAAGCACCATTGATTTATACAATTATGAGTATAGTCACTTCAGAAGGTATACTAGCAACACCACAGACATACGGAAATTAAAAGCTGAATTGTTAAGGTTATTTTCTGATAGAAGTAAACTTGCACCTACTACCTATAATATGACTTACAAAGTCTTTAACTGTTTCTTTAATTGGGCTGAACATGAAAAGCTTATTGAAGTTAATCCCATTAAGGAATTAGGGCTTAAGGCCAAAAGGGATGAAGGAAAGCTAAGAAGTATACCTAATGATAAAATCAAGTCTATGCTGCAAGTAATTGATATTAAGCAGTATGTTGAATTTAGAGATTATGTTATTATCCTGCTTATGCTTGATACAGGTATTAGGCCAGTAGAAGCCTTTAGGCTGGAATTGGATAACATTGACTTAGAACATTATTCAATCGTTGTTACTAAGGAAAAGGCAAAGACAAGGACGCAAAGACAACTTCCTGTAAGCAAACTTGTTATTGACTTAATTCATAAACTTCTTAAGTTACGGCCTGATGATTGGGAATTGAATTGGGTTTTTAATAACCATGAAGGTGGAAAGATGCACACCCAGATGTTTACCAGAAGGCTGTTTGAATACAGTATTAGGTGCGGAAGTAAAATAACCCCTTATGACTTAAGGCATAGTTTTGCCACCAAGTTTATAGAGAATGAAGGCAATATATTTGTACTTCAAAATATGATGGGGCATTCTGATTTAAGAATGACAAAAAGGTATGTAACCATATCACAGGAGAAGATGCAGGAACAGCACACTAAGGCCAGCCCACTTAATAACATAATCCAAAGAAACACAAGGGTAGTTAAGCTATTCAAATAGGGGGCATTAGCCCCCTATAATTAACCAGAAAATGTAGTTTTCATGCGTTCTTGTAATGTTTTTGGGCTAGGTTCTGGGCACATCCTATTATCAATAAAGTATGTAGTAATATTCCATAATGAAGCATACAATTCTTGAACTTCAATTAGTTTTTCTTTCAAAAGCATATTATCAAATTGTAAATCAGGTTTATAATACCACCCTTTACTTGGTTTTTTTGTAATTCTTAAATTTGAATGCGGATAAAAACCTTCTTTATTTAAACTACCTATAAAAATTAAACCATGGTGTATGTCATTCCTAAATGTAATTATATCTTTAATCCTATCAAATATTTTATTAGTTATCGCCTTTTCTTCTTCAGTTGGTTTAAATACTTGGTTCATTAAACCCCAAGCAATATCTAAATAATCTGTTGCCCCACTTCTATCAAAGAAGATATTAAGATACTGTGTTTCATGAAGGCCAATACGCTTAAATTCCCAGTTAATCATAAACTGTAATTGCCATAACATTTTCTGAAAGTATATAGTAAATTTGCCGATTAAATAATACGCTTCCCTTGTTCCTTCTAAATCTTCTTCATCTTGAAAAATTCTCTCTGGCTCATCTTGTTCTATCTTTTCTTCAATAGTACTCATGGTACACATCCTTTCCATTACTAAATATTTGACTTTATTATATACCATATTTTAGGTAGAATGATATGGCAAATAAAAAAGGGGTAAGGCCGAAGCCTTACCCTATTCTTTAATCTTACACTCTACATCTACAAGTCTTTCATTTATCCGTTCCAGTGTAGATGTTATGCTCCGTAGCTGTTCCCCTTGGCTATCTAAGCAACCCATTAGTCTTTCTTCTCTTTCCTTGCCGTCTTTCCTGCTTTCATAAAAGAGATATAAAAATAAGGCACACCATATGCCTTGATTACCTAACATGTCTACTATTGTGTTAAAGTCCATCTATGTACCCTTTCTAGCTTAATTCTACCAGCCAATAGTCAATAGCTTCTTGTGATGTTCTGATATTGGTTATTGCTTTCTCATAGGTAATACCTGTGGTTTCATCTGCCCTATTCTGTATTACTCTGGTAGCTAAGTATCTTGCTACAAAATCTGTTTCATACATTATAATGCACCCCCAAAGAGTAATTCATCTAATACAGCCTGTGTTACTTCTAACTGTTCTTTAAGTGCTGTATTTTCTGCCACAGTAGCTTCAATTTGTCCTTGTAATTCTTGTTCCATTGTTTTCATATTAGTACCCCTTCTTAAACTGATGGTATAAAATAAGCAGTTCTAGTACTTGTTGTTGAATTGCCGTTATTAGTATACATACTAACAGAACCGAAAAATCTATTAACAGGAGTATTTGCACTAAATGTTGTGTTTATTGTTCCTCCCCCAACTAATAGAGCAGACATTTTATTCTCTGTTCCTGGAACTGTATCTGTTGCCGTTAATACAAAACATTTATTGCCATAAATAGAACCCCAGTTTAGCCTTATTCCATTATATGAACCGCTTGTCTTTATTGGTGAATTTGTTGATGCCGTTCTAAATGTGGTAGATGCTTCTAATGCTGGTACATTTGCATCTGAAACATTGTTAACCAGCTTAGAGAATAAAGGTATTGTACTAACAAATTTAGCACATAAAGTTGCATTGCTAACAAACGCAGTCATAACTGTGCTATCAGAAAATGTAGCTGATAATGATGAATAACCTGTAGGCGAGATACCTAGATACCCAGCAACTCCTTTTGATAATGCTAAATCATTCTTACTTACTAAGTTAAATAATGCCCCTGTATTAAATACCGCTGTACTTACTGTACTATTTGCTAATAGTGCGCTTAAGTTTGCATAGTTGTTAGGGTTAAGGAACAAAGCACCACATATTAATTGTTTCATCTGTTCATCAGTAAATGTTGCAATGTTAACCGCTGAATATAAATTACTAGCATAAGGTGATGCAGTAACTAATGCACTTAAATTATCATTTCCTACTAAAGCACCTAAAGCTTCTGTATCAGCTAAACAATCTAAAAATGTTTTCTTAGTTCTTAGTTTTACATAATGGTTGGTTGCCTTATTTTCTCCCTTAAACCATGCATATCTTGCAAGCTGCTCACCCAAGTTTCCAATGCAATCTTCATTATTTTTGCCAAAAGAAGCATCTAGCATATTAGCGTTGACATTACCGCAAAAGGTTATATAAGAAGATAATTGAATACCTGATTTCCCTAAAGCATCATCTACATTTGCAGAATTAAACTGTGTTTGTCTTTCTGTGCTTAAAGTTACCGTTACAGCATCATTACCAGTAGGTGGTGTAATTCCTATAGTTACATTACTAATACCGCATACACTTGTATTACTTCTTTCATCCGTAATTGTTCCGATTGTACCGCTGTTAGCAATAACGCTAATCTGTGCCAGTGAAATTTGATATACTTCTTCTGTTCTAATTAAAGTAGGTGCTGCTGGTGAAGCATCAGGTGTACCCTGAATAGACTTTAATACAATATCTCTTACTCCATCAGTAAGGTTTAATTCAAGCACTACCCTATCAATTCTATCAAGGGTTAAATGTGCCTGTGGTAAGGTAACCAATTCACTACCATCTGCCGTACCGTCAAAGGTTATAGTCCTGCCTTTAATAATGCCTATACCGTTATTAACCATAACCTGCATACCTAGTACATGCCCTACCTGTAGCTGTGTAGTTATGACATTACCGCCTTGGACTACTACACCATCAGAATAAAAAATAGCCTTATCTTCGGCTATGTTATCTGCATTATATTTTCTATCACCTTCTACTGAATTGAAGGCATAAGTTTTCTTCATGTATAAATCCTCCTTATACTGTTTCTAGCTTGGCTAATCTGCTATTGCTTCTATTTAATAAAGTGGCTAAGTCAATTGTCTTGTTTCCAAAGATGACATTTAAGCCAAAGGTATTACCCTGATATGTTTCAGTCAATTCTACAATCCTTGTATTCAATTGCAAGCCATCTACCACCACAGTAACTAAATCACCTATGTCATAATCAGCTTCATACTTTGGCTGCGCTGTAGGGTTAATTACTGCATCTATGTAATAGCTTGGAAGTAATAGCTGGCTTTGTCCTCTGCTGGTTAATTCGTCAGTGGTAGCCAAGTCACTGGCATCAATAAAAAAGACATGTCTTTCCATGCCTGTTTCATCATCATTTACTACTTGGATTACTCTATCTGCGCTTTCACCCTGTCCACCAACTAAAGCATAATTCTGTATTACTGTTTGGGTTTCTTCTATTGTGGCTTCAAGGATATTGTCAAAGATAGTGCTAAAGATAACAGGGTTATTACCTGCTGTGTTTCCTGCTGTCTTATCATCACCTTCATAAACATCAAATACCAGCTTTTTATCGTCTATGTCAAAGGTGGATTTAATACCCAAGTCATCAATAGTAGTAAGCCTTATTACTTCATCATACAGGTTTTTATATCTGGTTTCATCTGTGATGGTACTACCTATTCCATGATTAGGGGCTATATCCATCAAGCTATAATTCATACCAGCATCAGAAGAAGCAATACAGTTAGAATTGATATAGCTTTTAATAATAGCTTCCGTTGTATCGGTATAACCTTCAGTAGCTTGGCCTGTGGCTGGTATTGTAATCCTTTGCTTAAACATCTGCATGATTGAAAAGCCAGTAGCCGTTATTGTTATGCCTTCTTTATTTAAATTCTTCTTGGTGTTGTATATCCTGAAGAACTTATTTAGCTTATCATCCACAAAGACATAATTGCCAGCCTTCAAATGCTCTGTATTCTTCTTGCTGGTGTTTATGGTAATAACAATGCTTTCTATGTCGGCATACTTCCTATTGATTACTACACTTTCAAAGTCATCTATCATAGCCACAAAGGTTAAGCTGCTATCCAGTATCTTAATATCCATTCACTACACCCCCAAGTACTGGTTATTGTAATGAATGAATAGGTTACTTTCATCTGCTCCACTATCTGCATTGTAGGATATGATGTTATTGCCTATTTCCAAGTCAAAGAATTTGCTGGATAAATCAATCAATCCAAAGGCATTAGTAGCCGTTCCTTCTGCATCTACTTTTATAACTTTCTTGTTTCCATAGGCTGTATGGATAAGTAGCTTTTCACCATCAGAAAGGGTAGTATTTACCTTGATAAATTCACCTGTAGTTACATTTGTGATAATTGGATTAGTTACTACACCCACCCATTCAATAACAAGCGGTGTTTGCACATCACCATTATTAATGATATTCATTCTCTTATTGGTTACTAAGCCATATTCAATACCATCTGAAGGAATACTAACAGGAAATTCAAGCATATTAACCCTTAAGGCTAGTTCCTTGATGGTTTCCTTATCCTTAAAGTATGGTTCTGTAGCTGTTAGTGTAATGGCATAGTTTGTAACCCCACCTTTAGCACCTACTAAGCATTTATTAACAAAGCAGGGTATTTCTTTTTCTGTTCCTGTCTTTGTATTCTCATACTTCAAAGTACCTTTAAGAAGGGGATTACACACCTTAACCAGCAAGGATTTATTAGCTTCTATGTTGCTGAATATCTTGCCGCTTAATGTAATGTTTCTGTTATCTATGTTATGGTTTACAAAGGTGCTGCCTATCTGGTTTACACCCTTTTCAGTCATTAAGCTGTTCTGAAGGCCGTTTCTGCCATCAAAGCCTTCCAGTATAAAATCAGATAAAAGGGATAATTCAACACTTCCACCTAATTCATTTGTGTATATAAGTTTCTCATATGTAAGCATCAAATCACCCCCTATAAATTAAGTGCCAGTTCTCTTTGTGATTGCTTATAAAGTCTTGCTGTTTCAGATACAGATAATGCTTTAGGAGAATAGTTATTAACTACAACACCACCGCCTGCCATACCCATATTAGATAGTATTTCTGGTAGTTTGCTTAATGGAATTATTGCTTCTGCTCCTGCTTCACCACCAACATGTCTAGTACCATCTGAACCAAAACCAAATACAGTAGCCTTAGTTAAAATGCCACCATCAGCATGAAATTGTGTCCTTGGGCTTGCTGGTGTACTGCTGCCACCATCACCACTGAAAAATTCTGCTACTTCTTTGGCCTTCTCTATAAGGAAGCTTACCAAGTCAATAGCAGCCTGTACCTTGTCTACTATCCAATCAAAACAGACTGTGAAAGCATTCATTACATCATCAAGTGGTTTCTTTAACAGATTATATAAGCCGCTTACAATACTTACAAAAGCGTCAAATACAGGCTTAAGTACTGTTTTCCATGCTAAAAGAATAGCACTAAAAGTAACCCCTACCACCTTTACAATTAATGGGAATAGAGTAGAAAACAGACTAGCAATAACCTTTATAATCTCACCAAAGGCATTAAACAAAGGCACTCCGATTGTTTCCCATACTGCTTTGAAAGCATTAATCAAATGGTAAAACAATAATTCTAATGTTGGAAATACATCTTCAAAAGTGGCTTTAATCATATCAAACGCTGCCTTTGTCTTTTCCTGAATACCACCTATGTTTTCTTTCCATGCAAAAGCCAGTAATGCTATTGCACCAGCTACAGCCATAATAACCAATCCTACAGGGTTAAACGCTGCTGTTAAAGCAGGGCCAATAGTAGTAGCCATTTTCATAGCTGTACCAACCGCTAACAATGTTGGCCCAAGTAAAGCTAATGCACCTGCTATCTTGATGATAATATCCAGTAAGGCAGGGTTTTCTTTACTCCATGCAATCATAGCTGTAAGTACTTCATTAACCTTACCTACTATGCTTGTTACTGTAGGTAAAAGGGCTGCACCTATGGTAGCTGCCAAGTCACTAAGCTGTGCTTGTAATATCCTGCTGCTATTGGCTAATCCATCCTTAGTATTTGCAAAGTCACCTTCTGCCCTGTTGGTTTTCTCCATAGCCATTTCAACCCTTAAGGCTGTCTTTTCTTGTAAGGACATATCCTTAATTGTTTTATTGATACCTTTGCTAAGTGCAAACTCTTGCATAGTAGTGTCATTTATGGTTATGCCAAGTTTCTTCCATCCTTCTGTTTCACCAGAATAAAGCTGCTGCATCAAGGAATTGCTTTCATCCATTGTAAGGTTATAGTAACTTGATATATCGGCACTTCTTTGTATAATCTGCTTTGAAAATTCAGCACTATCGGCTTCATTCATTTTAAGCAAGTCTTGACTTAAAGCACCGTATGTACCGACATAATCAAGGAATTGGCTTTTACTCATGCCATAAGCACTACTTGATGTATTACTCCAATCTTCAACCATCTTGGCATTGTCACCATAAACAGCGTTCATTTTATTCATGCTTTCAGAAACATCTGAAGCTGTTTTTACTGCTGCTGCACCTATTCCAATAATGGGTAATGTTAATGCCTTGGTAAGATTGCCACCCATTCTAGTCATGCTTTCACCAGTTTTATAAACCGTATCTTTAAGGCTGTTTAATTCCTGCTTTGCACCGCTAGTATCGGTAACTATAGACATTCTCAAAGCACCTAAATCTAACATTATAAGCCCCCTTTCTATAAAAATAGCAAGGCTTTCACCCTGCTTACTTTGTTTGTATATTAAACTGTCTGCCTAACTTCTCCATGTCAGGAGTAGTACTGTTAAGCCGTTTGTATTTTTCTATTTCTTTTCTTCCTTCTTCAGTCTTTAATAAGTCCTGCACTATGCTATTTTTAACCATCATCTGAAATACATCACATGGTAAATTAAGCACTTGGAAGTAGTTAAGGTTACTGTATTTGATTACTCTATGGATATTTGCCATTACTCCATCAAGATAACCGCCTACCGCATCATCTTCATCAGTAGATACAATAGGTATTATTAGTTTGGGTTTGATTGTACCTCTTGTACAAACTCCATATAAGCAGTAAGAAAAATCTGGCCTATTTCAAAGTCAAAGTTATCCTTTACATATTTAACAGTAAACTTCTTGGCTTCTTTGTTATTGTTTAGGATTTTAACGATAATGTCATTAAACATATCCAGTGCTTTGTTAGTATCAATATCCTTTGCCGCCTGTTCTATAGCCATCATATCAATAATCAAACCTTGGCTTGGTTTTGATATGTTGATTACTTCACCATCTGGAAGGGTTACTTCAAAGTACCGCTTGGTATGTACCGTTAAATCTAGTTTGTTAGCCATGTTATAATCTCCTTCATGAAAAAAACTGCAAAATAATTTGCAGTTTTTATGATATTGTTATTTTAGTCCTACTACGCATCCATAATTAAATGATATTGTTATGGCAGAAACTAGTACTATTAAAAATGCCACATACATTAAATACTTCGACATTAGTACCTCCATTATTTGCTTTTCATAGGATACGTTCTAATTTACCACTTATTTCAAATAATATCAATATATTTTTAGAAGGGGTATTGCTACCCCTTTTAACGTTATTTCTCTAGTGTAATTTCTACTAATGTTCCATCAGCCTGTGACAAAGCTTTAAATTCTGCATCAATAATGCTTTCTTTGTCTTTCATAAAGTTAAGTTCAAACCCTGCTTCATTGTTACCGATAAGGGTTACTTTCAGCTTCTTGCTATCTGCGGTAGTATGAATAAATCTTACACATACCTTTTGAATACCGCTTGAAGATTGTCCACCAATCTTAATTGTATCTGGGGCTTCCCCTGTTCCTGCTGTATAAGTACTGGAAGCAATTACCTTATTTAGTACGGCTAAATCCCAAGTAAGAATGCCTGTTTTAAAGGTTACTTCTTCTTTTGTAATGCTTCTGCCTAATACTTGGTTATAATCGTCTACTACTTCATATGTTTCACTACCGTAAGACAAAGTAGCACCGCCAGAAATATGTCCAATCTTATTGCCTGCTGTTTCAAAGGTTTCATCTTCTGGAATAGCATCTGCCACTACCAGATATAAGTCACCTGAACCAAGAATATAATCTGCCATTATTTACTTCTCCTTGTTATCACATAATTTACAAAGCGGTGTACTCCTGCTTCACTGGTAAGAGTGCCACCACCGTTAAGTGTTATTTTATTAATCCCATTTACCTGTGATGTATCTCCTGTATTAAGTAGTGCCAGCCTTATGGCTGTGTCATATGCTTCAGCATTAGCCAAGGTATTTGCCACTATATTTAATTCAAGTGTCGACTGATTTACCAAGCCATCATCACTGTTAGGGGTTATGTTATATATTATCTGTTCCTGTTTCTTCTTAGATTGAAGGGGCAGCACAGGAATAGAAACAACCGCTTCAATTGCATTTATTACTTCTATCATCTTAAACAATCCCTTCAAAGTATTTAGTTAAATTATCCTTGCTTTCTTCTATGGCCTTTTTCATAAATGGGTTAGCATGTTGGCCTATTGTCTTATGGAAAGTACCATCTGCCGATTGATATTCCCAAGGCACTTGCTGCCTACCGTCACCATTAACAGCATAAATACCTGTACCTTGATGTACATAGGGGGCATACTCTACATTTGTGCCTACATAGCCTTCAATGCTCCCACTGTTCCTATCTACATCATGGGTTATACTCTGCCGTAATTGTCCGTCATCTACAGGGGCATTTCTCTTGGTATTTCCTTCCACATATAAGCAAGCCTTTTCCATTGAAGAAGCAAGCCTATCATCCATGCCATTGTCTATAAACTTCTGTAGGTTAGCCAGAACATCATTAGCATCTACCTTAACTGTCATTCTGTCACTTCCTTTAGGTACAGGATTACTTCTTTGCCATAGTCATTGATAAACTCAATGGTATATCTGCTGTCTATAACCATGCCTTTAGAAAGTGTCCTATCACTGGTAAGGGCTAAGTAATTACAATTCAAAAGCCTTAAATCATTAGCTGTGTATTGGTTATGCTGAAGCAGGGATATAAACATACTGACTGACTTATAAAAAGATGGTGTTTTCACTTCTTCATTGTAGTCATTCAAGATGGTGGTAAATGTATATACATCATGCTGGTTTTGCTGTGAGTTAAACATAATACCACCCCTTAAATCATTCTTATTCGTCTGTGTTTGTTTAGCTGTTTATATATGAAAGGGCTGTAATCATTCGTATAGCTTTCAGATATTCCACTGTAGTTTTTACTGGTTACACCCTCTGCCCCTAGCTTGTTATAGCTTTCCAAAACCATCTTAATGACAATACCGTCAAGGCTTACTGAATAAGTATCTATGTTGCAATAATCCAATACAAAAGCCTGTGCATCTTCTATAAGAATGGTAAGAACCGCATCCTTAGAAGTGTCTTGTATGTTTAGCAATGCCTTTATTTTCTCTTTCATTGTCATCATCCTTTATAAACAAAGTGGGGGATTAACCCCCACTTCTTACGCTTCTTCAGCTTCAGAAATTGCTACAACCTTGGTAGCATCAGTTAAAGCTACAAGATTAACTTTTCTCATAATGACGGTATTCTTTCTGGCTTCTCCGTCACGTTCCTGTTCCACTTCACTGTCTTTCTTGGTATAAACAGTTACAGCTTCCTTAGTAGCAAGATAAGCTACCTTTGCAGGTACAAGCTTGGAAACAATAACAGGCACACCTGAAATAGTACCAATCTGTCCATCAAACAGGATTTTACCAAGTTCAGCACCCTTAAAATCTGCATCTTTTCTAATGTCTGCTTTCAAATCCGTACCGATTACAAGGAATAGGCCACTTTCATCTTCAAGGTTCATCTTCTGAATTGCATCTACTACTGTTTCATAGGAAATAGCTTCACCAAAGGCATAAGTCTGTGATAGTGTTGCTTTTGCCAACTCTGCAAAGTATTTGGTATTCATGTCATTAACCATAAGAGTGGAAGCACCCTTCATACCCATATCAAGTACCATAGGGTCTGTTGCAATTTCTTCATCAAAGTAATCAAATACTTGCTGTGCTACTGCTACTTCATAGCTGGAAGTACTGAATGATATTGCACCTCTTACTGTATTCTTAGCACCCATAGCAACTGTTTGTACTGCACCAGTGTATGTATAGGTATTAATTTTCTTTATCATTCCTGCTGTTTCTGTCAGGGAATTATCTACCGTCATCAATGCTCTAGTGTTTAGTCTTGTATTAAGTAAGTCTGCAAGCTTTGCCTGTAATACAAAGTTTTCATAAATTGTATTTGCCATTTATTTATTTCTCCTTGTTATTTCAAAAAATAGAAAAACCACTTTCACAAGTGGCTTCTTAGTTATTTTGCTAGTTGTTCAAATAGGTTTCTATCAGTTTGGTAAAGTTCCTGCATCTGTTTTGCTGTCATCTTGGAAAAGGCTTCTTTGTTTATACCGCCTTCAGGTGTATTAGTACCTTTAGGTGTGTTTGATGGTATACGTTCCTTTACTGCTGCTGCAAATACCTTTTCAAATAAGTTAATATTCTTCATTGTTTTATCCGCATCATCTGCAACCAGAAAGTCTATTACTTCCACAGGAAGCTTCTTTTCTGATAGAATTTTTACGGCTTCATTCTTATTTTCCATTAAGGCTATTTGCTTTTCTCTATCTGCTAATGTCTTTTCCTTCTCTTGTAGCTGATACTGAAACTTTTCTTCTTCATTCATCTTGGCAAGCTTTTCAGCTTCCTTGATTTTATCCTGTGTCTTTCTGTCTGCCTTCTTTAAGGCTTCTGTCACTCTCTTATCAGTTTCAGACTGTAGCATAGCCATTACTTCATCTTTGCTATAGCTATCTTTATCTAACCCTGTGTTTATATCTTCTGCCATTCGTATATCTCCTTTTATAGTACTGGCCTTAACCAGCCCTAGATGTAATAGTTGCTTGTTTTATGTCTAGCCCCTGTAAGACAATATAAAACACCTGAAACGGTGTATTATAAAACTGGTGTTACTGTACTTCTGCAATAAACATGTGTAGGTGGGTAATTCTTGCCAACCTTCATTTGTGAAAAGGCAAATATCTTACCATCAAGCCCTTTGCATATGTCGCTGGTTCTGCTGTCATGGGCTGCAAGAAATTCATACTTTTCTATGCCTGCACTCTGGTAACTCTTTGCTGTAGATTGTCCTTGTACAAAGGTTAATTCAGTTCTTACTATCCTATCTGCTTCCATGAAGCCTGTCTTAAAATCAGTCATTAGCTGCTTGACTAATTCATCCTTGGCTACACCTCTAGCTACACAGTCTACTAAGCCCCTTTCAACCCTCTGCTGTAGAAGCATCTTATTATTCCATACTCTAGCACTCCATGTTTTACCATCAGCACACCATACGGAATTAAGCACTTCCTTTACTGCCTTGTCACTGGCAGGGTTTAATGTTCCTGTAACTATTTCCTTTGGCATTTCTCTATGTATAATGCTTTCATTGGTTTTATACATGGCGGTAAACCGTTCATTCATTATGTCAATTTCCGCATTGCCTAAAACCTTAAGCTGTTTGTATAGCTGTACCTGTAAGTCTGAAAGCCTATTGAATTTATACAAGTCATTAATACTGATAGTGCCATCTGGATTACCTTCTATGATTTTCAAATACAAATCAGTCATATCGGCCTTAACCACTTTCATGGAATTGTTATATACCTGCTGTAGTTTCTTCTGTGTTTCTTCTACTGACTTATCATATAAGGCTTCTTGCTGCTTGTTAATTCTCTTTGTCCAGTATCGGCTGTTACTCTTCATCAGCTTCATCACCACCAAAGCTATATAGTGAAGCAGCTACCTTCTGTTGTTCCTTAAGTAGCTTTAATTCTGCATCTACATCATCAACAAATGATATTTGAGATAGTAGCGTTTCATCAGATACAAGCCCTCTAAGGTTTCCTATTAGCTGGCCTTGTTCCACTTCATTAACTGGTAAGTTTCTTGTGAAGGCTATCTTAACATCTAAGTATTCTGTCTTTGATATGATGTTTAGCATGTTTTCAATAAGCTTAATCCTGCGCTGTAGCCCCTTCTTAAACTTTCTTTCCTTCTGGCTTGTTTCATTCTCAAAGGAAAGTAGTTTATAACGAATAGCCACACCTGAAGCATTGTTGGCAAAGTTTTCATCTGACATATCAGGCACACAGCTTATCTTGTGGATATTGGTTACAAAGTCCTGCTTTAATGCTGTTATCTGCTCAATGTTTACTTCTTTGGTAAGGTATTCTATTGAAGCATCTATACCATCAAACTGTATTACCCTTTTTACCTTCATTTCCTGTAAATCATTATCATCCATGACACAGCCTTTTAAAATCATGTAACAGTCGCAAAACTGTTCAAAGGTGTTTACTTCATCACTTGTAAGCTTTTCTAATCCATCAATCAAGGTTATTACTTCTTCAAAGCTAGATTGTCTGTATGAGTTATTCAGAAATTCAATGAAAGGCACATCTTTAAAGAAGTGTAGCTGTTCATTAACAAATTCCAATGCTGAATAGGCATTATTGGTTTTGTAATAACTGCACTTTGCACTATCCCATACTTCCACATGGTAAGCTTGGCTGTCACTTTCATCTAAGGTGTAGTATCTGATAACAGCAAGGATATTGTTTTCCACTGTGCCATCATAAACAAAGATAACTTCTTTAGGATTGATATTAACAAACCTAGTTTGCTTGCTGCTGTCTATGTATGACTGATTAACCCCAAAACCAAATATGTTAATGTTTCTGGCTGTTTCTAAATCCAAGTCAGCCACATCTGAATATTGAAGTGTTTCTAATATGCCTTCATCCCCTGTATATGAAACAGGGCTTCCGCAAAGGTAACTTGAATAGCTATCGCATATCAAGGCAGGGTAGTTAATTACCACTTTATTGTTAGGCTTGGTGCTGTCCGTCATTTGTCGCTGTAATATCTTGTGTTTACCTAAATAGTAGTTTTCAAGGTTCTGTAGCCTTGGCCTGTCCTCTGTGTTATGTTTCTGTATGATACTGCATATCTTGTCTTGTGTTAATTCATCTAGGGAATTAATAATATACAAGTACGTTCCCCCTTCCAAAAAATAAAAAAAACACCTGCTGGTGTTATAGTGATTTAAAGAATTTTACTTTATTGTTATTTGCACATTGTAGGCTGTATCTTAAGGCATCAATGTAGTGGTTGTATTCATCCAGTGGCTTGTTTATGTATTCCCCTGTCTGTTTATCCTTCTGCCAGCTATAGTTTTCTAACTCTGTAATAAGTCCTTCCAGTGAAGGATGTACTACCATGCTGTACTGCTGTAGTCTTTGAATACCATGTAATACACTGTCAGCCCCTTTAACGCTTGGCCTTATTCTTTGTATGCCTAATCTCCGTATTTCCTCTATGCTTTTTTGTTCTGCACTATCGGCTATTATCAATGACTTAGAATATCCTTTTGCCTTGATAATGTTGGCTAATTCATCATTGGTTTTATTGGTGCTGCCCCATTCATCAAAGACATAGATTGTCTTGGTTTCTTCATCCAAGATACTGGCTACTAAGGTAGAAGCATCATTTACAAAGCCAAAGTCCATACCGATTAACAAAGTGCCGTTAATGTCTTGGTGGTTAAATTCTTCCTTCTTCCAATTGGTGAATACTAACTTATCCAACGATGCAAATTCACCCAAGGCATATATTTTATAGTAAGCATAATTAGTCTTTTGCAGTTTTTCTATGGCATCTATGTAAGCCTGTGGTAAGAAGTTATTATCTTTATAAGTGGTTTGTAATATCTGTGTATCTTCATCTATAACAGCATCAGGGGTAAACCATTTCTTATAAACCCATGAAGCTTTAGATGTAGGATTAAACATTAGATATATTTGCAGGTTTGGTACATTTGCCCTAAGTCTTAAATCCAATTGTAAAAAGTCATCTAGTGATATTTCTGTGGCTTCCTCTATAACAATGTCTGTTATGTTGGTTATGGATTTTAGCTTTTCAACATCATCTAAGCCAAAAAATAGAAAAGTACTGCCGTTTGGCAATACGATTGTATAATTGCTTTTATTTACTTGACAAAGGCTTAGTATCTTAAACTTAGCCAGCACATCTATAACCATCTGGAAGCAGCTATCTTTTAGTGTCCTTGCAACCTTACGAACAACCAGCACTTTACGCTTATCATTCAGGGCTTTTACAATTATCTTCTGGAAAGCAAAATGTGACTTGCCGCTTCCTGCACCGCCATAAAAGATTGAATACCTTTTTATGTAATCAAACAAATACGGATAATAAGCAGGGTTAATTCTATGCCTTGAAAGGTTTAATCTAATACTACCCATTTAATCATCCACCATAGTTACTGTAATGGTGGTTTCTAGTATCTCCTGCTTCTGTACTGCATCATAGCCAGCCTTTGATAATACTTCTTTTACTGCTCCAAGTGCTACAGCTTCATTATTACTGTTAATAAGATGTTCAAGCCGTTTCTGTGCTGCCAAAGCCATGCCGTTAAACCTTCTTTTTATACCCCTATCCAGTACATCATTAAATTCATCATTCTTAAGCCAAGTAGTTATAGTGTTGGGATTAATGCTAAGTTCCTGTGCTATTAGTCCATAGCTTTTATTGGTAGATAGCATTAATTCAATACATAATTTCTGTTTGGGTGTTAAAGCCATTACTGCACCCCCTATTACCCTTTATATTTCTATGAAAAGACAGCCCATTACTAGGCTGTCTTATTTGCTTATTAAATTCTCTTTGTTGTTATTAGAAGGCCATTCTTCTGTGCTTCGGTTAATGTAATGCCCTTCTTATTCTTCCTTGCTAAGTAAAGCTTAGTCTTAGGCCAGTCTAGCAGGTAACCAAAGCCACCTAAGTTATCTACAAATAGAAGTATGTCTGCTTGCCGTTCCATTAATGATTTTGTAAAGATAATGTTGCCGTTTATGGTTATCTTATCATCTTCTCTGGCTATTACAGTAAGTTGCTTGCAAAGTATGTAATCGGCTTGGCTGGTATCGTCTGCCTTGATTACATCAAAGTCTTTGAATATATCTTGAATTTTCATCTCATCACCTTAGTTATTCTGTTGTGGGATTTTTAAAACCCCTCTTATTAATCCATTTGCAAAGGTATCAAATACTGGCACTACTATGCCATGTCCTGTACAATCATCTGTTCTGTTCCACCATGTAACTTGCTTACCATGCTCCTGTGCATATTGCTTTAGCAAAGGCCAGTTAAACAGGTATATTATTTGCTTCTGGCTGTCTGTTATCACCAGCACATCTGCTTGGCATTTATGTAGCCATCCTTGACAAAAGCCTGTCTTGCGGTCAAAGCCATCTTCTATAAAGATGTTTCCAGTGCTTCCAATCTTGGCATCGTTCTTAATTTCAAATGTTGCTTCCCTATCTTGAAGAAAGCCTTGTACTAAAATGTCTATGTCCTTGCTTTGGTAGTTTACACAGTCACTAACATCGGTTATACCAAAACCCATATTGGTTAACTGTGTCTTTGTTACTTCTTCATTGTCTCTGCCTATCTTTAAGCAGGTACGGAAATTGGCGGTGTTATTCATTATTAGTTCTCCTTATAAATATATCAGTGCCATTTTCCTAGTGACAAACAGATTGTCCTAAATTCATCCCTCTGTCCTAATGTCTACTTCCCCAAGCAGACGGACAATTTATTTTGAATACATAACCTAGCGACCGTAGGGTAGCTTCTATTGTAAGTTACCGTTACCCGATAGGGATTATGTTTTCTTACTTGTAGTAACCTTTGGATATTGGTATGTTTCTGCTTAATATCTTAAAACATATCCTCCACCAGCTTATGGTTACCTTTTTAGAAAGTAATCCTTCTTTAAGGATATAGTTATCCTTAAGCCATTCTTTCTATTGTCTTTCTTCTTTCTTAAGGTTTTAGTATCTTTATTTTCTTATCTTGTCTTTTTCCTTGTGGAGAAGAATTTCTTTTTATTCTGTTTCTTTCTAATGTTGTCCTTCTTCTCTTAATTAATTATATTCCAACTGTCCAAATTCAGGTGCGAACCGACTGCTGTTTTCTTATGTTACTTTTATGTTACAGAAATGTATAAAATTAATGCATAAATGTATAAAGTATTAGATTTTATTTAGTGTCCGTTTAGCTTCTGCTATATCCATTTGCATCTGTAAAAGTATTAGCTGTGCTGTACAATATCTTATTTCCTGTTTATCTATCTTTGCCTGTAAAATCATCATCTGTAATTCATTCATCTTTAATCTCCTTATTTGCCCCTCTATAATATAATTACCTGTTTTTAGGGGCATTTTGTATAAGTGGCTTGTAAGTTTTTGCAGCACCCCCACCGATGGGCTATCAGTGAAGGTACTGCCCTTAAAAGAGGAGAATAAGCAAGCTTATCTACTATCATTGTATTCGTAATAAAATATCTGGTGTCGAAGGCATAAAAAAAGGCTACCTTTCGGTAGCCCTGTGTAATATGTATTTATTTTTTCATTCTTTCTACTATGGTTTTAATCTGCTCCATCCTATCATCAACATAGTATTTTTCATAATGTTCTTGTAATCCTTTAAGTTTCTTCCTTTTGTTTTCCACCCTTTTCATCAGTCTTATAGCACTATTGTATATATCGCTTCTATCAACAAAACGCATATTATTTTGAGCAATGTTTTCTTCCCAGTCCAACAGTCTAAACATTCGTTCCAAACTGCTGTCTTTCTCCTCACTATCAATATCATCAGGATAAATAACATCTTTTCTTATTTCAATGTTTTTATTGTTATAGTAAATTATATCGTATGAAACATTATCTTGGCTAATATTTACAGCTACTACTACACCATACTTACCATCTACATTTTTTCCGTTTTTATCGGTCAGCAATACAACATCGCCAACTTTAAAGCGTGGTTTAATTTCATATTCTACTGTTTCTCCGTTAATAACTCTTTCAAACTTCATTACTACAACCCCTTTCACTACTACCAATATAATAATACAATTCTTTCCAAAGGGAAAGGATTACTTAACAGCTACAGGTAAGTGTCTTAATGGAGTAAGAAACGCTTGCATTTTTCAATATTTTATTGTAAGCTAATTTATGCAGGCTAGTGTCCTAGAAGGGCATTTATGGCAGGATATGTAAGTAAATTAAATAAGAAATGTTGAAATATCAACGATTATGCATGCGGGTGTAGTTCAATGGCAGAACACTAGCTTCCCAAGCTGGATACAGGGGTTCGATTCCCCCCACCCGCTCCAACGAAAAGTACCGCCAAATCATTGTATTTTCAATGTGATTGGTGGTTTTTTAATTGCACTCAGTAATTAACGCAGACATTACAGTATTTTTAGGGAGGACAAAATGAGAAAGAATTGGATCGTCATCATTCTAGTGGTTCTAATGAGTTTGATGGCAGGATGTACCTCCCAATCAGAAAAGTTGCAACAAACTTCTTCATCATTTGATGGATATAGGCAAATTGAAGTAGATGGCGGAGATATGAGTGGTCATCGTGAAGCAAGTGTTGTTGTTGATATTGGATATGGTGACCGGGAGTATTGGGCGTTTACCAATGAATACGGTCAGTTCGTCCGGGTAGTCGCAAAAGAAATTATCTTGCAGGATGACAGAATAGAACCAGTTACTTCGGATGGCCGATACTATCATGATGAGGCAATGGTCCCCGGGACGGAACTTCCAAATTATGACCAAGGCCATGTTATCGCTGATTCTCTTGGAGGCGTGTCAAACGCATATAACATAACACCGCAAGACAGCACCCTGAATCGTCATGGTGATCAGGCCTATATGGAAAAGACCATCCGTGATGCCGGCGGCTGCACCGACTTTGAAGCAATCATCACTTACCCGAATACCAAAACTCAAATTCCCTCGCATTACCAATATACTTACACCCTTTTTGGTAAAGTGATTGTCGAAAATTTTGACAATGCTAACCCGGATGAGGTAAACAAGGCTTTCATTGACACAAACGGTAATGGGAAAGTAACAATCTCAGAGGCTAAGGCTGCTGGATTTATAATGCCAATTACAAAGGACCATTGGCTTTATCAATACATGGATGACCGAGACGGCGATGGGATGGTTGGGGAATAGCAATGCCTCAAAAAGCCACAGATTCCCTTCCCGGGCAACCTGTGGCTCTCAATTTATTTATCGATCGCACTAATTTATATAATCGCTTGGATCAATTGGAACTCCGTCTTTTAATACTTCAAAATGTAAATGCGGAGTTTCAAGGCTTTCAAACAAGGCTGAGCTTCCAACCCCGCTGATGGCCTGCCCCTTTTTCACGACATCGCCTTCTTCAACCATCTTCGTTGTACTTAAATTTGAATATTTCGTCACGATTCCATTCCCATGGGAAATTTCAATGGTTATTCCAAGCTTGTCATCATTGTAAACCTTAGTAACGGTTCCATCACCGGCCGCCAAGACCTGTGTGTCAGCAGGGGCCTGGATATCGATCCCATTATGAACAACGTACGCATCTAATGTTTGAGAATAAATTGGTACTTCAGTTGAAAATTCCTTTGAGATCTTTCCCTCCAAAGGTATTGTAAAGGAAGCGGTACTTTTCCTGTCATCCTTCTTCTCTTCCGTTACATTTTGCTTCGGTACTGTGCTATCAACGGTGGGAACCGGTTTAACCACATTCTGCTCTTCTTCTTGCTGATTATCCTCTTGCGCAATATTAATGTTGTCGTCACTTTCGAAGTCAAGCTGGCTAAAGTTTGACCTCATTGTAAAAATTGATGCTATCGCAACTACACAGAAACATAATACAAGTGCAACCGCTATACGGTCATTTGGCTTTTTATTATTCAATCGCATATAAAACACCTCCAAAAGTATTATTTCCTACTTTCCTAAAATTCATACTTTCAGAGGTTTTTGAAATCACTATTTTTTATAATAAAACTATGATGGATCAAATAAATGCTTCCTCGGGATTAAAAAAGCAAAGCAATGATTGGAGATAAAACCGCGGTAAGCGTACCTGCAATCGCCATAGCAAGACTACTCATGGATCCCTCAACTTCACCTTCCTTGAACGCTCTGGCTGTTCCGACGGCATGACTCATGCTGCCCAGCGCAATCCCTTTCGCAACTTCATTCTTTACTCGCATCAGCTTAAGAAGCTCAGGTCCAAAGACACCTCCAAAGATTCCTGTTACGACGACAAAGGAGACAGTTAAAGAGGGAATTCCGCCAATAATGGCAGAAACTTCTATTGCAATGGGATTGGTAGCACTTTTCGGAAGCATGGAAATTAAGATGTTCTTATCGGTTCCAATCAACCTTCCGATGACAACGATGGCCATCATGGTGACAATTGTTCCCGAGGTAATTCCCGCCAGAATCGGCAGCATATGCTTTCTCAATACACTCAGGTTCCGGTAAAGCGGTACGGCAAGCACCACGGCAGTCAGCGGCAGGATATAAATCAGCACGACATTCTGTTTATAATAAATATCATAGGGTATTTCTGCATAGATTAAAAAGAATATTATCACTACGGACGATGTGAGAATCGGCTGCAAGATTGTCCATTTTGTCTTGTCGTAAATCATTTGTCCCACCCAATAGCAGCCTATGGTCAACAGCATTCCGGATATGGGGTTTGCCTGAAAAAGTTCATTTAGCATCACTGCCACCCAAGCCTTTCTTCCGTCTTCTTCTTTCGCCGAGCCCAATACACAGCTCCGTCACCTTGGCAGCAGTAAAAAAACCGATGAGAATACTGAGCATTAAGGGAAGCACGATAGAAAAGAACTGCTTTCCGATCAGATCAAAGTATTGCATGATGCCAATAGTCGGCGTCACGAAAAAAACTGCCAGATATTTAATGATAAAATCGCTCACCTTGTCCACATGTCGGAGCTTGACAATTCCAAAGCAAAGCGCTGCAAACAAGATGGCAAATCCAATCACATTGGCAGGGATCGGCACTTGAAGTCCCAATGATAGCGCATAACCAAGAAAAAGGGCGGACAAAATAATAACAACCTGCTTTAAAATCATAACACTCTCCCCTATTTGCTTACAATGGTTTATTTTAACATAAAATTTCTTGCCTATGTAACCTTTTTATATTATAATGATTCCATTCATAATTTTTTTGGAACGAAACATGCTGCAATGCAGCTTGAATGATATAATACCCCATTATACATAATTAAGGTAGGTGATAATAATATGTCGAAATACAAAATGGCAGAGGCGAACAACAGAATAATACCGGTTGAGGATAAAATATTCGGAATCAACCAAAAGGCAAAAGAAATGGCAGCAAGAGAAGGCGCTGACAAGGTAGTCAACGCCACAATAGGCTCGTTACTTGATGATGACGGTAATCTCGTTATCTTGTCCTCAGTAGTGGAAGTCCTAAAAAATCTGACTCCAAATGATTATGCCGACTATGCACCAATTGCAGGGACTCCCGATTTTATCAAGGCAATAAAAAAGGCAGCGTTTGGACGCTTTGTTCCGAAATCTTATACAGAAACCGTGGCGACTCCCGGTGGCACAGGCGCGATCAGAAATACGATTCAGAATTATTCAAAACGAGGCGATCAGGTTTTAACCTCGGATTGGTACTGGAGCCCGTACAGCACCATCGCTCAGGATATCGAACGGTCTATCGCAACCTACACCCTCTTCGACGAGGAAGGAAGATTTCATGTTGCTTCTTTTGAAAGCAAAATCAAGGAGCTCCTTTCCAAGCAGGACGGACTGGTTATCCTATTGAATACGCCCGCACACAACCCAACCGGCTACAGCTTGACCCTAGAGGATTGGGACAAAATCATAAAGGTTGTCAAAGCAGCCGCAGCAGAAGACAGCAAAAAAATAACGCTGCTCATCGATGTGGCCTATTTAGATTATGCAGGCGACGAAGAGGAGCACAGAAAGTTCTTCCCCTTGCTGGACGATTTCCCGGCCAATATTCTGGTAGTCGTTTCATACAGTCTTTCCAAAAGCTATACCATGTATGGCATGCGGAGCGGTGCTATGATCTGTATGACTCGGGAAAAGGAAATCGCAGAGGAATTTAAAACAGTCTGTGGCTTCTCAAGCAGGGGAACCTGGTCCAACTGCAACAGAGCAGCCATGGCGACCCTTTCAAACATCTACGCTGACGAAGCGCTTCTGGCAAAGGTAACCCACGAAAGACAGGATTATTGTAAAATGCTTGTTGAACGAGGCCATACCTTCGCTAAGGCAGCAAAAGAAGCCGGATTGAAAACCGTTCCTTTCGAGGCTGGTTTTTTCGTAACCGTGCCGTGTGAAAATGCTGATGCAGTTGGCCTTGCGCTTCAGAAAGAGGGTATCTTTACCGTCCCGGTCGGCAAGGGGCTCCGCGTATCGGTTGCTTCCATATCGGAAGAAAAATGCAGATTACTCCCGCCGATCATCTTGGAGGCGATCAATACAGTGAATTCATAAAATCGATTAAAACCTGCCGGCGAAAACCGGCAGGTTTCATAATTTATGATCAAATCATAATCGATATATAAAACTAACTTCCATTAATCAGTGAAATGAATAATAGAATAAATCTAATACTATCGTTTTGTACCTCATTATTCTTCATACGTTAGGCAAATCACATAATGAGTATTTTTTCATATATTTAAGTATTATAAGGTTGAAGGGGCCAAGTGAAATGATATTTAAAAATCAAGAGGAAACAAACTACCTCACATATGGTCAATTAAATTTAATAACGAGCAGCCGATTCAATTGGGCAGTTCTTGCTGCATGGACGAGAGAATACATTCATAGTGTTGCAGATGGGCTTAGCAATGTAAAAGAAATAGGTGACAGACTGTACAGTGCTCCAGTAGATTTTTATAACCTGGTTTTACCATTTGTTGGCCGGACAAATGCAGACAGAGTCCTAAATCTTACCTCTTTGCGTCAGATTACATTGATGAGTTTAATTAATGCTATGAAAAATAATGATGTGGAGACAGTAAATGCAAATACATTAAGGCTATATCAATTAGCAGATGAATTAGCTGCTTTTTTAGCACAAATTAATCCGTATTGGAGTCAAGATACTTGGCGAAGCCTGTTTTACCAGAATATTAGGATGAATCTGGATTTAGCTACCAGTTATATGTCAGGCGATCATGCTAAGGATATTTCTATCTATGATGAATTGTTGCAGCATTCCTCAGTATTAGGAGACGAAATGGCAGCGGGTATGTTTCGATACCTATCTACTCCCGTGTCACTAGTTGCTGCAATTAAACCTGTACCTTGCAGTAATTGATCTTCTTTCCTTCCCCATGGAACTTGTCCTCATATTCCGTGGTTACCTGCTTCGCCTCCAGCTCGGTACTATGTAGATCCTCCGTGGATTCCAGGATCTTCAAACCGCTACACTCGAATTCATTGATCGCAAAGAGAAACAGATCAACATTATCTGTCTTGAATTCAATACAGCCACTCTTTTTCAAGATCTCCCGGTAGCCGTCAAGATATCTGCTGTGGGTCAGCCTTCGTTTCGCATGGCGGTCCTTTGGCCAGGGGTCGCTGAAATTCAGATAAATACCAGTCAATTCCGCACAGTCGAAATATTCGTTCACATCCTTGATGTATTCTTTTACAAAAACGATGTTTTTCAGTTCTTCCCTTGTGGCTTTTTCCAGTGCTCTCAGGATGATGCTCCCTCTGCCCTCGATGGCGATATAGTTCCGATTTGGGTTCTGCTCCGCCAGGGACATGATGAATTTACCCTTGCCGCATCCAAACTCAGCATATATTCCATTTCCGTTTTCGAAAACTTCCTGCCACTTTCCCTTCCTTGCCTTGGGGTCCTCAATCAAATATTGATGATGCTCCGCGAGCCGTTCCTCTTCGTTTTTCACTTTTCTTTGTCGCATTGTACTTTCTCTTCCTATTCGTATATTTCTACTGTATCTCCGACTTCTGCCTGCTCCCAAAGCCACATAACATCCTCATCTTCCATGGCTACACACCCTGCAGTCCAGTCTCTGGATGCGCCCATTCCATGAATGCCGATTTTACCTCCCAAAGTGGTTTCCCAGCAGGGACGCTTTCCGTTCTCAATGGATATTTTGATCCGGTCAAACTCCTCCTGAGAGATTAGGCCTTCCACCAAACCTCTTTCTGCATCTTGTATGTTGGGATAGCTGATCCCTAAAAACAAAGTAAACTTACTTTGTTTATTTTTTGTGCAAATATAGTATCTTCCCTCCGGTGTTCTTCCGTCTCCGTCCCTTAATTTCTGTCCCTCCGGTGAAAAACCCAGAGAAATCTTGAAGCTGCGTCTCAGAGAATCATCCTGCCAGAATTCAAGTTTTCTGTCCTTTTTATATACTCTGATCACATTCATTTCGTCCCCCTTCAGCGGCTGATGCCGCTTCCGCAACGCTGCATTTAAATGCACCTCCGACTCGCTCCTTTATTCAGCCTTTCAGTATTCTTGTTTGGTCACTCTATTACGATGACGATCACTTCTCCCGGGGTATACCAGTCATAAATGAATTTTGCATGGGAGGTGTAGTTTCTAACACACTTATGGGAAAGAGGTACCGTTCCCATCGTTTTGGAATATTCAACCTTACCCGGATCGACGCGGCCGCCTTCTGCATTGAATTTATAATTGACCGGGACTCCGTGCACATACGCACCTCCGGCAAACCTGATGGAATATGGTGCATAGCCTTGGATGGTTGTGGTTCCGTCCTTATAATAGTAGAAGCGTTCCCGCTTTTCGATTCCGTAGTAATAGCCCAGGGGAGTAGGCTGATGATATTTTCCCGTCGTTCCCGTTGTGGCCAGCGTGTAGGAGATGACCTTCCATTCCCGGTCGATCTTTTCAAAGACGACCTGGTTTTGATTCGCGCGATCGATCACGATAGCCTTTTTTACTGCCGTTACTGCCGCAGGAGTAGCAATATACTTGTTCTGTACAAAATAGACGCTTTCGTCCTTTACCAACGCCACTCTTGTATAATAAGCCCCGGCAGACAACACTCTCACAAGGGTTCCGTCTCCCAGATAGCTGAACTCGCTCAAATCAGAAGGATTGGGGTACCCTGGTGCGCTTTGACTTCGTCTTCCTCCGGTTCTATCCAGCTCCTCACCCTGATAGAGTGGAGCGTATCCCTTCAAATTATGGTAATTATTGATATAAGTTAGAGGTCCTGTGCCATAAATTTTTTCTGCTTTTAATATCGCCTCATGCATCTTATCAAACTGAAAGACCCGTTTCATCACCACATCTGCACTGATAAATCCGAAAAGCTGCTGGTCGTCTACCTGCCATGTTACATGGTACCATTCTCCGTCATTTATAATGGTCTCGATATAATTCAGCTTCTCATTTTTGGGCACAACTTTGAGAACCGGCTCCTTTACGGAAGGTCCTTTTCTGATGTTTACAGTCTCGTTTTGAACCACTAGATAGGTAAAGGTCAGCGGGTAGTTGTTGTACTTTAGATGAAAGCTTACCCTTGGTTCTGTTATTTCACTGGTCACATCTTTAGGGTCCTTATCGGTTCCAATGGCCGATTTTGTTGTTGGATCACTACTATCAACAACATCAGGTTCCAGAGAATCCACATTGGACGACGCAGCAATGGAGCTGCCTGCCTCCGGCCCAATGATCAGCAAAAACAACAAAATTGAAAACAATGCCATAACCAAAATTGTTAATCGAAGGTTCTTCTGCATCGTTTCCCCCCCCTTGTAAAAAGATTCGCTCCAATACTGCATAAAATCGGTTGAGCTAATATACAGTATATGAAAATTTGAGCCCCATTAGTGCAGCTCAAATATTTTTTTGTACTTTTTCAAGATCCTAAGCAATGGATACCCAATCAAATAGCAAGCGATCAATTGTCCTGCCGCAACCCATAGGATACAGGCGATAAGCGGCAGCGGCACACTATACGCATAATAGAGCATGCACCCGATCATGATCCCATTGGTAATCACCGGCGGCAGTGGAACAAGCAAAGGCTTGCTTCTGAGATAGTAAGAAAAAACGGCGGCGAGCAAGGTCGCTGCACTTCCAAGCACCATATCCATCAACCCGTATGGTCCTACCATATTGGCCACGAGACAGCCGATAAATAGTCCCGGTATCGCTGCCGGTGTAAAAAACGGTAGAATGGTAAGTGCTTCAGAGACTCTCACCTGCATAACCCCATAGCTGAACGGCATCAGCACGATGGTTAACGTAGCATATATCGCAGCAATGATTGCTGCCTGAATTAAAAATTTAGTATTTTTCATTTCAATTCCTCTCAATAACTGTTATATGAATCGACCGAACAACCCCTGCGCTTGTGAGATCACCACAGCCAGATAGAGCAGCATCAAAATGACAGCGGCACCGTCTTTCTTTTTCAGCTTCATCCCGTTCATTCTGGTTCTGTGGCTGCCGCCGCGATAGCAGCGAGCTTCCATTGCCATTGCCAGATCCTGAGCGATGCGGAATGCGCTGATAAACAGCGGAACCAGCAATGGAATCAAGCTTTTGGCACGATTTAGGATATTGCCGCTCTCAAAGTCTGCACCTCTTGCCATTTGGGCTTTCATGATCTTGTCTGTCTCCTCCAGCAGTGTCGGAATAAAGCGCAGCGCAATGGTCATCATCATTGCCAGCTCGTGGGCCGGCAGTCCCAGCTTTTGCCAAGGGCTGAGGAGTTTCTCGATCCCATCGGTCAGGTTAATCGGCTTTGTCACAAGGGTCAACAAAGAGGAGCCGATAATCAAGAGCACAAGTCTCGTTCCCATGAAAGCAGCGTTGTAAAGTCCTTCTTCCGTTATCGTAAGAAAACCGATCTCAATGAGGGGTGTGCCCTTTGTCATAAACATATTGACGGTAAAGGTAAATACAATAATCAGAAAGATGGGCTTCAGACCTTTTAAAATAAACTTCAGCGGGACTCCTGATACCCCAATGATCAAACCAAGTGTGACCAGTACGGGAATATAACCCCAAAAGCTCTGAATCAAAAAAAGCGATATGATATAGACAAAGGTCCATATGATCTTTATTCTCGCATCGAGCCTATGAATCCAGGAATTTCCCGGGTAGAATTGTCCAAGTGTTATATCACGAATCATGTGTTATTTTTCCAATCCATTTTTTAGTTTTTCCCTCTTGTTAGGATGCGATACAGTTCCTCTTCGGCACCTTCAATGGTCAGAATATCCGTTGAGACTTGAATTCCTTTGCTCTCCAGCACCCGCATCATAAAGGTTGCCGGCGGTAGCCCCAATCCGAGGGATTCCAGCAGGTCAGACTGCCGAAATACTTCTGCAGGGGTTCCCGTTAAAGCCAATTTCCCTCTGTCCATCACCAGAACCTTATCTGCAAGCTTAGCAATATCCCCCATATTGTGGGAAACCAGAATGATGCTGTTCTGCTGAACCTCATGAATTCGTTCGATCATTTGAAGAATATCCCCATGGGCCTTTGGATCCAGACCAGCGGTTGGTTCGTCAAGGATGAGGATCTGAGGCTTCATGGCGATGACTCCTGCGATGGCTACTCTCCTTTTCTGTCCGCCGGAAAGCTCAAAGGGGGACCGATCTGCAATTTCATCATAGCTAAGACCAACCAGTCTGATTGCCTCCACCACTCTATTATCTGCCTCTTCCTGAGTCAAACCAAGATTCAGGGGGCCGAATGCAACATCCTTATGAACCGTCTCCTCAAAAAGTTGATATTCCGGGTACTGAAAAACAAGGCCGATCTGTCTCCGGATATCGCGCATCTTTACATCTTTACCGGTGATGTCGACTCCGTCGATCAGAATGCTTCCGGATTTCGGTTTGATTAAACCATTCAGGTGCTGTATCAAAGTGGATTTGCCCGAGCCGGTATGGCCTATAATTCCTACAAACTCACCTTTGTCGATTTCAAAGCTGATATCGGTCAAGGCCACTGTTTCATAAGGCATCCCTTCACTGTATATATGAGTAAGATTTTTTACTTCAATTTGCATACGATATAATCCACCATTTCTTCTGTACTGATAATGCTTTCCGGGATCTTCACGCCACGCTTGCGCAGCCGGTATACCAAATCGACCGCAAAGGGTACATCCAGACTCAATGCCTTGATTTCCTCCGCATGTCCGAATACTTCAGCCGGCGTACCGTCCAGCACCACCTTCCCCTCATCCATAATAATGACTCGGTCAGCTTTGGCCGCCTCCTCCATAAAATGCGTGATCAGGAGAATGGTTATTCCCTCTCTGTGAAGCGTGTGGATAATCTCCATGACCTCATTTCTACCATGGGGATCCAACATGGCGGTAGGTTCGTCCAAAATGATACATTCGGGATGCATGGCAATTACTCCGGCGATGGCGATTCTCTGTTTCTGACCACCGGATAATAGATGCGGCGCTTTTTTCCTCTCTTCATACATGTTAACGGAGTATAGGGAATCATCTACCCGCTTTCTGATTTCTTCCGGCTCTACGCCGAGATTTTCCGGCCCAAACGCTACGTCGTCCTCCACAATGGAGGACACCAGCTGGTTATCTGGATTCTGAAAAACCATGCCGGCAGTCTGGCGGATATCCCAAAGCTTGTCTTCGTCCGCAGTATTAAAGCCCTTTACATAAACAGCCCCGCTGCTTGGCAACAGCAAGGCATTTATATTTTTCGCAAGAGTTGATTTCCCCGATCCATTTTTGCCTATGATAGCGGTAAAGCTGCCCCGTTCGATTTCGAGACTTACATGATTCACCGCATGAACCGGTTCCAATTGATCCTCTCTTTTATATTCAAATACCAGATCGTCAATCCTGATCATGTTGTTCATCTATTGAAAAACTCTCTTTCCTGACTCCGATACCAGCCAATCGCAGGTATCAAAGAACAATTTACTCGATATTTTATTGTTGTAATCCATGTTATATTGGATGCTGTCGAGATATGTAAAATACTCTTTTAGTGCCCATGCAGTCGTAGAGTCAGGATATTTGTTGATAAAGGATACATACGCTGTTTTCGCTTCCTCGGAAAAGGTATTCTTCTCATAATCAAAAATTGGAGTACTGTTGGTGCCCATGACCAGTGCATTCATATAATTCCCGTAAAGCCAGGTTGCATCCTGATTTGTTAGCTTCTGATCCTTATATTTCTGTATGTATATCTCCATATCATGGGCTCTATGCACAAGCTCATCCCAATTGATCAGCAACACGGCATCCGCAGCATATGGTGTTTTCTGCTCCATCACTTTTATTTGATATAGGTCCTTTACGGAAGCCGCGACATATTTGTCATATTGCGCAGCCCATTCTTCATACACAATGCCATCCTGATTGAAGGCGAGAATATAGTTTTCCAGATGCAGCACCATATCGCTCGCATATTTCTTATCCATCTTTGAGAGGTATTTATCCAGATAATTCGTTGCTTCCTTAATTGTCACTTCAGAGGCCGGTTTTTCAAGGATCGCAATGAAGCCCTTCTGAATTTTTTCCTGATCGGGCCCACATCCTGTTAAACTTCCGATTGCTAACAGAAATATCAAGATGATTGTCATTGACCTTTTCATTCCAGCTAACCTCCCACTTTTTGTTGCATTTCGATTTCACTCGATCTTGCGAGCTTGTCAAAGAATTATTCGATTCCTTCCTTGCGGCGATGCCGTTAATAATCGATGCGTTCATTATATCCCATAAAGCATTACAGTTCAACTTAATAAAGGAAATGCCTTGATTTTTCCAGTAACCTCTTTACCGCTTTGTCGCCTGTATTCCAAATCAATAGATAATGCGAACTAAGTCAACGTTTTATGTGGAAATATGTTGAGCGCAAGCGACAAATAGACTAAAATAGAAATAGATAAGATGACTCGGTTAGAAAGAAGAGGGTTTTGATTTTGAACTTAGCAGATAATATCATTTTAAATTTTTATTCTATTGCTTTATTGATCACCATGAGTATCCATGCCTCGAGATATCAAGAAAAAGTCTTTTTTCAGCATAAATTATATATGATAATGCTTTATCTTACAATATCAATGCTCGTATTTGATATGCTCTGCAGGTTCGATGGAAATCCTGGCACGTATTATTCTCAATTCAATTTTTGGGGTAATTTCCTGCTTTATTTGCTCGGCCCTGTGGTTCCTTCACTTTGGCTGATGTATGCACATTTTCAGGTGTTTCACGAGGAGGATCGCACAAAGCGATTACTCATTCCTCTGCTTGCTATTTTTGCTGCAAACTCGATGATAACAGTTTTATCGTTATTTTTCAGATGGTATTACTATATCGATACAGAAAATATTTACCATCGAGGTCCCTATTTCTGGATTCCTGCCTCAATCACAATCGGCTTGATTCTTGCTGCTTTCTTTTTGATTATTACGAATCGAAGTAAAATAGAAAAGAAGCATTACCTGTCTCTTGTTTTCTTTGCAGTACCTCCATTTGCATGTATCATCCTGCAGCTCTTTTTTTATGAAATTCCATTCATGCTGAATGGATTATCCTTATCTTTGCTGATCGTGTTTTTTACAATTCAGAATCGGAGGATGGATACCGATTATCTAACCGGAGCATATAACCGCAAGAGCCTTGAAGCATATATGAGAAAAAAAATTGCTGCCAGCACCGAAAATAACACTTTTTCTGCAATTCTCTTAGATTTGAATGACTTTAAAGCGATCAACGACAACTTCGGTCATGATACAGGAGATGAAGCCTTGGAAACATCCGTGAGGTTGCTTAAGACCTGTATTCGCCACAATGATTTTATCGCACGCTTTGGCGGTGATGAGTTCTATATCATTCTGGATATCTCTGATCAAGTTGAATTAGAAGAGACTGTTTTTAGAATTAATCGGTGTCTAGAAAAACACAACAAGAACACGATAGGACCATATACCCTTGGATTTAGTATGGGTTATGCTGTTTATGACTATCGTTCCAAAATGAAGATCGAAGAATTCCAAAAGAAAATTGACATAATGATGTACGAGAACAAACGAGCCAATAAGGAGATATAAAGTAATATCACTTTTTACACATTCAATCCATTCGAGGATAAACTCATACGCCAAACAATAATGGACCTAGAAATGGAGTCTTTTCTCTTAACATATTCAATGCGACGAATAAACTGTAGATCAATAGCAGAATCAGACCTTGCCAACGCTGAAAGCCCGACTTGCTAAATGTTCCGAACAGAATCGCCAGCGTTACGATCATTAAGGTGACCGGAAGCTGGAAAATAAGGATGCTTCTATCATGCTCCAGGGGGATTGTCGTGATCGTGGAAGAAACTGCTACTACTTGTATGATATTTAAGATATCGGCTCCGATAATATTGCCGACTCCTAGATTGGTTGCTTTTTTCCGAATGGAGGCGATTACGGTCACCAATTCGGGAAGTGATGTCCCTAGGGCAGTAAAGGTCACTGCGATCAGCATAGACGGCACACCTAGGCTCTCAGCAATTTGAATTCCGTTGTCTACCAAAAGATTGGATCCCAGAACAACAAAAGAGATTCCGATAATGAACTTGATTGAATATTTTATGATAGAACCCTTTGATACTATGATGCATTCCTGCTCACTGCTCAAGGCCTCATCGCACTCTAATCTCATAAGCTTCTTTGCAGAAAGCACGTTATGAAAGAGATAAAGGAACAGCAGACATAATAGGCTGATTCCGGTCAAGCGGTCGATTTGTCCTTCGGTAAAACCGATCACCATTGTTAAAATCAATAAGAAGATCAGGAATACCCCGTTCTTAACGAAATCCTTTTTATCTTCAATGAATGGTTTAGCAAAAATCAACAGCACTGCCATAATAAATCCCGTATTTACAGCGATTGAGCCAATGGCATTTCCGAATGCGACATCCGTCTCACCCTTGAAAGATGCTGTTAGGGAAACAAAGGTTTCAGGCAATGTCGTGCAGATGCTCACTATCGTTGCACCAATAATGATATATGGGATTTTAAAGATATTGGCGATCCAGATTACCGCATCAAGAAACCAGTCACTGCCCTTAATAATTAGCACCAAACCCAAAGCAAACAAAATATAATAGATCAAGTTGCCCATAATATCCTCCTCAACCCGCATGTAATTTTCATCAAAAAAAGAGGGAAAAACAAAAAAACGCTTTTCACCCCAAGCGCCGATCTCTTCTTTTTAAAAGGCCGGGATCGCACAACCGTTGTATTATTTCATTATCGTATCGATAATATACAGTAAAATACCTTTTTCGTCAATACAAATAGCTTGTCTTGTTCTCCTCATTCCTTCTCTTTTGTAACTTCTCGTGTATTACTCATCACCCAGTTGACCACTTCTTCCTGATTGAATCTTATGTTCTTTCCCAGTTTAATATAGGGCAGCCCTTTTTTCTTTAAGTTGTATATGGTCGTTCTCGTCACCTGCAGCATATCCGCCACATCTTCAATTGTTAAAAACTTTACATCCGCACTCATCCTATCATCCCCTCACATGGCAACGCATTCCCTGATCGATCTGGAATCGCAAAAAATCAATTGCTTATCATGATTTCGATCATTCGTTTAATTTAATTCAATTTTGATCTGTTTTAATCGTTTTTCTCGTCTGCATCATTATATAATGTAATGATTCGTTGAACAAGGGGGTTGGTGAAATTAATAGAAATAATTAGGTAATATTCTAAAAGAACGACCACCTATGTTTTAGGCAGCCGTTCGATTATAATATTACTGTTATACGCTTGATGACGTGCATACTAGTTTAGAACAAATCAAGATATTCTTTATTTAAGATTTCATATTCTATGGATGATACATCAATCTCTTCTAAATTATTTTCTTCCAGATACTCAGCAATATTGATCTTAATGAGATGTGCCGGCGTCTCATATGTTGGTTTATACTCATTCCAATATTGATCCCATGTCATCCCGGCAGATTCGATTAGTGTTTTTCCATTCTCAACCTCTCCCACTTAGACACGTCTCTGGAACAGTCTGGAAATTACTTGTTTTTTTTATATAGGTCGGGATTTGCTTTGTGGATGTTATGCCTGATCTGTGCGATCAATCCTAATATAAAGCCGACAAACAGGATGACCATATTATAAAAGGCTCCAATCATTGTGGGATGCGGCCCCTGTAATAAGCAACATAGCAAGCGCCACTCCAGCCGATCAGCGCACCTATGAGAAAAATTGAACTAAAACAGTATTGTTTAAATACAACAGGTATGGCTCCTATCAACGCAATTACAGAGTATTGATTTATAAGCCAAAAACTGACTCCTCTTGAATGCCTGATATATTCAATAATAAAGAGCATAACATAAAATATGATCAAAAATATGCCAGCAATCAATACTTCATATATCAGTTTTGAATTATCTTTATTAGTTTCTAAAAAATGTATTATTTTTGCCATTACCTTCCCCCCTTAATAAGATAATATCTTAAGACTATTTCTTGAAAAACATTTCATCTTAAAATAAGCAATCATGCCGAATATTGTAATAATTTATACTTATTTTGCAGTGAACTAAATTTATGTTTAAACCTTTACCATCTCAATCCCCAACTGCATTGCCCGGACACTTTTCCGTTTCGGCTGACTAATCGATAAGGTCATACCATTCTTCATATGCAATTTGTCATATTCAAACTTTGTAACATGATGATAATTTACCAGATACGATTTATGGCAGGAAAAGAATCCATATCTTTCTAGTTGAATGAGAATCTTTGATAATGAACCATAAAAGATTTCGACTCCCTCCGTGGTAATCATTCTAACCTTCCTGTCTAAGCTTTCGAAATATAGAATATTTTTTAATTCAATTTTCTTGGCGCTATGCCCCTGCTTATATTGAAAAGCATGGCAAATCTTATTTGATAATTCGATACCTTTATCTAATACTGTCAAAATTTTTTCCGGCGTTATTGGCTTTACTAAATAATGCATCGGTCTTACTTCGAACAAATCCATGGCATAGCTATCCCTCCCCGACACGTATACGATCAGAACGGCTTCGTTTTTCAGATCATTCCGGATCTTTCTTCCCACATCGATTCCATTAAGCTTCCTGAGTTCTATGTCCAGAAAAATCATGTCATAATAAGTTCCGTCTTTAAGATATCGATATAATTCTTCACCGGAAAAGTAAACATCCACTTCTATGCTATGCGATGTTTTTATTCCATAATAATTCAATACGATTCTTTCAATTTGCGAACATATTACCTGTTCATCGTCACAGATAGCAATACGAAACATTTTAGAATACTCCCTTCTTTCTTTCTGCAGTTATATGAAATACCCCATATAATATAGACGTATAATGGGAGCGATTTGTTACACGTTTTTGGAAAATTTTGCAAAACTTTTTTAGATAGGTACTAAGCAATTATTATATTTATTACCTGCTTTCTCCGCCGTAAATGCCTTGCCATTTTAAAGCCTCCTAGCTGATGTATTTCTCTTACATCAACCAAGAGGTTTACAAAAGCTTTCGAATGGTCTCCCAATCAATAGTTTTTCAGTAAGTGCCATCAGGTTTATCCGTCATTTCAATATTCCACTCATCATACGCTAATCGACGCATCTTATGTAAATCTTTCTGATATTTTCCCAGAAGGATTTGTATCGTTTTTTCTTCTGAATCTGAATACCCCATTTCATTTTTATAAAGATATTTCAGATCTTCATCTACATAGAATCTGTATGTTGAATCTGACATTTCATCATATATTCCTGCTCCATATTCAGAATTGCCGAGCATAAATATAGCTGGCCAAATTATTATGGAAAGATTATCATTATTGGTCAAGGCAAAATTTCCTGTAAACGATAAATATCTCGGACAAGCAACAGTATAGGTATAGTCTTTACCACTCTTAATGTAGCTAACGGGTGACTTCATGTATCCGGAAGAAAACTTATAATAAGTATAAAAATTTACTGACCAAACGATGTTCCATATTAGAAAGAAACCTAATAAAATTTGCAGCATATATCTCATAATACTTCTCTTTTTTTTACTCATGATAGTTCAAATACCTTTCTCGCCATTCTTTTAATCGTCTCATCGTGTGTTACAAGAATGACTGTTTTTCCTTGCTGATTTAAATCAAGCAAACTGCGCATCACAATTTGGGCATTCTTAGCATCCAGAGAACCAGTTGGCTCGTCCGCTAAAATAATATTACTTTTTTTTAGAAATAAGCGTGCCAAAGCAATCCGTTGTTGTTCGCCACCTGACAAGGTGTAGATTTTACTGTTAAGTTTATCCTGTAATCCTACTTTATCCAGTACATCCATGATGCTGCAACTAGTGCGGTTTTCCTTTGCGACAATCTCCAGATTCTGTTCGACGGTTTTATTCTCAATCAACGCGAAATTTTGAAAGAGAAAGCCAACCTGTGTTCGATAGTACTCAAGCTTCTGTTTAGTAGTAGTGTATTGAACTCCATTTATTATCAGCTCTCCGCTATCAATGGGCTCTAGCAGACCGATGATATTTAAAAGCGTAGTCTTTCCTGATCCGCTTGCCCCCGAAAAACATACAAATTCACCATCGTTAATTTTAAAGTTAAATCGGTCAAATAGTATCAGATCATTAAATTTTTTAGTAATATTCTTTCCTTCAATCATAGCTTTTCTCCTTTCAGAACAGATATTAATGTAGCTTTTTCTGTCTTTTTCGCTTTTATAAATATATAGCAAAGCTCCAATGCTAGCAGAAGCAGTCCTACTATAATTGAATAACATCCACTGTGTGTTTGCAGTTGTTGGGTAAGAATGAATGCTGCCAATATACCTAAGAAAGAACTGAAGATTGTTACGGCAAATATTTTTTTGTTGCGCCTATATAAGGAGTATCCGTGAACCTTTTTCAATGCCAGTTCAATCGCATTAAATTGATATTCCAAACGAATAATAAAGATGATAAGGGTCATTTCCAGGATCAGTAAAAAAGCGGAGAGAATTAGCGTCAGTCTCATATTGCGTGAAACCGCAACCCAACTATATTCGTAAATGTCCAGGACATTTGATTTAGCTATAATTTGATCTGTAAGTTGAAATTCTTGTATAAATGACTGCCAATCTTTTAAAGAAATATCATACATTGTATCATATGCATAATATCCATCGTATCCCTCCAGTGATTTGTTTGTCTGAAAAATGGTATTATTGTACAGAAGAATAGGGTTATTATATAGTTTCATCTGATAATTATTCAATCGATGAATTCCTACGAGAGAAATATCCGTATCGTATACAATTGTTTCGATATTTCCATATCTCGCTCCGCTAAAAAAAGCATTGCCGATTTCCATCGCTATATCATGTTCCCGTGAACCGCTGCAAAGATTCGACGGTAGTAATAAATACACTTTTTCCTCAGTCACTTTGTTGATGGCATTTTCAATCGAAGGATAAATGCTTTTGATTTCCTTTATCGCAGTCCGATTGTGCAGCAGAACAGGGTAACGGCTATCAAAGTTCTCCGTTAAATCCACGTATTGTAATGAGCGGTGCTGGAATCGCTCGTAAAATTTCTGATTCATAAACATGTCATCCTCAAAAGATTTCCCTATATGATTATCTATTTTATAATTTAACTGATAATAGCTGTAATCTTTATGCCTTTCAAAAAAACCTCTCTGCTGATACAAGTTAAAGGCATCATTTATGATGATCAAATTACTTGATAGGATAAGAATTGTCAGGATGGTTGTCGCGACTTTTATCACATAATTTGAAACGAGCAGCGCCTGTCCGTCATTCCCACTGGCAAGATCCTTTTTGAAATGAATATTCAAGATAGTTGCATTGAGCAGAGTATTGGTAAACAGGAATATGGCAAACAAAAGGGCAATAAAAGGCAGCTTAAAATACGCATTGGTATAGCTATATAATAATCGGGGAATCAATAGAAACAGGAAGAAAAGGGAAGCTGTATCTATCAGGATGTTTCTGGCAAAAATTGTACTCAGGTTTTCGCCCAAGATGATTCGAACCATAGTTTCTTTTTTTTGATACGTGACCTCATAAAAGGTCATCATTAGAGCCAGGCAAAAAATAATTCCCCACACGGTCAATAAATTGAGCCAGGTTTCCTGATCCGATCCTTTTAGCTTGGGAAAACCACCGCCATATTGACCGATAAGCTCCGCTTTAAACGAATCGAAGTCTTTTTTCTTTGTTTTGTCCCCAATAAAATAACAGGCATCATACTTTGTAATATTTTCGATTTCCTGAAATGATTCATAGCGGATGGAAGCCGCTCCAAAGAAGAGGCTTTTACTCTTCCCTTTTTTGATGCCTTGAGACTGCAGATGCCGCAGTGCATCATCTGTCCCATATATGGTAATGTCTGTTGCTATAGCAGACCGAATCTCCCGGGACACCAGAAAAAAATCAACATGATTTTTTTCCCCTGCATGTACAAAGTGGCTGATGATTTCATCACCGGATACCTCTTTTGTTGGCCTGTCAAGGACAAAGTTCGCCTGATAATAGCTTTCCTGAAAATTATTTAAATATAGCATATATAATTCGCCATTGAACGTGAAGCCTACAGATAGCAGCAGGATAAAAATAAGTATTTTAATGTTTTTCATAAAGATCCCCACATGTTAAAGGTGATTATCGTCGGAAATATCCTTCCCTTTTGGTTTTTAAAAACCCCCCCACAAGAAATTAACATAATTTTCTTGTGGGGTTTTCCTCATTATAATATCTTCTTACTTATGAAGTCAATCTTGCCAAATGTGTCTATACGTAATACTATTACCTGAATGAACCACTTCCTTATCAGACCACACATTTGCAGCTTTCCATGGACCATTATGCGTTCCATTGCCATTTACAATCCTGGAACGATGTATGTCTCCATTAGTATAAGCATATGCGTAGTCTTCATTGATTAAAGTTGTGTTAAATCCGTAGGTTAAAACACATGTAGCACCACTGTAAGTGATGGTTTTACTTTCGTTCCAACTTGAGCTGAAAGTGTGACTTCCATTTGAATAGGATTGAACAGTAGTATCCGCAAATACAACCATTGGAATCGAGAGTGCCACAAGCATTACAATGCTCATGATCACGGCTCCCCTAGTTTTTGTCTTTTGTTTCATCAAAATAACCTCCTAACATATGCAGCCGATGCAACCTGAATTAACTTGTTTAATTCAAAAATGTTGCAGCCACTATAGAATTTAAATTATTTGTTCTAACTTTGTGATAAGATGTCATTGGAGACTTTCTTTATTCCTCGTATTCAGCGGTTCAAGTGGCAGAATGCAGGATACTGAGAGTCTCTTCTCTTTTATTTACGGCGACATAATCGCACCTCCTTTACATAAAAGAAATATAGATGAATAGATGAATATTTCAGATGTATTATTTTGCTGATATTATGTTATCATAAAATTGATTTTCTGCCGAATCTTGTAACAACTAATACTTTTTTTGCAGTGAACTAAGATTTATATTTGTTTCAGAATAAAAAAGAGACCGTGCAATGAATCGCACAGTCTCTCTAAATCATATTATTTGCTTTAAACGAGTTCCAGGAAAACCACTTCTGCGTTATCCCCCTGACGAGGTCCTAACTTCAGAATTCTGGTGTATCCACCGTTTCTTTCAGCATACTTTGGAGCTATTTCATCAAACAGCTTCTTAACTACATCTTCATCATAAACATATGCGAGTACCTGTCTTTTTGCATGCAAATCGCCACGCTTTGCCAATGTAATCATTTTTTCCGCTGATCTTCTTGCTTCCTTTGCTCTGCAGTCAGTCGTCGTGATCCGGCCTTCTCTAAAAAGATCGGTAACGATATTTCTGAGCATCGCGTTTCTATGAGCAGTTGGTCTGCCTAATTTTCTATAACCTGGCATTTATATTCCTCCTTTGCTAAGATTCGAAGAGAGCAGTATATTTCTATCGTAAATATATTGCGACTCCTAGTCGTCGCTCGGTTTGAGACCGAGGCCTAATTCTTCTAGCTTATGCTTAACTTCATCCAGAGATTTCTTACCAAGGTTTCTCACCTTCATCATATCATCTTCCGATCTATGGGTAAGCTCCTCTACGGTATTGATTGCTGCACGTTTCAGACAGTTGAAAGAACGTACGGACAGCTCCAGTTCTTCGATTGTCATCTCAAGGGCCTTTTCCTTCTGATCTTCTTCCTTCTCAACCATGATCTCCATGGATTCCATGCTGTCGGTAAGGTCGATGAACAGCTTTAAATGCTCCTGCATGATTTTCGCACCAATGGATACTCCTTCTTCCGGAGTGATGCTGCCGTCAGTCCAGATTTCCAGAATGAGCTTGTCATAGTCTGTAACCTGTCCTACTCTCGTGTTTTCAACTGTGAAATTTACTTTTCTAACTGGAGTGTAGATGGAATCTACCGGAATCACAGCGATCGGCATGGATTCAGTCTTGTTCTGATCCGCAGGCACATAGCCTCTGCCTCTTGCAATATTGATTTCCATAACCAGTGTGGCATTTTCTTCAAGAGTTGCAATGTGCAGCTCTGGATTGAAGATTTCCAGGTCACTGTCGGCAATAATGTCACCGGCAGTTACCACCTTCGGTCCTACTGCATTAATGATCACTCTTTTGGAATTTTCACCATTAATACGCACCGCAAGCTTTTTCAGATTCAGGATAATCTCCGTGACATCTTCTTTTACTCCCGGGATCGTGGAAAACTCGTGAAGAATCCCATCAATTTTAACTGAAGTAACGGCCGCGCCCGGCAGTGAGGAAAGAAGAATCCTTCTCAAACTGTTTCCAAGGGTTGTACCGTAGCCTCTTTCCAGAGGTTCTACGACAAATTTGCCGTAATTTTCATTTTCATCAGAATAAAAGCATTCAATTGTTGGTTTTTCGATTTCTATCACTCAAAAACCCTCCTTTATTTACTCAATCGCAGTTAAGCTATCAAGCTATCTTACTTTGAGTATAACTCGACGATGAGATGTTCTGCCACAGGAGTATCAATATCTTCTCTCCTAGGCAATGAAACGACCTTACCCTCAAGCTTTTCTACATCAACCGTAATCCATGAAGGTACACTGATTGACATATCCTTTATCTCCTTGAATTTAGGAGATGATGCGCTTTTTTCCTTCACCTTTATAGCATCACCGGCTTTAACTGCAAATGATGGAATATTCTCTTTGTGTCCATTTACTGTAAAGTGCCCGTGTCTTACAAGCTGTCTCGCTTCTTTTCTTGAGGAAGCAAATCCCATTCTGAAAACCGCGTTGTCTAATCTTGTTTCTAACATAATGAGCAGGTTTTCACCTGTAATTCCCTTTTTCTTTGCTGCTTTATCAAAGTAATTTCTGAATTGGGTTTCAAGAATTCCGTAGAATCTTTTCGCCTTCTGTTTTTCTCTCAGCTGCAAACCATACTCAGAAACTTTCTTTCTGTTGTTCTGTCCATGCTGTCCGGGCGCGTAATTTCTTTTTTCAATAGCGCATTTCGGGCTATAACATCTTTCGCCCTTTAAGAACAGCTTCTGGCCTTCTCTTCTGCATAATCTGCAAGAAGCATCTATATATCTAGCCATTTTTTAATTACACCTCCCTTTAATTATACTCTTCTTCTCTTTGGTGGTCTGCATCCGTTATGCGGAATTGGTGTGATATCTTTAATCAGATTAATCTCAAGTCCTGCAGCTTGCAGCGCTCTGATTGCGGCTTCACGGCCGGAACCAGGTCCCTTGACATATACTTCAATCATCTTAAGTCCATGCTCCATCGCAGCTTTAGCAGCTTCTTCCGCAGCCATCTGGGCAGCAAAAGGAGTTGATTTTCTGGATCCTTTGAAGCCAAGTGAACCGGCACTTGACCAGGATAGTGCGTTTCCGCTGAGATCTGTAAGAGTTACCAAAGTATTGTTAAAGGTGGATTGGATATGAGCCTGACCACGTTCAATGTTCTTACGTTCTCTTCTCTTTTTTCTAACTGTCTTTTTTACAGTTTTAGCCATGATTCCTTACCTCCTTACTTCTTCTTCTTTCTTCCTACAGTCTTCTTAGGACCTTTTCTGGTTCTCGCGTTTGTTTTCGTATTCTGACCTCTTACAGGTAATCCTCTTCTATGACGGATTCCTCTGTAGCAGCCTATTTCCATCAGTCTCTTGATATTTAAGGTTACCTCTCTTCTGAGATCTCCTTCTACTGCATAATCAGATTCTATAATTTTTCTGATGGTACCTGCCTCGTCTTCAGTCAGGTTTTTGATTCTGGTATCCGGGTTAATTCCTGCTTTTGCAAGAATATCCAATGATGTAGGTCTTCCTATACCGTAAATGTACGTAAGTCCAATCTCTACTCTCTTGTCTTTTGGTAAGTCGACACCGGCTATACGAGCCATAAGCTTTCCTCCTTCTTTTTGCATCTAAGTTTTCTCGAGTGAAACTTAGTCCGCAGTTGATTTATACATTCATTTATTTAGAATTTACTTGAGGTGGTTTTCTTGTCTCCCGACAATAAAACACAGCCGCTCCCCCAAGGAGAATTCTTACATGATTAACTTCCACCTTACTTTAGATCGGTGGATATGATTCCTTTGACCGGTAAATACCAATCAAATTGGTTGTTTGCCCGAAAGGGACAAAATATTTTCATAAGAAACCGTGAAACCTCTTACTGGTTACCATCAGGTTAATTATGCTATAGGAGCGAAAGTTTTCATAGAAAATCGTGAAACCAATTCAATTTTTGATGCAGAGCATCATAAAAAATTGCGATTTTCGAGAAAACCCTTCGCGACTAACCTTGTGTCTGCTTGTGCTTAGGATTTTCACAAATAATCATTACTTTTCCATCTCTTTTGATAATTTTGCACTTTTCGCAGATAGGCTTTACTGAGGATCTAACTTTCATTTTTTCTTCCTCCTTAAAAATGTGCTCTCTTGTATGAACACTATTCTCTGAGCGAGTGAAGTGTTTTCTAAGGAAACCGTGAAACCTTCCACTCAATCAGTTCATTCTCTTATGCGAGTATAATATTTTCATAGTAAATCGTGAATCCTTGTACCTTCTTAAATGCGAAGCATTTAGAAGAAGGCGATTTACGAGAAAATATTACACAAGCTATTTATCTCTCCACGTAATTCTGCCTCTGGTCAGATCGTAGGGTGATAATTCAACCTTGACGCGATCTCCCGGTAAAATTCTGATGAAGTTCATTCTAATTTTTCCTGAAATGTGTGCTAGCACTTCGTAGCCGTTTTCCAGCCTCACGATAAACATCGCATTTGGCTGGGCTTCTAACACGGTACCAAATACCTCTATGACATCTTTTTTTGCCATATATTACACCTCTCTTTACTTTTACAAAACGCCATTCAGCGTTAACAGCTCTGGCTCACCATCAGTGATAACAACAGTATTTTCATAATGAGCGGAAAGCTTTCCGTCAACCGTGACGACTGTCCAGTTGTTCTCTTGCACCTCTACCTCGTAATCTCCCTGATTGACCATGGGTTCGATTGCGAATACCATACCAGGCGCAAGTCTCGGGCCTCTGCCCTGCTTTCCGTAGTTTGGGATCTGAGGTTCTTCGTGCATCGCCCTGCCGATCCCATGACCCACAAAATCTCGGATGACTGAAAATCCTTCTGATTCGGCTTTTCTCTGAATCGCTGCAGAGATATCCGAAAGTCGACACCCAACCTTACAGAATTTCAAGCCTTCAAAAAAGCTCTCTTCCGTAACGGTAATCAGCCTTTGTGCTTCTTCATTGATTTTGCCTACCGGGTAGGTCCTGGCAGCATCGCTGACATAACCCTTATAGGTACTACCTACATCAACACTGACGATGTCGCCTTCATGGAGTATCTTCTTTGCAGAAGGAATCCCATGAACCACTTCCTCGTTGACCGATACGCAGGTACTGGCAGGAAAGCCATTGTAGCCTTTAAAGCTGGGTATCATATGGTTCTTCAGAATAATGCCTTCTACAAACTCATCAATTTCTTTCGTAGACATTCCCGGTCGAATCCGATTGGAAAGCTCTGAAAGAATATAAGCTGTAACTTTTCCCGACTCTCTCATGATATCAATTTCTTGTTGTGATTTGATGATAATCATTCGCGATCTCCTATTGCGGCATCAATATCGCTTGAAACAGTATCGAGTTTTCTGCTGCCGTCAATGTGCGCAACTTTTCCTACCTTATCGTAGTACTCGATTAGTGGCACCGTCAATGCATTGTAGACTTCAATTCTGTTTTCAACAGTTGCCGCAGTATCGTCGGATCTTTGATAAAGTTCACCGGTGCAGACATCACAGATACCTTCTTTTTCAGGTGGCATATTGATGACATGATAGGTGGCTCCGCAGCATCTGCAGACCCTTCTTCCGATCAGTCTCGTCATCAGCTCTTCTTTATCGACCTTTATGTCCAGAACCTTATCAATCGAAACGTTCCTTTCACTAAGAAATTTATCAAGCTTTTCTGCTTGAACAACTGTCCTTGGATAACCATCCAGTAGAAAGCCGTGTATACAGTCTTCCTCTATCAAGCGTGCTTCAGCGATCTCGACTACGAGATCATCAGGAACAAGTTGCCCTTTGTTCATGTATTCCTTCGCCTTTTTGCCAAATTCAGTTCCCTCTTTAATATGCTTTCTGAAAATGTCTCCAGTTGAAATATGTGGGATACTATATTTTTGGCAAATCCTGGCTGCTTGAGTACCCTTACCGGCTCCTGGTGGGCCCAGTAGTATCAGTCTAAGCATTCTCCAGCTCCTCCACGCATCTCCTCTATTTGAGGAATCCTTGATAATTTCTCATAACCATTTGTGATTCAAGCTGCTTCATGGTATCCAGTGCAACTCCGACTACAATCAACAATGAGGTTCCGCCAAATCCGATCTGCAATGCTGTAAACTGCTGGATCAAAGTTGGAAGCGTTGCAATAGCCGCTAGGAATACCGCCCCTACAAATGTGATTCTCGTCATTACTCGATTTAAATATTCAATTGTGGATTTTCCCGGTCTGATTCCTGGGATAAATCCGCCGTTAGCCTTCATGTTATTTGCAACTTCTACCGGATTGAATGTAATCGCAGTATAGAAGTAAGTAAAGAACATGATCAATATGATGTTAAACACTCCGTAAATCCATACTCCGGGATTTCCGTTGGGTGACAGCCATGTGTTAACAAAGTCTGCAAAGCCTCCCTTGGGAATAAAGTATGTGATTGTAAGCGGAAACTGCAGCAATGACAGTGAAAAGATTACCGGAATTACTCCAGCCTGATTCACTTTCATTGGAATGTGGGTGCTTTGCCCACCGTACATTTTTCTTCCGACCACTCTCTTTGCATACTGTACCGGTATTCTTCTCTGACCCTGCTGAATGATAATAATTCCTACAACTACGATCAAAGCAAAGAGTCCGAATAAAATAACGGATAGGATACTGACTTCACCCGCCATGAGTTTCACCCAGGTCTGATGGATCGCAGTTGGTATTGTGGATACGATACCCGCCATAATGATCAGAGAGATACCATTTCCAATTCCATTTTCATTAATCTGCTCACCGAGCCACATGAGGAATGCGGTACCGGCAGACAGGGTTAAAACGATAACTGAGATTGAGAAAAAGTCCTGATTAACAACTGCCTGACGGAACAGTCCTACGGATAGTCCGATGGCCTGAACGAACGCCAGAACCACTGTCAGATATCTCGTGTACTGTGCAATCTTCTTTTTTCCTTCGGTTCCTTCCTTTGCAAGGGCCTCTAAACTAGGCACCGCAATGGTAAGAAGCTGTAATATAATCGAAGCTGTGATATATGGTGTGATGCTCAAAGCAAATATGGTAAAGTTGCTGAAAGAGCCTCCTGAGAATAGGTCAAACAAACCAAACAATCCTGTATTGCCGCTGAATACTTCCTTTAAAATGTCTCTGTCTATGCCAGGTACAGGAATGTTTGAGCCCAGTCTAAATACTAAAAGCATTAATAATGTGAAGATGATCTTCTTCCTGATGTCCGCGATCTTCCACGCCTGGGCGATTGTTCTTATCATGCTCATACTAGATCACCTCTGCCTTTCCTCCGGCTTGCTCGATCTTTTCTATTGCTGTTTTGCTAAATTTGTGTGCCTGTACAGTCACACTCTTTTCCAGGTTACCCTCTCCAAGAATCTTAATACCGTCGATAACCTGCTTCGCAAGTCCTACTTCTTTGATCAATTCTGGAGTAACAACTGTACCCGCATCAAAAATGTTTAAATCATCAACATTTAAAATGGTGTATTCTTTCCTCCAGATATTTGTGAAGCCCCTCTTAGGAATTCTTCTGTAAAGCGGCATCTGTCCGCCTTCAAAACCAAGTCTCGTTCCGCCGCCGCTTCTTGAATTCTGTCCGTTCATACCTCTACCGGCAGTTTTACCCTGTCCGGTCGCAGTACCGCGGCCTTTTCTTTTTGGCTTTCTTGTTGAGCCTTCTGGGGCTCTTAATTCATGCAGTTTCATTTCTCAACACCTCCTTCTTACACTTCTTCTATCCGTACAAGATGCTTGACTTTTTCTACCGCTCCGCGTGTCTGTGGGGTGTCAGGATGTTCTACTGTATGATTCATTTTTCTTAATCCTAACGCTTCTACTACTTTCCTCTGAAGTGGAAGAGCGCCAATGACACTCTTTGTCAATGTAATTTTAATTTTCTTATCTGCCATTTACGTTTCCTCCTTATCCAAGTATTTCTTCCTTAGTTTTTCCTCTGAGTCTCCCGATTTGTTCAACAGTCTTAAGGTTTCTAAGTCCTTCTATTGTAGCACAAGCCATGTTCCCCGCATTGTTCGAACCGATCGATTTTGCCCTAACATCTTTTATACCTGCAAGCTCCAGTACCATACGCACTGAACTTCCTGCAATAACTCCTGTACCTTCTCTTGCCGGCATAATCAGAACCTGTCCGGCACCGAATATTCCAAGCGTTCTATGCGGGATTGTCGTTCCAACTGTAGGAACATATATCAATTTTTTCTTAGCATCTTCAATCGCTTTTCTTACTGCCTCAGGAATTTCCTGAGCTTTTCCCAGGCCAACGCCGACATAGCCTTCGCCGTTTCCGACTACTACGGTTACGCTGAATCGGAAGTTTCTTCCGCCCTTAACAACCTTGGCAACACGTCTGATGTTAACGATGGATTCTTTTAAGTCAAGCTTGGATGCATCAATCATATTCTGTCGCATTCCTTTTCTCCCTTCCTGTTAGAATTTCAGTCCGGCTTCACGTGCGCCGTCAGCCAGCTCTTTTACTCTTCCGTGATATAAGAATCCGCCACGGTCAAATGATACGGTTTCGATGCCCTTTTCCAAGGCTCTTTTCGCAACCAGCTCGCCGACCAGTTTGGACGCCTCTTTGTTTCCGCCGTACACTGCTTTTGCCTTTATCT
>CAKMKG010000026.1 GCA_927441425.1 uncultured Bacillota bacterium | reverse complement strand
AACAAGATTATTGACAGCCTTATGAGGCATCGCCAGATGCCTGAAGCAACAATCAGTAATCCATCTGTTAACAATCTATATTTCATCACTGATGTTGAGCTGAAAGATAAATTATATCTTTATAGAAATAATTTCTGGTAGAAGTGATCTCCATTGCATTAAGAATAAAACATAAGAAAAGGAACCCGCGCTACAGCAACTGGATACCGGGTTCCATTTTTATTCGCCGAGAAAAAGCTTCCTATCTTCATCGACAGTTCCGATGCCAGCGATACCGAAGGTTTCCACCAGCAACGTTGTAACATTGGCAGACAGAAATGCCGGTAGGGTTGGACCGAGGTGAATGTTCCTTACCCCTAGGGATAAAAGTGCAAGAAGTACGATTACAGCTTTCTGTTCATACCATGCAATATTATACGCGATGGGCAGGTCGTTGATGTCGCTCAACTGAAAGATTTCCTTCAACTTCAGGGCAATGAGGGCTAGAGAGTAGGAGTCGTTGCACTGGCCTGCATCCAGCACTCTTGGGATACCACAGATATCTCCCAAGGAAAGCTTGTTGTAGCGATACTTTGCACAGCCTGCGGTGAGAATTACTGTATCCTTTGGAAGGTTCTCGGCGAAGCTGGTGTAGTATTCCCTCTCTTTCATCCTTCCGTCACAGCCGGCCATGACAAAGAATTTTCTGATTGCCCCTGATCTCACTGCATCGACAACCTTGTCTGCAAGCGCGAAAACCTGTGCATGGGCGAATCCTCCCACAATCTTTCCTGTTTCGATTTCGTCAGGAGCATTTAATGTCTTAGCAAGTTCAATGATACTTGAGAAATCCTTTCTTCCATTGGAATCCGCGTTTATATAAGTGCATCCCGGATAACCGGAGGCCCCAGTGGTAAAGATTCTGGATACTACTTCTTCGTTGACAGGCGGTACGATACAGTTTGTCGTAAAGAGGATCGGTCCGTTGAAGGATACAAATTCCACGTCCTGTTTCCACCATGCACTTCCGTAGTTTCCGGCAAAGTTTTCATATTTCTTAAAGGCCGGATAGTAATGTGCCGGAAGCATTTCGCTATGGGTATAAACATCCACCCCGGTACCCTGTGTCTGCTCTAAAAGTTGCTCCAAGTCGGTCAGGTCATGACCTGAGACGAGAATTGCCGGACGATCCCGTACTCCGATATTTACCTCGGTGATTTCCGGATTGCCGTATCTGGATGTATTTCCTTCATCGAGGAGGGCCATTGCCGTAACTCCGAACTGGCCCGTTTTCATGGCGAGGGCTAGGAGCTCCTCTATTGTAAGGCTGTCGTCAAGTGTAGCAGCCAGAGCTTCATAGAAGAAGGCGTAAAGTGTATCGTTTTCTTTCCCGAGATTCATTGCATGATGGGAATATGCTGCCAATCCCTTTATCCCAAAGATAACCAGCTGACGCAGTGACCGGATATCTACATTTTCCTTGGCAGAGTATCCTACATAAGAGGCCTTAAAGGTCAAATCTCGCATCGAGTTCACTTCAAAGGTTGCCGCATCATGAAGCAACCAGCCTTGCTGTAACGAGGGGTTTGAAATTTTTTCTGGGGGAATATTCTTTCGCAATTCATTGCGCAGTGAAATCATTTTTTTGATTTGATGAATGATTGCATCGTCATCAAAATTGGCATTGGTGATGGTCATAAACAGGCTCTTTATAAACTCATGGTTCGCGTCGTATAGAGTCGTTCCCCCTAGCCTACCTTTTACCACGATTTCAGAAATTCCTTTTAGTGTATAGATCAATAAATCCTGAAGATCCGCTAGTTCCTCGCTTTTTCCGCAGACACCGCCGAATTCACACCCCGTGCCTCTGGCAGTCTCCTGGCATTGATTGCAAAACATACTCATGTTAACGATCCCTCCTTTGCTTATTTTTATCATATAAGAGAAGGCTGGTTTTTGTAGTTGCATATGCAACACAATAATATTGTAATGTATTTCATTTCCATACGCAATGGTCATAACAGCAGAGTGTATAAGTATACTGTATTATATTTGACGCAATTATATTTCAACGAATTGTTTTATGTTACACTAATTTTAGAAAATAGAACAACAGGAGGTAAGCAAACGACATGACGAATGGTGATATCGAGCAATTGATCAATGAGGTATATGATTCGCTGGAAAAAAATAACTTCGCGACTTTGGGAAAACAGACAGCACCGATGTGGGACAGGCCTCTCATTGGAATTACCACTGGGGACGATCCATATTACGATTTCTTGAAGGAGCATATCGGCCCGTTTCACTGGAGCCCTGTAGATGCTTTTCAGTTGAAATATCCGGGATCTATTTCTAAGGAAAAATTGAGTGTCGTGGTTATGGTATTTCCGCAAACCATGGAGACAAAGCAGGCTCAATCAAAGGAAAAGAAGTGTCCAGCCAAAGAATGGATCGTATCTAGAGGAGAGTGGGAACCTCTTATGAAGGAATTCAGCGGAAAGCTGGTAGAACGACTGGAGAAAATGGAAATTCGCAGTGTTTCCATCGACCTGCTTCCGGAGTTCAGTACTGTAAGATCGGAAAAGTTAGGTATCTCATCCAAATGGTCACATCGACACACTGCTTATCTAGCCGGATTGGGAACGTTCGGACTCTCGGAAGGGCTTATCACGGAGAATGGAAAGGCGGTACGTATTACATCCCTGATTCTTGAAGCGCCGCTTACCCCTTCGAAAAGACCATATTCTACGCATCAGGAATGGTGTCTGTACTTTCAGGATGGAAGCTGTGGGGTCTGCATAAAACGCTGTCCGGCAAGCGCAATAACAACAGAAGGCCACGACAAGGATGCCTGCGATGCATATGAGGAAGTATTTGCAGAAAAGTATTGGCCTGAGGGGATCGAACGAGGAGATTATATTCTTGGCTGCGGCTTATGCCAGGCTGGGGTTCCATGCCAAAATAAAAGACCATAAGGGGGGATGTTATGGAAAGTCTTAAGGAAAAAATGAAGAAAATAGCCTATGAACATATGATAGATGAAATCCGGTTTATTGATGCCGAAGCGTTGGAACCCAAGGAGGTATTTTCCGGAAGACAACCGAAGGATTTCATGCCTGAGGCAAAAAGTCTTGTAATATCAACGGTATACATTGGGGGTTTTTATCTGCCGGATACCGATTTGGATCTCCACGGTAAGATGAGTCGACTTGCTCTGTCAGGATTTTATTGGAATGTTGTTGAGCCGTTGAAGCCGCTTCGGGACTATCTCGTTTCACAGGGATACCAGGCGGTGATTTACGATGGGATACTGGAAGATAACTGTGTCCCCATGAAGCCTGCAGCAGTCAAAGCGGGGCTTGGCTGGGCGGGGAAAAACACCTTGCTGCTCAGTCGGAAATACGGAAGCTTTCAGGCGATTGGGGCGATCATTACCGATGCGGATCTTGCAGAGGTATATGAACAGGAGGAAGACCACTGCGGAAGCTGCATGGCATGTATTGACAGTTGCCCTTCGCAAGCCCTAAAGCCGAAGAAGTTAAATCGTTCAAAATGTCTTTCCAACCTGCTGGAGGAAGAAAATATGCCCGAAACGATAACAGAAATGCAGGATAATTTCTTCTTTGAATGTGACATCTGTCAAGAGGCATGTCCTTGGAATAAACAGCATTTGAAGGATCCGCTGAACACCAAAATCTTGGAGACCTTCGGAAATAAGGAGGAACTGCTTGCGCTCTTCCGTTTTGAGAATTTGTTGAAAATGGAGGAGGCGGAGTATAAAGAAAAGATCCTTCCCTTGCTGACCGGAGTAGATTTATCTTATGATCTATTCCGCAGAAACGTTGGCCTTGCATATAATTTCAGGCATAAATAGAAATAAGAAGAGATGGAAAGGATGAGTATATGAAAGTATTATTAGTGAATGGAAGCCCTAATAAAGAGGGCTGCACCTTTACCGCACTGACCGAGGTAGCCGTTGCATTGCAAAAGAATGGAATAGAAACAGAGATTTTTCATATCGGAATTAAGCCTGTCCATGGTTGTATTGCTTGCGGACGGTGTGAGATACTCGAACGCTGCGCGTTAGAAGGTGATGTGTGCAATGATCTGAGGAAGCTTTTTATTGCTGCAGATGGAATTGTAATCGGTTCTCCGGTTTACTATGCCGGACCCAATGGTGCTTTGTGCGCATTGCTTGACCGTATCTTTTTTTCGAGTTCTCACAAGTTTGGAAACAAGCCCGCTGCTGCTGTTGTAAGCTGCCGTCGCGGAGGATCCACCGCAGCCTTTGACCGTTTGAATAAATATTTTACGATCAGTCAAATGCCGGTGATCTCGTCACAGTATTGGAATATGGTACACGGTATGTCGCCGGAAGAGGTACGGAAGGATCTGGAAGGAATGCAGATCATGCGGACCTTAGGCAATAATATGGCATGGGTGCTGAAGTCCATTCAAGATGGAAAGCAGCCGGCTCCGGAGAGAGAACCATGGACCATGACGAATTTCATACGCTAGAGATCCCAAGTCATCGTAACAAACCTCCTGTAGATGCAACCAAATGAAATGGTTTGAATCAAAGGAGGTTTTTAATTGACTGTTTCCTAGTCTTTGAATCTCGGCTTGGTTGGATGACGGGCTTTATACGCAGGGATTACAAAAATGCGAGGGTTATTTAATTCCACATAATTCCAGACTTGTGAGTTGACAAATAAATTTTACAATTGTAGAATATACTTGTTCTACAATTGTAAAACAGTTGCAAACGATTGAATAAACAATCATAGAATAGAAAGGAGGTGGTATATGGATATGAAAAATAATTGCAAAAGACTGCCGGACAGCGAATTGGAAATCATGATGATAATATGGGAAGCAAAGGAGCCGATCTCCTCTGCATATCTGATGGAAAAGCTGCAAGGGGAGAAAAATTGGGTTGCGACAACCGTACTGAACTTTCTTGCCCGGCTTGTGGAAAGGGGATTTCTGCAGGTTGAAAAGCGGGGAAGGATCAATATATACAGTCCTTTGGTCGCAGAAAAGGACTATATCGAAATAGAAAGCAGAACATTCCTGGAGAGGCTGCATAAGAGTTCATTAAAAAGCTTTGTTGCCGCGCTATATGATGGGAAAAAGCTCAGCAATGAGGACGCAGAAGAACTGAAGAACTATATCGATGAATTAACAAAGCCGGGAAAATCTAGGGGGGAATAACCGTGGAATCAATCTTTTTTAACATAATAGGGATATCTATCACCATCTCATTTATTCTAATCCTCTTATTGCTGCTGTCTTCCTATCTCGATGAAAGGTATGCAGTAAAGTGGCGTTATTATATCTGGCTGATCCTCGCGATCCGATTGGTTGTTCCCGTAGATTTCGGGCTGACAGCGCCCCCACTGGAGCTAAATTTCAGTGATCAAGAGATTATCTATCCATTTGGCGGGAACCTGCTTCCCCAAGAATCCTCTTTAGAACGCAGAACCCTTGAGCGTGGAGTGTATACCTCATTGAATGAAGGGATGGAATCGATAAATGATTTGGAAGACGTCGATGCTGGTTTTTCTGAAAAGCAGAAGACTACGAGCGATACCATAACCGTAAGTCGTCTTGCGTTGGGTATTTATTTATTGGGAATCGCTCTTTTTCTCCTATGGCAGCTAGGTTTATACTTCTCTTTTCAGCGTGCAACGAAGAGATGGTACCGGGAGGTTTCCGACGGAAAGATTCGGGAAATCCTAGAGAAGGTGAAGTCCGAGATGGGGATCGAAAAACAATTCCAGATCATGGCATGCAGGAAAATCTTAAGTCCAATGATTGTCGGATTGTTCAGGCCGACCTTATTATTACCCCATGAGGGGTATCAGAAAATAGATTTGGAAGTGATATTAAAACATGAGCTGGTTCACTTTAAAAGAAACGACCTGTGGTATAAATTGCTTCTGATTTGCGCCAATGCGCTGCATTGGTTCAATCCATTCATTTACGCCTTGATAAGAGAAGCCAACAAGGATATCGAGATATCCTGCGATGAAGAAGTTTTAAAGGGCGCTGACCAGCTGCTCAGAAAGCGTTACAGCGAGCGAATCCTGGAATTGATGCAGGGGAACAATCATCAGGAACCACCGGTCTCAACCAACTTCAATGGAGGAAAGGGCATGCTGAAAAGCCGGATGCGGAATATCTTTGATGAGAGAATTAAGAAGCGAGGCATTCTTTCCTTTCTCTTAATCCTAACGCTCATACTTGTCTTTTCTGCTTGCCGGATTGAGATGGGGCAGGATAAATGGAAAATTCCCATCGCAATGAAAACAGCAGATGCATATGGACAGGATGAATCGGGAAGCAGAAATTCGATGCTGTCCGATACCGATATCAGCCTACCCTTTGATCTTGACCGGGATGGAGCGATGGAGACAACATTTTCATTTCTTATAACGGAAGAAGCGGAAGCTTGTTATCTGAAATATAATGGGGAGCGTGTAAAAACCGATCGAATAAAGGTTCTTGAGGGAGTAGAACACGGAGTGGTTTACAGCCTCCAGGCTGCAAATCTGGAGGATGGAAATTCGATCCTTTTTCTGATATCCGTTGACTATCACAGTATGCCTTTCGGATCAGGATACTGGGAAATATATTCCTGGGGAGATGGAGGTTTTGAGCGGGTGGATATGGAATCGGTGGAGGAAAATTTACAGTTAAAAATTTTGGAGCCGGCCGAGATTGAAAGCAACACAATGAACGCGGGTGCTGCGGCATATCTTTATGACAGAAAAAAATATCCTGTTGATTACCCTGTCGCGGGCCTTTATTTCAAGGATGGCTTTGTGCGGGGAGCGGAAAAGGCGCTTGACGGGATTGTTTATGCCCCATTGTCGGAATATGATGTGGAAGGCTATCAAGCCTGGGGGCAGGAAGCGATCAATAAAACGATGACAGGTTTGAATTTTGTTTCGGGTGAAACTGTGGAAGGCTGGATCGATCCTTCCCGTGCACTTCTGGAGACGGAGGAGGTCGTGTTTATCACGCTGCCCAATATCACTGCTTCCGTGAAACGCTATTATCAATATCAGGACGGGAAATGGACATCCGTTGACACCTATATCGAATAAGGGGAAACATCATGATAACTATGAACGGACCATTTTTTATCGCGCTGATCATCATACTATTTCTTATCACGATCAAATGGATTGAGTGGTATGTCTTCAAAGGCGGTATCCTACAAAGGAAGGCGAGCGGCGGCAAGAATACCGACGTCAAGACAGACAATAAGCTTTCTGTGTTGGGAAGAAAGCTGAAGGATTCTGTATTTTTTGGAGAAGCCGACTTGAAAAAGCCTTGGTATAGCAGTATCCCACTCTTTCTGTTTATCCTGTCAAACCAATATTTCATCCATCGTTTTTATTTTGTATTGTGGCAATTATTCATCTATCTATCCTTCGCTTTGATCGTGATCTTTTTATTCGATCTATTTATCTTACTTCGAGCAAATAAGGTCTTCTTTTCTGTTGAGAAACGGAGAAAAAGGTTTATCATGACACAGATTAAGCAAGGGATCCTAGCTGTTTTTTTGTCGGCGATCCTTTTAACAGCCTTGGTGGGGCATGATTTCAACAGAAATCTACCGGATCCGCCCGGCCTGAAGGAAAGTGTCAATTGGGTCATCGAGCCTATTTATGAAGGATACTGGGCAGGATTTTCGGAAGGGCTGGCGGCAGTCGGGAAGAAAGGGAAGGAGGGGTATATCGATAAGAACGGCAATATCGTGATCCCGTTTCAATATGATCGTGCAGGTAACTTTCAGGAAGGGTTGGCAGCTGTGCAGAGGGGTCGGAGTTGGGGGTATATTGATCAGAAGGGTGATGTAATTATCCCGTTTCAATTTGAAGAGGCATTTATTTTCAGGGAAGGATTGGCATCGGTGAAAAAGGATGACAGATGGAGGGTGATTAACAATGTAGGTGCGGTCATATTCGAAACGGATTACGAGTATATCTATCCCTTCCATGAGGATATTGCCATCGTAGATATCAGAGAAAATCAATCTTGGAACACAACAACCAGCAACCTAATCGACACAGAGGGAAATCTTCTGTTCCAAAAGAACTATGCTTTTAGCGGAGGCTTCAGCGAAGGCTGCATTCCAGCTATGGACAGTCAGATGGGAAAAAGGTATTTCCTTGATAAATATGAGAAAAAGGCTGTTCCGCTGGATTTTCTTGATGCCGGAAGCTTTTTCGGAGGATATGCGCCGGTCTGGCTTCTAAACGGAGAATATGCCTTAATTGATCATGCCGGCACGATCATAAGAACACTGAGTGAATGGGAATATTATGGCGTACAAAATCGTAATGAGGGCCTATCGCTGTTCAGTGAAGGCGACTGGGAAAAAGACACGTTGCGATATGGCCTGAGAGATCAATACGGGAATATCATCATCCCGGCCCTATTTCAAAAGCCAATCTCTTCCAACGACGGAATGATCGGTTTGATTGTTGATGGGCGTTGGGGATTTATTGAAAACCCGCTTCCCGTGGCGGCCAGAGAAATCAATCCGGAATTGTGGGCAGCGGATAGAACGCAGATCGGCTCCGTGGAGGGCTTGCCGGTTTACTCCGGTGAACTGGAAAGCTGCGCATATAGCATAAAAATAAGCAGTCCAGGAGCAGTCGGCAGCACTGCGTATAAGAAAGCTTTTGAGCAGATAAAATTGACAAAGGCCACCGAAAAGCATGGCAAGAGCATTGCCCCGGAAAAGATACAGTACCAGATCGGCAATGCCTACTACAAAAATCTGCTTTTGGAAATCGACTGAGTTTATCGAAAGGTCGGCAGGTCCATGAGATTGTCGACGGGATAACTGCTCGGATCCGTTCGCAGGAATTCTCCACCGTCCTGTCCTCTGGTGACGATGGTACCATCGATTCGTCCTTCCTTTGCCTCCAGTATCGCTTGGTTGATTGGTAATACCGTACCGTTCTCAAGCATTACATCTGTTATGGTCCCTCCGTGAGCCATCCTAATTCTTATGATCTTATTATTATCATCCTTCATCTCTCATTCTCCTCTCTCTTTCAATGAATTTAACACTTTTGCCGGAAAAGCAATCATGCCTTCTATAAGAGTATTTGTCAAAGTCAGAAGATATATACTTCACCTTTGCATGATTGAATACATAAAATGGAGTAAGGAATTAATCTGAGAAATAGGTAGATCTGTGTTATAATTTAAATGAATTCGTCCTATCTCAAAACTATAATCAGAAGAGAAGTAATGAAAATGATTGAAAAAGAGTTGAATTTTCCGACAGTATACCTTAAAAAAACTGTGGTCGGATATGGTGGGAATCAGGAATGGTTTTCACAAAATATGAAGAGGAAAGCAGGTTGCGGCTGTACGAGCGGGGCAAATTTGGCAGCATATTACGCTTCCAATCATCATGATATGGCAGGGATTTATGATGGAGACTGCCAAATGTTTGACCAGGCAGAATACGTCCAGGCCATGGAAGAAATGTACACGTATATGAAACCGGGGTTGATGGGATATCCTTATGTGAAGAGATTCGGAAGACAATTTGTAAAGTTTTGCAGGGAACACGGTATAACCGCAGAGGCTAAATTTTGTCATGGGCGTCCTAAGGAAGAAGCATTCGGCTTCGTCAAAGAAAGCATCGATTCCGGAAATCCCATAGCCCTTCTGATCTTATTCCATCGTGCGTACGCCCTAAAAGAAGACAATTGGCACTGGGTAACCATAACTGGATATATTGAGGATGAAAACAATTCCAATGCGGAAGAGATCATATTTTCAAATTGCGGGGAACGGCAAACCGTCAGTGCACACCAATTATTTGAAGTTCATCGGAAAAATACAATTCGGATGGTAAGCTTCAGGATTCATTCATCGGATTGAAGCGAGAGAAGAAGAGCTGTATCTAAGGAAGATCTTAATAAGATCAAACGTAGGTACAGCTCTTTTGGTTTTACTTTAAGATTCTACCATTGCACTGGTTTCTCCAACGGATTCAAATTTTCCGTCATATTTGATCTGGAATTTAAATGTATATTTCCCTGCGAAAGAGTAGAACCTTTACCCTTTCTTGACTCTAAAAAGCTTACCTTTGATCTTCTTTGTCTTAAAAGCATTCAGAACGATTCTTTCTTTCCCATCGAGAATCTCAACGTTGGTTACCGTTTCTCTGATATCGATTTTACCAATGTCCTCACTGGTAATCCCTTCTACTCCTCTGATGGCAGACACGAAATCACTTGCCTTCAGCAAGCTGTTGCTTCTGCCTGCACTGAACTGAACCAAGGCCTTTTGCCCTTTCCGCTTCTCAACTCTATATCTTTCCCGTTTGTTACGGCGCCCGGTCTCTGCCTTTGGTTTTCTATCCACATGGCCACCCTTGCATGGTATCTTGTAGCCAAGGAACGCTTCGAGCTCGTGAAACCGATCCATTTCACTTGGTATGACCATCGTGATCGCGATACCATTTTGATCCACACGACCTGTTCTGCCGATTCTATGGACGTAATTTTCATGATCGAAGGGTACACCGTAGTTTATAACGTGAGTGACGCCCTGCACGTGTAAGCCTCTCGCTGCGACATCTGTAGCGATCAGCATCTTATATTCCCCTCTTTTAAAAGCGTTTAACTTCTCCATGCGCAGCTGCTGGTCCATACCGCCGTGCACCGCACAGGTGGATTGATCCCATTTTCTAAAGATTTCAAACAAGTTGTCCACCTGTTCCTGGGTATTACAGAATATGATTGCTTTCCTTGGCTGCTCTCTTTCGATTGCCTTCTTCATGAAGTCAACTTTTTTAAGACCGTCTACAGCATAGTAAATTTGTTCGATCTTATTAATATTTGAGATTTCCGGCTCAATCTCGATATTTTCGGGATGAATCATATATTGTTGACTCAAATAGTACACTTCATCAGGCATCGTCGCAGAGAACAGCAGCGTCACCCTGTCTTGAGGCATTTTATCAATGATCGCTTCTAATTGTTCCTGAAAGCCCATGAGCAACATTTCGTCGGCTTCATCAATTACCAGATATTTAATGTCTTGAAGTTTGACATTTTTATTCAATATGTGGTCCATCATTCTACCCGGTGTTGCCACAATCACATGAGGCGTATTTTTCTTTAATTCTTTTCTTTGGTCTGCCATGGGCTGTTTGCCATAAAGGGCACAGCATTTCAATTCCTTATATTTGCCGATATCTGCGAAATCATTTTTTACCTGTTCCGTCAATTCTCGTGTCGGTGTCAGAACCAAAACTTGAGGCATCTCAAGTTCGGCATCAATCTTTTGACAGAGCGGAATGGCGAAAGCCGCCGTCTTGCCGCTACCGGTTTGTGATTTTACAATCAAATCCTTGCCTGCCAGAATCATCGGTATTACTTCTGCCTGAACCTTTAAGGGCTTCTTGAAGCCTAGCTCACTCAGTGCTCTTTTAATCTCATTATCAAGTGGATAATCCTTAAAATACTCAATCCTTTTCTCAATTCTCTCTTTCAAATTTTTTTCTTCATTCATGTTTTTACCTCTTCTAAAATTCAACCCAAACGATTTTATGTTAATCGGTGATTAATCTACATATAAATAGGGTGTGCCTTATTATAATACATAATTCCAAAGGAATCATACTATTTTAATAAAATATTCCAAATACAGCGCTTCATTTGTTAATGATAACGATAGAGCAATGTGATATGATAGGAAATAAATGGATGATTTAGGGAAGAAAAATGTGTTGGAAGAAGTTAGATCAACAAAATGAGGAATTACTGATCACAACCATCATGCTCTTCGTAGAGGGTACGGTGCTCGGTCCTAAAAACATTTTAGGGCTTTACTTTCATTCGAACTACATCCCAATCGGAAATTGCAGGGAGAAAATACGAGCTTGGGAAGAGCAGGGAGCGAAAATCGTTTATATCACTTCGAGAAAAACAAAGAAACAGGTAGGCGAGATAAGGGATTTATTGAAGAAATATGATTTCCCGGTAATGCGTATATATAATAGGGAGAAGAACCAGAAATATAAAGATATCATTGAAGCAGTCATGCCGGATGTACTGATCGAAGATGACTGCAGAAGCATTGGCGGACAATGGCAGATGTGTATTACCCAAGTGAAGCCGGAACTTAAAACGAAGATAAAATCCATTGTTGTAAAAGAGTTTAATGGCATCGATCATCTTCCGGACTCACTGATAGGATTGTTGAAATAATAGTATTGAAAAGGGGGATCAAAGATATGGCTATACGCTATGTACATACCAATATTATTGCGAAGGATTGGAGAAAGCTATCCCAGTTTTATCAGAAGGTATTTCACTGTAAGCCGCTGCCCAATGGAAGCAGGGATTTGAAGGGTGAATGGATCGACGGGATGACCGGCATTCCGTCGGTGCATGTGCAGGGGGAGCATTTGCTACTGCCCGGCTATTCTGAAGACCACCCAACTCTAGAAATCTTCTCTTATTCACAAGAGGAATATAACAATTCGAAAATGATCAATAACCTAGGATTCGGCCATCTGGCCTTTGAGGTTGATGATGTCCGGGAAACGCTGAAAGGAGTCATTGCAGAGGGCGGAGGGCAGGTCGGAGACGTGGTGGAGGCCATGTATCCGCATAATGTCAAGGGCACCTTTGTATATGCTAAGGATATCGAAGGAAACATAATTGAATTGCAAAGCTGGCAGAAAATCTGATAAACTTGACTTTGGAAAAGGATTCCATTGCTGAGTTGGTAACACTTTTGAATAGGAGAAAGTGGGTTAATGCAAATGGATCGTATGGATAAGATATCATTGATTGCACCGTGCGGCATGAACTGCGGGATATGCTTGGGGTATCTGAGAGATAAGAATCGATGCGACGGGTGCAATGCGATTGACGGCAACCTGCCGAATTACTGCAGCAAATGCATCATAAGAAATTGTGAAAATATAACAGCCAATGGTTTGAAGCTTTGTTATGCATGCGGCAAATTCCCATGCGCTAGATTGCGTCAACTAGATAAGAGATATAGAACAAACTATGGAATGAGCATGCTCGAAAATCTCATTCAGATCAGAGATTATGGTATGGATCGATTTCTTGAGAATGAAAAAGAAAGATGGAAATGCAAATCATGCGGGGCAACGATCTGTGTACACAGGTCGTGCTGCCTGCGTTGTAAAACACCACGAGAGGTATAATCAATGATGCCAGTTATCATATCAGGGACCGCAAAGGAGTAAGCGATGAGTTTTATAGGTAATATTATATGGTTCGTATTTGGCGGCCTCCTCGGAGCCATCGCCTGGTTTATTGCGGGATTGCTGTTATGCGTTACGATTGTCGGGATCCCTTTTGGAGTACAATGCTTTAAAATAGCAGGTTTTGTACTATGGCCTTTTGGAAGGGATGTAGAGATAGGAAATTTCGGTGCATTCGGACTGCTTCTGAATATTTTGTGGATCATCCTACTGGGCTGGGAATTAACCGTATTCCACTTGGTATGTGGGGCGATACTCTGTATTACGATCATAGGGATTCCATTCGGGCTGCAGCATTTCAAGCTTTCAATGCTGGGGTTGATCCCATTCGGAGCTAGGATCTATATTACTGGAAGACACTAATCGTATATTTATAACCCTTCTAAAGAAGGGTTGTTTTATAAGGATTAATTATGCGACACGATTGTCGCTTAATAAAGTCAAAATCCTGAAAACCAGTATTGTCAATGTTTTAACCATTGTATTCCGATGATAAAGAGGATAAGCGCCGATAAGGTTTTATAGGATGGTTAAACAGGAAAGCAAACAGAAAGGTTTAAAATAGGTTATAGTGTTAGAATATTAGTATGATAAACATATTATGTGTTAAAATGATAATATGTTATTAGTATAAATGTTGAAATTAAGCAATTCATATGGGAGGTAACGGAATGAAGAATTGTGCTGCTTTTTTTGATATAGACGGAACGATCTCACGGGAAGGCTTGATCAGCGAGATGTTTAAAAAGATGATCAAGTATGAGCTGATTGAAAACAGCAAATGGTACAGAGAGGTTGAGCCGGCTTTCATCCAATGGAACAAGCGTCTGGGAGACTATGATCTGTATCTGCAAAAGATGGTGGACATCTATTCTGAAACGATCAAATTCACAAATCCCTTTCATATTTCTTACATTGCGCAAAAAGTGATTGAACAAAAGGGCGAACGCGTTTACACTTATTCTCGGGAGAGAATCAAATGGCATAAGGAGCAGGGGCATATCGTCATTGCAATTTCAGGCTCGCCGGTGGAGTTGGTGCGCGAAATGACCGTGATGTACGGAATGGATGACTACAGGGGTACTATCTATGAAATCGGCGATGATGGGTATTACACAGGGAAAATTGTTCCTATGTGGGATTCCAGAAGCAAGGAGAAGGCGATCGCAGAAATGACGGAGAAGCATCAAATCGATTTATCAGCCAGCTATGCTTATGGAGATACGGCGGGAGACTTCTCGATGCTGAAGCTTGTCGGACACCCCTTTGCGATTAATCCAACCAAGGAATTGATTATGAATATTCTAAAGGATGATGGCTTGAAAGAAGCCGTAACTGTTATCGTTGAACGAAAAGACGTCACCTATCAGTTAAATATTGATTCTCTTCATCTCGTCGATCTATAACTCTCAGAATGAAACTACGGAGGTAACTATCTTGTTTATTGAACTATTAAAGGCAGCTCTTTTAGGAATCGTAGAAGGAATTACCGAATGGCTTCCTATCAGCAGCACCGGGCATATGATATTGGTGGAGGAATTTATTAAGCTCAACACGTCCGACGCATTTCAGGAAATGTTTCGCGTTGTGATTCAATTAGGCGCGATCATGGCTGTCGTAATCCTCTATTTTCATAAATTGAATCCCTTTTCGCCGAAGAAGACGTTGCAGGAAAAAAAAGATACCATGTCAATATGGTATAAGGTAGTCATCGGTGTTTTGCCGGCGGCAATGATTGGTCTTCCTCTTGATGACTGGCTGGATACACATTTATATAACTATCAAACAGTAGCGCTGATGCTGGTCATCTATGGCATCCTGTTTATCGTCATTGAAAACTATAACAAAGGGCGAAATGGTCTGGTTCAGTCTTTTCATCAACTGAGTTATAAAATGGCATTTTTAATTGGTATGTTCCAGGTACTTTCCCTGATCCCGGGAACATCACGATCTGGAGCGACCATATTGGGTGCTATCCTAATCGGTACTTCCCGTACCATTGCCGCGGAATACTCCTTTTTTCTGTCGATCCCAGTTATGTTCGGTGCCAGTGCCTTAAAACTGGTAAAATTCGGATTTCATTTTACCGGCTTGGAAATGATGATTCTTATTGTGGGAATGACAGTCGCCTTCTTTGTTTCGATTCTTGCAATCCGATTCTTATTGGGCTATATCAAGACAAACGACTTTAAGGCTTTTGGCTGGTATCGCATTGTTCTGGGAATTCTTGTGATGGGATATTTCCTGACTTTTGAATAAGAGACACGTCTGCTTGACAAAGCAATGCATCGGCCTGATTAGGCGACACATATGTCGCTATGCTGGAATCGTTGCGTTTGCTCTCTCCCAGTTCCATGTAGATCATGCCTGCAAAGATTAAAGCGCCGCCGATGATTCCATTGATACCAAGATGATCCTTCAAGAGGTATGCGGAAAACAATGCGCCGGTGACCGGCTCGATGGTGAGGATTACACCTGCTCGGGCAGAGCTGATGTATCTCGTACAGGTACACAGTAATACAAAAGCAATCGCAGTACAGAATATGGCCAGAAAAATCATAACGCCCCAGTGGTTAAGCGAAATTTCGTCGGGAAAGTCCTCCAGAAGGAATGCAGTAATAAAAGCCCAGACAGAGACAAATAACATCTGTATGGTCGCCAGTAGAGCGGGATCCTGATTTCTGGCCACTCTTCCCGTCATAATGACATGGGTCGCTCCGGTAACGGAACAGCCTAAGCAGATCAGATCCCCGGTGGAAAGATAAAATCCCATTCCGGCAGTATAAGAGAACAGGAAAAGTCCTGCCGTACAGATAGCAATACTGATGATAACCCTGCGACTGATTTTTTCTTTATAGAATAGCCGTAATATAATGGGTATGATCAGCAAACCAAGGCAGCTGAAAAAAGATGCTTTTGCTGATGTGGTGTATTTGATGCCAAGGGTGGCACAAAAATAACATGCGAATAAATACATTGAAAGAATAAAGGCGCTGTACATCAGGGCCTTGTTTGTTTTTTTCAGCCTCCTGTAAAAAATGATGCAAAGTAAAACGGCTGCCATGAAAAAGCGCAGACCGATCAGATAGAAAGTTGGAATGCTGTCGGATACGACCTTCAAGGCAGGGAAGCCCAAACCCCAGAAAAGCGCGACGAAAATAAGACCGTAGGTACTCAGTGTTTCTTTTTTAATATGCTTCATATGATACCACCTTTACTATTCCATATTATAGCTTATATTTCCATATTGTTAAATAAATATTTAAATTGCATAATGGATTGGATTATGGTTTAATCTCCTTTGGTATACTAATATGGAGGAATAAAAATGACTACTGAAAAAATTCAATCATCAATCGCGAATCCTGCGCCTTTGGGTCTGCTGGGATTCGGGATGACAACCGTTCTGCTTAATTTACATAATGCGGACATCATACCGCTTTCTATTGTTATTTTGTCGATGGGCGTGGCTCTCGGCGGATCGGCCCAGATCATTGCCGGCATCATGGAATTTCTGAAGAATAATGTGTTTGGGGCAATCGCTTTTACAGCGTATGGTTTCTTTTGGATCTCGCTTATTGTAATTTGGACAAACCCTACTGCCAATATTGCTGCAGCAGATGATAAGAGCATGGGTTTCTATCTTCTTCTTTGGGGTATCTTCTCTGCATTAATGTTTATCTGCACCCTGAAGCACAATCGCGGAATTCAATTTGTTTTCCTAACGCTGACAATATTGTTTTTTATGCTGGCCATCGGTGATTTTGCAGGAAGCATTGCAATTAAGCATGCAGCAGGATGGGTAGGAATCCTTTGCGGAGCGTCTGCAATATATAACAGCTTTGCGCAAATAATCAACAATGAGTACGGCAAAGTAATTCTACCTTTATAACCAGGCTATCAATTTTTACAAAGAAATCGGCAGCGTGATTTTCACACCCTGCCGATTTTTTATTGTCAAAAACGACCGCACCTATTCTAATTTCAAAACAAAGTTGACAATAGACATTAAAATGGTAAAATATGTAATTTCAGAATAGTATGTCAATGTGATATAGTATTCACAATATTCGTAAATCAATCAACATTAACTATCTTGGCAAAAGGTACTAACTTGCTATTAGTGAAACTGGTTTTGCGGTTAAATACTAAAAAACAGGCATTTGTACCATTCTTTTTTATTTACAAATTTGCGCATAGCAAGTATAATATTGTTGATAAAATATTAACGGCTTAAATCTCAACGCTTAAATATCAACGATAAGAAACCCACGAGGAGGGATACAATGAAATTACAAGATATTGGAAGTCAATGTCCTTGTGAAGCACAAAACAAGTTTGATTTTGCCGAGCTTGATCTATTCCTGGAAAAGGTTGAGGACATGCCCGGAAATTTGATTGTGATTCTGCAGCAGGCCCAGAATATCTATGGCTATCTACCAAGAGAAGTCATCGCCTATATTTCCAAAAAGACAGGAAATTCTCAGGCAAAGATATACGGGGTAGCGACCTTCTATACTCAATTTAGACTACAGCCCATCGGAAAAAATCTCATTATGCTTTGTCAAGGAACAGCTTGCCATGTAAGCGGATCACAGGATATAGAAACTGTGATATGTGATGAATTAAAAATTTCAGACGGAGAAACAACTGCGGATGGGGTATTTACACTAAATAATGTTGCCTGTCTCGGCTGCTGCAGCCTAGCGCCGGTTATGATGATCCAGAACAGTGTAGGAGAAGAGACCTATGGCAATCTGACAAAGGAAAAGGTTCTGGATATTATTAGTCAGATCAGAGAGAAAGAAGCAAAGGAGGCATAATCATGAAAATAATAATTGGACAGGGAAGCTGCGGAATTGCCTCCGGCGCGAAAAAGACGGAAGCGGAATTCAAAAGGTTGTTGAAGGAAAAGAAGCTCGATGCAGCGGTGACCATTGCAGGATGCATCGGAAGCTGCTATCTGGAGCCTATTGTCGACATCATCAACGATGACGGAAGCGCAAGCAGATATGTACATATGACAGCAGATAAGGTTGAAGCCGTTGTCAATAAGCATATCATCGGAAAAATACCGGTCACAAAATATCTGATTTCAGAAGCCGGCAGTGCTTTTTTGACTAAGCAAACCAGAATTGCACTCAAAAATTGCGGTGAGATTAATCCTGAGGACATCAATGACTATATTACAGCAGGGGGCTATCAGGCTTTAAAAAAGGCGCTTTTTGAGATGAACGGAGACGCGATTTGCAGGGAAATAGAAAAAGCGGGCTTAAGAGGAAGAGGCGGCGGAGGCTTTCCTACCGGGAAGAAATGGGTGCAGGTGAGGAGCCAGCAGGAGCCTGTCAAATATGTGGTATGCAATGGAGATGAAGGAGATCCTGGTGCGTTCATGGACAGGAGCGTAATGGAAGGGGATCCGCATAAGATGCTCGAGGGAATGATCATTGCAGGAATTGCGACGGGTGCGCAGGTAGGATATATTTATGTCCGTGCAGAGTATCCGCTGGCAGTGCATCGCCTGCAGATCGCCATCGCTCAAGCGGAAGAGTCCGGTTATCTCGGCGAAAACATATTAGACAGCGGATTTAGCTTCTCCATACGAATCAATTTGGGTGCAGGTGCCTTCGTATGCGGAGAGGGAAGTGCCCTGACTGCTTCCATCGAAGGACTCAGAGGCATGCCGAGAGTAAAACCGCCTCGAACCGTTGAGCAGGGACTCTTTGGAAAACCGACTGTTTTAAATAATGTTGAAACCTTTGCTCATGTTTCCTATATCATTACTCACGGAGCAGAGGGATACCGAAAAATAGGGATTGAGAAAAGCCCGGGCACAAAAGCATTTGCGCTTACAGGCAATGTAAACAATACAGGTCTGATCGAGGTACCCATGGGAACGACACTGAGAACCGTGATTTTTGAAATCGGCGGTGGCGTTAAAAATGGAAAAGGCTTCAAGGCAGTTCAGATCGGCGGGCCGTCGGGTGGCTGTCTCACAGAGAAGCATCTGGACATGAGCTTGGATTTCGACTCCCTGTCAAAGGCCGGTGCCATGATCGGTTCCGGAGGCCTTGTCGTTATGGACGAGGACACATGCATGGTAGGAATTGCCAAGTACTTCATGAACTTTACGGAGCATGAGTCCTGCGGGAAATGCGTTCCTTGCAGAGAAGGCACTCATGTAATGAATGGCATACTTGATGATATCGTCAATGGTAGAGGAGATATGGGGCAGATAGATATGCTCATGGAGCTTGCGGACACCATAACAAACACGGCCTTATGCGGTCTTGGGAAAACAGCGGCTTCACCTGTGGTAAGCACCATCAATGAGTTCAAAGAGGAATATATCGCCCATGTGGTGGATAAATATTGCCCGAATGGCAGCTGCAAGGGCTTAAAGCGAGTCGAAATCATTGAAGAGTTATGCAAGGGCTGCGCCAAGTGTCAGGTAGTATGTCCTGTGAATGCAATTACCGGAAAGCGAAAAGAGCCGTATAAAATTGATTGGGCGAAGTGTATCAAGTGCGGACTATGTCTTGATTCTTGTAATTTTAGTGCGATCGTTGAGAAATAAGGAGGAAGGTGAACCAAATGACAAAAACACAAAAGTATATGAAAATCAATGGCGAACAAGTTCCTTTTACCAATGAAAAGAACATTCTCAGCGTCGTTCGCAAGGTGGGAATTGACCTGCCAACCTTATGCTATTACTCGGAGCTTTCCGTTTATGGCTCCTGCAGAATGTGTATGGTTGAAGATCAGAAGGGGAATATCATTACCTCCTGTTCCACCCCGCCGAAAAACGGCATGGAGATTAGAACCAATACGCCTAGATTGAAACAGTATCGAAAGACGATCCTAAGATTGTACCTGGCTTCTCACTCCAGAGAGTGCACGACTTGTCCAAAAAACACAAGCTGTAAGCTTCAGGATCTTGCCATCCGTTATGGCATTGATGAGATTAAATTTGACAAGACGGAAAAAGCATATAAGAATGATTATAAAATAGATCATTCCAGCACGTCCATCACTAGGAATCCAAACAAGTGCATCCAGTGCGGTGACTGTGTACGTATGTGCAACGAGACGCAAAATGTAGGAGCCATCGACTTTGCTCTGCGCGGATATGAGCTAAAGGTCTGCCCTGCATTTGACATGCCTTTGGCGGAGACAGAATGTGTCAACTGTGGTCAATGCGCTGCGGTTTGTCCCACAGGTGCCATTACCGTTAAAGATGACGTTCCTGCGATTTGGAAGGCGATCTTTGATGACAAAAAACGAGTGGTTGCCCAAGTTGCACCGGCGGTCAGAGTTGCTTTGGGAGAAGAATTCGGGCTGGGAGACGGAGAAAATGTCATGCCGCGCATCGTGGCAGCCATGAGAAAGCTTGGCTTTGATGAAGTCTACGATTCTTCCTTTACTGCGGACCTTACGGTGATCGAAGAAACGAATGAATTTTTAAATAAGCTAGAGAAGGGCGAAAAGCTGCCGCTGTTTACCTCCTGCTGCCCTGCATGGGTAAAATATGCAGAGGAAAAGCATCCTGAGCTCATGTCCCAGGTATCCACCTGTAAATCACCCCAGCAGATGTTCGGGTCGCTGATCAAGGCCTATGATAAGGAGAGGAATGAAAAAGACGGAAAAGAAACGGTAGTCGTTTCCATTATGCCTTGTACCGCTAAGAAAGCGGAAGCCAGCAGAGAAGAATTCGTAACCGGAGGAACTCACGATGTTGATATGGTATTGACTACCAATGGCCTTGCCGATATGATTTATGAATCCGGAATCGTCTTCAAGGAGCTGGAACCGGAAGCCCTTGACATGCCGTTCGGCATGTATACCGGCGCAGGACTGCTCTTCGGAGTGACCGGCGGCGTTACCGAGGCTGTGATCAGAAAGGTTATTAAGGACAAGAGCCATACAAACATCAATAATATCAAGTTCTGCGGCGTCAGGGGCATGGAGGGAATCAAGGAATTTGAATTGCCTCTGGAGGACGGGGAAACCATATTAAAGATCGCGGTGGTAAGCGGACTGGGCAATGTGGAAAAGCTGATCGAAAAGATGAATGCAGGGGAGGCCTTCTATCACTTCATTGAAGTAATGGCCTGTCCCGGCGGTTGCGTGGGCGGTGCAGGCCAGCCATTTGGTCTGATGGACAAAAAGAAGCTGCGTGCCGATATGCTCTATGCTTCCGACAAGCAGACACAGATGCGTCATTCCGATGAAAACCCGATCCTTCCTGAGCTGTATAATGGTGTATTGAAGGGAAGGACCCATGAACTGCTGCATGTGCATTATCCTACTCACGAATAACGGAGTTTGACTCAATGGCGGAAAACACAAATATAATTTCCACCTTTTCTAGGCGGTTTCTAATGAAACCGCCTTTAATTCACTTGATTTATTCCTTGAAAAGGTCAATACTATAAAAAGCAGGAAATTTGAAAAGGAAGTAACAATGAAGAAAGAAACAAAAAAGGATGAGACGAGAAGCATACAAGTTTCAACCATATTTGTAGTCATCATCACAGCTTTTATCACAACCTTTACCGGAAGTGCACTGAACCTGTCGATTCCTTCTATGGGAACCGAATTCCATGCCAGCGCCTCTTCGGTGGGATGGATTGTGACAGGCTATATCCTAGCCGCCGCTGTTTTATCGGTGCCCTTTGGGCGGCTGGCGGATCTGACGGGAAGAAAAAGGATTCTGGTGAGCGGAATTCTGATTTTTGCTCTTTGCTCCGGCGTTGCTGCTTTCGCGCAATCCATGGCGATTCTCCTGTTGTTCCGTGTCATTCAGGGAATCGGAGCAGCAATGATCTTTAGTACCAATATCGCAGTTTTGATCAGCGCCTTTTCACCGGATAAGAGAGGCAAGGTTCTGGGGTATTCCGTCGCTTCAACTTACATCGGTCTGTCTGCCGGACCTGTTGTCGGAGGCGTTCTAAACCATTATCTTGGCTGGCGATCAATCTTTGTTCTGACCTTTGCAATCAGTACTATCGTTTTTGTGGCAGCAGTGAAAAAGCTGCCGCCAAGTAAGGCGGAATGTCAGGGGCAGGGTGTGGATTTTGTCGGAAACCTTCTCTATGTATTAATGATTACCTTGATTATGTTTGGCTTATCAACGATCTCGACATTATTTTATGCAAAATACTTGGTTATTGCAGGAGTGATCCTCTTTGTACTCTTTGTACTGCATGAACTGAAAACCCAATATCCTATCGTAGAAGTAAGACTCTTTGCAAATAATATAGGTTATTCCTTTTCCAATCTGGCAGCATTGATGAATTATGGAGCAACTTTTGCACTTGGCTATCTTTTATCCATCTATCTGCAGGTGGTGATGGGCTACGACTCCCAAATAGCAGGACTGATTCTGATCAGTCAGCCTTTGATGATGGCTATTTTGTCGCCATATGCAGGAAGACTCTCAGACCGGATATCGCCGTTTAAGCTGGCATCCTTTGGAATGGGACTCTGCGCCCTCGGCTTATTCTCATTTATCTTTATCTCGGAGAACTATCCGTTCCCACTGATTATCGTCAATCTGTTGGTGGTGGGTGTGGGGTTCGCTTTTTTCTCATCACCCAATACCAACGCGGTCATGGCTTGTGTAGAGAAAAAGGATTATGGAGTTGCCTCATCGATTCTGTCAACCATGCGTTCCATCGGTCACAGTGCGAGCATGGCGATCGTAACCTTCATCGTTGCAAGGCAGATGGGAAATGTCACACTGGCGGAAGCAGAGCCAAAACTACTGGTGGAAACCATGCATCTATCCTTCCTTGTATTTACCTGCGTCTGCGCAGTCGGAATATTTATATCCTTAAAAAGAAAATATCCGAAACAGGAAACAAAATAATTGATTTCACGCCATTTATTAAAGAACAGAAATGGATTTTTTTAAAAAATACTCGAAGGAGTAGGAAAGAGGAAGACAATGAAAAGAAAAGTTGTATTCATGTTTGTGAGCGCCAGCATCACAGAAGCGAGAAGAGTGGAAATGGATCTTGGTCAAGGACTCATGATCATGATCGGAGTTGCCGATTATGCGATGGCTTGCACTGAGGCGAAAAAGCTTACCGAAGAAGGCGTAATTTTGATTGAGTTGTGCGGCGGTTTTGGAACCATTGGGCACGCGAGGGTCACTGAGGCTGTGGAAGGAAAATGCCAAGTCGGGATCGTTAGATTCGATAATCATCCGGGTTATGACAATCTGTCAGGCGATACAAAGTGGATGTAGCTGCTGCGGAAAGTGATTAGAGGATGCTACTGTAACAAAGTGTAAAAAACATTGTTTATTGGTTATCACAGGTGGTATAATTATCATAATTGGGATAAAGCTAATGACTAGAATGTGTTTGAGGAGCGAGTAACATGCTAAAATCAGCCAATGTCTTGGAAGTTATTGATAAAGAAACCGCAAAGGTTATGCTGTACAAACATAAGAAATGCCATGGCTGTGGTTCTTGTAATAAGCACATGCATCCCGGTTCTATTGTTAAAGCAGAAAACCCTGTTAATGCGAAGCAGGGTGAGATGGTCGATGTAAAGGTACATAAAAAATTCTCTCTCACCGAATTTTCCATCGTTTATCTGCTGCCTATTGCAGCGTTCTTTGGAGGACTTCTGCTCGCAAATCTCCTATTTGGGGAAAGAGCTGGGAGTGTGACTGTTGGACTAGCATTCGTGTTATTTATTGCAGCGATTGCAGCCAGCATAATTTTCAAAGCGAAGTATCAACCGCAGTATACAGTATCAATCGTAAAAGTTATCAGACCTGCAGAGCCCAGGTTATAAGACGAATTGATGGATCCATTTTGCTAATTGCTAATGAAGATGAATATTAGGAGGTAGTTATGAAAGACGTTATTTACTTAACAGATGAAAATTATGAAAGTGAAGCGGTACAATCAAGTATCCCTGTCCTGATCGACTTTTATGCGGACTGGTGCGGTCCATGCAAGATGGTCGGACCTATCATTGATGATATGGCAGCAAAGTATGCAGATAAAGCAAAAATCTGTAAAATAAACATTGATGAACAGCGCAAGCTGGCGATTGCGAATAAAGTTATGAGCATTCCCACTTTGTTCTTCATGAAGGATGGCGAGATAAAAGAAAGAATATCCGGAGCACTGCCGCAATCGGTTCTGGAAGAAAAGCTGGATGCGTTGATTTCACTGTAAATCAATTTTCGATTCATCGATACTTGATGTATTCCAATTGGTCAGACCATAATGGAAGAGTTGAGGTTTTATGCTCTCTTTTGATTTTTTTAACATGTCAACGCTAATAACAGGGCTTTTCCTTGTCAATTTTGTTATTGGTTTGACTATCATATTTCTGGAAAGGAAAAACCCTTCCGCAACTCTGGCATGGATTATGGTTTTATTTTTAGTTCCGGTGGCAGGGATTGTTTTTTATTTTTTGTTATCACAAAATATTGCGAGACAAAAAATCTTTCGAATGACGAAATATGAGGAAGCGATCATAAATGCTTCACTGAATGAGCAGTTCAATGCGATCAAGCATGGGGAGTTCATTTTTAGCAATCCCGAATCAAAAAAGTGGCAGGATATGATCCGCCTGCATCAATCTTTCAGTGAGTCCTTTTTTACACAAGATAATAAAATCTCTGTTCTGACAGACGGCCGTCACAAGTTTGACAGTCTACTCAAGGATATTATGGATGCAAAGCAGAGTATTAATATTATGTATTTCATTGTGAAGAACGACAGCATGGGTCGCCTTCTAATCGACTCGCTCACCCGGAAGGCCAGAGAAGGGGTCGAAGTGCGTCTGTTGATTGATGCCATGGGAAGTAGGCAGATTTCACGGAAAATCCTGGAACCGTTGAAGCAGGCCGGCGGACAATATGCGTTCTTCTTCAAGCCCATGTTTAAATACTTGAATTTAAAATTAAATTACAGAAATCACAGAAAATTAGTCGTAATTGACGGTGCGATAGGGTATTTGGGCGGTTTTAACGTCGGAAATGAGTATGTAGGCAAAAAGAAGAAGTTTGGATATTGGCGAGACACTCATTTAAGACTGATGGGCTCCTGCGTTCAGGACATGAATGCTCGGTTCATTTTGGACTGGCGGTTCGCGTCGAAGGAAAATATTGTCTTATCCCAGGCTTTCTACGACGAACCGTTTCAGGCAGGCACCACGGGAATACAGATCGTATCCTGCGGCCCTGACTCTTCAAAGGAAGAGATAAAGCAGGGATATTTAAAAATGATATCGTCTGCAAAGAAAAATATATATATTCAAACACCATATTTCGTACCGGATGCCAGCATTCTTGAGGTTCTAAAGACCGCTGTGCTGTCTGGAATCGACGTAAAGATCATGATCCCCTGCATGCCGGATCACATGTTTGTATATTGGGCGACCTACTCTTATGTAGGGATTCTATTAAATCTTGGGGCAAAGATCTATATTTATGACGAAGGCTTTATGCATGCAAAAACAATCTGTGTTGATGGAGAAGTTGCTTCCATTGGATCGGCCAATTTTGACATAAGAAGTTTTCGCTTAAATTTTGAGGCGAATGCATTTATCTATGATGCTGCGGAGGTTTACAAACTTGAGGCGATCTTTGAGACGGATATGATGAAGTCTCATGAGTTGACAAAGCATCTTTACCGCAACCGGGCCCTTTTGATCAAATTCAAGGAATCCATATCCAGGCTGCTCTCGGATTTGCTATAAAACTAATAAAAAAACTTGATTATAATAGAAAATTTCTATATAATGTAACATTATGTAGAAAGGGGAACGATAATGTATTTTAACAATATGGACAAGGTTGATCCTGAAATCAGTGCCGTTATTCAAAGAGAAATGGCTCGGCAGGAAAACAAAATTGAATTAATAGCATCAGAGAATTTTACGAGCAACGCGGTTATGGAGGCATGCGGCAGTGCCTTGACGAATAAATATGCAGAGGGTTACCCTGGACATAGATATTATGGCGGATGTGAACATGTGGATGAGGCGGAAACCTTAGCCATCGAACGCGCAAAAGAGCTGTTCCATGCGGAATATGCCAATGTACAGCCCCATTCCGGCTCGAGCGCGAATCTTGCGGTATACTTCTCTTTATTGAAGCCGGGAGACACCGTTTTGGGTATGGATTTATCCAATGGCGGTCATTTGACCCACGGAAGTAAAGCCAATATGTCCGGCAAATACTATCATTTTGTTCCCTACAAGGTTGATTCCCAAACGGAGCGAATTGATTTTGATCAGATACGAGAATTGGCCATTCAAAATAAACCGAAGCTGATCGTTGCGGGCGCCAGTGCATACCCAAGGATTATAGAGGCAGATAAGTTCAGAGAGATTGCCGATGAAGTCGGCGCTTTGCTGATGGTTGACATGGCTCACTTTGCCGGTCTGGTTGCAGCAGGTTTCCATCCAAATCCTGTTGAACATGCCCATGTTGTCACAACGACAACTCACAAGACACTTAGAGGCCCAAGAGGCGGAGCCATTCTCGCCAGAGAAGAATTCGGAAAGCAATTCAATAAAGCGATTTTTCCGGGAATACAGGGCGGACCGCTCATGCATATTATCGCCGGAAAAGCGATCTGCTTTAAAGAAGCTTCAACACCTGAATTTGCAGCGTATCAGAAGCAGGTACTCTTGAATGCTCGTAAGATGGCCGAAGAACTACTTGGGAGAGGTTTCCGACTTGTATCAGGTGGAACAGACAACCATTTGGTGCTCCTGAACCTGATCAATAAGAATATAACAGGTAAGGAAGCAGAGGAATTGCTAGATGCAGCCGGAATCACAACCAACAAGAATACGATTCCTAACGATCCGAACGGTGCCAACGTAACAAGCGGAGTTCGGCTTGGAACACCTGCAATGACAACCCGTGGATTTAAAGAAGAGGAAATCGTCAAGGTGGTAGAGGCCATTGCACTCATTCTGGATCAGCCTACGGATGCGGCAGCTACAGAGAAAGCCAGAAAGATCGTACATGAATTGTGTGAGGCACACCCTTTATACAAGTAAGCACGAATAAAAATAAAATTTTAGCCAGAGTATCATAATTCATGATTGCTCTGGCTTTTTTTTGTTCAGCTTGGGATACAAACCTTCGTTCCGGGGATGCCGAAATCTTCTATTGTTAAGGTAGGATTCGCCATCATAAGGCTGTCGGTTATGACAAGCAGCTTTTTGCTGATTGAATCCAAGCTATCACCGTTCTTCACAATATAAGCGCCTGACATCGGGCAGGTTCTGAAGTGATCCTCGGAAGGAATGGTTAGGGATTTATTCTCCAATGATTCTGTAAAATTTACAGAGGGATTGCTGCTTTGAAGTGCAGCAAATGTAATTTCATATCGATCTAGAATCCGGGTGAGCGTGTCACCGCTCTGTGTGCGATATATTCTGCGATCTGCACTGACGGAATCCATCCGATTGGCATTGTTGTTATTGCCGTTTTGCATTGGGATACAGAGCTGCATTCCGATTCTGAGATTATAGGGATCTAGAGCTGGATTTGCCCTCATCAACGCATCCAACGTAATTTGGTACTGTCTTGCCAGCATATACAAGGTATCGCCAGTCCGGACCGTATGCATAAAGCCATCACAGCTTGGAGCTACTGACGGTGTTTCCTCTGGCTGCTGCGACGGCGTCTGACCCGGCATGGCAGGAGACGGCATCATCGGAGTAGTTGGAGTCGGCATCATCGGCATCGTCGGCATCGTCGGCATTGGCATCATCGGCATCGTCGGCATCATCGGAACAGTTGGAGTGGTGGGAGTCGGTATCGTCGGCATGCTGGGGAGGGGAATCGACGGTATTGATGGTAAAGAGGGCATGGATGGTGTCGTCGGCATCGTCGGCATTCCAGGCATGGTTGGCGTCGTCGGACTGGTAGGCATCCCAGGCATGGAGGGCATACTAGGCATCTGGGGCGGTGTTCTCAAAGGCCACATATCCATTCGACCAACTCCCGTCGGAATACAAAGCTTCATTCCCACTTGCAGCATATAGCAGTCAATATTCGGATTGGCATTTATAATGTCATCCAGCCTGAGATTATATTGCTTTGCCAGCATATACAGTGTATCTCCTGATACAACGGTATGAATGATTCCTCTGCATGCAGGACTCCTGTTTATCGGCATAGACAGATTTGTTGGGATACATACCCTTTGGCCGATTTGCAGATTGTATGGATTGACACCTGGATTGGCATTTAGGATATCTTCTAAAAGTATGTTATGTTGTCTCGCGAGCAAGTAGAATGTATCTCCCTCTCTGATCGTATGCATCATTCCATCGCAAACCGGTGTTGGCATAGGTATCGGAGCCGGTGCAGGTATCGGAGTCGGAGCTGGTGAAGGTATCGGTGCCGGTCTTGGTGCAGGAGCCGGCGCTGGCGCTGGCGCAGGAGTAGGAGCAGGAACCGGTCTCGGAACAGGAGCTGGAGCTGGCCTCGGAGCAGGAGCTGGTGGAGGAGGAGGTGTCGGCCTAGTTTCAGGCGCAGGCCTTGGTGTTGGCGCAGGCGCAGGCATTTCCGGCATTCTTGGCATTTCAGGCATTTCAGGCATTCTCGGCATTTCCGGTGCCGGACATCTCACAGGTCTCTCCGGATTTGGACAAGGAGCTTCCCATGGACATGAATCCTGAGCTGGTTCCAGACAATCTGATCGGTGACCGGGGATACAGATTTTCTGACCATATCTCAGATTGTATGGGTTAAGTATACGATTTGCCTCCATAAGCATAGCCACAGAAACTCCGAATCTTCGCGAAATGGAATATAGCGTATCACCGGCTCTAACCGTATACACCTCTACACATACATATTCTGTTGGGAGGCTTGGAGTTTGGGGGAATTTAGGGCTCATACAATTATCTTGAACCATAATTTATAAATCACCTCTCGTTCAAATTTTATTATCATATTATTTAAATTCCTTGATTTATGTGATAAAATATTATAATTAGGGACAAGGCTGGATAAGGAATAAATTAGAGTTCGGTGGAAGGAGATGTGCATTGGGCAAGATAAATTTGGATAGCCTTATTCTGTATGACAACATAAGACAGGATGATATTGTGAATGCTGCCGTGAAAATCCTGAACGAATTTGATTTTCATGAATATATAGCCTATATGGAGACGGAGTACTATCTAATTCAGAGAAAGCTTCTGGAAAGGACGGAGCATTTGGATATCCCGGGGACCTATTGGCAGAATTATATCTGTAGGCTCATCGCGGAAAGCGAAAACCGATTCAGCCTCATGAGTGAAAAAGGAAAACCGGATGAAAATATACGGCTCATTGCCATACGGGAAATGGAAGAGCTGAAAAAGCTGTATCATGTGGACTGGCAAAGGATCGGAACAATCTTCCATGCTGTCAGTGAATCGGTTTGCGCTATGAGACAGAAAAGGGGACAAAAAACACGTTGGGATCAGCGGGATGCAGTGAGACTGGCACTGGAGGGAAAGACAAATCAAAAATCTGCAGATAAGCTCAAGGAATATTATGAGCAATATGGCTGCGGTATTTTTGAGCGGTATCAAGCGTTTGTATGGGATGACGCACTGATCGGTGTTGTTAATTACGACAAGATCACCTTTGATCAGCTCATTGGGTATCATAGACAAAAGGAAGCCTTGATAGAAAATACGGAATGCTTCTTGAAGGAGTATCCTGCAAATAATGCTCTGCTCCACGGCGACAGAGGCACGGGAAAGTCTTCTTGTGTCAAAGCCTTGCTGAATCAATTCAAGGGAAGCAAGCTGAAGCTTATTTCCCTGAATAAAAATCACGTGAACCAGCTGTACAGGATTATCGAAGCCATAGCAGACCGGGGCTGTAAATTTATCATCTTTATCGACGATCTATCCTTTGAGGATACGGAGATTGGATATAAACAATTCAAATCGATCATAGACGGCGGGATTGAAGCGCAGCCATCCAATGTTTTAATTTATGTTACTTCCAACAGAAGAAATATTATTAAAGAAACCTGGAAGGACCGGGGAGACAGTGCAGAGGTCCATACCAACGACGGCATGCAGGAAAGACTCTCTCTATCGGATCGATTCGGTCTTTCTATCACCTTTCCTTCACCGGATCAGGAGGCATACCTGAATATTGTAAGGGGAATCGCAGAACGGGAAAAGTTAAAGATCGACGAAAGCGTTCTGATCGAAGAGGCGCTCAGGTGGGATATCCGACAGAAGGGGCGTTCCGGGAGGGCAGCCAGACAGTTCATCAACTACATTCATGGGAAGAGCATGAACGAGCAAAAGGAGAATAAGGATTGAGATTTATAAAAAATAACCCCGTTGCGGTCCTGCTGATCGCATACATGGCTTACCAGTCATTTAGCCGTAATCAGGGAATGAGTCCAATAGACTGGGTCATGGATAAGGTGATCCTATTGCCTGCAATTATGATCGGATTATCCTTTCATGAATTCGCCCATGCCTTTGCAGCAGACCGGCTAGGTGACAAAACACCAAGGCTTCAGGGCAGAGTCACAATAAACCCCGTCGCCCATGTTGATTTTTTTGGATTAATAGCCCTATTTTTTATCGGCTTTGGATGGGGGAAACCCGTAGAAGTTGATTCGAGGAACTTCAAGCATATAAGACGTGACAGCATCATCGTCGATTTGGCCGGGGTGACGACGAATCTCCTGCTGGCCATTGCGTTCGCTGGCATTTTACGGCTCCTGATTACGTATCAGTATGTTTTTATGAGCTCCGCTATGGGAGATATCGTCATTGAAATGCTTTTGGCAGTCATTTCCATCAATATCGTTTTGATGATCTTTAATTTGCTTCCGATACCGCCGCTGGACGGCTTCGGCATCATAACCGAGGTATTCAATTTGAGGGAAAAGGATTGGTATTACCAGATTTATGACAAGGGCTTTATGATTCTGCTTATACTGATCATATTTAATGTAACGGGAAAAATCCTGGTGCCGGCTGTGACTTTTGTGAATAACATCATTTTGAATCTTTTTTTCTAGCTGAAACTGTGTTAGCACTCTCGATATGAGAGTGCCAATTTTTTTGTTTATTTCTTTTTCGTCGTGGTATATAATATAAGTATAACTATGAAATAACGAGGGGGTGATTCTATGAATTTTGAAAAGTTCACACAAAATGCACAATCTGCAGTAATGGACTGTCAGAATATAGGCGTGCAGGAGGGGCATCAGCAGTTGGATGGAGAGCATCTGCATCTGGCGTTGATGCTCCAGCAGGATGGGCTAATTCCAAAGCTAGTCAGCTTTCTAGGCATCAATAAAGGGGAAATCGTCGGAGAGCTCCAGGTTGAGATGGAACGGTTGCCTAAGGTCCAGGGTGGAAACGACAATATGTATTCCTCGAGGCGCTTAAATCAGTTATTGATCAACGCAGAAAAGATTGCATCAGATTTCAAGGATGAATATGTCAGTGTAGAACATATTTATATGGCGTTGCTGGAGGAAAAGAATACGCCATCCAGCAGGATCTTCAGAAAGCATACGATCACCAAAGACGGGTTTTTACAGGCACTATCCAAGGTGAGAGGAAACCAAAGGATCACAAATCAGAATCCGGAGGATAATTATGATGCACTGAACAAGTATGGGCGGGATCTGGTCCAGCTGGCCAGAGAGGGCAAGTTGGATCCTGTCATCGGTAGAGATGCGGAAATCCGCCACACGATACAAATTTTGTCCAGAAGAACCAAGAATAATCCAGTACTCATCGGAGAGCCGGGTGTTGGAAAGACCGCCGTGGTGGAAGGGCTTGCCCAGAGAATTTTAAATGGTGATGTACCGGAAGGACTGAAGGATAAGACAATCTATGCCCTCGATATGGGATCTCTCATTGCAGGCGCAAAATTCAGGGGAGAGTTTGAGGAAAGGCTGAAATCAGTACTCAATGAAATCGAGAAGTCTGAAGGAAGAATTATTCTGTTCATCGACGAAATTCATAACATCGTCGGAGCCGGAAAAGCGGAAGGTTCCATGGACGCGGGAAATCTGCTGAAGCCAAAGCTGGCCAGAGGAGAACTTCACTGTATCGGAGCAACCACACTGGATGAATACAGAAAGAACATCGAAAAGGATGCGGCACTGGAGCGAAGATTCCAGAAGATTCTCGTGGAACAACCAACGGTAGAGGACACCATCTCCATACTGAGAGGCCTCAAGGAACGATTTGAGATTCATCACGGTGTTAGAATCACCGACAATGCTCTGATTGCATGCGCAACCCTGTCGGAACGATATATCAGTGACCGATTTCTGCCCGATAAAGCCATCGACCTTATGGACGAAGCGGCTTCAAAGATCCGTACCGAGATCGACAGCATGCCTGCCGAGCTCGATGAGATCGCAAGAAAGATCATGCAGCTTGAAATTGAAAAGCAGGCATTGGGCAAGGAAACGGACAGCAGCTCAAAAACAAGGCTGGCCAATATTGAGAAGGAGCTTTCCGAGCTGAAGGAACAGAATTCTGCCATGAGAGCACAGTGGGAGAATGAAAAGAAAGCCATAACGGATTTAAAAGGAACGAAGCAGCAGATTGAGGAAATCAAGCTTCAAATAGAAGAGGCGGAGAGAAAATACGATCTGGAACTATTAGCAAAATTGAAGTACGGAACGCTGCCGGAACTGGAAAAAAAATTGGACTCGGAGATGGAGCGCAATGTGGAAGCAAAGGAAAAAAGGCTTCTGAAGGAGGAGGTTACTGAGGAAGAAATTGCCGAGGTGGTTTCCAAATGGACAGGGATTCCAGTAAGCAGATTGATAGAAGCAGAAAAGGAAAAACTGCTTCGTCTTGGAGAAGTGCTCCATCAGAGGGTAATCGGGCAGGATGACGCGGTAATCGCCGTCTCAGAGGCAGTTTTAAGGGCGAGAGCGGGCTTGAAGGATGTGAATCGACCCATTGGATCCTTTATCTTTCTTGGTCCGACGGGTGTCGGAAAGACAGAGCTTGCCAAAGCGCTGTCGGAAGCGCTTTTCGACACGGAGAAGAACATGATTCGCATCGATATGTCCGAGTATATGGAGAAGCATTCTGTTTCAAGACTTGTGGGCGCACCTCCGGGATATGTTGGCTATGATGAGGGGGGGCAGCTCACCGAAGCGGTGCGCAGAAGACCGTACAGCGTCATCCTCTTTGACGAAATCGAGAAAGCCCATCCCGATGTATTCAACATTCTGCTTCAGCTTCTGGACGACGGAAGACTGACCGATAACCAGGGTAGAACCGTTGACTTTAAAAATGCTATCGTCATAATGACATCTAATATCGGCAGCCCATACCTGATTGAGAATATTTCGCAGGACGGCACGATTTCTGAGGAAGTGAAAGAGACGGTGGAAAATGAAATGAAGCGCCACTTTAGACCCGAATTCCTGAACCGTATCGACGATGTAGTCGTCTTCTCTCCGCTGACAGAAGCACAGATCATGAAAATCATCGATATCTCCATGGTTCACATTCAGGGAAAACTCCGGGAAAGAGGCATTACCGTAATCCTGACGGATTCTACCAAAAGATATATTGCAGATGAGGCATATTCTCCAATATATGGAGCAAGGCCGGTCAAGAGATATCTGCAAAAGCATATTGAAACGGAAATCGCGGCAAAGATCATAAAGGGAGAAGTCCACGACGGAGAAAACATCATCATTGATATCAAGAATGACGGACTTAGCTTTTAAAGTGACGTGGGTATTCTCTTGAAAACCGCCTCCTTTAAGATGCTACGCATAAAGTCGGTAATAAGTTTCACGGTTTTCTATGAGAATACCCATTTACCCTGTACATTTAAATACTAATAATGAAAGGACAGGAATTTTCATTCCTGTCCTACTATTTTATCTTCGTTGTTGTTAGGATTTATCGCTTAGATAACTCCCTGGGCATACATTGCTTTTGCAACCTTCAGGAAGCCCGCAATATTCGCACCGGCAACATAGTTGCCAGGCATACCGAATTCTTTGGAAGCAGTGTCGCAAGCTTCGAAAATGCTAGTCATGATCGCATCAAGCTTGGAATCAACTTCTTCAAATGTCCATTCCAGTCTCATGCTGTTCTGTGACATTTCAAGAGCGGAAGTTGCAACTCCGCCGGCATTGGCAGCCTTTGCAGGTCCAACATGAACGCCCTTGGATAAGAAGTATTTCACAGCTTCGTTTGTGCAAGGCATGTTAGCGCCTTCGCCAACTGCATAGCAGCCATTCGCAACTAATTTCTTAGCGGAATCTTCGTTGATATCATTCTGGGTTGCGCAAGGAAGAGCGATGTCGCATTTTACGCTCCATACATCAAGACCCGGAACATATTTTGCAGTTGGATGATCCTTTACATAATCGCTGATTCTTCCTCTTTCAACTTCTTTGATTCTCTGTACTGTTTCCAGCTTGATTCCATCTTCATCGATGATATAACCATTGGAATCAGATACTACGATTACGTTAGCACCATAGGACTGAGCCTTTTCGCAAGCATAGATTGCAACATTTCCGGAACCGGAGATAACAACTCTCTGATCCTTGAAGCTCTTTCCGTTTGCCTTCAGCATTTCTCTTGTGTAATAAACAAGTCCGTAACCGGTTGCCTGTGTTCTTGCCAATGATCCGCCCCAGCCAATTCCTTTTCCGGTAAGAACGCCAGTGAACTCATTCTGAATTCTTCTGTACTGTCCATACATGAAGCCGATTTCTCTTCCGCCTACACCGATGTCTCCTGCAGGAACGTCTGTGTTAGGTCCGATATACTTGCAAAGCTCTGTCATAAAGCTCTGGCAGAATCTCATAACTTCAGCGTCGGATTTGCCTTTTGGATCAAAATCGCATCCGCCTTTACCACCGCCGATTGGAAGGGTGGTGAGGGAGTTCTTCAAAATCTGTTCAAAACCTAAGAACTTAATGATTCCAAGATATACGGAAGGATGGAAACGGAGGCCGCCTTTGTAAGGTCCGATCGCACTGTTGAACTGTACTCTGAATCCTCTGTTAACCTGTACTTTACCATTGTCGTCTACCCAAGGAACTCTGAACATGATCTGTCTTTCCGGCTCAAGGAATCTTTCAACTATTCCGGACTCTACATATTGAGGGTACTTTTCCAGTACGGGAGCGATGGATTCCAAAACTTCTTCAACTGCCTGATGGAATTCAGCTTCTCCAGGATTTCTTTTCTTAACTTCATCTAAATACTTCTGAATATTTACTGACATTTTTTTCTCCTCTTTCTTATTTATTAATTTAGAAATTGTAATAAAAAGTAAGTTTTCTTCTATCCATACATTATCATACCCCAAAAAAGTAGTCAACAATAATCAAGTGAAAAACATTTAATTTTGCAAAGTTGTAATATTCTGAAAACGGCTGAGTTTCAGTATTTTTGAGGGAAATTCTGTATACTTCCCACTGAATAATGTGGTCAATTTGGTTACATAAAACGTAAAATATTGAAAAATGAACAAAGATGACCTGCATTTCGAAAGCAATAACAAATCCCATAAAATTACATGTGCACATCCAAGCACCTTTTTAGGGTGTAAATATATGTAAAATATAGAACTAATTTTCGGGATATCATCGAAATTGCATAAAAACAGGAATGAAATTTACTCTTTCGAATATTCTGAATATGAAAACAGCCCCACCATAACGGCTTACCGTTCTGAAGGGGCTGCTTGTCAATTTCGTTTGAATTACTCTTCTCTTAATCTTAAGGGTAGCGCAGGATCGTAAACGGAATTAATTTTCGTCGCATAGGAGTCTTTGTTTTCTATATCTCGGTCTGTTACATAATGGATATCAAGAAGACCATCAGATTGATATCCCGTCTTCAAATAGTTGATCTCTGATAGAGCCAAACTCCAGCCCTTCAGCAGGACAGTAAGCTCCTGCTTTTGTATTTCGGTGCCGTCGAAGTGAATCAGCAGATCGATATCGCTGTTCAGCCTTGCTGTGCAGCTGCAGGTGCTTCCAAAGAGGTAAATCCCTTTGATGGAATAGGCCTCCAGATCTAGCTTGAAAGCGATCTTCTCCGCCATATAATGTCGCCATTTCCAGCCGTCACTGTCTTTTGGATCAGCCTGAAGTTGCTGTTCGTCCATAAAGGCTACGGTATGCTTCTTATCCGGCTTAACTGGCCGTTCTAAATAGGCAATGCCTTTTTCCAGATCAGCGTTCATCAGGATAACCAGTTCTTTTCTGAAATAGTTCTCCGAGATATTGATTACCTTTATCACATCAGCTAGATCAGCATAGGCAGGCAAGAGCGCCTCCAGTGAATTCGTATTTTTGAGAAAGAAATTTTTACTGAATGTAACCTCGCTGTCTTCCGGATAGAGAGGTAGATATTTGATATTCGCCTCTACAAGATCCTGAAAGAAGTGTGTGCCAAAGGATAGCTCAGGCTGGTATCTTGATTTTTTCTGTGCGATTTCAATGAGCATGGAGGTATTGTTGATGTCCGAATAGGTTACTTGAACGCCTAGCTTGATATCGCCTCGACTTCCCCAGCGACCGGGACCCATCAGAATAAAGCTTCTTCTATATAAAATCCGGTTCAGCTCGCTCACAGCACTTCCGACCCTAACTAAATCCTGATGGTTTTCCAGCTTCCCGTATTCTTCAGGATCTACGTAGACCACGGTTTTAATACCCGTAACCTTTCCGTTGGAGATATACTTATTTGCGGTGAAGACGGTATTCTGTCCCGAAATATTCGTAGGAATGGCGACAGGCAGATTGTCACTACCTTTGCTCTGAGGTCTGCACTGAAGGATGTAGAAGTATTCTCCATCACATGCAAATTCGATATCGACAGGGCAGCCCAGCTTTTCAACCAAAAGTGACATGATCGTCTGAAGCTGTGAGACGATCGGGGTCTTGTCGATCAATCCATCGAAGGTGATGATGGCTTCTTCATTTTCGGAATCGGTGCTGAATCGATTGTATTCCATGATACAATCATCCTTCAGAACAGAAGCCACCTGATTCAATCCAAGGATTTCACTGCCATATTCCCTGATGATATCTGCAATGGAAACGGTCACGAATCGATCATTTTCCATATCCAGAACATCCATCATCTGAGGAGAGTATTTCTGCATTTCCTGAGGCACTTGATTGACGCGAAGCTTCGGCTGTCCCGGTGATATTAAAATGGGAAAATCATCTCCTACTCTATCGACTGCGCGGGTCCCAAGACCAATCACCAAGCGCAGCAGACCATCCTCCCGCTGGATACGTGGAGACCAGCGAAACTCATTGTTGCTGAAACCTACCCCGGCAAAGAGGGGGAAGTAGTAAGGTCCGATTCGGTGCCCCACCACCTCCTGGATCATGATTCCCATTTGCTCTGAATAATCCAGCAAATCGTGTTCTTTACGATACTGTATGGAGTCAGGGCTAAACATGGAGGAGTAAACCTCTAGAACGCTGTCCACGAGGGATTTGAGGCGTTCTGCTCTGGTGCCGGTATTTGTTACGAATAAGCTTTTATATTTCCCGGAAAATGCGGTGTTCCTCTGATCCTCCAGCAAGCTGGAGGATCGGATGATCAAGGGTTTGTCCACACATTGGTTGAGAATATGATTCAGTTCTGCCAGCACATAAGGTGACAGATGGGAATTCTTGAGAGAATGCACGATTTTGGGGTAGCTGATGCGGATTTCCAAAATATCACGGTATTTGTGTTCATTCAATTCATCAAGGTTATTATCGTGCAGAACGTTTTCCAGCTCTTCTGCTGAGATGTACCAGGTTTTCACCATTTTTAAATTGTTGAATTCCGGCTTATCCGCCAGATTGGACTGAATGATTTTATTTGCCAGAAAGAAACCAGTGGCTTTTCCACCGATCTTACCGGTGCTTTTCGGTGAGCAGATCAGGACATCCAACAGTTCGCAAAAATCTTCAACTGACAGATACTTTCTCGCGGTTTCGATCAGCTTTGAATTATCGGTTAAAAATCTTCGTATCAGCTCTACGATCAGCCATCGTTTTGTCGATTTGCTGGATCTTTCATTGGACTGGACCGCTTGCAGATAATTTGCCAGAGCATTGGAAACATCCTTCACATCAGAGTCTTTTCTGTCCACCAGCTTGATCAGCTTGTAGGATTTTCCCTGATAGATCCACAGACTGATGTAATCAAATATTTGCGCATCCTCAAGGCAAGCTTTTGCTGCTTCAAAGACATAGGTGCTCAGAAGGATCACATCTACTGCCGGCATGTCATGATTAGAAAAATTGATCTCTCCCTGATAATCAAAATTCGACCAGTTCATTTTATTAAAAATATCCTTAATATGTGACCTGTCGTTTTTGGCAAGCAAGGTAAACATCTTTTCACAGACATAAAGAAGCATCGGGCGGTCGGTATTTTGCAGGAAAAGCAGGATTGCTTCCCAGTTACTCCTTGATCCGGTCGGCTCGTATTCAAAGGAGAAAATCCGGTTGGATATCTTATTTGCTACGGTAGCCAAAAGCTTTTCCTCCTCCTTCATAAAGGAGGTAAGACCCATATACAATGGGTCGTCGGTATAGATTGCTTTAATATAACCTCTGAGCCTACCGTTGACGACGATATCAGACTGAATCTCACTGATGCTGTTCGTCGGAATCGGTTTGGCGGAATGGATTTTCCCATCCAGAGAAATGATGACTGAGCAAGCATGCACATTGCAAAATCCCTTCGGAAGCGATCTGCAGATTTCCGTCATGATTTTAGGCAGGGAATCATTGCTTAAGGCCTCATCGACCTTGTAGAGGCTCTCGAGTTCTTTCGCACGTTCTTTCAGTATATGAACAGAAATATCATGTAATTCATTTAACATTTTAATCCTCCTGGCCTCAGCAAATTCCCGGACAATGGGATGTTCCTAAACCCAGCCGCGAAGTTTTACGGCGTCCGCAACACGATTGATCGCTATAATATAAGCGGCTTCACGCATATACAGCTTTTTCTCTCGTGCAAGCTTGAAGACTGCCTGAAATGCGGATGTCATCTTGGAGTCAAGCTTTTCTAAAACCTCTTCCTTTGTCCAGAAATAGTTGTTGTTGCACTGTACCTGCTCAAAATAGCTGCAGGTTACACCCCCGGCATTCGCCAGAAAGTCTGGAACCAGGAAAATGTTTCTTTCCTTGATCAGTATGTCACAATCCGGAGCTGTTGGGCCGTTTGCTCCCTCACAGATTACTTTAACTGTTTTGCTGATTTTCGTAAAGGAGTCTACCGTGATTTGATTTTCCAATGCACATGGAAGAAGAATATCCACGTCCTGTGCGATCCATTCATCACCCTTCAGTAATTCACAGCCTATTTCCTGAGCCTTTTTCTTATTGATCGTTCCAAATGAGTCTTTAATGGATACCATCTTTTCTATATCAAGTCCATTCTTATTGCGGAATGTATAGGATTTACTGTCGTGCTGATCCCAGCTGGATATTGCAATCACCTTGCCGCCCATCTGTGTATAGAGCCGCGCAGCATACTCTGCAACATTCCCAAAGCCCTGGAAGCTTGCAGTGGTCTTTGTGATGTCGATATCCAATCCCATCAGCGATTCCCGAAGAGAATAGATCACACCATAGCCCGTTGCTTCCGTACGTCCAAGGGACCCGCCCATGCCTACGGGCTTACCGGTGATTGCTCCGGGATAATGGCCTCTGGTAATTGTCTCGTACTCATCCAGCATCCATAGCATATGTTGACCATTTGTCATTACGTCTGGGGCGGGAACATCCGTAACCGGTCCGATTAGATCTGCGATCTGTCTGACGTATCCTCTGCATAACCGTTCCTGTTCTCCCTTCGATAGATTATGAGGGTCACAGATAACGCCGCCTTTGCCGCCGCCTAATGGAATGTCGACAACCGCACATTTCCAGGTCATCCACATCGATAAAGCTCTGACGGTATCTGCTGTTTCCTGAGGATGAAAACGGATCCCTCCCTTTGCCGGACCGCGTGCTGTATTATGTTGGATTCTAAAGCCGTTGAATACTTTTGTCGTGCCGTCATCCATTTTCACAGGAATCGTAAATTGCACTTCACGGCTGGGCTGACGTAATAATTGGCGAACTGCCGGTTCTAAATCAATGATATTTGCGACATGGTCAAACTGTGTCTGGGCTGCTACATAAGGATTGTATCCTACCTGCTTCATAAATTAAACCTCCCAAATATGTAAGGACGGAACGCATTCCTGTCCATTCTACAATAATATTTTGTGATAGCGGTTATTTGCCTTAAAAGATTCGCTACGTCAATAGGAATCGTTTTTAAGCAGAATTTTGCCAGCTGGGCTATATGCAGTGAATTCTATTGTTGAATTCATTGATTACATGATATTCTAACCCAAATTACTTGTCAACACGGCGAAATTAAGTTTAAATCTTGCGACAATTCCGAACTGTAATTTGCTGTAAATAGGAATGGAAACCGAAGAATAACGTATTATGTATACATGATTGGCGGGTAAGCTGTGTATGGACTTGAAATTAAGAAAATAAAGGCTTTCAGGCTTTTGGCCGAAAAACATAACCGGCAAAAATCAGAAGATATAAGATAAAAGGCTTACATTTAATGTAAAATACTGCGGAAGAAACACAGGGATTTTTTAAAAAAATAATTTGTGGATTTTTAAAATTTCTATTTTTATGGAAATAAGTTAACAGAATAGTTTGTAAATCGTGATGAAAGATTGCATAATAGGGGTAAGATCATAGTGGATTAAAATGAGTTGTTAAGCGTTAATGGAGGATATTATGCAGGAAAAGATCATACAAGAGGTTTATAGTGACCTGATCAACCATTTGACTGATAAGCAATTCCTGAAGACGATAAAGCTTTCTAAAAAAACCATGGGTGAGCTGCTCCGAGAGGAAAATTGGAAAGAGAATATAAGATTTATTATAGAGAAAGATAAAATTAGTTGCCGTGATGTATTAAAGGTTTGTGAACATGCCTTACATTTACTATCCGCCGAACCTAAGGCTGGATGGCTTCCTTCCATATTCGAACATACCCTTGAACAGATGTTTCCTGATAACACGGAGGGAAAGATTCCGCCCCCCGAAGAAGCAGGGAGACGTTTCTATCTGGAGGTTTTGAGAATATTTCTGTGCTTTGAAAGGCGAAACAAAGGCTTTCAGCCGAAAATCCATATGCAGTTCCTAAATGCGGATGAAACAAAAAAGACAGACGCTGCAGAAGAATACTTCAGACTGCTGAAACTCTTCCGAGAAAACTACCTTTATGAGTTTATGAGAATTGGTTCGGAAATTACGAGACACAAGACGCTGTCCCATATTTGCGGCGTCCATTATATTGCCATGCATGTGAGCAGGCAGCTTCTGAATGTAGATACTCCCATAGATATCGCGCTTGTTTCCGGTGCGGCGATTGGACATGATATCGGAAAATATGGCTGCAAGCCGAAGGAAATCAAACGACTCCCTTATCTTCACTACTATTATACTGACAAATATTTTAAAAGAAACCGGATGCCAACCATCGGTCATATTGCGACAAATCATTCCACCTGGGATCTGGAGTTGGAAAACCTTTCTGTGGAATCGTTGGTTTTAATCTATGCAGATTTCAGGGTAAAAAGCTGGAAGGATCCGGAAGGAAAGGAATCGATAAAATTCTATGATTTAAAGGAAGCCTTCGATGTGATACTCAATAAGCTGGATGATGTGGATGAGGCAAAGAAAGATCGCTATATCAAGGTTTACAACAAATTGAAGGATTTTGAGGAGTTCATGATAAGTCTGGGGATCAACACGGATTTATCGACCAGCACAATACAGACGCCGGAGCGGGGGGATGCAGTCCTGTACCATTCCGAGGAAGCAGTTAGAAGTCTCAAGCACCTGGCTATCCAGCATAATATCCACGTGATGCATAAGTTAAACAGCCAAGCTGCCTTCGGGGATATCATGGAGGCGGCAAGAAGTGAAAAGAATTGGAAGAATATCAGGGCGTACATCAACATCTTTGGGGAATATTTTACCTATATGACAAAGAAGCAGAAGATCGTTACCATAAACTTCCTTTATGAGCTTCTCATGCACAGAGAAGGGGATATCAGGAGACAGAGTGCGGATTTGATCGGAAATATCATCGTTCACATCGATGAAGAATACAGAAAAGAGCTGCCGGAGGGGGTACAAAGAGAAGCAGATGAAATAACAAGCCTTGGGCTTTGGGATTACTATCTAAACATCATTATCTCACCGGATCATAAGGTGACGGAGCAGCATAGAAGATGGTTGGGGTATACGCTGAAATTCGTGATAAGCTCGGCCTTGGAGCGGTGCAAGAAAGAAGAGATGCGGAAGTATCTGGAGTCCTTTCTCCGATATTACCATACCGTGAAGTACAGCGATTCAACCGCATTTATTTTGTTGGATTCAATACTTGCCCTTCCGCTGACTATGTGCACCGAGGATGACAAGGGCATGCTGATGGAATTTACTAGATGTCTCGCGCAAAGAAACTCCCTTGAGGTGCAAATTGCTGCACTTCGTTTCATGGAACATCTGGCGGAAGCTGGCGACAATCGTGAGGAAATTGCATCTTGGATTAAGGATTGTATGAATCAGATCGATTCGAATGAGGTTATAGGCATTCAATATTTAAAACATGAAATAAATAATCATCTGGGGTTTTCAGCAAATCAGGTGGGTAACCTAACGGAATGTCTTTATCAGGACCCCACAGCGGTTTCGGAAATTTTTCTGGAAAATTTGAAGGCAGCGACTCCCTGGGTTCTAAAGGCAGTGAATATTGAGCTTCTGCTATCTCATATCCGCTGTGGGGCTACTCGTCAAATTCTTCAGGTTGCTGCGCATTTTTCCAACCTAATCAAGGTGAGTGAACGGGTAGCTGTGCGACATAGGGCCGGCCAGGCCTTGCTTTCAATCATTCCGCTGCTGACCTTGTCGGAAAGAAATGAGGTGGCCGTGGAACTCAGTAAGGGTCTTGAGATCGGCGAGTACGAATTTTCCAAGTACATTCCTGAATATCTGGGTGTGCTTGCTTTACATCTTCACCCAAATGAGCTGGATGAGCTCATCCTTGACTATAAAAAGCTTCTGGATAGTACAAACGACAGGGTGAGCTCCGTTACTTTAAACACACTCGGCATTATGCTGGAAAACTACCCATCCTACATGGAACGATTCCAGGAGGACCCGTCCGTTTATCAGAAACGGAGAGAAACCGTATTGGGACTCATTCTGAAAGGTTTGTCTAATTATCATGATGTCATAAATCAAGAAGCGCTGCTGGTAATCGGACAGTACTTTTTCGGTACTGCAAAACTAACCCTTGAGGAGAAGCAGATCATCTTTGAACTGATCTATAAGAAGCTGCTTGTCTTGATCTCGGATCATAAGGAAACAGAGCTGTCGTTTTTCAACAGTGCTGCATCCCTTAATCATATCTATCGGTTTCTGTCGGATTTTTTATTTCTGCATAAAGATTACTTGTTTCCGGTTATGGAAAAGATCGCATTTTTCCCGGGGACCTTTGATCCGTTTTCCCTGGGACATAAAGGGGTCGTCATGGAGATCAAGAAACTTGGTTATGAGGTTTATCTGGCTATCGATGAGTTCTCCTGGTCGAAGAGGACCCAGCCGAAAATGATTCGAAGAAAGCTGCTCAATATGTCAGTAGCGGATGAGATGAATGTCTACCTCTTTCCTGATAGCATACCGGTCAACCTCGGGAATCCCGATGATCTGAAGAATTTGAAAACTCTCTTCCCTCACCGTGAGGTAGCGATTGTGGTCGGCAGCGACGTGATTGATAAGGCTTCTGCTTATCAGGCTCCCCAGTCGGAACATTCTATTCATAGCTTTCCTCACATCATATTCCAGAGAAACGGCAGTGAGATGGATCATCCGGATGGAATGAAACCCTCGGAAACCCGGGAGAGACCAACAATATCAGGCGATGTGATCCAGCTTGCATTGCCGCCGTATATGGAAGAGATCAGTTCCACAAGGATCAGAGACAACATTGACTTTAACAGAGATATTGCAAACTTGATTGACCCTCTGGTTCAAAGCTATATCTATGATCATAGTATCTATTTGAGAGAACCGCAGTATAAAAACATATACGGCACCAAAGGGATTCAATTTGAATTTGTGAAGAGCTTCGACAAAAACTTGATCGGAGAATTATCCGAAACGTTGTTAAAGAATCGGTTGAATCAGCATAAGACCAAACACTACCTGGCGAAGCCAGGGGTCAATGGGGTGATAATCAGAGATGGAGAAAAAAAGAAGATCCCGGTAGCTCTGGTGACCTTACATGAAGCCGGTATGGCAGAGTTGGCCAATGAAAAAACCATTGTCCTCAGCGGCATCGTATTCTCCGCCGAAACCTCAATCAGAAATCTCGATCAGCTTGCCTTGACGGAAGCACTTGTATTTTGTTTGCAGAATGATTTTACCTATGGGATTTATCACAATGATTTAGAACCTATTGACAAGGAAATGATTGCACTTCTAAAACGGCAGGGCTTCCAACCCGTTCTTGAGAAGGGCGGTGAAGAAACCATCTATGGGGTGAGCTTAAAATCCCCGGTAACGCTGTTCTGCGATATTGAGCCGACGGTGAAGGAGCCTTTCCATCGAAGGGAGAAGGTCCAGAACGCCATCGAAGAGGCGCATAAAAGGCTGCAGTCTTCCTTGACTAGGATGTATCCGGGCCAATTAATTCTATCCTTTGATGCGGATATGATGTATCACCGGATCATGGAAAGGATTACAGCGGAAAATCATGTCCCTAAGGAACCGCACATGAACAGAGCGCTGGGGGAATCGATGTGCGTGCCCTTTGGAAAGATGTTGCATGGGATGGCTGTGCCGAACACGGTCACCAAATCACTTCATACTGAAAAGAGATTTGATCCCACCATCAACCGGTTCCAAATTGCTGAGTTTCCACACTACTCACCGTTGATTAATCAGATCAGAACCATAAAATCATTCCGCAGGCCTGTGATCCTTGTAGATGATTTGCTGCATAAAGGATATAGGATGAAGGAATTAGATCCTCTTTTCAAACAGGAAAAGATCGATGTGAGCAAGATCATCGTTGGGATCTTGTCCGGCAGGGGGAAAGAGTTAATGACACTTCAGGGAAGAACGGTGGAAAGTGTTTACTTTATTCCGAATTTGCATTCCTGGTTTGTGGAATCAAATATGTATCCATTTATTGGAGGAGACAGCGTAAGTCGTGAGAACGGCACGGAGGATGGGTTCTTCTCTTCGATCAATTTGATCCTGCCCTATGTTGCTCCAAATTTCTTAAAGAATGTACCAAAGTCAGCGCTTTATGATTTCTCCATGACTTGTCTGGAAAATACAAGGAGTATCCTTTCCGTACTTGAGGAGGAGTATGAGACTGTATACGAAAGAAAACTAACCCTGAACAGACTGGGTGAAGCGCTGATTTCACCAAGATATCCGGATAAGGGGAGCCATATGAGCTATGAACCGAATCTGGCGCCGTCTGTTTATATCGCCAACGATATCGAAACACTGATGCGCTTGAAAAATCTGATTTAATAAAGGAGGGGTACGGAAGATGTATTACTTAGAAGATTTGGTCAAAGACCAATCCAGTGCGGTTATGGATTACGGTCAAGCCCCTTTTGCGATACAAAAGAAAAAGCGGGTACATATCCTAGGACTTGGCGATGTGGGAGGCGCCCTCCTAACCGGTTTCAAGTTATTAGGGGGTGACGTGATCTCAGAAATCGGAATCAACAGTAGCGGGAATACGGCGCAACGGTATGAATATGAGATGAATCAAACGGCATATCCATGGGAATATGACCGCTTGCCTGAAGTGGAGATCATTGATAGGGATACGCTATTTGATTGTGATGTCTTTGTTTTTTGCGCCTCCAAGGCAGTGCCTGCGGTGGGTGCGGAATTTTCTGATGTGAGAATGGTACAGTTTGAGGCGAATAAAACTATAATGAAGGAATATGCTCGTATGGCAAGGGTAGCGGGATTTCAGGGTTTGTTTGCGGTCGTATCCGATCCTGTAGATCCTCTTTGCAAAGTCGCATATCGGGAAAGCAATACCAATGAAGCAGGCCTTTTCGACAACAACGGACTAAAACCAAGTCAGATTCAGGGCTACGGATTGGGCGTCATGAACAGCAGAGCAGCATACTATGCAAAGCGGGAATTAAAATACAGCTCATTCCTGACGGAGGGGAGGGCATTTGGGCCCCATGGCAAGGACTTGGTGATTGCAAACAGTATAGATAATTATGATGACACATTGTCGAGAGAACTGACAAAATTAACGGTAGAAGCAAATTTAAGGACGAGAGAGCTCGGGTATAAACCCTATATTGCACCGGCACTTTCCTCGGGAGCTATTTCGCTGCTGCTGACAATGCGCGGGGAATGGCATTACAGCTCAATCTGGCTGGGTGGCGTTTTCTTGGGGGCCAGAAACCGTATGCTGGAAACCGGTGTTGAATTGGAAGCGTTACCACTTCCTGAGGCTTTATTCCGCAGAATCGAGCATGCTTATCAAGAATTGGAGAAAATCGGGAGGGAAGCGGATGTCTGATCTTATTGTTGTGAGACCCCATTGCAGGGAACCGAATAAAACGAAACGACTGAGCGGGATACTGGAAAGCAGTCTTGACGGGTATTCCTATGAAATGGTTTCGACTGTGGAAGAGTTTAAGGATTTAAAAAATAAAAGGATATTGTTTGCCATCGCGCTGGGAGAATCCGGCATCAATCTTGAATTATACGGGATGCTGAAGAAAACCAGACTGGACCGAACCTGTTTTGAGGGCAGTGTGGGCTGTATCATAATAGATGGACAAAGTGAGCTCTTTACCAAATCGGTGGGCAGAGAGCTTGCCTTCAGCGCAAATCTTTCCGGATGCACCTTTCCCGGGAAGCCGTTGGTGGAAGGGACAAAATCATTGGTAAACTATACCGTTGCCGCTTCCAGAATGGATGTGGATAGCTTACAGGCATATATGCATTCGGGCAAAACCCTCGTAAATCAGATTATTGAGTTCAACCCTCCGAAAAAGAAGCATCCTAAGATATTGGTTTTGCATGCCAGCAATTATCAAAAATCAAACACCTTGGCTTTATGGAGAATGGTCCAAAAGCACCTTCCGGGCAGTGAAATTACAGAAATTTCCCTTAGAAACGGCACCGTTATGGACTGCATCGGCTGTCCATATACTACCTGCCGGCATTTTGGGGAGACCGGCACCTGCATTTACGGTGGGGTGATCGTCGAACAGGTATTCCCTGCAATTATGGAGTGTGATGCACTCGTAATGGTCTGTCCGAACTACAACGATGCGATCAGCGCAAATCTTGCGGCCTTTATCAACCGTTTGACTGCATTGCTTAAAATGACAAAGTTTTATGATAAGTATCTTTTCAGCATTATTGTATCCGGTTATAGCGGAGGCGACATTGTAGCCCAGCAATTGATCAGCGGACTCAATATGAACAAGACCTTTATCCTTCCGAGCCGTTTTGCTATGATGGAAATGGCCAATCGGAGCGACAGTCTCGTGGAGATGGAAGGGGTTGAGAGCAGAGCAGAAGCTTTTGCGATAAACATGAAAGGACATTTGTATGAGAAGTAAAATAACAGGTAAAATGAAAAAGATTTGGTTGCTGATCATCCTGGGATTATGTGCTATGGAAGTTCCCGGAATTTTTTTTGTTGGGGAAATGGCATATCCATTTGTTCTTGGAATTCCGTTTATCTATGCATATATGTTATTCTGGTGGCTTTACTTATGTATCGTTATCTTTTATGCTTGGAAAAATAATTGGGGAAGGAATCACTGATTACATGTTTCAAGGAGCTTATGATTGAACTTATAGCCGACGCCACGAATACTGATAAAATATTTTGGGTTATTCGAATTTTTTTCAAGCTTTTTCCGCAACGTGCTGATATATACCATAACTGTACGAGAATCTCCTCCCAGGCTGTTTGTTTTCCAAATCAACTCAAAGATTTGATCTGCAGTGAAGATCCGCTTAGGGTTTTGCAAAAAAAGCTGCAGGATATCAAATTCTTTCGCAGTCAGACTGATTATTTGGCCATCGGAAAAAACCTCTCGGGTCTGCATATTAACGGTTAAGCCAGGAAACTCAAGAATTTCATCTTGAGAAGCGTCCATTGCACCTGTTGATTTTTGCCTTCTGAGATGTGCCTTGATCCGTGCAATGAGTTCTCCCGGAAGGAAGGGCTTGGTTAAATAATCGTCTCCACCAACGGACAAAGCGATGATTTTATCAATTTCTTCTGATTTGCAGCTTAAAAAAAGGATGGGAGAATTATTCGTTTTTCGGATCTCAAGACACAAATCAACCCCTTCAATATCGGGCAGCATAATATCGAGAATAATAAAATCCGGTTTTTCTGACTTGATTAATTCCATGGCTTCCTTCCCGTTATAAGCTGAGAAAGGGATAAAACCTTCTTTCATCACGTAAGATCGGATCAGATCATTGATTGGCTTTTCATCATCGATGATTAATATTTTTTCTCCGGCCATAATTCAACTCCTTTATTCAATCAGATTGTAACTACTATATTATACCCGTATTTAATCATAATAGATAGGAATTGTGAAGGCAAAGGTGCTGCCTTTTCCCAGATTGCTTCTTGCCGACATCATCCCCCCGTGGGCGGTGATGATTTCCTTAGAAATCGTGAGACCCAAACCGGTTCCCAGTTCTTTTCCGGGACGCACCGGGGTATGTGCCTTGAAGAAGCGGTCAAAGATATAGGGCAGATCCTCCTGAGGAATTCCGATGCCGCTGTCAGATATGGTGACCTCATAGTTTTTCATCCCTTGGTCTGTCCCAAATTTGATTTTGATTTTATCGTTAGACTCTGTATATTTGATGGCATTAAAAACGATATTGGAGAAGACCTGATCGATTCGTTTGGGATCTGCAATGACATATTTCTCTTTTAATACAGTGGAATCCAGTGCGATAATCGGCTTGATATTGGCTGATTTGATATCCAGCAGATGATTGTCGATGAGCTGCTGTGACAGATCCAATGCGGACAGATGCATGAAATTGAAGGAAAACTGATTGCTTTCCAGTTTTGATAACTGGAACAGATCATTGATCAGATGCTCCAGTAGCAATGCTTTGGTGGAGATGATCTCCATTGCAGCGTTCTTTTCCTGAGGTGCGCTGATGGTTCCGTCGTTCAGCGCATTGATATAACCAAGAATCGAAGTGATCGGTGTTTTTAATTCGTGGGAAATATATGAAAGTAGCAGATCCCTTGATTGCTTAGCCGAGCGTAATTGATTCTCGGCATTTTTCATTCGGGTAACATCACGGAGGATGCCTTCCACCGCCACCGGTGTCTCATCTTCATACAGTACAGAAACGTTAAACTCACCCCAAAATGAGGACCCGTTTTTATGGTGAAGTAGGAAGGTGCTGTCCATATCGGTTAGCTGACTCCCACTAAAGATAGCCTTGATTGCGTTAAAATGCTCCGAATCCGAAATTTCCAGATAAAATCTGGGGTTCTGATAAAAGTCTTCGGGAGGATACCCGGTGAGGGTCTCTACAGAAGGAGATACATAAGTAAACGCAGGCTTCGGGTTTAGCGCATAATAAAAGATAACGTCAGTTGCATTTTCTGCTATAATACGGTATAAACGGTCTGCGATGGAGATTTCGTCTCTTGTCTTCTGAAGATAGATCACAAAGATAGAAAAATTCAGCAGGTTTGAAAAAATGATTTCGATTAGGTACAGAGACGATAAATCTTGGTTATATACTTCAAAAATTGATAAAGCAGCTTTGCCAAAGCCCCATAGAAGAAACACGGCAATGCTGAGAATTTTTTCAAACGTGGGTACGGACCAGTATTTATATACAATATAGCTTAGCATGGAAGTGATGATAATCTGGTACATTGATACAGGCAGATAGATGGACAGGTGGTCAAAACTATAATAGATACCCAATAAAAGCCACATGGTGACGTAAAGGGAAAAGCGATTCCAATAGGTTGGAATCTGGGCATGCATAAAAGCATAGGCGCCATATAGCAGAAAGAGGATATTCAACAAATCAAATATTTTACGGAGTTCCAAAAGCACGATGATATCCATATTGAGCGATAAAATCAGAAAAAGCAAGCTCAGGGAATACGCAATCCAACAGAACCCCCAGTATCTGACATAACGTTCCTGGCTGCGGGCAAACATATAAAAATAGACAAAAGACATCAAAAGCGTAAGGATGATAAAGGATATGATCACACTTGGAAGATACAAAAAACCCCCTCCTTCGACGGCAGTTTGATATGCATACTTCATTATAACGCATCCGTAGAAAAATATCGACTGTAGAAATTTTTCTTGCCTCTGTGGGTTTCAAAGTGCCTTCGTTATAGACAGAAGCATGTTACATGATATAATGAACGCATCGATCTTTACAGCGTTGCTGCAAGGTAGCGTTCATTGAAAAGAAAACTAGGAAAGGTTCATTTTATGGTAGCGTCAACCCCCGTATTGATGATCGTATTTATATTCACCTTCATTCCGCTTATTTTTGCTGAAATTGCAAGAAATAAGTCGGTGCCAACCATGGAAGACTTTTTTTTGCAAAGCAGGAAAATGCCTACAATTATGGTCTTTTTCACGGTTTATGCCACATGGATGAGCGCCTTCGCTTTCCTTGGCGCAGGCGGGTATTTTTATGAGATGGGACCGGTTTATATGACCGCCATCGCATGGGACGTCTTATTCGGGCTTCTGTTTATGCTGATCGGAAAGCGCATATGGTATTACGGAAAGAAAAACAGCTATGTGACACCAACGGACTTTTTTCATGATATCTTTGGATATAAACCGCTGAACATAATCGTTACCTTAGTAATGATCGTATTTACGATTCCATACCTGCAGATTCAATTGTCCGGAGGGGCATATATCATCGAGGTTGCATCCAATGGAATGATCCCATGGAGGGTTTCCGGACTCATTTTTTATCTGATCATTATCATCTACTTATGGGCGGGCGGGCTGAGAGCAGTTGCAATGACTGATATCTTCTACGGCATCTGCTTATTTATTTCAATGCTCTTTATCGGTTTTTTCCTCATCGGCAAAGCGGGGGGGATCGAATATGTATTCAGAACGATCACCGAAATGGATGTGAAAAACGTGACCCTGCCCGGACCAAAAGGAGATGCGGGAGCATTGCTTTGGATCAGCATGTTCATTACCGTGCCGATCGGGGCGATCATGGGACCTCAAATGTGGATCCGGCTCTACGCGGCTGAAAAAAAGAAAACCTTTGATCTCATCCCGCTTCTCATATGCATCACTGCCATACAGTGCGTCGGAACCCTGTTTGCAGGAAGTGCAGGGATTTTACTGATCCCAGACGTCTATCAGGCCGATGCCATTCTACCGATCATGCTGCAGAAATACGGAGGTGCTGTGATGTGTGCGATTCTCTTCTGCGGGATTGCTTCCGCTGCTCTTTCAACAGCGAATTCCCAAATTCACGCGGTTGCCGCAATTTATACAATTGATATTCACAAGAGATACATCAATAAGACCATTTCAGAGCGAAAGCTTGTTTCCATCGGAAAATGGGCGGTACTGATCATATCCGCTTTCGCGTATCTATTGCTTCTCAATAATCCCGGGATGATCATCTATACCGGCACCATCGGCATGAGTGGAACGGCTCAGATTTTTGTGCCCACTGTCGGTGCTTTGTTATGGAATCGATCAAATGGAAAGGCAGCGGCCTGCGGTGTTGCAAGCGGTATCCTTATCCTGATACTCTCCGCTACACTAACCGACTTCAGTATTAGTTATTGTGCCGTGATCGCGCTGATCATGAACAGCATCATCTTCCTTGCCGGAAGCCTCGCAATAAAGACGGATATGAAAACAAGAGAAAAAATCGTAAGATACAAGGATCAATATGAAAGGGATATCTAAAGCTTCATAAAATTATTCTCGCTTAGTTTAGAATAACCTTAAATTTTTTTAAAAGAAGCTAAAGCATTTCACATAGGTATTGCTTAATTTTCAGAATAGTCATAAAATTAGCCTAAATCAATGGCTAATATTTTTTTTGAGAAAGGAGAAAGATAATAGCAACCTCGTGATTGAGCGGGGAATCATTTAAATATTTCTGTGTATTCGAAAACAGAAATATGTTTGAGGAGGAAAAAGAATGAAAACAAAGAAAATTATTGTAATTTTATTGACATTATCCTTGATACTGACTGGCTTTGCAGGCTGTGGAGGCGGTGGAGAAGAACCGGAAGGCAATGGAGATGCTGCTGTAGAACCCATCACATTAAGATTGGCTTCTGATGCACCGCTGGAGCATATCGCAACAGGACTGAATGAAGAAGCGTGTGAACTGGTCAAAGAACGTACAGAAGGAAGAGTAGAGGTAGAATACTTCCCAGCCAGCCAGCTGGGTGGATATGAGACCGTCTATGAAGAAATCGTTAGAGGAACCATAGACCTTGGTCAGATCACCATTCCGGATGCTTTGGATGCTAGATTGGGAGCAGCTTATGTACCATATTATGCAAAAAACTTTGAAGAAGCAAAGATCCTTTATGCTCCGGACTCCTATTTATCCGGTGTTGTTGGTGAATTGACAGAAGCAAACGGCGTAAAATTCCTTGGTACCGTGCTGGAAGGCTTCATCGGGATGGCCTTTGTAGCGGAACCGAAAGACATGATGACTCCCGGAACCACGAAAAATGTAAAGACCAGAAGTCCTGCCATGGCAACATTCCGTGTTGCACAGGAAGATCTGGGCTTTAATCCGATCACCGTTCCTTATGCTGAGGTTCCGACAGCGATTCAGACCAAGGTTGTTGATGGATGGGTAGGCGGAACCCCGAATATCAACTATGCTTGGGTCGGACAGGTCATTAATTATATGTATGTAAATTATATCCATGCTGAAGCAACCAGCTATGTCGTCAGTGAAAAATCTCTGGAAAAACTGACCCCTGAAGATGCTGCGACCGTAATTGCGGTATTCCAGGAACAAAGTTTAAAGAGCTTTGATACTGCACAAGAAAATGAAGATGTATTCAAGCAGAAGCTGGTGGATGATTATGGCGTTGAGGTTGTAGAGTTTACGCAGGCAGAAATCGATGCCTATGCTGCATTTGTTCGTGAAAAATCATGGCCGAAGATGGAAGAGCTTCTTGGCAAGGAGCTGATGGACGGCATGAGAGCAGAGGTTGACAAACTGTAAAAGTACTCAATAACAAAGTATTCTTCTCCATAGACTAGAATTAAATCAAAGGGAAGGCAGAACCTTCCCTTTGATTTAATCATGACAAGAAAGGAGACAATTTATGAATAAATTAGAAAATACCGTATTTTGGAGAGCCTTGCGCAAGTTTCTGCGATTCGGCCTGGTCCTGTCTTCCATCCTGGTTACCCTGATCACCTTTGCAGCGGTAATCACGAGAGAATTGAATATTAATTTCCTTGGCTATGAAGAGATTCTGATTATCTGCGCCTTTTGGCTCTATATGTTTGGAACTGCCTACGGAAGCTATGAAGACAGTCACATCAAGGCAGACGTTATTGTAGTCATGATGCCGGACGGCCGCTTCAAGTCGACGTTAGCTATGATCAGGAATACAGTTACCCTTGTGCTGGGGATCGTATTCTTATTATGGGCTCTCCAGTTGTTCCAATGGACCATTGTCATGGAAAATAAAACGCCGGTCTGGAGAATACCAATGACCGTAGCCCAGTCATCCCTCCTGTTTGGGTTGACGGTAGCGTCTTTTTATAATGCAGTATATCTCTATGATGAAGTTAAGTTATATATCGGCAAGTATATCACTAAGACGATCCCGATCGGATCGTCATTAGATGACATAAGGGAGGTGTAACAGTATGCTCGTAGCAATTGCAGTTATCGTACTAATCGTTGTGCTATTATTGGGAGTTCCGATTCCCTTCGCTTTCTTTGCCTCCTCGTTAGTCATCGTGATTGGAGGCGGATATGACTATACCTTCCTCCTACCTTATGGCTTCAGCAAGGTCAGCTCGCTGATCCTGGTTGCGATCCCTCTTTTCATTCTGGCAGGAAATCTGATGGAGAAAAGTGGAATCGGAGAAGGGTTGATTAACTGGGTTGAAATGTTTGTAGGCCGTGTCAAAGGCGGTCTGGGAGCTGTAATGGTTATTTCCTGCGCACTATTTGGTTCTATCTCGGGAAGCGGTTTTGCAACCCTTTCCTGTATCGGTACCATTATGCTGCCGAGAATGGAAGCGGCAGGTTATCCCCGAGGAGTATCCGCCGCATTGATCTCCAGTGCTTCGCTCCTTGGGCTTTTGATTCCTCCAAGCCTGAATATGATTGTATATGCATTTATCGGAGGACAGTCTGTCCTGGCATGTTTTCTTGCAACAGTAGTACCGGGTATTATTCTAGTTATTTTATTAAGCGCTACGACCTTTTGGCAGCTGCGAAACAACACTGATATTAAACTCAGGGATCCACTGCCTCCTGCAGTTTATGCAAAAACTCTTGGGAAACGTACCACCAAAGCCCTTCCGGCCATGGTGGCGCCGATCATCATCCTTGGTGGTATTTACGGCGGCTTCCTGACACCGACGGAAGCGGCAGCCGTATCTGTAGTTTATACGATCCCGATTGGCATTTGGTTCTACAAAGGCTTGAATAAGGAAACGTTCAAGAGTGCGCTGATTACCGCCGCCACTACAGCCGGCGTGGTTATGATCATGCTCTTGTCCGTTATGATGCTTTCCAGACTCTATATTATGGAAAACGTACCACAAATGATCTTGGAGGTCATGACGTCGGTCACAGAAAATACCTTTATTCTGATCCTGTTCGTCAACCTGTTCCTGATCATCATCGGTATGCTCATGGACGATACCAGCGCCATCCTGCTCTGTACACCGATCCTGCTACCTGTAGTGGTGCAGCTGGGTGTTGACCCGGTTCACTTTGCCGCGATCATGGGTGTCAATCTAGGGTTGGGCTGTGTAACGCCTCCAACCGCCCCATTCCTATATCTTGGAGCGAGAATCGGAAATGCGCCGATCAATGAGATGATGAAGCCTACGATGTGGTATATCGCATTTGCATGGATTCCGACCTTGATTATCACCACCTACGTACCTGGATTGTCCTTATGGCTGCCGAGATTGTTCGGTTTTGTATTATAGGATGCCATAGGTTTTTAAGACGATGAATTAATCTTAAATAAATGAATAAAAAATAAGGTTCTGCACATGATGATGCAGAACCTTATTTATACGTATTTATTTACTTATTTAGCATTTCAGACAGTTTCTTCATGCCTGTTGTCTCTTTCTCGATCTGTTTCTTTAAAATCCCCTGCTGTTCTTTGATGGCTTTTTCATAAATTGCGATCTCAGCTGTGAAATCTCCATTTACCACTTCATATTTATCTATGAGAGCACGGGTTGCTTCTTCCACATTAGCCGGAGTGAAGTTTTTCCCGGTTCCCCAATACAGGTTATCCTGATTATCCTCGCCCCAGAACATATCATTCAGCTGGTCGATTACCTCAGGACTGAAGTACATGGAATACCATTCGAGAATATTATTGACCTGCCATGCGTATTCATCGGCAGCCTTTGCAACATCCCCGGCCTTTAGGCAGGTGATAATTTCTTGCATCAGCTGGATGTTTTCCTGAGGAGCTTCATGAGGGATGATCGGTCTTTCATACATCAGTCCGAGGAATTCATCCTGGGCAAACTTGAATGCATTCAGAGTCTTTTTATTCAACGCCTTTGCCTCTGCCATAAGGCTGTCAGCTTTTACAGAGTCGCCTGCAATCACTGTGGCATTATAGTCTGCATTCAGTTCGATGATCTCCTGCCTCGCCTTCAATGCAGCGGTCTGTAGTTCGGCCAGAGCTGCCTTATAAGCGGCGGTATCGGCACCGGCAGCCTTGCAGAGCTCCTCGTCGAGGGCTGCAAGGAGTCTATCGTACTGGGCAGTATAGTCCAGATAGAGGGCAGGAGTCTTGTCGATATAGGACACCAAAGACCCATAGAACTTGATATTGAAGTCCATAACATCCTTGTCATAGGTGCTGGGATCGTCAAATTGGGAATGATAACGATCCACATAGAACGGGAATACCGTTTCCATATCCTCCTGCAGCAGGAAGCCATTCACCGTGGACGGAACACCGGCTGCATAATAGGAAAAGTCGTCGGAATAGGTATAAGTCTGATATCCGGCCGTCTTGACACCGCTCGCAAAGCAGTTCACCGGATCCGGCGACAGCGGATATTCATTGACGTAATAGTCGATCATGCTGAACATTTCGGGTGCGGAATAGACACTGGTATAGTCCCCAAATTCGTAAGCGGGAAGCTCAAAGTTCACAAAAGCCAGAGTCTTTCCTACCCATTCCGGATGAACCTTGTTGATCATGTTCCAGGCGCCTATGGTCCAATCGAATTGAGTATAACTGGCTCCCCATTCCTCTGCTCCATGGATACAAAAAATGATATCATTATCCGGCACATAGCCGCTGTCTTTCATCGCCTTTGCCATCGCCAAGGCCAGACCGACAGCACAGCTGTTATCCTGGAAGCCTTTGAAATACATGTCATAATGTGCGCCGACGATGATCTGCTGATCGGAGCTCTTCCCTTTAATTTTGCCGAGGACATTATAAGAAATACCATTTTCGGATACGATGTTGTCAACCTTTAATGTTGCTTTCACCGTTCCTTTTTCAAGCTTTGCTTTAATATAGTCCGAATCATTGACACTGATGCTGACGCAAGGGATACTGGTTGGGCCACATATGTCATTTGAATTCATTGCATCTTTATTGACTTGGGAAAAACCACCTACGTTAGCGCTCATAATCGCAGCAGCGCCCTGCAGCTCTGCTTCCAGCATCGGAAAGGTGATCCACCAGTTGGCCCTCTGATCCAAATCAATGAGGACAATTTTACCCTTTACATCGATGTCGGCATAATCAGACATGGTTCCGTCACCGACGAAAACGACTTCTGCTGTAATTCCATCCTTTGGAGTGGCAGCGGTAGCATAGGAGTGCGGCAGCATGACCTTATCATCGCCTGCCAAGGTCAGAGAGGCTCCATTGAACTGCCATTTCGTAACGTCGGTTGCAACCTTCTCTGCTTCCGCCAGTCCCAGTTTTTTCATTTCGGCAAGGAGATAGTCTGCTGCTGCATGCTCCGCATCACTGCCGGCTGTTCTGCTTCCGATACTGGAGGACCAGTATTTAGGATTGGTTGATAATTCCAGAGCGATACCATAGGCATACTCATGATCCACCGCTGCTAGGAATTCGTTATAATCAGCCTTCAACTGATCGGGTACTTGAACGCTTTGGATTTCAGGTACAGCCGGGGCAGGCGGTTCCGGTGTCGGCGCAGGTTCTGCGCTTCCATTGGGAATGGCTAACTTCTGATCTACGTATATAAGATTTGGATTTGCAAGCTTGTTATACTCTGCCAATGCTTGCCAGGTCGTCTGATGCTTCTGCGCGATTTTCCAAAGTACATCACCATCCTGAACCGTGTATGAGGTACCAGCAAATACGAAGCCGAAGCTTCCGGCGATTAACGTCAGTACGAGGAAAATACATAAACCTTTTCTTTTCAAAATCACTCACCTCCAAAATATAACTTTTCATAATAAATCATTCTTCCAAAATATTCTACATCAGGCAGTCATAAAAATCAAAATATTCATAAAAAAGCAAAGCAGTAACGGAAAAGCAGCAGGGTTGTTCCCTGACTTTGCGGATTGCTTCAACACCACTTCCATGGTATAATAATCGAAATTATGAATGGAGCAAAGTTATCTAATAATAAAATTGAAATAGAAGAGGATGAATGGAGGTTTTCATATGAACAGTGATAAAATAAAGGGCGGCCCAATCGGCGCATCGGTACGTGCCTTGTTTTACGGTATGGGCTATACCCGTGAGGAAATAGATCGGCCGTTGATTGGGATCGTCAACTCGCAAAACGAAATCGTGCCCGGACATATGCATCTGGACCGCATTGCGGATGCAGCGAAAAAAGGCGTATCTCTTGCAGGCGGAACGCCGGTGGAATTTCCTGCCATCGGTATTTGCGACGGGATTGCAATGGGACATGACGGAATGAAATATCCGCTTGCGAGCAGAGAACTCATCGCGGACTCCATCGAAGCCATGGCAAAGGGTCATGCATTCGACGGCTTAGTATTGATTCCCAATTGTGACAAGATCGTACCTGGAATGCTCATGGCTGCAGCCCGATTAAACATTCCATCCGTTGTCGTCAGCGGAGGCGCCATGAGAGCGGGTTATTCCAATGGCACCGTTTTAGATTTTAACAGCGTTATGGAGAAAATCGGCGCCTACCGAAACGGTGATTGTACGGAAGCAGAACTGGAAGAGGTAGCGCTGAACGCATGTCCCGGCTGTGGCTCTTGCTCCGGCTTGTTCACCGCAAACAGCATGAACTGTCTCACCGAAGTTCTGGGAATGGGGCTGCCGTATAATGGAACAGCACTGGCTGACAGCGGAGAGAGAATCCGACTTGCAAAGATGGCCGGCATCAAGATCATGGATATGGTAAGTAGGGAGATTAAACCGAGAGATATTTTGACGGAGAAAGCATTCCAAAATGCGATTACCGTCGATATGGCCATGGCCGGATCTACGAATACCGTGCTTCATTTGCCTGCAATTGCTCACGAAGCAGGCATCAAGCTGAATCTGGAGACCTTTGACCAGATCAGTGAAAAGACGCCGTATATTGCAAAGATTAGTCCAAGCGGACATCACCATATTGAGGATCTTCACCGAGCCGGGGGAATTCCGGCTTTAATGAATGAACTTACCAAGAAAGGACTTGTTAATCAGGATTGTATGACCGTTACCGGACTGACCATCGGAGAAAACATCTCAACCACAACGGTTTCCGATTACAGTGTGATTATGCCAATTGATCAGCCCTACAGAAATCGCGGCGGGCTGGCTATCCTGCGAGGAAATCTGGCTGAGGATGGCGCAGTAGTAAAGGAATCGGCCGTAGCAGACGAAATGCTGGTGCATTCCGGCCCTGCGGTCGTCTTTAATTCTGAAGAGGAAGCCTCTGAAGCCATCTGGGCAAAGAAGATCAAGAAGGGTGATGTGATCGTGATCCGATATGAGGGACCAAAGGGCGGTCCGGGTATGAGAGAAATGCTCTCACCAACCTCATCCATCGCAGGGATGGGTCTCGATAAGGATGTGGCGCTGATCACTGACGGAAGATTTTCAGGTGCTTCCAGAGGAGCGTCCATCGGGCATGTATCCCCGGAAGCGATGAGCGGAGGTCTGATCGGGCTGCTAGTTGATGGTGATATCATTCAGATTGATATTCCGGGTAGAAAGCTGTCCGTAGTACTTTCTGAGGAAGAAATCGCGGACAGGAAGGCTGCTTATGTGAAACCGGAGCCCAAGGTAAAATCAGGATATCTGGCACGATATGCAAAGCTAGTCACTTCGGCAAATACGGGAGCCGTACTGGAGGTTTGATTTCCTTTTGGAAATTGCCGCTTAGCTAGCGGCTCCGAATTATAGGAAAAGACTTGCAATATAACATAAAAATAGGGTATAATTCAATGGTTAGTGTAGAAACTAACCATTGTTTTTTATTCTGGGAGGTAGGCCAACTGTTAAAGCATAGGGCCCCCAATCAAAAATCTAAAATCTAAAAAGGAGTGAGAGTAATGGATTTAGGACCGAGTCACGAGCGGATGAATAATATGTTATTTGAAAATGGTAAAGTCCTTGCTTTCACTGTAGCTTTCCGACGCCTTTAGGGCGGCAATGCTTCTACATACAGTGCAGCCGGGACCGGACATTTTCCTGCAGTGACACAACGCAACGTTTCATGTAAGGAGGAGGTAAGTCCCATGGAAAATGAATTCACAACGGATGGAATCATCCAGACCATTCTTGAGCTGTTAGAGGCAAAAAAATACAGTAGAGCAAGAGATGAAATATTAAAGAATAATACGGTGGATATTGCGGAAATTCTGGAAGAGATTATCGAGGAACTTGGCATTGAAAAAGCTGTCATTCTATTTCGTACCCTTCCCAAGGATGTATCGGTGGAGGTCTTTGCGTACCTTCCCATCGATGACCAGATCGAAATCATCGCCGGCATAACAGATAGAGAAATCCAGTATATCATGGATGAGCTGGCTTTCGACGATATGATCGACGTTTTGGAGGATCTTCCTGCCAATGTGGTGGATAAGATTCTTGAAAAAACGACAAAGGAAGAGCGTAGAATCATTAATACTTTTTTAAATTATCCCGAGACAAGTGCCGGCAGTCTGATGACGCCGGATTATATCAGTCTGAGAAAGGATATGACCGTAGCGGAGGCACTGGCCTATATCAAAAAAGAGGGCATGGACAGGGAAACCGTTTATACTTGCTATGTAAAAGACGCCGGAAGAAAGTTGTTGGGGATCGTATCCCTTAGAACCCTCGTAGTATCAGACGACCACATCCGCGTGGAAGAGCTGATGCATGAGGATATGATTTATGTGAAGGTAATGGATGACCAGGAGGATGTTTCCGATTTGTTTAAGAAGTACGGCTTTCTGGCGATACCGGTTGTGGATAATGAGCAGAGGCTCGTTGGAATTATTACGGTAGATGATATTCTGGATGTTATAGATGAAGAGACAACGGAAGACTTTCACAAGATGGCCGGTGTAGCCGTTTCAACGGAGGAATATCTGGATCTCAGTGTCTGGAAACATGTACGAAACAGAATTCCATGGCTGTTCTTCCTGATGTGCTCCTTGATGGTTACCGGATATATTATCACAAGGTTTGAGGATATTCTGGCCCAGGTAATTATTTTGGTTGCCTATTTACCGTTACTGATGGGAACCGGAGGCAATTCGGGAGCACAATCTGCCACGCTGATCATCCGTGGATTAGCCGTCGGAGATGTAGAGTTAAAGGATGCGAAAAAGATTCTTTGGAAAGAAGTCAGAATCAGTTTTTTAGTCGGAGTTGTGCTCAGCGCCTTGAATTTTGCAAAGATCTATTTCCTCGACGGAGAAGGATCCTTAATTGCTCTCACCGTGTGCGCTTCCATGCTGGTGATCATCATGGTAGCAAAAATTATAGGAGGACTATTGCCGATCGCGGCAAAGAAGGTTGGAATCGACCCTGCGTTGATGGCCAGCCCTATGATTGCGTCTATAACGGATATGGTGTCCGTAGTGACATATTTTGTATTGGCATCGTTAATATTAGGGATTTAGCAGTGGCTTTAGGGGTGTTCTCTCAAAACCCGCCGTTGCTGAAGAAAGTGTTTCCACGAAAACCGCCGCCTTTAAGATGCTTCGCATCAAAGGCGGTAATAGGTTTCACGGTTTTCTCAAAAAACACTTTTTTCATTAACAGAATACCCCGACATGCCACTTGAAAAAGATTCATATCATTACCGGTACCGCCGAAAATATTCGATGAATTCGGGGAGATTGAAAAAAATGAAAAATGATAGTTTAATAACGGAAGCTTATGTCAATACTTTTATTAAGAAACGTGATAGGGATCTACATAAGGGTAATTGCGGAAAGGTTTTGATTCTCGCTGGATCAAAGGGCATGGCAGGGGCCGCGGTACTATGTGCAAGAGCTGCCTTACGAGCGGGCGCAGGTCTTGTAAGGGTTTCCGTACCGGAAGAACTTTTCCCCATTCTCCAGATTGGAGTGCCGGAAGCGACCTGTATAACCCGTGAGCGTTTATTTGAGGACCTGATGCAGTATTCGGCAATTGCGATCGGTCCGGGGTTAGGGGATGATTTACAAAATGGCAACCTAATAAAAAAGATATTATACACGACGGACAAGCCTGTCGTAATTGATGCAGATGGTCTTAACCTGCTGAGGGATGATTTGAGCGCGATGAAAAATGCGAGAGCAAAGCTGATCATAACGCCACATCCAGGGGAAGCAGCAAGATTATTGGATCGGAAAACTGCAGAGATCAATCAGGACAGGCTTGGATCCGCCAAGGGGTTGGCCGCCATCACCGGAGCGGTAACGGTGCTCAAGGGTGCCGGCAGTGTAGTGGCAACACCGGAAGGAAAAACATATATTAATACAACAGGAAATCCCGGCATGGCGACAGGTGGGAGCGGTGACGTTCTGACAGGAGTCATTGCAGCACTTGCAGGGCAAGGCCTGGATCCTGAAGCGGCTACGGTGGCGGGAGTATTCCTGCATGGTCGGGCAGGTGATCTGGCTTCGGACCGAATGGGAGAGTATGGTTTAATCGCGAGAGACATAGCAGATATGGTAGCCTTGGCAATAAAGAGCATTCTGGTATCCCAGGAACCAATGGAGAAATAAGGCATTTGACATCAAACAGAACCAACAATTATAATAGTAGTTAGAATCGTTGTTGGAAGTAATAGTATGTTGCAGGGAATTGTTTGAGGTGAGCAAATGTCAAATTTTATAAAAAATGAAAACGGCCTTTCATTGGAAAAGAAAAATAATATGAAGACCGGTTATGAGGAAATGGGAATGCTTAATGTGAGCCTTTCGGAAGAGGGGCTTGCTCAAGACAGAAAAGACCTTGAATGCTATGAAAAATATTTAGTGGAGAGTGAATAACTTGATAGTTAAGAAAGGTGATATTTTTTTTGCAGACCTTAGTCCCGTCATTGGCTCGGAACAAGGCGGAGTAAGACCAGTTCTTATCGTGCAGAATGATATTGGAAATAAATACAGTCCTACGGTCATCGTAGCGGCGGTTACCTCTCAGATAAATAAAGCTAAGCTGCCCACTCATGTGGAAATTGGTGCGCTGGGTCATGGATTGAACAAGGACTCGGTGGTGCTGATGGAACAGCTTAGAACCATCGATAAAAAACGCTTAAAGGAAAAAATAGGCAAAGTGGATAACGAGATAATAGCAGAAGTGAACGAAGCTCTCACAATCAGTTTAGGGATCATTGATTTCTAGGAGGAACAGATGAAAAAAATTGTAGCAGGTTTGGTAATTATTTTTTTAGTATTCGCTGTGACGATAGCGGCTGTGGCTGCAGCTGACACACCCGGATCGGAAGGCGATCCTGTTGTTACCAAAAGTTATGTGGACAATCAAATCGCCCAGCTAAAAAGCAGCGGAACAGTCTCAAACACTTATGTTGTAGTAGAGGTGAAGGCCGGGCAGAAGGTGCTTGGAAAGAGCGGTACGGAAATCATCCTTCGCAGCGGTGAAGCAAGCGCCATCGACAATGGAGCCAACGGCGTTTCCGATATCACAGCCGGGCAAGACCTGATGACCGGACAGATTGTCGGTCAGAACCACCTGCTGCTTGTTCCAAAGGAAGATGGTAGAGGGATTCAAGCGGTAACGGACCTTTTCGTTATGGTCAGGGGACCTTATTCAATACAATAAATCCAAGTGAGAAGCGAGAGCGAAAAGGAATCATCCTTTTCGCTTTTTCTTTTTCCGTTGGAATCGTCTCTTTACTAAAAGGGTAAAAAAAGGTACAATGTAAAATAGCTTATTTGTATCATGTAGGAAGGAAAACAGGGGATGCAACTACTAATCAAGGAAAACAAGGTACTACTGATCATCATTGCCATTGCTGTTATGGTCTCATTTCTCATCATCGGGGGTAGATTTTCTGTAGAGAACAGGAACAAAACATACGACATCGTTTTAGACTTCAATGAAATCAAAGCTATGGCGGATCAATCGGATCACGATGTTGCATGGTGGCTTAGCGAATTCAAGAAAATGGGCATCACCAAGGTCGGACTGGCGGAGGAGAGCATGGTGAGCCTTATGGAAGACACGGAGCTGCCGATCAATGCAACCGTTATGGACATCATCATGAAGGACGCGGATTGGGAAGCCAATTATCCGTCGGACTTCATCGAAGAGATGAAAGCGATGGGATATGACAAATACGATGTGCTCATCGAAGCGGCTTCTTCGGAAGCGTTTGATTTTGTTGCAGGCGGAGTAAAAGAGAGATATCAGCCTGAAAACTATTTTATTAAAGCGACCGACGTCGGCGGGTATCTCCTGCTGAACGGAACGGCAAAACAGACGCTTTATTCTGAGAAATACAAATATATGAGTTCGATTAAGAAGGGCTTCGTGGAGAAGGACGAGATTGTGAGCTCAAAAATCATGTATATTAATTATGGACTACTTCCTTCCAAGGTTCAGATCGTTGAGTCTGCCGGAATGGATATTATACCCAGAACGGCAAGCTATGAAGGCTGGAACGATACTAAATACGCAGAAGCTGTAATCAATAGCTACGGAAAACTGGATAAGGTTCCGGAATACATGATCGTTGGAGGAGAGGGCGTTATCGGTTATGACGATGGCATCGAGACAGCCAGGGATTATATTACAAAGAACCATGTCACGATCGGTTTGATTGAAAACACCACCCAGCTGCAGAATATTTTACAGTTCGGGGTGAATGATATCGTCAAGAGTACCGGTTATGATGCGGTTAGAATTTTCAGTGTCTGGGATTATATTCAGAACCGATATCAATACTACGGCTATGAAGGGGCGAAGGAGATTGAAAACACGTTGTTCCGGGCTGTCGTGGAACGAAATGTACGGCTCATTTATTTCAAGCCGATCAAGGAATTTAAGGATCAGCATGTATATGTGACTGAGCTTGACGAATATCAAACCATGTTTTCCAATCTTGAAACCAGACTGGAGCAGCATAAGATCGAATTCGGAAGCAGAGCCTCCGTGATGGATCAGTATACGGTGAGTCTGTGGGCAAAGTTCGCCATGGCGCTCGGCTGTGTGGCTGCTGCGGTTCTGCTGATCCGGAGCATACTGCCGATCAACAGAAGAATGAAGGCAGGGCTGTTTGCGCTTGGAGCATTGGGGGCGACAGGAGCCTATGCAGTGATGCCGGGATACGCAGAACTGATGACCTCTTTTGCCGCGGCGGTAATTTTCCCAAGTGTAGCAACCTTGTTCATCATAAGGCAGAGCAAGGAATTTTCTGATACCCTAGACCGGTCTGAGCGTTTGCCCAAGATCGTCGGACTAGGTATTTTGACCCTTCTCTGCGGTGTTGTGATTTCTCTTATGGGCGGACTTATGACCGCGGCACCAATCTCCTCGGTGAATTATATGCTGGAAATCGATATTTTCAGAGGGGTCAAGCTTGCCCAACTGCTGCCGCTCCTCTTCTTCATTGCGGCATATCTAGCTTACTATGGCTACGGGGAAAGCAAGAAGTATCGAGGCATATTGGAGTACAATGATTTGAGAGAAATGATGAATGCCAGTATTAAGGTTTGGATGGTCCTCATTGGTATCATTCTTCTTGGTGTCGGCTACTACTATATCGAACGAACCGGACATGACTCTTCCATCCAGGTTTCCGGCTTGGAGATGATTTTCAGAAATCTCCTTGAGGACAATCTCACCGCAAGACCGAGGAGCAAGGAATTCCTCTTTGCTTTCCCTGCGGTCATGATGCTTTTATACACCTCAGTCCGCAAGTTCAAGCTATGGCCGATCGTGTTCGGATTGGCTTCCATCATCGGGATGACCTCGGTGGCCAATACCTTTATGCATATCAGAACGCCACTATATTTAGGCTTTGCCAGAACCGGGTACTCTCTCCTGTTTGGAATCGTGATTGGAATTGTTGGAATCCTCATCTTCGAGATCGGTCATATGCTGTATAAAAAGCTGGAAAGGCAGATAGGTTAAATGATTCGAATACTGATTTCCGGTTATTACGGATTTAACAACATCGGAGATGAATCCATCCTCCGGGCTGTGGTGGACAATCTGCGGGGCAAACTGAACAGCATCGACATTACTGTTTTATCACAAAACCCCGACTATACGGCGCAGAAGTACGGAGTACATTCAGTAAACCGGAAGTCGGTCAAGGACATTTTAAATGCTGTTCGGAAATGTGATTTGCTCATCAGTGGCGGTGGGAGCCTCTTGCAGGATGTAACCAGTAAGAAGAGTATCCTCTACTACCTAATGATCATCTGGGTGGCTTTCTTCTTCAGGAAGAAAGTATTTATCTACAGTCAGGGTATCGGACCGATCCTTTCGAAGATCAACAGAAGGCTGACGGCCGCTACACTGCGTCATGTAAGCGGCGTTGTTGTAAGAGATGAAGCCTCCAGAGATCTACTCATCGAAATTGGAGTCCGGGAGGATAAGATCATTGTAACGGCCGACCCTGTTCTGAGAATCAAAAAGACGGAGCTAGCCACTGGCAGGGAAATCCTCATGAAAGAAGGCTTTGCACCGGATGATGAAAGAATGACGGTAGGCTTTGCAATCCGGGAGAAAAAGACAGACAGCAACTTCGTTGATGAACTGTGCATCTCCATTCGACGGCTCATTGAGGAATATCAAGCTCAGATCGTATTGATCCCGTTTCATTATTCTGAGGATATGGCGGTGATCGAGGAGATCGAAGCTAGGCTTGGAAAAGACGTCTGCTGTATTAAGCATAAATACCTGACAAATGAAATGCTCAGTATCATTGGAAACATGGATGTCCTTGTGGGTGTCAGGCTCCATGCACTGATCCACGCGGCGATTATGGATGTGCCAATGATTGCCATTTCCTATGATCCTAAGATCAACTCTTTCATGCATTCCATCGATCTGAAGGCCATGTGCAGCGTATACGATTTTAAGAATGAATTTTTTATTGAAGAGTTCGATAAAACCGTTTCCCGTTCTGATACCATAAAGAAGAAGGTGAGAAGCCGCATCGATGTGCTGATCAAAAAACTTGACAACAATGAGGAATTGATTCGGGAGCTAATGAAACAGAAATAAAGCTTGTTAAATTTGCCCACAGCGTTGTTGTGCTGTGAACAAATTTTCCGGCGCTTTAATCATTAAAGGAAGTGGAACCATGACTAGAATTAACAATAAAAGGACACGAATCTTAAACGTTCCGGTGGATATGGTTGACGAGCAGGAAGCGATGGGAATTTTCCGAGAGCTCTTGAAGACTGAAGATTGCAGTCTTATCGTAACGCCTAATTCGGAAATTATCGTCAATGCATCAAGGGATCCGGAATTGAAGCGAATCATAGAGCAGGCGGATTTGATTATCCCCGACGGCATCGGACTGGTGTATGCATCGCGAATCATGGGCGTTCCACTTAGTCACCGGGTCACAGGAATTGATTTTCTCGAAGCGATCATTGGCTATCTGGAAGAGACCGGCCAGTCGATCTTCTTCCTAGGCAGCAAGCCGGGTGAAGGGAATAATCCGGGGATTGCCGAGATGGCAGTAGAAAAAATGCAGGCAAAATATAAGAAATTGATTGTTGCAGGTACCCATCATGGGTATTTCAAAGAGGCTGATGAGGAGAATATCGTTAAGGCCATCAATGATTCGAGAGCAGATTTCCTTTGCGTTGCCCTAGGCTCACCAAAGCAGGAAAAATTCATAGCCTGCAATCGGGACAAGCTAAAGGTAAAAGCAGCCATCGGCGTGGGCGGCAGTCTCGATGTATGGGCTGGAACACTGAAAAGAGCGCCGGAGTTTTATCGAAACCACGGATTGGAATGGCTTTACCGGCTGATCCAACAACCCAGCAGATATAAAAGAATGGCGGCCTTGCCGCTTTTTATGATGAAGGTTATTGTCAACAGATTTAAAGGAGGGAAATGAGAATGGCAATCGATTATGAAAGACTCAAAAAAATTGCATGTGATATCCGGGTCGATATTATAAAGGCGACTTATCATGCTGCTTCGGGACATCCGGGAGGATCGCTGTCTGCAGCAGATATCATGACAGTTTTGTATTATCACGAAATGAACATTGATCCTGCAGACCCGAAAAAGGAAGGCAGAGATAAATTCATTCTTTCGAAAGGACATGCCAGCCCGGTGTTGTATTCGACGTTGGCCCACAGAGGCTTTTTTCCGAAGGAGGAACTGGTAACCTTCCGTAAGCTTGGCTCTAATCTCCAGGGTCATCCGGATATGAAGAAAGTTCCCGGCGTTGAAATGTCGACGGGATCCCTGGGACAGGGTTTTTCCGCTTCTATTGGAATGGCACTGGCAAATAAGCTGGATCAGACGCCGGCCAGAGTATATGCAATGCTTGGTGACGGGGAACTGCAGGAGGGAATCATTTGGGAGGCAGCCATGGCGGCAGCCCATTACAAGCTGGATAATCTAGTCGCAATCATTGACTGGAACGGTCTTCAGATCGACGGTAAAAACGACGAGGTTATGACGGTTACACCAATCGATGAAAAATTCAAAAGCTTCGGCTTTCATGTGATTGTGATTGACGGCCATAGCATGGTCGAAATCGTAAGCGCACTGGCGGAGGCCCGTGAGACCAAGGGCAAGCCCACTGCAATTGTCGCGAAAACATCGAAGGGGAAAGGCGTTTGCTTTATGGAAAACGTTGCCGGCTGGCATGGAAAGGCCCCGAATGATGATGAAGCGAAGAACGCAGTGACAGAATTGGGAGGTGAGTGGTAATGTCGGAAAAGATGGCAACGAGACAGGCTTACGGAGAAGCGCTCCTGGAGCTTGGGGAAACGAACAAGAATATCGTCGTACTTGATGCAGACCTGTCTAAATCAACGATGACAACACATTTTGCAGGGAAGTATCCGGAACGATTCTTCAATATGGGAATCTCAGAGCAGAATCTCCACGGTGTTGCAGCCGGACTTGCACATTCGGGAAAGATCGTATTTGCAAGCACTTTCGCGATGTTCGCAGCGGGAAGAGCCTTTGAGATCATCCGAAATTCCATCGGTTATACCAATGCGAATGTAAAAATATGTGCAACCCATGCGGGAATCACTGTTGGCGAAGACGGCGGGAGTCATCAGACCATTGAGGATATCGCACTGATGAGAACCATACCGGGGATGATCGTCATCAGCCCTTCAGATGGGATGTCCACGAAAATGCTGATCAAGCAGGCGGCAGCCTTATATGGCCCGGTCTTTGTCAGATTGGGAAGAGCCGCGGTGCCCGGGATTTATGAAGAAGACAGCAAAATAGAAATTGGCAAAGGCATGTGTGTAAAGGATGGCAGCGACTATACCGTCATCGCCACTGGAATTATGGTTAATGAAGCGATGATCGCAGCAGAAATGCTGGAAAAGGAAGGCATCAGTCTTCGCGTCATCGATATGCATACCATCAAGCCCATTGATAAGGAAATCATTATCAATGCAGCGCGGGAAACAAAAGGGATCGTCACTGCAGAGGAACATTCCATCTTCGGTGGTCTCGGCTCAGCGGTTGCTGAGGTGGTGGTTCAAAACTGTTTGACAAAGATGGCCTTCGTAGGAATGCAGGACACCTTTGGTGAATCCGGCAAGCCGGCAGAGCTCATGGTGAAATATGGATTGACGGCGGCTGCCATCGCAGCGGCTGTAAAAAGCCTGTAATGAAAACCTTCCACTAAAAATAGTACGAATAATAAGCTCCCTCCTTGAATAGATTTTAATAAAAATTAGCAGGAGGGAGTTTTGATTGTGAGTAAAACAGGTGTAATTAAGAAAATGCGTAAGCCAGGTAGAAGAATGCTAATCATAATTGCTATTATCGTAATTGCAATTGCCGCAATAGTGGCAGGAATGATAATTTTTGAAGGTGATGAAAAGGTGAGTTACAAAGTTTTAGGGGAAACGGATTACCCACAGCAAATTGCAAATCAAGTCATTCCGGAATATCGAGCCTTGGAACGAGCTTTGGCCTGTGTTGTAGAGGATAAGATTTATGTGATCGCTTCAAGAGGAGAAAAACCAACCTCCGGATATGAAATCGCAATTGATAAAATGACGGTTTCTGAAGAGGACGGAGTAAAAACTTTGAAGATATACACAGTGTTCAAAGATCCTCAGCCCGGCACCGCGCTGACTCAGGTGCTGACCTATCCGCTGCAGGTTGCTGAGACAGATCTTACCTATCTGCCGGATCAAATTGAACTGAAGGTGCAGTACGAGGAGTAAAGCAAAGGTCATGCTGCAACGATTCAAGTATTCGGGACTGTCGGCTTGAAGCTGGTCTATTCTGCTTCGGGGGCAGCCCTGTTTCTTTTTTTTGCAAATAACAAATATTGACATAAAGACTTAAAAATGGTATGATTGGGCATGTGGAGGTGAGAGATTTGCCAGTGGAACGGATTCTGCAAAGAGAGGCATTTCAGCCTGAAAAATATGACGGGATGGACAAGTTGAAGGTTGGTATTATTGGGATTTCGGCGGGGGCGGGAACAGGTTTCCTCGCGGGCTGTCTTGCAAGATATCTGGCGAATACCGGAAAGTACAACCCGGCAGTGGTTGAGCTTGGAAAGGGTTCTCTTTTTGATTCCTTCGGTATGGACAAGCGCTTTGCAGGCAGGCAGTATTTTTGTTTCTATCAGGCATTGGATGAGAATAAAAAAATGAGAGGCATGCGAAATATGGATGAGGGAATCAACTGGATCCTCAAGTCGACCGAGGAAAGGAGCATCAAGCTCTCATTTGAGCAGAAGCTCAGGCTGATCAGTCACACCATAGGCGACGTGATCCTTTGTGATATGTCAGGGGAGAGCGAGTTGAATCATGAATTGTTGATGAGCATGGATCAGATTATTACGGTAATCGACCCCATGCCTTCTAAAATGCTGGAGGGATATCAAGCCCTATGCAGTTTAAAATTTCTTGAGACGGAGCGGGGCGATATGATCTATGTGATCAATAAGATGAACCGAGGCGTAAACCGTAGGCAATTGCTCCATTTCCTGAAAATCAGGAAGCCTGTTTTTATTCCTCTGGTCAATCCGGAAAGTATCTACACTGCGGAGTACAACTGTAAAATTCCTTATACTGTCAGCGAAGTGAAGAAGGAGCTTCAAATCCCACTTGGTGAAATTGCTGCTGCGTTGATTTTTTAGTAATAAGGAACAATGTTTCTCTATTCCGGTGTCGCAGCAGCGATTTAGCGAAGCAGGGAATATTTGCAATGAATTGTAATGAATTTGTAATGTAATTAAGTATTCAATATTCTGCTGTTTTATATTATAATATTTTGTAGGATTATGGATAATTTTGAATTAAAATAGATAAAAACAGAAAGGACGCAAAGGATGATAGCTTTTGATAATGTGACAAAGTCCTATGGAACCAATATCGGCATCCAGGATGTGAGTATCCGGATTGATAAAGGTGATTTTGTTTTTTTAGTCGGGCCTAGCGGAGCAGGAAAATCTACCTTTATCAAGCTCATATTAAAAGAGATTGATGCGGATAAAGGAAGCATCAAGTTAAACGGAACAGAAATTACTAGGATTTCCAATCGGGAAATACCAAAGCTAAGAAGAAATACAGGCATTGTTTTTCAGGATTTCAGACTTCTACCCAAGAAAACTGTTTTTGAAAATGTTGCCTTTGCTATGGAAATCATACATATGAGCCCACGTTCCGTCCGCAGGCAGGTGCCTCAGGTCCTTAGTCTCGTAGGAATCAGCTCAAAAGCAAGTAAATATCCTCATGAGCTTTCTGCAGGAGAACAGCAGAGAGTAGCCATTGCGCGTGCTATCGTCAACAACCCAACTGTGTTGATTGCGGATGAGCCCACCGGGAATCTCGATCCGGATACAGCATGGGAAATCATGAGACTTTTAGAGCAGATCAATTTGCGGGGGACGACGATCCTAATGGTCACCCATGCAAAGGATATCGTAGATAAAATGGGAAAGCGTGTTATCGCAATCGATAAAGGCCGCATTGTTCGTGATGATGCCAGCGGAAGCTATGGAGCATACGAGGATGAAAGACTGAAGGCTTGTGTGCTGGCGGGAGGTGTTTTTAACGACAATGTTAAATAGTTGGGGTTATGCCATAAAACAGGCATTTAAACAAGCTTTCAGAAACAGAGCAATGAGTGTGGCTTCGATGTTTTCCATCACGGCGATGCTGTTAATATTGGGTTTGTTTTTCGTCCTCGTGGTAAATATCAATATGGTGTCTGAAACGGCCAAGAAGCAGTTCGATACCATTCAGGTTTATCTGTTGGATACGACTCCCTATGAACAGGCAGCAGATATTCTGTCAGAGCTGAACCGAACGGAGGGAGTAAAAGAAGCCTCATATTTGTCCAATGAACAAGCCATGGCGAGCTGGAGGGCAAAATGGGGCGATAATGCGTATTTGCTTGACGGACTGGAAAACAATCCACTGCCGAATTCACTGCTCATCAAGGTAACTGAGCTTGAAGCAGCGGATGCGGTTGTTGCGAAGATAAAGACCTTTGAAGGAATAGAAGACATTAAATATTACAAGGATACGGTGGATCAGCTTATGAAGGTAACCGGCTTTATCCAGATCGGAGCCATGATCGTGATCCTCTTTCTGGTAATCGTGTCCATCGTCGTTGTATCCAATACCATTAAGCTAACAGTGCTTGCCCGGGAACGGGAAATCAGCATTATGAAATACGTGGGAGCAACCAACTGGTTTATTCGAGGGCCGTTTTTAATCGAAGGGATCCTCATCGGGATTCTCTCCGCATTGATTTCGGTCGGCACGATCAGCCTTGTGTATTATAAAATCACGGAATTGATCGGACAGGAAATCTTCGTTATGCTTTCCACGACAATGGTGCCGGGAGCCTTTTTGATCGTCCATCTTGTGTGGATCTTTCTGGCGCTTGGTGTCAGTATCGGAGCCTGCGGGAGCATTATATCAATGAGAAGATTCTTAGATACATAATGCGGCGACAGTAAAACGAACTGAAGGAGGGTGCTCAGCTCGCATAATGGATTGGAGCGAGCGCCGAAGGGAACCATGGGTTCCATAGAGGAGCGGCGTAAGCCGCTTAGGGGGGGTACATAGTGAAGAGAATTGTTTCGTATGTTTTCATGTTTGCATTGCTTGCCGCCTTATTCACCGTGGGAGCAATTTATGCAGACGATGAGCAACAGCAACTGAATAACATCCATAACCAGCTTGATCAGACAAAAACACAGCTGAACGAAGGAAAGAAACAAGAGAAACAGCTGACCAATCAAATCAAACAACTGGAATCACAGATCAACGCCACTGAAAAGGAAATTACTGAGTTGAAGGGTGATATCAACAAAACAGAACAGGAAATCGCAGTGGTTAGAGCGAACCTTGACACCGTCGAGCAGGAAATGGCAGTACAGAACGACGAGCTGCAGAAGCGGCTGAGAGCAATGTATAAAAACGGAGACGTAGGAATGGTTCAGATCCTTCTTGGCTCCGAGGACATCACCGATTTCATGAGCAACATGGATATGGTGCAGAAAATATTTGACAATGATGTAGAAATCCTGAAAGTAATGGAGGAACAGCATAAGCAAATAGAATTGCAGAAACGAACGCTGGAAACACTTCAGGCGCAGCTGATTTCGGAAAAGGAGCAGGAAGCGAATAAGCAGGCTTCTCTACAAGCATCCCGGGGTGAGGTTGCAAATTTAAGAGCCGAGGTCGCCAGCGATAATAAGGCTTTAGAAAAAGAAATTGACGCTTTGAACGCGGAAGCAAACCGAATAAAAGAAGAAATCCGAAGGTTGCAGGGTAACCAGGCCTATACGGGAGGAATCTTTGCATGGCCTTCCGCTAGCAGCACAAGAGTAACTTCAGAATTCGGAATGCGGCTGCACCCGGTGCTGAAGGTGAAGAAATTACATACCGGTATGGATATCGGAGCAGCATCAGGGACCAAAGTCCTTGCGGCGAATAACGGCACGGTCATCAAAGCGGGCTGGAACAACAGCTATGGAAATTTGGTCATGATCGACCACGGCGGCGGAATTGTGACCCTCTACGCTCACAACAGCAAGTTGCTGGTCGGCACCGGCGATGTTGTGGCCAGGGGACAGGATATCGCGCTTGTGGGTTCAACAGGAGTCTCTACAGGACCTCATATCCATTTTGAGGTGCGCGTCGACGGAGAATATCAGAATCCACGGAACTGGTTATAGCATGAATAAGATTCACCCAATGATTCGTGAGATTCTGAAGCATAGAGGCATCACGGAAGAGTCTGATATCCTTGAATTTTTATCGGAAAAACCAAATTTGACTTACGATCCATTCCTGCTGAAAAATATGGAAGCAGGAGTGGATTTCCTATTGTCTTCCATAAAGCAGAACCGGAAGATTTGCATTTACGGAGACTATGACGCTGACGGCGTAACCTCTGTCAGCCTCCTTATGGAGATCTTATCCCATCTTACAGACAACCTGACCTATTATATCCCTTCCCGCTTTGATGAAGGCTATGGCCTGAATAAGGAAGCCATCGAACTGATACGGGAGCAGGGAGCCGATCTGATCCTTACAGTAGACTGTGGAAGTGTTTCCTACGAGGAAGTGGAATACGGGAAAAGCATCGGAATAGATTTTATTGTTACGGATCATCATAATATCAATGACAGACCTGCTGACTGCATTTTAATCAATCCGAAACAGGAGGACTGCCCTTATCCCTTTAAGCATCTGGCGGGCTGCGGGGTGGCTTTCAAGCTGGCCCAAGGGATACAGAGGAAAGCCGGACTTCCCAAATCGTTGCTGAACGGGGTGCTGGATCTTGTAGCCATTGCTACCATCGGAGATATCGTTCCCTTGATCGATGAAAACAGGACCCTCACAAAGTATGGCATGGGAGTCATTAATGCAAGAAGAAGACCTGGGCTGGACAGGCTTATAAAAGAAGCCGGATTAACAACAGATAAAATAAAATCGGAGAATATCGCATATATTATAGTACCCCACTTAAATGCAGCCGGCAGGCTGCTGGATGCCAAAATCGGGGTAGAGCTCTTAACCTCTAGGGATGAAAAGAAGATCGCAGAAATCGTAGCGATTTTGATACAAAACAATAATGAGCGGAAAAGGGTTCAGGAGGAAGCCTTCCACAAATGCAAGGAAGTCATTGCAGCGGAGCTGGAGCAGGATTTATTCTACATTATTGCGCCAAAGGACATTCATGAAGGGATCGCAGGCATCGTCGCAGGGAAAATCAAGGATGAGTACGGAAGACCGGCAATTATTGTTACGGAATCTGGCGACGGTTGTCTGAAGGGAACCGGCAGAAGCATCAATAGCCTGAACCTATATGATATTCTAAAAAAACATGATACGCTTTTCGAGAAATTCGGCGGTCATTCCGGAGCTTGCGGCTTCTTGATGAAGGCCGGAAATTTGGCTGAATTGCGTAGACGTTTAAATCATGAGGTCGGGCTTCTCTATCAGGAGAATTCCAATCTCTTCGATTCCGCCTTGCTCATCGATCTCATTATTGATGAGGGTGATATCGATATCAATCTAGCAGTTGAATTGGAAAGGCTGGCGCCTTTTGGGTGCCGGAATGAAAGGCCGCTGCTTCAGATCAAAGGAATGCGAGCCGCAAGCGTAAATTTTATGGGCGCGGACAGACAACATGTCCGTTTTTCCGGTCTGGGAGCAAGTGGATATGGCGTGCCCTGTATTCTTTTCCAGAAAGCGCAGGACTACAGGGAACAACTGCTGACAGGCACACAGCTTGACCTGGCGGGCTATCCGGATATCAATGTCTGGAACGGAGATTCAAAAATTCAGTTTGTATTAAAAGGCATCACGTGGTAAAATGCGTATCGAGGGAGACTATTATGTTCATGATGAAAAAACGAAACTTTATTTTTATCATTGTAATCGCAGTTCTGGTTGGCGCGTTGGCCACAGGCGGAGCTGTTTATTTTGTCGGTTATGCATCGGGCGGATATATGGCAATCACCAATGATGAATACGATAACTATAAGCTGATGAAGGAGAAGTACGGCAGGCTGGCTGAGCTGGAGCAATACATACAGGAAAAATACTATGTTCCTGTGGATAACGATAAATTGATGGAAGGGATGTATAAAGGCCTTTTCTGGGGGATTGGTGATCCCTATTCCTCTTATCTTTCTGAAGCAGAATATAATGAAATTATGATTTCCACAACCGGAGAATATCAGGGGATCGGCGTGACCATCGCACCAGATGACACTGGTTTGATCAATGTTGTTTCTCCCATCGATGGATCTCCGGCAGCTAAGGCGGGAATCAAGACCAAAGATAAGATCATCAGCGTCGGTGGTAAGGTATACGATGGCAGTTCCATCGATCAGGCGGTAGCCGCGATGAGGGGAAAGCCCGGGACCAAGGTTGACCTGGTCATTTTGCGAGGAAATGAAGAGATGGAGTTTACCATCACCCGTGCCAATATTGTCATGCAGTCCGTTCGTTCTGAAGTACTGGACGGAAATATAGGCTATATCAGAATCAGCTCCTTCGAGGAAAAGACAGCAGAAGACTTTAAACAGCAGCTGAGGGATCTGGAGCTTAAGCAAGTAAAAGGTCTTGTGATTGATTTGCGAGACAACGGCGGCGGTCTGGTTGAATCCAGCATCAAGGTTGCAGATTTATTGCTGGATGATGGCGTCGTGACTTATACGGAGGATAGAAAAGGAAATAAGGATTATTACAAGTCCGAATCCGGGAAAACAACGCTGCCTTATGTGGTGCTGATCAATGGCGGCACTGCCAGTGCATCTGAAATCATTACCGCAGCGATCAAGGATCATAAAGGAGGAACGGTAATCGGAACTACCTCCTATGGAAAAGGCATCATCCAAAGCGTAGAAAAGCTGTCCAACGGTGATGCGGTCAAACTGACCATCATGCAATATTTTTCTCCGGACGGAAACGTAATTCACAAGGTCGGCATTGAGCCGGATGTGGTCGTGGAAGTTCTGGCGGAGGATGAGACCGATAAGCAGCTGGAAAAGGCAGTGGAGCTGCTGCTGCAATAAACTGTTTAATAATTAGCGCCTGCCGGAGGTGTTCTCTTGGAAACCGCCGCCTTTCAATGCTTTGCATAAAGGCGGTAACAGGTTTCACGGTTTCCCTTGAGAACACCTCGGCACGGCGCTTTTGTTTTAACCTTTATCACCTCATCAGCTCGAAAAGTACGAAAACCGCCTCCCTTAAGATGCTCCGCATCAAGGTCGGTAATAGGTTTCACGGTTTTCTATAAAAAACACTTTTCTCAGTCGCTTTGCATAAGCTCGGTTGGGTTATATTTAACACTAATAATTTATGCAATTGATAATTGGATATAATGAATGAAAGCCTGGCTAAAGGTATAAACGATACTTTTAGCCAGGCATTTTTATTTTCTTTGATATTTCGCGAATGATTTACTATATTTTTTTCGACAAATAATGAACGATCATAATCTGAAGTAATGTATATTATTACATCAGGAATACGATTTCTTACAACTAGCTTGTTTATATATTATTTTAATGATATTTTTAAAATTTGCAAAGTAACAATTAATGTAAAATAAACAAAAAAATTGTAATAAGCAGTCGATAAAGATATATGTAAATATAAAAATATAATGCTATAATTCAACTGAATTGAATACAAAGCGACGATATATTTTATGCTCTATAACTACTAAATCATAATAAAGTAGGATTATACAATTGAGCGATGTCATCAAACTGCGGGTTTAGTACGACTGCGCAGTTTTTTTGTTGTATATCATTAAACGGAGGATGAAAGATGGAAAGAATAATCAAAAAAATATTCATATGCTTAATGGCTTTTTTACTTATTGTAAACGGAATGATAATTAACGTTTATGGTCAATCCATAATTAAGCCGCAGAAAAAGGATAATCCATATGAAATGATGGTGGATACAACGCCGGATCTCATGACTGTGAATGAGATAATTAAGTCGGTGTGCCCATCGAATGTTACTCAAACTGCTATTATGACAATAGATGGCAATATACAGCCTTCAGATTATGATGATTTCGATGGAGTAAAACAACTTATAGAGGACAAGATTGATATCATAAGCCAAAATAAGAATGACCTAGTAATAGATCCGATACTTCTGGGTAATATTCTGAAACGGCAGCATGATCTGGTTGAAGAATCAAAGACAGACCGATTCATTGTCAAATATAAGGGTGAAGGGGAAGAATCATTTAAGGGAAAAATAGAAGGAAAAATACAGAAGTCAATCAAAATTGAAAACCTGGTACCCAAAGATTTTAATAGTATGTTCGAGAGTAATTCAAAAAAGAAACCAATCCAATCTCTTGGAGAATTTCTGGAAGATACAACTGACAATATCGATTTTCTGAACGAAAAAAAGGGTAAAACCGAACTTATCATCCTTGAAGAGAGTATGAATCCAAGTGAGTTTGCCGAAGTTTTAAAAGAACATGATGTTGATGAAGAGATAGAATACATTCAGCCGGACTTTGAGATGTCATTGGCGGGAATTGAAGATGAGCCTATCGATGATACCTTAGAGGAAAAACCTACAGACGGAGCAATAAAAGAAGTTACAGCTGAAGAGCCAGCATCAGAAGAAATTCCTTCTGATGAAGCAATCGCAGAGGAATTTCCGGTTGAAGAGCCTTCAACAACAAAAAAAATTATAGTTGCAGTAATCGATACCGGACTTGATATTACACATTCAGATCTGAAAGATTACATCTATACCAATTCCGATGAAATCCCGAATAATGGTATTGATGATGACGGTAACGGATATGTAGATGATGTCAATGGATGGAGCTTTCCGGATAATTTAGAAATCGTATATGAGGAATCTCTTGGGCTGGAGCAATCTCATGCAACCCACATTGCTGGTATTATTGCTGGCTTAAGCAATGCTGATGACAATTTGACACCAAATAATAATATTTCTATTCTTCCGCTTAAAGTATTTAGCAATGGAACAGCATACACAAGTGATATCATTGCAGCAATTGAATATGCAGAAAAAATGGGAGCAGAAATCGTTAATTGCAGCTTTGGAAGTACGAATAACAATCGGGCACTAAAAGAAGCAATTGAAAATTCAGAGATGCTCTTTATCAGTTCGGCTGGCAACGCACGAACAGATTTAGAAACAAAACCAATCTATCCGGCTTGTTTTGACTTGGATAACATCATCAGTGTTACGTCAACAAACGCAGATGGTGGGATTTCGTATTTCTCGAATTACAACTCGAGGCTTGTTGATGTAACAGCACTGGGCCGTGATATTAGCAGTACATTACCAAATGATGAGTATGGGATTCAAAGTGGCACGTCGATGTCAACGGCCATGGTGAGCGGTGTAGCGGCGGCGGTGTTAAGCACGGACGATACCCTTAATCCTGCCGGTTTAAAAGAACGGATATTAAGCACGTCGGATATGCTGTCAAATCTACAGGAAGTAGTTGATAATGGAAGGCTAATTAACACATTAAACGCCATAAATAACCTAGAGCAGACTGACATCATTCAAAACTTACCAGAAAGTGATTTTGATGTCAGAGGATATTGTCCTACTCAGGACGAATTGTATCAGCTTTATAACAGCGGCAATGTTATACAAGGATCGGCTGGATATTGTTTTTCATTAGTACTAAAAAATGACGGGACAGTCTGGTCTTGGGGGGCTAATGGACATGGTGAGTGCGGTAACGGATCAATTGCAGATTCAGTAGCACTAACACAGGTTGTAGGACTCACGAACGTTATAAGTATAGCTGCTGGAACTTCTCACAGCCTTGCGGTGAAATCGGATGGAACTGTTTGGGCATGGGGATCAAACAATTATGGGCAGCTAGGCGATAGTACATGGCAAACAAGAGCAACACCAGTGCAGGTAAGTGGCTTGAACGATATTGTAAGTATTGCCGCGGGATATAGTCACAGCCTTGCGGTGAAATCGGATGGAACTGTTTGGGCATGGGGATATAACAATTATGGGCAGTTAGGCGATCAAACGAGAATAAATAGAAAAACTCCAGTGCAGGTATACGGAGAGCTTTCCCCTTTGACAGATGTTATCAGTGTCGCTGCGGGATATGCACACAGTCTTGCTTTAAAATCGGACGGGACCGTTTGGTCATGGGGATCTAATAACTCTTATCAGCTAGGTGACTGGACGGGAACATATAGAACAATGCCAGAGCAAATAAGTAACATAGGCGGTGTTATCAACATCGCCGCAGGAGCATATCACAGCCTTGCTATCGATATATATGGAAATATTTACGCATGGGGAGAAAACAGTTTTGGTCAAATAGGAGACTGGTCTACTTCAAATAGAAGAATGCCGTATATAGTTCTATCTAATGCTGAAAGCGTTGATGCAGGAGATTATTATAGCCTTGCTGTGGGATTGGATGGAACCGTTTGGGAATGGGGTTCTAACGAATATGGGCAGCTAGGTGACGTTACAAGTGAATTAACTATAATGCCAGTACAGGTCAGCGGTTTAACCGATGTTATCGGCATCGCTGCCGGATATCTTCATAGCCTTGCGGTAAAATCAGATGGAACTGTTTGGGCATGGGGATCTGACGATTATGGGCAGTTGGGTAATGGTATAACAACGAGATTAACTCCGGTGCAGATAAGCAATTTAACTGATATTGAAAGCACTGCCGCAGGAGCATATCACAGTCTTGCGGTGAAATCAGATGGAACTGTTTGGGCATGGGGATCGAACGATTATGGGCAGTTAGGCGATAGTACAACAGTAGCGAAGTCAACGCCGGTGCAGATAATTGGCTTATCTGATGTTATCGGCATCGCTGCAGGAGCATATTACAGTCTTGCATTGAAATCGGACGGAACTGTTTGGGCATGGGGATCTAACGACTATGGGCAGTTGGGCGACGGCACAATGGTAACAAGAACAACACCCGTGCAGGTAAGTGGCCTAATGGATGCTGTCAGCATTGCTGCAGGGTCATATCACAGCCTTGCTATCGATTCATATGGATATATTCACGCATGGGGTTCTAACAATTATGGTCAGTTAGGTGACCAAACGATAACAAACAGAACGACGCCAGTGCAGGTATGCGGAGAGTCTGACCCTTTGATGGATGTTATCAGTATCGCTGCGGGATATGCTCACAGTCTTGCCGTAAAATCGGATGGGACCGTTTGGTCATGGGGATCTAACGATTATGATCAGTTGGGTGACTCGTCGACATCATATAGAGCAATGCCAAAGCATATAGACGAAATAAGTGATATTGTCAAAATAGCTGCTGGAACATATCACAGCCTTGCCCTAGATTCGTATGGCAGCATTTTCGCATGGGGAGATAACCGTTCGGGTCAAATAGGAGACTGGTGGTATACAGGAGAAACAAGATGCCAGCCATATCAAGTTTTATCTGGTGCTGTAAACGTTGATGCAGGAGATTACTACAGCCTTACGGTGGGATCGGATGGGAGTGTTTGGTCATGGGGAGCTAACAATTATGGGCAGTTAGGCATCGGCATAAGGGAAATAATTCCAATGCCGATGCAGGTAAACAATTTAGACGATATTATCAGTATTTCTGCAGGGCTATATCACAGCCTCGCCGTGAAAACTGATAATACTGTGATGGCATGGGGAAACGATTCATATGGACAGTTGGGACAATCCAGACGCCTGCAATCTTCAACAGTCATCCAGTGTCAGGCATATGTAAGTACACTGAGCTTTGTAAGTACCAATTATACAGCAGTTATTCCTATTATAGGTTCTAATCTTATTACCGTTTCGGCAATTGGATCAGATTTTTATGGGAACATGATTAGCGCCTCTGCTATAACCTACAGCTTTGCCAATGCTTATGATGGAGTTTCAATCAATAGTACGACGGGTGAGATTACTATTACTCCATTGGCGCAGCCCGGTTCAGTGCAGGTGGTAGCAACCTATCAAAATCAGACATGCAATTCGACACTATTACTTACCGTTGAGACAGTATCTGATGTAACGATATCCTGCACTTTAGGGCAGGATATCTATATACCATTCTATATTTATGAAACTAATAATCTCAATGGTATCGTCTTTGCTTTGAATTATAATGCTGAAGATCTGGATGTTGTTGACCTAATCTGTCAGACGAAGGCACTGGAAACGACAGCTGGCATAGTGACAGGAACTGGTATTGAAATCCTGTCTTGCACTCCGGGAATTATTACGTTCACAATAAATAAGGATATACCGGAGGAGAAAGTTTGGTCCGGTGTAATAAATATTTTTAAATTCAGAGCGAAAATAACAGGGCAGACCACAGTTTCTGCTGAATATAACTAAGGCTTAGATAATTAAAGTATATATTTTATTAATCGATTATGAGGTGCAAATTGAAACAAATGAAGATAAAACGAATGCTCAGGATCTCATGATTATCAGTTTGCTTTTAAAGGTCAAATAATCATTAATGCTTAATACCTAGAAACAATCGAAGAGGTTAAAGGAGAAAAAACAATGAATATAATAAAAAAAATCACAAGTATTGTGATAATTGCTTGTTTGATTTCTACATCGTTTAGCTTTCAAACCGTAAATGTATTCGCAGGGGCTTCTGGTAACAATTTAGCAGTAAATACAGATATAATTCAAAACATTGATCAGGAGTTTAGAGCTTTTGGGGAAACAGATACAGCACCTGTTTTGGATAAGGCCCTAATCAATGGAACCATCTTAACATTGTCCTTTGACAAGGCGCTAGATGCAGAAAAGATTCCATCATTAAATGTTCTTTTCGTAAAAATATCAGATGACAATGCAGGAGATGCAGGCAACATCTTTTCGGAAGATTCAATCGACACAATTTCAGTAGACACAGGTTACATAGCATCGTCGGTTACCGCTGATATCGTGGAAATTGATGTATATGATAACAAGGCTATTTTAATCTTAGGCAATTCAGTAACACCCTCGGATGTAGTGGTAGTTGATTATAACCCATCTGGAGATATTGATCAGCTTTGTGACCAATCTGGGAATGCTGTGGAAGCCTTCTCTGATTACGAAGTCACTAATATTACTGGAGGAACAGGTTTACCAGACTTTGTAGTAGAGGCGGTATATAACGAGCTGGATATCTCATCCCTTTCAGAAGAGTTGGCACGCCAGATTTATTACGCCATGCTCGACTATCAAGAGTCCAAAGAGGTGCTTATGACTACCTCCAGCTATATCTGCAGCATCTTACAGTCTGCCGATACATATAGCGGATTAACAGATGAAAGCAAGTTAGAAATATGCAATTTTTTCGGAATCAGCGATGCATTCTTTGCTTATTCCGTAAGAAAGGGCGAAAGTATAGAACAAGCCATTCTTATTTATTCAAAGATGATAAGCTATGGATTTACTGAGGAAGAAATTGAACAAACAATTCAAAACAACACGAGGGATACAGTCATATCAGAAAAAGAGCAAGAATCACTAGATCAGGTAAATGGAACTGGAATGCTAAGAGCAACAGCTATGACGACAGACGCGAACCCATTTACAGATGTGAAATACGATAAAGAAAAAATGTTGGGCGCTCCTTTTCAGCATACAAGTGCAGCAAATGAGCAAATTAACTTGAGTTCGGGGACTTTAGATTATAATGTAACAGATGCGGTTCTTCCTGGGGCAGGCGGATTAGATCTCGTACTAGAAAGACAATACAGCACGGAGCAAGCTAATTATTATGATGTGATTAGCAAACTGCAATATAGAACAAGTTCAACTGGATCTGCCAAAGATTCAAGGATGAATGTATACGAAAGAGAGAGATATTTTGCAAAAAATGCAGATGGAACGATGGGAGATCAAACTAATACAACATCCTATAAAATAATACTAGATGACCTGATGTATTCAAAGTCATTCATGGGCTATTATAATATGAAGCAAATAGAAGATGAAGGGAATCGTTATTCAGCATATTTATATAAAAAGACCATGACAACTAGTCAAACATATATGTCAGCGAAACAAATGACCAATCCGCTTACTTTAAATGAAAAAATGTGGCAGTTAGGTGCAGGATGGAGCTTCAATTTTTCTTACATAGATATAGATGATTTTTATTATGATTATATGAAACTGCATTTATCAGACGGCAGAGAATTCGGTGTGTCCACAAACTGGGTCAACAACTTAGGACATTATACATACAAAGATGTCATATTTGCAACAGGAACAAATACAGTCGCGGGTCAGTCTTCGTCATACAATGTAACTTATGCGGATGGCAAAATAGAATACTTTAATAGCGGCGGAAGACTGATTGCGATTGTCGACCGTTTTGGCAATACTATTTCGTTTACATACACGACTGTTAATAATATGCTTGTAGTAACAATAACCGACACCCTTGGAAGAGTAATTACCCTCACTAATACAGCAACCAGTACCGGGTATAACAAGATTTTAACACTTCCGGATGGACAAACAATTACTTATGCAATTAACCACAATACCGCAAGAACCTTAAACGCTTTTGATCAATACGAAAGTTTCCCCGGCCAAAATAATGAATACAATTTATCGAAGGTGATTAATCAGGAAGGGGAAGAAACATCCTATACCTATACAGATACTCTATGTGGAACAGACTTTGCTGCACGATATAAACTGACTGCGACAAAATTGTTTATGAGTGGTGACACCTTTGATGATGGAGATAAATATTATCCAAACTATTATGCGGGGTTAACAAAAATTACTTATCCTACCGGTCTGGCAGTAAACTATGAATATTATCGCAGGTATAATAACTGGTACGACTATGGCGTTTTTGAGGATATTGCAATCAAAAAGCGGTACGATCAACAGGGCACTGTGATATATAACCAGAAAGAGTACGACTATTCCTATCGATACAAAAAAAACGGAGTCTTAACGGAGTTCTTATATAATGCTGATGGTTATCATAACGAGCTATCGGAAAGTGATCCTTTTGATGATTGGATGGATTGGTGGGTACTAGAAAAAGACACCGGCAGAAATATTACGAAGAAATACTATTTTGACGCTTTTAGAGGATTCTGTGTTCAGGAGAAAACATATCTGGGATTAAATTTGATTCAATCAAACTCCACGGAATACCGTACCTATAATAGGATCGTTCATCCATCGAAAACAAGAGTAACAACTTCACGATATGATACTTCAGATGGACAACCATGGACAACCACAGAGTGCTATGATTATAACAATAGAGGAAATGCTATCGCATATTGGCCGACACTTTCAGAAGGGAATACTTCAGATACGGAATATAAGGTTTCCATGTCCTATCATGATATATATAACTACTTAACGGGCAAGACCTATAAACGAGACGCCGCTACAACGATTAGCGAGCAAAATGTGCCGTCGGGCGATGGTAAGACCGTTGCCCAGTCGCTGGTTCATGAAAATGGTACTTTAAAATCAAAGAGCGAATTCGTTTACGACAACTATGGAAATGTTACGGAGGGCAAAGAATATACGGACCTTAGCACTGATTCCTACACGGAAACAGACTATACCTATATGGACGGCACTTATCTGACTGGAATTACAGTACTAAATATTATTGATGCGGACGGAGTCAATATTGGAAATGTAGGAAGACAGGCAACCTATGACATCTATGGAAGAATCCTGACGGAAACAGATGGTAAGGGAATTGTTACTACCTATGCCTACGATGATATCGGTAGGATAATACAGGTTACATACCCTGGAAGCATTACGAAGACTTATGTCTACAACACTGCCTCAAACCAGACAACAGTAACCGACGAGAGAGGGTTCGTTACCCGCTACCAGTATGATAAAGCAGGAAACTTGACCGCCATTTACAGCGTTTACGGAGGGACTGCCACTTTACTTAGAGCAAATGAATATGACAATCTATTCAGATTGACAAAAGAGCAGAACAATCTTTCCGAAGGTGGAGGAGCTACTACTTATAGCTACGATCACAAGGACCGAATTATACAAAACAGTTCTAAGAATTCAACTGGTCAGACCCTTTCACAGGAAAACTATGCATATTATGATGACAAAACAACAAAGACTGTTGCAGGAGACGGAAACAGTGCGGCAATCGTCACTACCGAGTATACTGATAAATATGGAAGAGTGACAAAACAAGGGCGGTTTGTTAACGGGACTGAGATATTCAATATCTTTGCTTACAACTACCTTGGAGAAGTGGTGAAGGAAAAGTCCGCCAGAGCGAATGCAGAAAGTTTTACAGAGGACTTTACCACTAAATATGAATATGACTTTGCTGGAAATGTCGCAAAGCAATACGATGTTTTTGGAAACTATATTACCACAGCCTATGATGCCGCGGGACGCAAAATTTCTGTGACAGATGCAAAGAACAATGCGGCTGGGGGAACCTACAGCACTGTTTACAACTATGATGCCCTTAGCCGACTCATTAAAGAAGTTACTCCGTTTACTGTAGGTTCAACGGCTGTTACAAAGTACTACTATGACGCCAATGGAAACCTTGCCCAAAAGCAGGTCGCAAACAATCTGCCCGAAGCGGCTGAATCCTATACAAAGGTAGAGTATGTATACAACAATAGAGACCAACTAGTGAAGGTAAAAAGCTATGATGGCAGCACAGTTGCAAACCAAGTGGATTATGAGTATGATGCCGCAGGAAATATGACGGCAATGGTAACTGGCAACGGCACACAGCGCACAGAATATGAGTATGACCGGAATGGAAACCTGACAAGATTGACCGATCCATTAGGACAGGAAGAAACCTATACTTATGATATCAACGGCAACATGACCACCAAAACAGATAAGAATGGTCTGACCACAAACTATACCTATGATGGACTTGCCAGAAAGCTTAGTCAGAGTATTACCAGTGAAGGAGCATTGCAGCTTGAAACAATGGCATATACATCAACGGGAACTCTTGCCTATATTGAGAATGAAAACCTGCGAACAGATTACACCTATGATGAGCTTGGCAGGGTAATCACTGAGGTCGATTCAAAAGGTGTGGAAAAGGATTACACCTATGATGTTAAAGGTAATCTGAAAACGTCAGTTGTCAAGGTCAACGATACGCTGGTGAAAACCACGTCGTTCGTGTATGATAAAAAGGATAGGCTGGCCGAGGTTTACGAAGCTGGAGACTTAGTAGCGTCATACACCTATGATGCCAATGGAAATAGGAACAGCCTTACATACGGAAACGGTACCGGCACGGATTATGACTACAATCTGGCAAACCTTGTAACCTCGCTTGAAAATATGAAAGGCTCATCGACTCTTTCAAGCTACGCCTATACCTATTACCTTGACGGAAATCAGGCGACGAAGGCAGACTACACGGGGAGACAGACAAGCTATAGCTATGACGGGCTGGGAAGGCTGACTCAGGAAGCAGAAAGCAGCGCAGCCGACGCTGTCACTAAAGCTTACACCTTTGATCCTGCTGGGAACCGTGCGTCCATGACTGTCAGCGGAGCGGAAAGCTATACCGCAAATTATGATTATGACCTGAACAACCGGCTCACGGATGAAACAAGGGTAACTGGCAGTGTTACGGAAGTAACCGACTATTTCTACGATAACAACGGCAATACCATTGCAAAAAGAACAGGAACCCTGACTGCCAGCAGTGGCAGCGAGATTCCTGAACTTTCATTCGACATGACCGGAGCAGAGCTTTACAAATACGATGGCTTTGGACGGATGACCGGAGTACAAAATGCCAGCGGATCAAGCATCTTTACCTATAAACCGGAGGGACTCAGGTTTTCAAAGACTGTAGATGGAGTAACAACAACACATGTATGGGAAGGAAACCAGATCATACTGGAGATTGATGAAGACGATGCTGTCACCAACCGGTTTATCCGGGGTATCGGACTTATAAAGAGTGATGACAATGGCTGGTATCTGTTCAATGGGCATGGAGATGTGGTACAATTAACTGACAGCACTGGAACAGTTACTAAAGCATATACCTATGATGCCTTTGGAAATGAAAAGGACATTGATTCTGACGATACAAACCCATTTCGATACAGTGGAGAGTATAACGATTTAAGCAGTGGCACTTATTATTTACGAGCCAGAGACTATAATCCGACAACAGGCCGCTTCTTGACAGAAGATACCCACTGGAATCCGAATAACATGATTTACGGGGATTATCCTGTAAAGACCAATGGGCGCTTCGACCCGTTAGGCTTAAATACTTACACATATACGCCAGACTTCAACGCCATAAGTCAGAGTACCAATCTTTATGTCTACTGCGGCAACAATCCCGTCATGTACATTGACCAGGATGGCCATATATTTATGGTAGTAACCGGAGCAGTGGGAGCGGTTGTCGGAGGCGTTGCAGGTGGGATTTACTCATACAACAAGTATGGGCAGGTTCGATGGCAGAATGTCGTAGGCGGAGCAGCGATAGGCGGCGCTATTGGGCTGACAGGTGGAGCGGCTGCGGGTGTTCTTGTTGCTGGAAGTGCAACCGCTTCAACTCTTGCAGTAGGAACAGGTTTTAGCTCGCTTGCTGTGGCAATGAACACAGGTGGATTAGCTGCGGGAGGAGCGTTCTTAACTAAAAATGTTCAGAATGCAGCGGTTCAATATACAGTATTAGGCAGTAATCCGGGATATCTTCAATTAGCAGACAAACTAAAAGCTCGGGTTTTTGATGTTCCTTCCCAAGTTTGGAGTAAGTTAACCAGTACACAAAAATGGGCTCTCAATCAAGAGTTTTTGAATAAATCAATGGCAAAAGGACATGAATTCATTTTTTCAACTAATGCGTATACAGCTAAAGAGGGTTCATATCTTTACTCGGAAATTCAATATTTATTAAATAACGGATATCGGATTGTTGATGAAGGGTGGCGTATGATTAAATGATTTCTCTTAAAATAAACGAAAATCGAGAAAAGGAAAAAAAGTGGATACTCGCTCAAATCGATTTAATAATCCAAGGTAAAGGTTATAGGTTATCTAATCTTGAAATATATCCAGAACACTTTGGAAACGCTGTTGTTGAACTTTCAAATGATAAATTGACCTTAAGATTTTTTCAAGACAGAGATGATATATATATGGATAAAAAGTTGAGTGGAAGTACCCATTGGTCCGATCAGCAGTTAATAGTTAGCCATTCGGAAAATACGGGTTGTGGTTATGATACGCTTATTAAGGCGATCAAGCAAGTTATAAATTAAATCTAAATCAAAATTGAACCAATTCATATTGCAGCCGCTTTCAGACATTAAACTGAGAGCGGTTGCTTTCTTATGTAAATTAAAATGAGATAAAGCAAACAGATACGGTTAAAAAGCTTAAAAAAGCTAAGTGGTGAGATTATTAAGGCAAACTATTTTCCAAGTGATGATATATAGTATTAAAGAGGTAGATTGAATTAAAAAATCATAATATGACATTTAAAGCGCCACTGGTGTCCAACTTTATGTCCGCACCCCCGTCCCAATTCCAGATTCAACTGGTACAGAAAAAACGCTTGTATTAAAACCCTCGCTCTTCGGCGACTTATCAGTTTTTTTGAGTGGAGAAAAAATTCGGGTTACTCCACCTTTAAAATGGTATAAGTACATATTTGGCGGTCTTCCTATTATTCTCATATTCATAGGAGGCGCAATCGGAGGCCTCTTTGGTGTATTGGGTTCCATCTTCAATTACAGCGTTCTGAGAAGCAAATTAAACGTCGCTATGAAAATCCTCGCTGTGATGGGCATATCCGCAATTTCGTTGCTGCTTTATTTGCTCTGCGTCTTTGCTTTAACATTAGCGTAAACCATTAAATCAATAGGCATATTATAAGTTAACATATGGCAACAAACGTTACACCCTGACCTCCTTCAATAGCTTCAGGTACACCTCGACTCCGGTGCAGAGCACATCCTCGTCAAAATCGAAGGTATTGCTGTGGAGCGGGATGTTCGTGCCGGTTCCTAAGAACAGAAACAAGCCGAGAACTTCCTTCTGGTAACAGGAGAAGTCTTCTGCAAGCATAAAAGGTTTATCGAAGGTGTGGAATTCATAATCCGACAGGAGCTTCTTCGCCTCTTCGAAGAGCTGAGGATCATTGATTACCGCAGGGTGGCCGTCATTGCGCACAAAGGTGATGCTGCATCCGTAGTTATCTTCAAATAAGGCGGCGATCTCTTCTATTCGACGAAACAGAAAATTGCCGGTATCTTCATGAAAGCAGCGCACCGAGCCCTGTAAAACCGTTTTTGCAGCAATTGCATTCCGAACTGTTCCGCTTGTCATCTTTCCAAATTTCAATAGGCGGTATTCTGATTCGGGTAGCTCTGAACTGACCATTTGATAGAGTGCATTGACCAATTCACAGCCGATGGCCAGTGCATCGATTCCTTGCTCCGCATTGGCACAATGGACGCTTTTTCCCTGGATTATGATATCGAGCTCGCTTGACTTCGCCATGAATTCATTGGCTCTGGAGCCAATGACATTTTTAGGAAGCATAGGCCATAGATGAAAGCCATAAATTCTCTTTACGCCATATTTTGAAAGAATTCCTGTTGCACAGAGATCTTTCGCGCCTCCTTCCGTTTCCTCGGCAGGCTGGAAAATCAGCAGCACATTATGGGACAGCGTGTGAATGATCTGATCCAATTCTCCCGCAATGGCAAGGAGCATTGCCATGTGGCCGTCGTGTCCGCAGGCGTGCATCGCTCCTTCATGGACCGAGCAATAGGCAGCACCGGTTTCCTCTGTGACGGGAAGCCCGTCCATGTCGCTGCGCAACGCAATGGTCTTATCCCTGCCTTTGCCGGTACCGTTTTCTTCTTTCGACTGGAAGAAAGCGCAGACGCCGGTTCCGCATACCGCAGTGACTTCACAATTGTATCGCTTCAATTGCTCCAGAATATAAGCCTTTGTTTTATATACCTCGTATCCAAGCTCCGGAATACGATGAAGATCTTGACGGTATTTCCTTATTAAGTGATTCATTACCGAAGCTCCTTTCTCTTGTTTTGTTATCTGAAACTATAGAATAGGCACGCAAAATAGTCAAGACCTAAATCATAGGAAGTCTACATTTACATGTACACTTTCCAGACCATTTGGCCGCTTGACAGGATTGAAAAATAAAAATACAATGAAAGCAAAATAAATATTGACGGGAGGTTATGGTGATGATCGACAAACTTACGATATTATGGGCAACGGAGGATGAGGAAACTGCGCTGAATATGCTCCTTATGTATACGCTGAAAGCCAACACGAATAAGTGGTGGAAGGAATGCAACCTGATTACATGGGGGCCGTCTAATAAGCTTCTTTGTTCCAGCAAGGAAGTGCAGGACCTCGTTCAGGACATCAGGAAGGAAGGCGTCAATGTGATGGCTTGCCAGCGATGTGCGGAGCGATACGGGCTTGTTGACCAGATCAAAGAGATGGGAATTGAAGTAAAGTTAATGGGAGAGCCGCTGACGGCATACTTGCAGGATGAGAGCTATCGAGTGATTTCGTTATAACGAGTACAGTTTCAACGTATGGGTTATAATGGATTTCATGAAATTGTCGAAAAAAATAAAAAAACACTTGCAATACACGAGAATATAAAGTAAACTAAGTTAATTATTGTTGATAGAGGTCGCGAAGTAAAAGAAGATATGAATAGCCGGCAGGCTGTGACTCATATCGGAGGTATCCTTCGCCGAGCCCGGTTTTTAGGCATAAAAATCAGGGTGGGTCCATGGTAAATAGCCATGGAACTGTCTACAAATGTAGGCGCGCTATCCTTAATGACGAAGGAATGAGTTGAAATTACCTTTTTAGGTATATTCATGCTATTTGAGTCAGTAAGGGAAGCTTACTGGCTTTTTTATTATGAAGGAGAGATCGGCGAAGCGATATCTCCGGAAGAGAAAGCCGCAGTAGCGGCTTTCTAATTAGCCGGTCAGGTAAATAAAGTAAAATATAGGAAAAAATGTAATACAATCTTGATAGAGAGGTGCTCACAATGAGGAATAACAAGACAGTTAAAAATGGAATACTGGAACTAGGAGGTGTTTCCTCAGATAAGCTGGCGGCGGCCTGCGGAACTCCATTGTTTGTTTATGATGAAGCTGCCCTTGAGGGAAAAATGCAGGAGTATCAATCTCATTTCCGATCGAAGTGTTTTGAAACGGAAGTGATCTATGCATCAAAAGCGTTTCTCTGCAAAGCCATGGTTCACAAGTTGAAACAATTTGGACTTAGCCTGGATGTGGTCAGTGGCGGAGAGTTGTACCTCGCAGCACAAGCGGGATTCCCAATGGAACAAATCTATTTTCATGGGAACAATAAAACGGAGACCGAGCTGGAAATGGCGTTGTCTCTGGGATGCAAAACCATCGTTATTGACGGTATCATGGAATGCCGCAAGCTCATAGAACTATCAAACCGCATGAAAAAAGAGGCAAAGGTCATGATTAGAATCAACCCCGGCATTGCGGCTCACACCCACAAATATATCATTACAGGGGACCTGAACTCCAAATTCGGTGTAACCCTGCGGGAAGAAACCGTGCTTCTTGAGATGATCCGTTTGATCAATGCCTGCAGCTTTACGAGTTTCAATGGCCTGCATGTACATATTGGCTCTCAGATCTTTGATTTAAGGGCATATGATGCGGTTATTGAACGAATTATGAAATTGATCAAAAAGCTAAAAATCAAGCATATGATAGATACAAAGCAGCTTGATTTCGGTGGAGGCTTCGGTGTTCGCTATACAGACGAGGACGAACCGAACTCCGTGGGCGAGGTATGCCGCAGGATTATAGAAAAGTGCGAAACGGAATTGACGGACAATGAAATACAATTGGAGAAAATCATGATCGAACCCGGCCGGTCCATTGTTGCAGAGGCATGCTCCACCATCTATCGGGTAGGATTTATGAAGGAGACACCGAACAAAGCCTATCTCTTTATCGACGGAGGCATGACGGACAATATGAGAGTTGCGCTCTATGATGCAAAATATGAATGTGACCTGGCAAATAAAATGGATGCAGAGAAAACAGAGAACTATACCGTTGCGGGAAAATGTTGTGAATCGGGCGACATCCTGATTGAAAACGCAATGCTTCCGAAAGCGGTCACCGAGGATTTGTTAGTTGTTTATGGAACGGGCGCCTATGGATATTCCATGGCGAATAACTACAACCGGATGAATAAACCGGCAGTGGTTTTTGTCAAAGACGGAAAAGCCCGCATTGTCATAAAAAGAGAAAGCTACAGTGATCAAATGCGTTTAGAAACTGATGAGGAGGTAATCGTATGAACGTAATACAAAAATATGGCGGAACAAGTTTAGAGAGTATAGAAAAAATTCGTGCCGTCGCGAAACACATTGCTTCCATTCGAAAAGAAGGCGATGGAATTGTCATCGTTGCCAGTGCAATGGGGAAGACCACTGATGAATTGATTGCTTTGGCAAATGAGGTCGGTAAGGAGGTTCCGAAGAGAGAACTGGATGCACTTTTGGCGACCGGGGAACAGAAAACCGTTGCACTGCTTGCAATCGCACTGCAAAATCTCGGTGTTCCGGCCGTTTCCATGACGGGCTTCCAGTCCGGATTTATCACCACGGATCATCATTCCAAGGCACGCATTAAAGAAATCAATACGGAGCGTACGGAGCAGTACCTGAAGGAGGGAAAGGTCGTCGTTCTGACAGGATTTCAGGGGATCAGTGAGGAAGGCGATATCACCACTCTAGGGAGAGGCGGGTCTGATACCACTGCCGTAGCTATCGCAGCGCAGATGGGTTGGGACTGCGAAATTTACACGGATGTAGACGCTATTTTTACCACGGATCCGAAAATCAATCCCAATGCCCGGAAGCTTGACCGGATCACTTACGAAGAACTGATGGAGCTTGCCTCTACAGGCGCGGCGGTGATGGAGACAAGAAGCGTGGAATTGGCAAAGAAATATAACGTTAAGCTATATATCGGAAGATCCTTGGAAGGAAATATAAGAAAGGGAACGTATGTTATGAATGATAGTATTTATATTGAGGAGATGCCGGTAACCGGTATCAGTATATCGGATGATTGCTCAATTTACTCCCTGAGAGGGTTGGAAAATGACGGCGTGGCCATTGCAAATCTATTTCAGCTGCTGGCTGATCTGCATATCAACGTGGATATGATTTCAAAGCAGACCTACGAGAATAACAAATGCACCATATCCTTCAGCTGTACCGATGAGCAGGCAAGTGATCTTGATAAGGCCATCGAAAATCATGAGCTGCTGCGTGAGATATTGGTAGAGAAGCAGCCGAATCTATCCATTTTATCCCTGGTGGGTGTGGGTATGGCAACCGCTACAGGTGTAGCCAGCAAGGTGTTCTCGATTCTGGCGAAGGAAGGGATCCAATATTACCAGATTACTACGTCGGAGATATCCATCTCGGTAACGGTGAACAGAGATGAAAAAATCAAGGCTGTCATCGCTTTGTGCGAAGCCTTCGGACTGTAGCTATGATCCGGTTTTCAAAATATCACGGCTGCGGCAATGACTTTATCCTCCTTACAGAGAATGAGGCGGCTGGCAGGCCGTATACAGAGCTGGCAAAGCAGATTTGCCATAGACAGCTTGGCATCGGAGCAGATGGCATGATCATCGTCAGGCAGGATCCTTTGGAAATGATCATTTTCAACAGTGACGGAAGCGGAGCACCCATGTGCGGAAACGGCTTGCGCTGCTTTGCAGCATATTGTTACGAGGAAGGCATCTGCACCGAGGAAATCTATTCTGTGAAAACCATGGCCGGAACGATGGGAATCAGAGTTGTCAGCCGTGAGCCGTTCCTTGTAGAAATCAACATGGGAATGCCGGATTTCGATCCGAAGCGCTGTGGAATCAAAACGGATCAGGAAAGCTTCCTCAAACAGAAGCTGCAGCTGAACAATGGACAGATTGAAGTCAGTAGCTGTTTCATGGGGACTATTCATACGGTGGTATGGCTCGAGCAGATGGAAATAACCAAACTTGAAAAATTGAAACAAGCGGATCTCGAAAAACTTGGAGAGGAAATTTCCAATCACCCGGTGTTTGTGGAAAAGACCAATGTGAATTTCGTTCAAATTCTGGACCGCAAAACTTTGAAACTGATGACCTATGAACGAGGTGCGGGCATGACCTTTGCTTGTGGGACCGGCGCTTGTGCCAGTGTGGTCATCGGCGCAATGGAAGATAGATGCGACAAAGAAGCCCTTGTCCTGTTGCCTTACGGACAGCTTCACATCGTACAAAAGACGGATGATATTGTAATGATGACAGGCCCTGCAGCGAGAATTGCGCAGGGAGGTTATGAAGGATAAAAAGGAGTGAGACTTATGATAAGAGGTTCAATAGTTGCCTTGATCACCCCATTTCATGAAGACGGCAGTGTAAATTATGATAGGCTTCGGGAGTTGATCCTTTGGCATATAGAAGAGGGAACAGATGGAATCTGCATTTTGGGTACGACGGCGGAAACGCCTGCGCTAACTGTAACGGAGCGAGACCGGATCGTGGAGGTCTCCATCGAAGCCGCCGAAAAAAGAATCCCTATCCTTGTGGGAAGCGGCTCGAACAATACCCTGGTAGCAAAGGAACAGAGCATCAAGTATGAACGGATGGGTGCGGACGGTCTGCTCGTGATTACACCGTATTATAACAAGACAAATAAGGCCGGGATGATCTGTCATTTTACCGAGATTGCTGATGCGGTTTCGATCCCCATCATCTTGTACAACGTACCGGGAAGGACCGGCTGTAGCCTTACTTACGAGGCATTGAAGGAATTAAGCCAGCATAAGAATATCGTAGGGATAAAAGAAGCCAGCGGGGACATTTCCTTTGTCACAAAGGTAGCGAGGCTGACAGGAGAGGATTTCGCGCTCTATTCGGGTAATGACGATATGATCGTTCCTCTCATGGCAGTCGGCGGAGCCGGAGTAATTTCCGTGGCCGCCAACATCATCCCAAAAGAGATGCATCGGTTGACCATGGCTTATCTAAGCGGTAATGTGGAGCTGGCAAAGGATATGCAACTGAAATATCTTGAATTTATCAACGCCCTGTTTATTGAGACAAATCCGATCCCCATCAAGGAAGCGATGAATTGGGTAGGCATGAACGTGGGTAAATACAGACTGCCCTTATACGAGATGGAAGACAGTACCAGAGAATACCTGTTCAGTACCATGAGCGTGATCCTTGAAGAGGAAGGAATGCGTGTAGTGGAAGAACGAATGCGGGAAGCGGTTTGAAAATCGTACAGGTACAATATATATTAGTGAGGTGACCAAATGAATGCAAATGAAATCATACAATACATCAGTAATTCGGAGAAAAAAACACCGGTCAGGGTCTATATAAGAGAAACGAAACCGCTGCCCTTCGAGAACTGCAAGGTTTTCGGCTGTACGGACAGGATCGTTTTCGGAGAATGGTCCGATATCAGGCCTGTGATTGAAAAATATGCCGAAGACATCCAAGAGATCATTGTGGAAAGTGATCGCCGGAATTCAGCCATACCGCTGCTGGATACCAAGAATCTCAATGCCAGAATTGAACCGGGCGCCATCATCCGGGAACATGTGGAGATCGGAGAGCACGCCGTCATCATGATGGGTGCTGTGATCAATATCGGAGCGGTAATCGGAGCGGGAACGATGATTGACATGAATGTGGTGCTTGGCGGCAGGGCAACGGTAGGAAAGAATTGCCATATTGGAGCAGGGAGTGTGCTGGCAGGCGTAGTAGAACCACCCTGCGCAAATCCCGTAGTCATTGAGGACGACGTGATGATCGGCGCCAATGCAGTCGTATTGGAAGGCATACGAGTAAAGCGTGGAGCGGTTGTGGCAGCAGGAGCCATCGTGATTGAAGATGTTCCAGAGAATGCAGTGGTAGCGGGAATTCCAGCAAAAATTATTAAAATGAAAGATGAAAAGTCGAAGCAGAAAACTGCCTTGGTGGATGCTTTAAGAGAACTGTAACTTACTATAAGATTTGATTGGACAAGCAGAAGAGGATGCCCTTGCGCCATCCTCTTCTGCTTTTTATTATGCAGCTTTGTTCTTCATATGATTTTCAAAGACATACAGTTCATGGAACCAGAGAGATTCATAACCTAAAACTACTCCCTTTGTAAATTTAAATATACTGAAAATTTGCGGTTGTCAAGGAAAAGAGATAGTGATATAATCTACTGTAAAGTGTTAAAGTATTAAAGTCTACAGACGGTTCAAGTGTTACATATCTAGTATGAATACGAGAGGGTTACAGAATGAGTTACGAATCAAGATTTAAGAGTGCAGAGATAGATGAGCTCTTCAAAGCGATTTTGGCCTTGGAATCAGAGGAAGACTGTTATCGCTTTTTTGAAGACATTTGCACAATCAATGAAATACACTCTATCTCACAAAGGCTGCATGTCGCCAAACTGCTCTATGAACACAAGACCTACAGTGAAATCGAAGAGGAGACAAAAGCCAGCACGGCCACCATCAGCCGGATCAACAAATGTCTGGTTTACGGCGCCGATGGATACCAAAGGATATTGAAAAGAATCTATCCAAAATAGAACCGAAAATGAATAGGGTAATTTTTATAAAGAAAGAATATGCAGGCTTGCCTGCTTATTCTTTTTTTCTTTACAAGAATTCACTTTTGTTTTAAAATGAAACTGTAGGGTGTGCGAATCGCACACAAAGTAGTTATGAAGGAAGGTATCAAATTATGACTCAATTGATTGCATCAATCTCATTGGTAGTTTTTGTGGTGGTTATGCTTCTTGTTGGCGTTTACAGCACAAAAAAGGCAGGCACAGTGGAAGGCTTTTTACTTGGCGGCAGGAATATAGGACCGTGGATTTCAGCGTTTGCTTACGGTACTACTTATTTTTCAGCCGTTATTTTTATTGGCTATGCCGGCATGTTTGGTTGGAACATCGGACTTAGCAGTATGTGGATCGGCGTCGGAAACGCACTGATCGGATGTTTGCTGGCATGGGTTCTCTTGGCCAAAAGGACGAGACGCATGACAAGGACCCTGGATGCGCGTACGATGCCGGAATTTTTTGCGGCACGCTATAACAGCAGGCGGATCAAAATCTATGCAGCGGCGATCATATTTATATTCTTAGTACCGTACGCTGCAGGAGTATACAAAGGTCTTGGTACCATGTTCAGCGCAATCTTTGTTGGCGCTGACCCGGTCACCTGCATGCTCATCGTAGCAGTTTTAACCGGTATCTATCTGGTGCTCGGCGGCTATGTAGCAACTGCCACGAATGACTTTATACAAGGAATTATTATGATTTTTGGCTTGGTGGCTATGGTTATGATCCTACTCTCAAAACCTGAGGTCGGAGGACTTGGAGCCGCCATAGAAAAACTGTCGGCCATCGACCCGCAGCTCGTTGACCCATCCGGCGGCAAAAGTACGAGTTTTCTGATTACAAATATATGCCTGACCAGCTTCGGAGTCTGGGGACTTCCGCAAATGGTTCATAAGTATTATGCCATCAAGGATGAAAGCTCCATAAAAATAGCGACCATTGTTTCTACTCTGTTTGCTACGCTGATTGGATGCGGAGCCTATTTTACAGGGTCGCTGTCAAGACTATTTATCGAAGCGGATGCCAATGGATTGCCCAATGTACCCGGCGGCTTTGATGGGGTTATTCCCGGATTATTAATGAAAGCATTGACAGAAAACGTCTTTTCTACCGTTATTTTAAGCATCATTTTACTACTGTTATTATCTGCATCCATGTCAACGCTCTCATCTATCGTTTTATCGTCCAGTTCGGCTGTTTCTATCGATTTGGTGAAAGAGGTGCACCCTGAGATCAAACCGAAAAATCAGGTCATGTTGATGAGATTGCTTTGCCTGGTTTTCATTGCATTTTCGTTTATATTTGCTACTGCAAATATCTCCTTTATCGTAAACTTGATGTCCTTCTCATGGGGCGTAGTGGCAGGTTCCTTTATCGGTCCCTTCCTCTGGGGTCTATATTCAAAGAAGGTCACGCAGGCGGGAGCTTGGGCCGGAATGCTGTCAGGTATTGTAGTGGTAGGCGGATGTATTCTCTATTTTACTGCAACAGCAGGGTTTGATGTTGCAAAATCCATGTCGCCGATTTTTGGTGTATCCGCCATGGCGACTTCCGTTATTATTGTGCCTATCGTTAGTGCACTCACAAGAAAATTCAGCGAAGAGCATAACCAAAAGGTGTTCCGTAATTCGGAAGAAAAAATAGAAGCGCCGCAGCAGGTGCCCAGCGAAGCATAAATCTGCGCAAGTATAATTATAAGATTTAGATCGGATTCTGTTTCATGCAGGATCCGGTCTTTGTTTTTTGCTGAAAATAGATTATTTTTGATTGACAGAGAGAATTTAATCTATTAATATTAACATGTGAATAAGTATTCATATGAAACATATATTAATAAAAGGATAAAAGGAGGCTGTTCTTGTGAAGAAACAAAATGAGTTACCACAATGTGACTGCACGATCATCCATAACGACATCATCAATAGGGTCAGAAGCGAGATGCCTAGAGCAGAGCATTTATACGACCTTTCAGAGCTTTTTAAAAGCTTGAGCGATCAGACAAGACTAAAGATCTTGTTCGCACTGTCCAAAAATGAAATGTGCGTCTGTGATATTGCCAACTTACTGGAGATGTCACAATCAGCTATTTCCCACCAGCTGAGAGTACTCAGAAACGTCAGGCTGGTGAAATATCATAAGGTCGGCAAAGTCGTTTATTATACGCTGGATGACAATCATGTGAATGAGCTATTCAAACAAGGTCTGGATCATGTAGCACATCAATAAACAGAAAAATCAACTGAGAGAAAGCAGAGGATATCATATGACAAGCTCAAATACAAAAAAAGAAGAAATGAGTCATAAAGAGATACATAGCACTTGCAGCATTGACAGCTGCTGTGGCGGCGATTGTGGGAATCAAGAATCCCTTTTGAAGTCAAAGAGCTTCCTTGCCGGAGTCATACTCTTTGCCCTTGGTGTCGGGTTCGGTAACATTACCCAGCTGCTGCCCGCCATGGGTACCGCAGGCATCTTTCTGGCAGCTTATCTATTCATCGGGAAAGATGTGCTGCTGACTGCAGGTAAAAATATAGTAAGAGGAAAAATATTTGATGAAAACTTTTTAATGGCCATTGCAAGCATCGGCGCCTTTCTCATCGGAGAATACCCCGAGGCGGTTGCGGTAATGCTGTTCTATCAGGTAGGCGAATATATGCAGGATCGGGCAGTTGCAAATTCCAGGAGGTCCATATCCGCGCTGATGGATATCCGACCGGATACAGCAAACAAGATCACAACAGATGGAATCCATGTGGTTGCGGCAGAAGAAGTTCTCGTAGGAGATACGATCGTCATAAAAGCAGGAGAAAAGGTACCTCTGGATGGAACCGTATCAGAAGGAAGCTCTACTATGGATACGAGGGCGCTGACGGGGGAATCCCTCCCGAGGGATGTGAATGTCGGTTCCCTGGTGCTTTCCGGCTCCATCAACGGTCAGGGATTGCTCCAGGTCAAGGTAACGAAAGAATTCTCAGAATCCACCGCATCGAAAATTATTGAGCTGGTACAGAATGCAAGCAGCAAAAAGGCAAGGACAGAGAATTTCATCACGAAATTCGCAGGATATTACACGCCGGCCGTGGTAGGGGTGGCTGCAGCGCTGGCTTTGATTCCACCCTTTGCACTTGGGATCGGGAGCTTTTCCGAATGGCTATACAGAGCGCTGGTTTTTCTCGTCGTCTCTTGTCCGTGTGCGCTGGTCATTTCTATCCCGTTGGGCTTCTTCGGAGGAATCGGAGCTGCTTCCTCCAAGGGGATCCTGGTGAAGGGAGGGAACTTCCTGGAAGCCTTATATGCGGTGGATACGGTGATATTTGATAAAACCGGTACGTTGACCAACGGTATTTTTAAAGTGACAAATATCATAAACCAGAATGGTTTTACAAAAGAGGAAGTATTGCAATACGGTGCGTATGCGGAATATCACTCAACCCATCCCATCGCTGTCTCCATTAAAAACAGGTATCTGGAAAATTCGGCCGATGGGATTGAGGAAGGAATTATAACTGGGCTCACAGAGCGGATCGGTTATGGGATCAAAGTGTTGGTAGGTGGAAACAGCGTACTGGCAGGCAATCGCAGGCTCATGGAAGAGGAAGGAATCAGCATAGTTCCGGAGGATGAGGCCGGTACCGTTGTTTATATCGCTGTAGACGGAAGCTTCGCAGGCGCCATCGTCATTTCTGATGAAGCAAAAGCTGACAGTCAAAAAGCGATTGAAGGGTTACATGGGATTGGCGTGAAGAACATTGCCATGTTCACCGGAGACAGCAGAAAAATTGCCGAAAAAATAGGCCATGATTTAAAAATTGATGAGATCTATTCGGAATTGCTGCCACATCAGAAGGTGGCCGCGCTGGAATTGATCTATGAAAAAAGAAAGTCCCAGATTGAAAGGGCCGGTAAGGTCATTTTCGTCGGTGATGGCATCAATGATGCTCCGGTGCTTGCACGAGCTGATATCGGGATCGCAATGGGCGGCGTGGGTTCCGATGCGGCCATTGAAGCGGCAGATATCGTCATCATGAATGACGAGCCGTCAAAGCTGATTACCGCCATTCGTATCGCCAGAAAGACAAGAGTCATCGTATGGCAGAATATCGCTTTCGCATTGGGGGTGAAGGGAATTGTTCTGTTGCTGGGTGCTTTGGGGTATGCAACCATGTGGGAAGCGGTGTTCGCCGATGTAGGTGTCGCCATACTCGCAGTGATGAATTCCGTCCGAGCCGGGCGCATCAGCGAAGGCAAATAAGATATTGCAAATAAGATATTTTTGGAAATAGACTGTAAAAACAACTGGAACCCGTGTATAATAAGGATGTTTCAGTTGTTTTTGCATAGAAACGAGGGCTTTATGTACCTTTATCTTTATAACAGCGAGAATATGGATAAACTGCTTCACGTGAAAGAGCAAGAAAACCGTTCCGGCTTCCGCGAAGGACTGGTTCGAAAAGCCCTGCAGGATTACTGTGAAAAGGAGCAACTGGCGATTTCAAAAGAACTGCTGAGAGAAGCAGTCATTGAACGGACAGAAAAAGGGAAGCCTTTTTTTACCGGACTGCCAGCTGTAGGACAAGAGGGGGCTCCGGCGGTTCATTTTTCTGTGAGTCATTCGGGAAGCTGGTGGGGGTGCCTGATGGCAGGGGAACCGGTCGGCTTTGATCTGGAGGTAATCCGCGAAAAGGTTCATTACGAAAAAATAGCGCGGCGTTTTTTTACAGAGGGTGAGTGCGAATTCATCCTGACTGCCGGAGCAGATGCTTTCTTTGATGTCTGGGTGCGGAAGGAAGCCTATGTGAAATATTTGGGTTCCGGTTTGGCTGAGGGACTGGACAGCTTTTCCGTCGTTGAAAGGGGATGCCTGCAACCGCAGGTGCTTTCCACGAAGAGCAGTACAGATAATCATTTACCTTGTTATGTCAAGCCGCTTGAAATCGGGATTGGAGTCAAAGGGGCATACTGCAGTAGCAGTGGAAATCCCGTGAAAAAAATATATACTTTGGAAGGCTGTAAAGAATGAAGGTTTACGGAAGTGCGGTTCTTTTTTCTCTTATTGTTGGGTTTTCCTTTATTGGAGTAAAAACCTGCGTTTCTATAGCAACGCCGCTGGAAACGCTCACGTTCCGTTTTAATTTTGCTTTTTTGGCAACAGTAATGATTGTATTGATTGGTCTGGTGAAACTAGACTTGCGTGGCAAGCCGAAGAAAAAGCTGGCACTGACAGCGGGTCTATACCTGGGGTTTATGGTTCTCCAGACAATCGGATTGGTCTTTTCGACCTCTATTGAAAGCGGAATCATCTTCGCGGTCATACCAATTCTGGCGAAAGTCATTGCAAGCGTCTTTCTCAAGGAAAGAACAAACTGGAAGCAGAATATATTCGTCGGTATGTCGGTCTCGGCAGTCATTACGATGTTTGTACTGAGCGCTACGGATTTTTCTGTCAATGTTGTGGGCCTTATTATATTGATCCTGTCAAGCGTGAGCATGGCCTGCAGCAATGTCATGATGCGGTATGTCAGGGGTGTCTACAAGCCCTTTGAAATCACCTTTTTTATTACCGGAGGCGGCTGTATCCTGTTCAATCTGGCGACAATCATCTTTGGAATCAAAAATGGAACCTTGGGCGCTTATTTTGAACCGCTATCCAATATGAATTTTGTATTGGCCACTGCATATCTCGGCATACCATCCACACTGATATCCGCCTTGATCATGGCCTACATACTAGCCCATATGGAAGCGGTAAAAGCAACGATATTCGGAAATCTTTCCACAGCGATATCCCTCGTTGCAGGCGTGATTGTGCTGAGAGAGCCCCTGGAATCTTATCATATCCTTTGCACATTATTCATCATTGTTGGTGTCATCGGACTGAGCCTGCCGTCCATGACGAAAAAGAAAGAAGGAATTGCGCGATGAAAATACAGATTTTAAGTGAAAACAGAACCAATGAACCGGAATGTCTGGCGGAGCACGGTCTATCTGTTTACATAGAAATTGGAGACAGGAAGATTTTGTTTGATCTGGGAGGTTCGGATATTTATCTGCAGAATGCCAAACGAATGAAGGTAGATCTGGAACAGGTGGATACTGTTGTGATCAGCCATGGGCATTACGATCATACAGAGGGTGTTCCTTCCTTCTGTGAGAGAAACCGGAACGCGAAGATCTATATCCATGAGAGAGCATTTGAGACAGTGTATGGGATGGAGAAGGGAAAACTGGACGAGGAACCCTGTAGCATCCGGTGGACCAAGCAGCAACATGATAAGATCGCAGATCGTCTGGTTCTGACGAAGGGCGTTACCTGGCTTTCGGAAGACATTGTCGTATCAGGAACGATTCCAAAACAGGAGGACTGTGTTCCGACGGAAGCTTTTTATCTTAAGAATATGGACGGCAGTCTGACGGTAGACCCCATGGAACATGAACAGTTTCTTGCAGTCAGAGTGCCGGATGAAAACGGGCGAAGTAAAGGAATCTTTCTTTTCTCCGGCTGCAGCCATACCGGCGTGATTCCATGCATCCGCTACGCAAAGGAATTGTTCCCCGGAGAGAAAATTATGGGCTTCCTTGCAGGGATGCACCTATACAATTCAAGTGCAAAAACCCGAGAGCACATCCTCGGATTGATCGCTGCAGAAGAGATGGATTACATCCTGCCGGTCCATTGTACGGGAATCCTTGCAATCTGCGATTTAAGACACCTGATGGGAGATCGCTGCATCCCGGCGGGAGTAGGAGATACGTTTAATTTCTGAGGAAAGGATATTCATAATGCCAAAGGATTGTCATGATACGGCCTTGCGATTTTTGGAACACAGGGAACGAAGCGCTTATGAAGTGAGGACTCACCTTGCTGCAAAGGGTTTTCAGGAAAAAGAGATTGAAGAGGAGCTGCACGATCTGGAAGAGCTACATTATGTGGATGATGCCAGATTCTGCAGCAGCTATATAAGATATGCCATGGGCAAGGGAAGAGGCCCTGTCCGGCTGCAGTTCGAGCTGAGGGAAAAAGGAATTGATGTTGCTAGGATACAAGAAGCACTGAGAGAGAGCTTTGACCGCCGGACAGAAAAGGATGCGGCGTTGAAGGAGGCAAGGAAGCTCTTGGAACGAGGTGAGGGGGCCGCTGATGAAAAAACCACAGCGAAAATCGGCCGAAAACTTGCCTCTTTAGGTTATCATACCGATGTGATTTATGAGATTCTCGGTCAGCTTAGGAAAGCTGAGAGTTCTATTTAATTCTTGACATAATATGTTGAAAGAGTTTAAAATAAAAGGATTAGAGACAATTAATGAAATATTGATATAGAAAAAGGAAGATGGAATATGTTTGAAAATTTATCAGAAAAAGCCATTGCGGATCTGCAGAATGAACAAGCCGACCAATGGGAGAAGGAAGACCTCTTAGGAAAATGTGTAACCACAAGAAAGGGGATGCCTTCTTTCGTATTTTATGAAGGACCGCCGACTGCAAACGGCAGACCCGGAATTCATCACGTGATTGCACGTACCCTCAAGGACTCTGTATGCCGCTATAAGACGATGCAGGGTCATGAGGTAAAGAGAAAGGCCGGTTGGGATACCCACGGACTCCCTGTTGAGATTGAAGTGGAAAAACAGCTACACATGTCAGGAAAGCAGGACATTGAGGAGTACGGCATCAAGGAATTCAATCAAAAATGTAAGGAGTCTGTCTTCACTTATGAAAAACAGTGGAGAGAGATGACAAAAAGAATGGGCTATATCATCGATTTGGATCACCCATATATTACCCTTGACAATGATTACATTGAAAGCTGCTGGTGGATTCTGAAGGAATTCTTTAAAGGTGGATTGATCTATGAAGGGCACAAAATTCTGCCTTACTGTCCACGATGCGGAACCGGTCTGGCTTCCCATGAGGTGGCGCAGGGGTATAAAGAAGTAAAGACCAATACGGTAATTGCCAAGTTTAAGAGAACCGACGCTGATGAATATTTCCTGGCATGGACGACAACCCCATGGACCTTGGCCTCCAATGTGGCTTTAACCGTAGGAGCTGAGATCGATTACATCAAGACGGAACAGGAAGGTAACATTTATTATGTAGCAAAAGCACTGGCAGATAAGGTGCTCGGCGCCGATTCCTATCAAGTCTTAGCCGAAATGAAGGGAAAGGAACTGGAGTACCTGGAATACCATCAACTTATGCCCTTTGTTGAAGTGGACAAGAAGGCATTCTATGTGACCTGTGCTGATTATGTCACCATTGAAGATGGTACCGGGATTGTTCATACCGCGCCTGCCTTCGGGGAAGACGACTACAATACCGGCAGAAGATACGGCTTGCCTGTTCCAAATCCCGTTGATGAACAGGGAAATTATACTGAGACTCCTTGGGCAGGCCGATTTGTGATGGACGCAAACCTCGATGTAGATATCATCAAGTGGCTTGCGGCGGAGGATAAGCTGTATGCAAAGGAAAAGATGGAGCATAATTATCCTCACTGCTGGAGATGCAGCACACCGTTGATCTACTATGCAAAGCCGAGCTGGTATATTGAAATGACCAAGCTGAAGGATCAGCTTGTGTCCAATAACAATGAAGTTAACTGGTTCCCGGATTACGTGGGAGAAAAGCGTTTCGGTAACTGGCTGGAAAACGTCAACGACTGGGCAATTTCCAGAAATAGATACTGGGGTACCCCAATCAATATCTGGAGATGTGAATGCGGACATTTGGAGTCGATTGGATCAAGAAAAGAACTGGTGGAAATGGCGATTGAAACCATCGATGAGAGCATCGAGCTCCATCGTCCCTATGTGGATGATGTTCATCTGAAATGCGAAAAGTGTAGTGGAACCATGTCCAGAATCCCCGAGGTAATGGACTGCTGGTTCGACAGCGGTGCAATGCCGTTCGCACAGCACCATTATCCGTTTGAAAATAAGGAACGCTTTGATGAAGAATTATTCCCGGCGGACTTCATCTGTGAAGGAATCGACCAGACCAGAGGCTGGTTTTATTCCTTGCTCGCAATCTCAACCTTTATCAAAGGAGCAGCACCCTATCGGAACGTACTTGTCAACGACCTGATCCTTGACAAGGAAGGAAAGAAGATGTCCAAGACAAAGGGCAATACGGTGGATCCGTTCCAGCTCTTTGATAAATACGGCGCCGATGCAACGAGATGGTATCTCCTGTATGTTTCGCCTGCATGGTCGCCAACAAAATTTGATGAGGACGGCCTCATTGAAATCGTGAGCAAATTCTTCGGAACACTGAAGAATGTATATAATTTTTTTGTACTGTACTCCAATCAGGACGATATCAACCCGAAGGACTTTTTTATAGAGTACAGGAAACGGCCGGAACTTGATCGCTGGATTTTATCGAAGTATCATCAGTTGATTATGGATGTCACCGAGGAAATGAACCGCTATGATCATATGAAATCTGTAAGAAAGATACAAGAATTCGTAACAGAGGATTTATCGAACTGGTATATACGAAGAGCCAGAAGACGTTTCTGGGGTGAAGAGATGACACTAGATAAGATGTCGGTCTATGCGACAACCTATGAAATTCTGGTCGGCATCGCACAGCTTGCTGCTCCCTTTGCTCCATTCATAACAGATGAGATCTATACCAAGCTGACAGGAGAGGAATCCGTACATCTTTCCTTCTACCCTGTTGCCAAGGAAGAATGCATCGATAAGACGGTTGAAGCCCGAATGGATCTTGTAAGAGAGTTGGTTGGGCTTGGACGAGGGGCAAGAGAAAAGGAAAGACTCAAGGTAAGGCAGCCGCTGCAGAAGATCCTTGTTGACGGAAAATATGAAAATCTGATTGGTGATATGACAGACCTAATCAAGGAAGAACTTAATGTGAAGGAAGTTGTATTTGAAAAGCAGCTCGATCAATATATGAATTTCGGCTTAAAGCCAAACTTCAAGGTTGCCGGTCCGGCTCTGGGTGCAAAAATCAAAGCCTTCGGGAGTGCGCTTGCAAAAACGGATCCGGTTCAGATTGTAGATCAACTGGAATCCAAAGGAGAAGCTTGTCTGATCATCGATGGTGAAGAGATGATCATCACGAAGGACTTCGTTGATATTCAAATTTCTGCTAAGGAAGGGTTCACGGTATCGATGGAAAACAACGTCTTCACGATCCTGGATACTACCGTGACACAGGACCTGATTTCAGAGGGTTTTGCCAGAGAAATGGTATCAAAGATCCAACAGATGAGAAAACAGAGAGATTTCGAAATGATGGATCAGATTAAAATTTTCTACAAGGCGGATGAGGAAGTCAAGGCTGCCCTATCGGAGCACAGGGACTATATCATGAAGGAAACGCTGGCCGTAGAATTCAAGGAAATTGGATCGGAGATGGTGGAATACGACCTGAACGGACATAAAACCGGCATCGATGTGGAAAGAATTTAACCAATAAATAAGTAAGCACCGTGTCAGGGTGTTCTCACGGGAAACCGTCCGACCAAAGGGAGCGGTTTCCAAGAGAATATCCCTTGACAGGTGCTTTTTATATTGCTTAAATTCTTTTTTTTGTTACAAAACACGGAAATTGGCTATAATATATAAAAATACAAAGGGGAAATTGGATGCAAAGTATATTTTCTGAATTTACGATTAAAAATCTATCACTAAAGAACAGGATTGTTATGGCCCCTATGTGTATGTATTGTGCTCCTGAGACCGGCATGGCAACAAAATGGCATACCATTCATTATGCAACTAGAGCAGTCGGAGGGATCGGTCTTATTATCGTTGAGGCTACGGGAATTTCTCCGGAGGGAAGGCTGACTTCAAAGGATCTCGGCATTTGGGAGGATGGTCATATCGAAGGGTTGTCTGAAATCGTCCGTGCTGTTCATGAATGTGGGGCGAAAATTGGGATTCAGCTCAATCATGGAGGCAGAAAATGCGAAGCAAAAGGAGTCGTGATCGAAGCACCTTCGCCGATTCCGTATAAAGAAGGGGATACCCCGCCCAATGAAATGTCAAAGGCTGATATCGATGATACTGTGCAGGAATTTATGAATGCCGCGGTTCGCGCGGATAAAGCCGGTTTTGACTTGATTCAAATCCATGCTGCGCACGGTTACCTGATCAATGAATTTTTATCTCCGCTGACGAACCACAGGACGGATGAATATGGCGGCTCTCCGGAAAACAGAGTACGTTTCCTTGGTGATGTTGTTGATGCAGTCAGAAAAGTCTGGCCTGCGGAAAAACCCATTGAGGTACGAGTAACGGCTGAAGATTATCAGGAAGGTGGAAATCATGCCGAGGATCTTGGCAATATGCTTAATTTGATTAAGCATAAAGGAATCGACTCCGTCAATGTGAGTACCGGAGGATTGGTTCCGGTAGTGCCGGAAACCTATCCCGGTTATCAAATTCCACAAGCAGCGAAGATCAAGGAAATCACCGGATTGCCCGTAGCTGCGGGAGGTATGCTTTCCAATGCAAATGATATCAATACGATTTTAGTGAATAAGAAAGCGGATATGATCTATTTAGGAAGAGAAGTGCTTCGGAATCCATATTGGGCCTTGCATGCGGCAAAAGAGCTCAACTTTGATTTGGATTGGCCAAAGCAATACGAGCGGGCCAAAGTAAAATAATTAACTCAGGGAGCAATCATAGATGAAGGAATATAAAAGGATTCCAAATCATATCGGCGTGATACCCGATGGAAACCGGAGATGGGCAGTTGAGAGGGGCATGGATAAAAAGGACGGCTATCATTATGGAATCAGCCCCGGATTCCAATTATACGAGCTTTGTTCTGAAATTGGAGTGAAGGAACTGACATTATACGGATTTACCGTAGATAATACAAAAAGGCCGGCAGTGCAGAAGGAAGCATTTCAAAAAGCTTGTGTTGATGCTGTGATGGAATTGGTCGATCGGAACGCAGAATTGTTGGTGGTTGGGAACACAGATTCGACCTGCTTTCCGAGGGATTTGTTGCCCTATACGAACCGGGTGAGGTTCGGTGACGGTCGGATCAAGGTCAACTTTTTGGTTAACTACGGCTGGGACTGGGATTTGAAACACGAAGGCGGACCAGCATCAAAGGATATTTCCAGAATTGATATGATCATCCGGTGGGGGGGGAGAAGGAGACTCAGCGGCTTTCTTCCGATCCAGTCGGTTTATGCGGATATTTATGTGCTGGACGAGTTGTGGCCGGACTTTGTGCCCGAACAATTTTACAGAGCACTGGACTGGTATCAGAACCAGGATAAAACGCTAGGGGGATAACGGAAGAGGGTAACAGAATCAGATGTAGTTTTGAATCAAGTATACAATATTCCTGTCGAAAATGTACGAATAATAAATTTAATAAATTGCTTTCAATATCTATTTATGTTAGATTTATTTCATAAAACACAATAAGAAAAGGAATATTCAGAAATGAAAAAGCTTCTGATTTTGGTGATTGAGGGCTGTGCGTTGGAGTATATTTCTCTGGAAAACACACCTAATATTTACCGTATTGCAAGGGATGGCTTCTGCAAATGTGTGAAGGCAGCCATTCCGACGATTTACAATGTAAACCACACTACAATATTGTCCGGGAAATTCCCTTGTGAGCACAGTGTGATTGGTGATGCTTTCTATCACCCTGAAACGGAAGAACTGGAACTGCTTAAAAATTCGGATCACCAAGTAGAAGAGACGGTCATGGATTTTATGCGCAAAAAAGGTGCGGCCACAGCATTGCTTTCAGTGAGAAGCGAAGTCCTGGAAAATCTGGGACGAAATATAGATTTTGGTATCACCGTCGAGAAACCGCAGGAGATTCTCCTTCGCTATCTGGACATGCCCGCACCGCCTCCTGTAGAGAGTTTGCAAGCCGCAACGTGGATATTGGATGCATGCTACCGGTTGCTTAAGAAAAATACAATGGATGTGGTTTATTGTGCAACAAATGATGCAATGATGCGGCAATACGCACCGAGTTCCAGAGAAGCCATCCGGCAAATGAAAAAAATCGATGAATGGCTTGGAAAGATTTATGATCTGGATCATGATAGAGAGCTTTATATTACCGGCGGGTATGGAATGAATAGCAAACCCCATCTGATTAATCTGCAGAAAATATTAGAGAAGAATGGATTTGATGTGTTCTGCCATTCCCCGTCTCATGAAATTGCTGCCGATCCAAAGGCGAAGGTTTCAGAACAAATCGCGTCAAATCAGAGCGGGATGCGTTTTCTCTATCTGAAAGGCGACCAGAAACAGAAAAAAGATGAGCTCGTTCAATTTCTTGAGTCGGTGCTTTATGTAGATATTGTAAGCCCGAAGGAGGAGGCCTCCAAACGGTATAATCTGCCGATGGATCTCATCGGTGATTATTTGGTCTTTGCGGCGGAAGGCTATACATTTGCGGATTTCGACGGCGAGACGCTGGAAGACGAATCCGTCCGGTCAAACGGATCCCTCCATGAACGGGCTATACCGCTCATAGCGGTCAATGCAGCCGAATTGGCAGAAAAATACAGGTACAGCCGGGACATCGTTAAAATCATAATGGAATCAGGAGACAGATCATAACGGATGGATGTTTCGATGGTTCTTAGAGAGTATAAGGGTATCAATGAAAGTAGATATAAAAAATTTATCTTTAAAAGATATGGGACATTACCTTGAGCAACTCGGTGAAAAAAAATTCCGGGCAAAGCAGATTTTTGGATGGATATACAAGGGCGTAGATAGCTTCGATGAGATGACGGATCTGTCCAAGGAATTGAGGCAAAAACTGGATGGAAATGCGGAGATGAAAAGACTGCAAATTCTAAAAGTACAAAATTCTGAAAAAGACGGAACAAGAAAATATTTATTCGGTCTGGAAGACGGTAACTCGATTGAAAGTGTATTCATGAAATATAAGTTTGGAAATACGGTATGTATTTCCTCTCAGGCCGGATGCAGGATGGGATGCAGTTTTTGTGCTTCTGCAATCAATGGGTTGCAAAGAAATCTTACTGCCGGAGAAATGGCAGACCAGATTCTCTCCATTGAAAAGGACACAGGAGAGAAAGTCAGCAATATTGTTGTTATGGGTACGGGTGAGCCTCTTGACAATTACGATAACTTATCCAACTTCATTGAGAACATTCATGAAAAGGATGGATTGAATATCGGAATGAGGAGCATAACCGTCTCAACCTGCGGCCTGATTCCGGGGATGATGGCACTGGCGAAAGATTTTCCGCAAATTAACCTTGCAGTTTCACTACACGCTCCCAACGATGCCATTCGAAGCAGGATGATGCCCATCGGCAAGAGATACCCTATGGAGGACCTGCTAAAGGCATGCGGTCGGCATATTGCATCCACCGGCAGACGGATCACCTTTGAATATGCCCTTGTAAAAGGTGTGAATGACAGCGACCGAAACGCAGAAGAGCTCGCCGCCAAGCTACGGGGGATAAACTGCCATGTAAATTTGATCCCATTGAACCGGGTTGCCGAAACAGGACTCCATGGAACGGAACGGTCCAATGTAGAGCGATTTTGTGAGCTTCTGGGAAAACGTGGAATACAAGTTACCATAAGAAGAGAATTGGGAAGTGATATCGATGCGGCATGTGGTCAGCTGAGATTAAAAAATAATGGTTAAATATTTATCTCGGCTTGCCCGGCGATATTACTTGGTGTATAATAAGTTAAAACTTAAATAATTTTGAGGGGGGCGATTAATATGGTTAAGTTATTGGTTGGTCGCAAAGGCAGCGGTAAAACCAAAAGTATGATCCAGTTTGCCAACGACCGAGTAGAGAAAAGCGACGGAAGTGTCGTTTTTATCAACAAAAATCATAGATTGATGTATGACTTGAAGTATAAGATCCGGGTTGTGTGTATGGAAGAGTATGAGCATATAACGAACAGCGACGAATATATCGGATTCCTGTATGGAATCATTAGCTCTGATCATGATATTGAAGTTATTTTTATAGATAGTATATTGAAACACGCTGATGTCAGCATTGCAGATCTGCCGGAATTTTTAGGAAGACTGAAAGAACTCGCTGACAAATACGAGATAGAATTTATCGTCAGCATCAGCGCTTCAGTTGAAGAACTCGGCGAAATCGCAACGCAGTACGAGATACTCAATTAATGCGTTCTTAAAATAGGAAGGTAATCTGGCGGTGATCTGATCACCGCCTTATTTTATCTAATAGGAAATATCTTTTCCTATTAGATAAAATGGGGAGTGCAGAGGGGGCACTCCTCGCCGATGAAGGAGGGTGCTCAGGCTGCTTGCAGCCGCCGAAGGGAACCATAGGGTTCCCTAGCGGAAGTGGCGTCAGCCACATTTTTTATCTAAAACTGTGGCAGAAGCCTGATCAGTGTGGGGTAATCATGAAAGTAAATAACAGGAATAAATTGATACTATGGGATTTGGATGGTACACTGATGCATTGTGGTGCAGATGGAACAAGAGCGCTCAACGAGGCCTTCCGAAAGCTCTACGGAGTCGAGGATGCCTTCTCGAAGGCTGGGATTGGTCACGCAATGGATGCGGTCATACTGGAGCGGATCATGGAGAACAACAAGCTGGATAAAGAAGGGCTAGACAGAGTAAAGGAGGAGTATATCAGCATACTGGCTTCCATACTAAAGCAGAATACCAATAAGAGAATCCTGCCCGGGGTAAAGGAACTTTTAGAGTATATTGATGAAAGTGAAAATAGCTTCAATGCACTGTTGACGAGCAATCTTCGCTTAGGAGCGGAAACGAAACTGAAGTCGGTGGGATTGAATCAATTCTTTCAAGTCGGCGGTTTCGGAGATGATTACGGTGAGAAATGGGATGCCGCAGTCAAGGGAATCAAGGTGGCAGAAGACTATTACAGCGTAACGTTTTGTAAGGAGAATATTTACATAATCGGTGACAGCGTATATGATATTGAGTGTGCAAAGAAAATTGAGGCCATTAGTATTGGCGTTGCCACAGGCTTTGCGGAATATGATTTACTGAAAGAGAAAGAACCGGACTACCTGTATCAGGACTTGTCAGACTGGAAAACGTTAGCGCAGGAACATATGTGGAAATAGAGGCTTAGAATGAAAAAGGTAGTATTATATATATTGATTTCTGCTACGCTGTTCAGCACCATGGAGGTGCTGCTAAAGGTGGCTGGAAATCATCTGGATGCATTCCAGCTCACATTGATTCGATTCTTGATCGGGGGCCTGTTTCTTTTACCCTTTGCGATATTGGAAATTAAAAAATATCATACTGTGTTTACGAAAAAGGATTTTATTCATATGCTAGCCATGGGTGTGGTCTGTATTTGCGTCAGCATGGTATTCTTTCAACTGGGGGTTGAAAATTCGAAAGCATCTACTTCGGCAGTGATTTTTTGCATCAATCCGATGTTTACCATGCTTTTCGCCCATTATATGACGGAGGAAAAGCTAAATCGCAGGAAATTGATCGCATTGGCTATTGGGCTTCTTGGCATTGTCTTTATGATCAATCCGCTTAATATGGAGCAGGGAAACACGTTCCTGGGTATCAGCTTTTCCATCCTTGCGGCAGTCTCATTCGGACTTTACAGTGCCATGGGAAGAACAAGCATCGGGCGTCTCCGCGGCATTACACAGACCAGCCTCAGCTTTCTGCTTGGTTCACTGATTATGATCCCGATCCTTCTGATCATGGATCGGCCGATCATCACGGGGATTTCTACTGAAAATATCTGGATGGTGCTCTATATCGGTATTATGATTACTGGGCTGGGATATCTCTTTTACTTCCTTGCCATGGAAGCATCCGATGCAGCAACCGCTTCCATCGTATTCTTCGTAAAACCTGCCCTTGCACCTGTATTTGCCGTAATCGTCCTTCATGAGGTGATCGGTGTCAATGGGCTGATTGGAATTTTGCTGATTTTTATTGGCTCCTATATTAATCTAAGAGAGCAAAAAAATAAAAAGAAAATGATTCATGGGGAAAAGGAAATGATTCATGAAGAAGATAACAATAAAGGATTTTGAGGATACCTTTCTGAACCGGGAACCAAAATCTCTGGGTACCTATCAGTATTATTCTGTTTTGGTTCCTTTAGTAGAAAAGGATGGGGAGCTGAACATCCTGTATGAGGTGCGCGCCGAAAACATGAGGCAACAGCCCGGAGAGGTTTGCTTTCCAGGCGGAAGGATCGAAAACGGCGAGTCTGCCGAGGAGTGTGCTGTTAGAGAAACCTCGGAAGAACTGAACATCAAAGGGGAGGAGATCCGAATCATTGCCCAGATGGATTTTCTGCATACTTACAGCAACTTCACACTCTATTCTCTTCTGGGAATCATCGATTACGAGGTGATTTGTGGGTTAACGGTCAATCCCGATGAGGTGAAAGAGATCTTTCTTGTTCCCGTTTCGTTCTTTGTGGAAAATGAGCCGGAGGTCTATTGTTTTGATGTATTGCCCAATATAGGACCGGATTTTCCCTATGAAAAGATCAATTTTCAAAATGGATACAATTGGCGGAAAGGAAAATCAACCGTACCAATATACCGATATGAGAACAGGGTTATTTGGGGGCTGACAGCCCGTATTACCAACCATTTGATAGATCTGGTAACCCAAAAAATATGAGAACAGATCGCTCTCCTTCTTATTATTGGAAAAAATTGAGGGGTTTTTTTATTCCTAGCATCCTCCTATACTTTTAACAAGGGGAAACATTTTGAATCCGATACTGTTTAAAGATATGCTGATTTGTTAAAAAATTATTGATCAGCAAAAGTAGAAACTAGAAGGAGGACAAATATGAAAAACCGATTTGTCAAAATTACGTTAACTCTTACGATGTTGCTTGTATTGGCAGTACCAGCTCAGGTGTTCGCGGAAGATAAGAATTGTACTCAGTCACAATCCAAGGGATTAAACACTAATATTAGTAAAATATATAGACAATTACCGCAGTCGGCTGTCAATAATCTGAAGGGAGTATTGGCACAGTATTCCGCCGGAAAGATTGATGCAGCACAACTTCAGAACCTTTGCAATCAGCTTGGCGTGAAGGCACCGGCCATCACCTCTCCGGTGAAGCCAGCCACACCTGCGGCGACTGTTAAGCCGACTGTTCCAACAGCCCCGGTAAAACCCACTGCTCCTGCAGCCCCAGTAAAACCGACTGTTCCAGTAACCCCGGCGCAACCGACGACCCCTGCTCCAACAGCCCCGGCGCAAACGACGACCCCTGCTCCAACAGCCCCGGCGCAGCCAACAACCCCAACCACCTCGATTGGCGCATATGAACAGCAGGTCGTTGACCTTGTAAATAAAGAGAGAGCTGCGGCAGGACTTCCGGCTTTGAAGGTTAACACAAAATTGTCAGGCGTTGCTGAGAAAAAAGCAGAAGATATGAGAGACAAAAAATACTTCTCTCATACTTCACCAACCTACGGATCCCCCTTTGATATGATGAAGCAGTTTGGAATCAGCTATACAACAGCTGGAGAAAACATTGCAAAAGGTCAGAAAACACCAGCAGCGGTAATGAACGGTTGGATGAATTCGGAGGGTCATAGAGCGAATATATTAAACTCCAAATATACCGAAATCGGTGTAGGGTACGTTACGGACAGCAATGGTAACACATACTGGGTACAGCATTTTATCAGACCTTAATTTGCCCAGAAAAATGAATTAAAAGTAATGAAGTATTCCCCGATGCTGCCCAATTGGGCAACAGGAAAGGCGGAGCCCCAAAGCTCCGTCTTTTTTTGCGTTTTCCCAAAGAAACGAGCTAATTGAAATAGATAATTTCTCCCGCTTAATATATAATATATATCAACTTTGAGTTTATTGAAGCGCCGTGCCGTGGGTGTTCTCAACGTTCCTTTGGAACTCCAGCTCACTGAGTTCGCTGCTGTCCGTTTTGCCTAGCCAAGCAAGCTAGGGAAAAAGGCAAGGGAAACCGTCCGACCGAAGGGAGCGGTTTCTAGGAGAACATCCCCTGGCAGGCGTTGAGCAGTTAAATATTCAAAATTATTCATTAATGTAATAGGAGGAATGACGATGACGTTTCAATTAGCCTTATGTCAGATGCAGGTATCCATGGAGAAAAAGCAGAACCTCGCTGCTGCAGAATCGATGATCAGAGAAGCTGCCGAAAAAGGAGCCAACGTGGTTGCTTTGCCGGAAATGTTTAACTGTCCTTATTCCAATCGATTTTTCAGAGAATATGCAGAACAGGAGGGAGGAGAAACGGTTCGCCACCTTTCCTCTCTTGCAAGGG
>CAKMKG010000025.1 GCA_927441425.1 uncultured Bacillota bacterium | reverse complement strand
TCCGACTTTTATCCCTGATCGCCTGGCAGCAATCATTGCTGCCTCCGGATAACCGGCTTGATTGATCAGATAATCAGCGGTCACAATTGTCAGTAGATACTGAACGTTCGCGGCTACCAGGATTTCCTCCCTTTGTGATCGCCGGTCTCCCCGAAAGAAAGCGTTTTTTCTTGGCAGGATGTTTACCAGCCGATATTGGTCATTCCCTACAAGGCCTATCTCAACCTCATCGCCCACAACCAGAGAATTCTTGTGAGGTACCAGCGCGCCGGGAATCAGGCAAGGAACTAGCTTGCTTTCAAGTAATACCTGAACTTGCTTATTTGTTATATTTACAACAATAGCCTGAAAAACCTTGGTATTCGTTTCCATGGCATTGTTAATCTCTTTTGATCTTTTCTTTTTCATTTTGGATTCTCCCTAATTTTATTGTGCAGTGACTTATATCTTGAAAGAGAGTACTGTCAAACACACGCAAAAAAACCGCATTGCAACATGATGCCTGCGGTTAGGGAACCAAATCATATCATATAAGGCCTAATCAGTTCATTGATCAGACCCGGTTCTCCCAGAGGCTGCATGTCGACAGTACTACATATACAATTGCCTTATTAAATTTTATTGCCGACACAAATCTCACCCTCTCTAATTTTTATTATTACCAATTTATAATAATAACGAGGAATTTTACTCATGTCAATCATTTATTTTCAAAAAGTTAAAATGGCAGGATTCCAAACTGTGAAGTGTTCGTGCAATCATCAATTGAATCAATAAAAATCTTTGATTCCCCATTGAAATTTGTAAAAGACATTGCCAATATTTTCTGATACAATGTTAAAAACAATTGCAATTTTGGTGAAATTGGATGGAAAAGAATTTTAAAATTTCACAGATGCTTATACCGCTGGTGATCGCGCTGGGAACGATCATCCTCATTATTGCGTTGTTCTCCATATGGGGAGTTTCTTCCCAGGAAAAAAATACGATTGTAAAAAACGGAACTCTTGATCTATCAGAATGGGATTTTGAGAATGGCGGGAATGTAAAGCTGGACGGAGACTGGGAATTTTATTGGGATCAGATCATCATGCCGGAGGAGTTTGCCGGTAGCTCCCCTCAAATGACCGGCGCTTATCCGGTACCTGTTTACTGGACAAAATATGACGGTTTGACACTGCCATCAAAGGGAGACGCCACTTACCGTCTTGTGATCAATACGGCGGAGCAAGAGGAAATGCTTGGGATAGCAGCCCCGGAGCTCTACACGGAATATGCCTTATATATCAACGGGGAGCTTTTAGTAGGAAATGGGGAACTGGGCGGTACATCCTTCCGGTTTCTCGATCCCGATTCGTTTATGTTTCAACCGAGCAGTGAACAGATCGAAATTGTTCTCCAAATTCATAATGAATCCCATGTGCATGGGGGAATCGGGCAAAGCTTCGTTATAGGAACTCCTGACAAAATATTCTGGAAGGATGCCGTGGAAACCGCCATCGATCTGATTTTGGTTGGAATTTGCCTATTTGCAGGGACGTATCACTTCGTCTTGTTTCTCTACAGAAGACAGGATTATAAGCTTCTAAGCTTTACCGTCTTTTGCGTTGCGGTGGCTGTGCGGGGATTGATATCAAACACAACCTATATCATGGACTTTTTCCCGGAACTGCCGTTTGTAATTGCATCCAGACTCGTTACGGTGTCAATACCGGTCTTGACTGCATCCATGCTACTGTATGTAAATTATATGTTCCGGGATACGCTTCCGAAATGGCTGATACAATTCCTTGTAGCGGTCAGCATTCTCTATGCTCTCATTGTTGTTATCACAGAACCCTATCTTTATTCCACTATTTTTTTCTCGTATCTGATCATCCCTATGATCACGTGCGTCATTGTACTCTACTCAGCCGTACGATCGATCAAGGATAAAAGGAGAGAGGCAGGATTATATTTGGCGGGCATCCTCTTTATCGCGGCAGGCACCGTGAATGACATACTGGTGTATATGCAATGGATTGATACCGGTTATCGCCTTGGCGTCGGTCTTGCGGGCTTCGCAGTCATACAGTCCTTTATTATGGCGATGCAGTATGCACGATTTACAGATGAGAGAAAGCGGCTGTACGAAAGGCTTCATGAAACGGACCTTGCTTTTCTGCAAGCGCAGATCAAACCGCATTTTATTTACAACGCCTTAAGCGCGATTTCCCATATGATCGGAACAGAGCCGAAAAAAGCAAAAGCCTTGCTTCTGGATTTCTCCGATTATCTTCGCGGCTGCTTCGATTTTAGCAATACCTCCGGTCTGACCACCCTATCAAAAGAGATGGATCTGGCGAAGGCATATCTATCTATAGAAAAGGCAAGATTCCAGGAACGGCTCAATGTGGAGTATGAGATTGAAGAAAATCCCCATGTGTTGATTCCTCTGTTTTGCATCCAACCGATCGTTGAAAACGCCGTGCGGCACGGGCTCATGAAGAGGGTGGAAGGCGGCACCGTCAAGATCAAGGTGTGGAACGAGCAAGGGGATACCCATATCCGCGTGGAAGACAACGGCATCGGAATACCGGAAGACAAAATAGAGGAAATTTTAAGCGATAGGTCCTCAGCGGCAGGACTCGCTAATATCAATGCAAGGTTAAAGCTGAAATTCGGGACGGAGATGAAAATCATCAGCAGAAATAAGGGGGGCACCGCGGTAGAAATCATTGTGCCCCAAAAGCCCAAATCATAGGATTGGAGGGAGGAAAATGGATCAACCCAACACAGTCAACAGTGTGCGGCTCTTATACTTCTCTGGAACCGGCGGAACGAAAAGGATCGCAGATGTATTTGAAAAGGAACTGAAGAGCCGGGGGCTTGACGTTCTGATCAAGAACCTGGGGGAATCCTTACAGGAGCAGAAGGACACCCCGGCGGATCAGGGAAATAGGGTTATGGATTTGAATATATTACTCTACCCTGTTTACGCCTTTGATGCGCCGAGGCCTGTTTATGAATGGATCGAGAGCGTAACCGGACAGGAAGCCGGGGAAAAAATTGCTGTGCTTTCCGTTTCAGGAGGGGGAGAGATGTGGCCTAATACAGGATGCCGGAGCGACTGCTGCAAGGCACTGGAAGACAGGGGCTTCCGGATTGTTTATGATCGGATGCTTTGCATGCCTACCAACGTACTGATCGAATATAGTGATCATTTGGCCATGCGTCTGATCAATGTAATCCCCGAAAGAGTATCCCGTATCGTCGACCAGCTACTTGCAGGAAAGGTGCATCGTACCCGCTTCGGCAAAGGATTTGTCTCTAGGAGGGTATCCGAGTTGGAACGGGAGAACGCCTATCAATTTGCACAGAGATTTGAGATTGCCGACGAATGCACAGGCTGCGGATGGTGTGAGCTGAACTGCCCCACGAGAAATATTGAACTGCCCGAAACGGCTTCGAAACCACGGTTTAAGGACCGATGTGTCATTTGCATGCGTTGCATTTATGGCTGCCCAGCCGGTGCGATTCGGGTCAGGGGTAAGTTTGTGCTAAAAAACGGTTATGATTTGGACGCGGTTGAACAGCGCATGAAGGACGTGAAGCTGGAGCCCGTGGAAAAGTGCTGCAAAGGATTGCTGTATAAAGGAGTAAAGAACTATCTGCTGGATAAGGATTGATCCATTTGATCTCCATATGTTATCCATTCAATATTCGTTTAGAACGATGGAGGGAGACTTTCCTTTCATCGTTTTGTTTTTTATCCAGGTTTATAACTACCACAGAAGAAAGTATGGAGGAAAGTCTTGTTGGGCATGATAGCAGTAATGATTGCTTTTGGGATATTTTTCAACTATACTATTTAAGGAATTATAATTTATATCGTTGCCTTCGGACAGGAGTGAGAAAGAGTGGATAGGAAACAGCTTACAGGAAATCTCTTATTATTAACTACTTCGATCATTTGGGGTTCGGCGTTTGTAGCGCAGCGTGTCGGAATGGATTTTGTCGGTCCGCTCACTTTTAACTGGACGAGATTTGTATTAGCGGCACTCGTCTTGATCCCGGTTGTATCCCTTATGGATCAATCTTCAAAAAAACAGGCATCGGGAAGAATTTCTGAAGAAAAGGTACCCACGCCTGCTGAGCGGAAGCAACAGAAAGGGATCTTGATCAAGGCAAGCATTACCTGCGGCTGCGTATTATTTGCTGCCAGCATCTTTCAGCAAATCGGACTTGTTTCCACTTCTGCCGGTAAGACTGGCTTTATTACAGCCTTATACATAGTTTTGGTGCCGCTCTTCAGCGTGGTTCTGAAACACAGACCGAAACTGAAAAGCTGGATTGGCGTTGCAATAGGAACTATAGGCCTCTATTTTTTATGCATAACAAGCTCCTTTACCATTGCACCGGGAGATTTGATCGTTCTCATCGGTGCCGGATTTTGGGCAATGCATATTCTGGTCATCGATTATTTTTTGACGAAGGTATCGGATCCGGTCAGAATGTCGATGTATCAGTTTGCCGTTGTTGCAGGCATCAGCTTTATCGGATCATTGATTTTTGAAGGGATATCCCTTTCCGCTATTATAGATGGTGCGATTCCGATTTTATATGCAGGAATATTATCCGGAGGAGTTGGATTCACCTTCCAGATTCTTGGGCAGAGACATACAAATCCGACAGTTGCTTCTCTGATTCTAAGTCTAGAGGCTGTTTTTGCCGCCGTATTTGGATTCCTGCTGCTGAATGAGATGATGACGACAAGAGAAATTGCCGGCTGTCTCCTGATGTTCGCAGCAATCATTATTTCACAACTTCCCGACAGGAAAAAGAAAGAAACCATGTCATTGAAATAAGACGAAAACTCGTAAGATAAACAGGAGGTGTTCTTATGAAAATTTCAAAAAACCTGACGGAATTGGTAGGAAATACGCCATTACTTTATCTTGAACAGTACAGCAGAAAAGCCGGAGCAGAAAATGCAGTATTGATCGCAAAGCTGGAATGTTTTAATCCATTGGGAAGCGTAAAAGACAGAGCTGCACTGGCAATGATCGACGATGCGGAAAAGAATGGTAAATTGAAGGCAGACAGCGTGATTGTAGAACCGACCAGCGGAAATACCGGGATCGGTCTCGCCTTTGTTGCAACGGCCAGAGGTTACCGCACGATCTTAACGATGCCGGAAAGTATGAGTCTGGAGCGGAGGAAGCTTTTGATGGCCCTTGGGGCGGAGCTGGTTCTTACTCCGGCGATCCAGGGTATGAAGGGTGCAATCGAAGAAGCGGAAAAATTAGCTGCGGAGATCCCAAATTCATTTATTCCCGGTCAGTTTACCAACCCTGCAAATCCTAGGATTCATAAAGAAACAACAGCCGAAGAAATCTGGAAAGACACAGATGGGCAGGTTGATATCTTCGTTGCCGGCGTTGGTACAGGCGGAACGGTTACCGGGGTTGGGGAAGGATTAAAAGAAAAGAGCAGATTTGTTAAAATAGTCGCTGTTGAACCCTTTGATTCACCGGTTTTATCTGGAGGAGAAGCGGGTCCACATAAACTTCAGGGTATTGGCGCCGGCTTTGTTCCCGCAGTGCTGAATGTCGGTATCCTGGATGAAATCATCAAGGTGAAGGCAGAGGATGCCTTCCAAACCGTAAGAATGCTCGCTCATACAGAGGGCCTTCTTGTGGGAATCTCCTCCGGAGCAGCCCTGTTCGCAGGAACACTTCTCGCAAAACGGCCGGAAAATGCCGGAAAGCGAATTGTAGTGCTTTTGCCTGATTCCGGGGAACGGTATTTATCATCAGATCTATTTATTTAATCTAAAATGGCCCTAATCGAAAGCTATTATTAAAGGAGTGTGTAATTTATGGAGCAGCAGAGGCGTGAATATGGTTTATTCACTACTATTGCAATGATCGTAGGAATCGTAATCGGTTCCGGAATTTTCTTTAAATCCGACGATATGTTGGGTTATACCAATGGTAACGTTGGACTCGCAGTACTCGTATTTTGTATTGCTGCATTTACGATCGTATTTGGATGCCTGTCCTTCAGCCAGTTGGCAGCGTTAACGGACAAGCCCGGCGGAGTCATTACCTACGCCAATGAGTTCATCGGGAAAAGATGGGCGGCTATGTTTGGTTGGTTTCAAGTGTTTATTTACTATCCGACCCTGACTGTTTTGATTTCCTGGGTAGTAGGAATCTACGTCGGCCTTACCATGGGATGGGAATTAACCTTTGTCGGCATGATTGGAGTTGGTTTGGTCTGGTTCTTTATTTGCTTTTTCTACAATATTTTGTCTGCAAAAATCGGCGGAATATTTCAGGAAGCATCTGTTATTATCAAGCTGATTCCGCTGTTTGCCATCGCGATAGGCGGACTCATTTTTGGAGATCCCATCGCAGCGATTCAGAATCCTTCCCCGGAAGCGATCAAGGCAACAACAACCCTTGGCTGGGCTGCCGCAATCGGACCGATTGCGTTTTCCTTTGACGGTTGGGTTGTTTCCACAGCAGTCGCTCATGAGGTAAAAAATTCAAAAAGAAATGTGCCAAGAGCGTTGGTCGCAGCACCATTATTTGTACTGGCTGCGTATTTGATGTATTTCCTGGGCATCACCGGCTATCTTGGAGTGGAACAGGTTATGGAAATGGGCGATACTGCCGTGGCAGTTGCCGCAACCAACCTGCTCGGACCTACTTTTGCGGGAATCATCTACGTTTTTGTTACGATTTCTGTAATGGGAACCGTGAACGGGGTCATTTTGGGATATATCAGACTGCCCTATTCGTTGGCGCTGAGAAATGCCATCCCCTTCTCCAATTCTCTCAAGAAAATCGATCCAAAGCTTAACATGCCGGTAAATTCCGCTTTCTTTGCCATCGCGGTCAGCGGCGTTTGGTGGGTGATCCATTATCTGCAAAACAAATACAGCCTACTGATCAACGGAGATATCGCGGAAATTGCCATTGCCGTAAGTTATGTTCTTTATATCATTCTTTACTATCAGGTGTTTAAACTCTGGAGAGAAGGTAAAATCAAGAGCATATGGTATGGAGCGGTTTGCCCTGCCCTTGCTACGCTGGGATCACTATTCGTCCTGTTCGGCGGCTTGTCAAATCCACAGTTTATCATTTTCGTAATCATTTGTATGATCGCCATCGTCGGCGGCTTCCTCTATGGGAAAAATGCGACTGACGATGTTAAGATGTAAGAAGAGATTGAAATAAGGAAACGTATTGATTCAAGAAAGGCTCTGCGATGCAGAGCCTTTCTTAATGATACAGTGGGTTAAACAGATTCCGCGCTACGGTAGATCTGATGAAGGCGTACAAACAAGTGCAGTTGGGCCAGAGAGTTGAAGTCTTCCCCCAGATTCAGCAGCATCCTAATCTTCCTGATACGGTACCTTATCGTATTGCTGTGCTGATACAGCTTTTGTGCAGTCAGCTTGATATCACCATTGCTCCCTACATATTCCAGCAGTGTCTCCATCAGCTTTGACCCATGGAGGGTGTCATACTCTGTGATGACTGAGAGAAGACCATCGTAATATTTTCTTGTCCAGGGGCTGTTGCATATGGGCTGTAAAATTTGGTCTAAACCGGATTCCCGGAATTTAAGCTCCTCCACCTGATTCAGCTGACAGCTGGAATGAGCGTAAAGACACTCCTGAAGGATTTCTCCCAGATTTTCCAGACCCTTCACTGTACTGCTTATGCCAATCCGAGAGACACGCTTTCTTAATCCGCATTTCTCCAGAAACTGCATCAACTTGTTTTCCAGATCAAATGCGCTGGAAGCCTTGACTTGATCGGAAATCCGATCCTTTACAGAATAGATCACCAGAATACCCTGCTGATAATTGATGATGGAATAAACCGTTTCCTCCGGATCCAACAGCAGCGCCTTTCGATCTTTTTGCCATTGGCTGCCTTCTTGGCCTGATGAGAAACAGCAGATCAGGTGGGGGTGGAAGAAAGGGTTAATTTCCCTTGCCTTTCTTTTATTCTGTTCCGGGGAGTGAGCACCGTCCAAAAGAAACCCGATTTGATCATCGAGGTCCAGGTCTCTACTATGTGTTAAAAGCGTATTTTTAATCATATAAATAATATCGTCGAAGAAGGTATCCGAGAAAAAGAAAACCGGAACCTGATGGGAATCGGAATAGACCTTCAGATCTTCTGAAATGTCATGAAAATAGATATCCTTCACAGCGATGGCACTGACATTTTTGTCAATGAGCATCCGGATGCTGCTCTCTGCCAGTGCGGTATCGCTCCTTGCCAGAGACAGCGTTGTGACGATAAATTCTCCCGGTTCAAAATTTCTCTCGACCTCATAGGAGGATTCCCAGTCGAAAATGCCCGTTCCGGACACTTGGTTGTACAGTCCGCCATAACCGGATACGAGTTTAAAACCGCGGAACAATGGGAATGAGAGGAGCTCCATCACTGTTAACATCAGCCGAACCAACCTTTCTGTAAGATAAGCAGATACCCTGCTAAAACAATTATAACGCATAAGTAGAAAACTTCCTATACTGGAAAGCAAAAGGATAGCAGCAAGCGAGTCAGAGGCGAAGCTGTGGCCTTTGTAAAAATTACAAAAACGGTTCCTGCTTTTTTTAACCGGCACAATTGCAAGGTTGTAATGACGGTGTTAAACTAAGAAAAAAGGAATTCAAACAGATGCAGGAAAGGAGTATTGAAAATGAAAAATTTTAAGTTCAATATTGATTATGTGAGAGAGCAGTTCCCATGCTTATGCAAAACAGTAAATGGATATCCTGCCGCATTTCTTGACGGCCCGGGAGGCTCCCAGGTGCCCAGAAGTGTCGTGGATCGGATCAGTGATTATCTGTTTTACCACAATGCGAATGGCCACGGTTGTTTTGTAACATCTGAGGAAACCATGGCATTGCAAGAAGCGGGAAGAGAAACGTTAGCCGCCTTCTTTAACTGCAAGCCAAAGGAAGTCATCTTCGGAGAAAGCTCAACCAATAATAATTTTAAATTATGTTTAGCACTTGTAAGAGATATGAAACCCGGAGACGAGGTAATAATCACAGATATTGACCATGAATCCAACAGATCCCCCCTGAGAACCTTAGAGGAGCATGGAATCATCGTGAAGAGCGTTAAGATCGATTTAAATACATACACATTAGATTTAGAGGATTACAAGAAAAAGCTATCCTCTAAGACGAAGGTTGTTGCGATCAATTGGGCTTCAAACGCAACCGGTACGGTAACTGATGTGAAAACAATGATAAAAATGGCCCACGAGGTAGGTGCACTTACCATTATTGATGCAGTTCACTATGCACCCCATAAAGTAATTGATGTGAAAGACATCGATACAGATTTTCTGGTATGCTCAGCATATAAGTTTTTTGGACCGCATATGGGAGTTATGTACGCGAAAGCGGAAGTTATGGATCGGGTTAGAACGATCCGTGTCTTAGCGGATGACAACACCGAAGTTCCGGAAAAGTTTGAAACAGGAACGCCAAACTACGAACATATTTGCGGCTGTGCCGGAGCGATTGATTTTATTGCGGACATAGGGGCGAAGCATGAAGAATTCTTTGAAGAAGAGTTAAAGGGATTAACCGGAAAAAGAAAAAATATTGTGGCAGGGATGCTGGCCATCGATGCCTATGAAGAACCTTTAAACAAGAGGCTTAGGCATGAGCTTGCAAAGATAGATGGTGTTACCCTTTATGGCCCGCCGGAGGAACATCCGAGAACTTCTACGGTATCCTTTACAATCGCAGGGAGAAACTCCCATGATGTTGCTGTGTTTTTAGCGGAAAGAGGGCTATTTGTATGGGACGGGGACTTCTACGCCATTGAGATCATCATGAATGTGCTAAAGCTTGGGGATCAGGGCGGCTTCGTTAGAGTCGGTCTGGCTCCATACAATACAATGGAGGATATCGACAGAACCATTCAGGCCGTGAAGGATTTCTGCGCCCAATAGAAATAATCTGTAGCAGGTCTATGGAAGGATGAAAGAATGAGAGAACTGAAGATTGCAATGCTTGGATTCGGCAATGCGGGCCAAGCCTTTGCGAAATTGATACTGGAAAAGAAGGAAGCAATCAAAAGGAGCTACAACTGTGATATCAGGATCGTCGCAATCGCTACCGGTACCAGAGGAAGTCTTGTCAATGACGGGGGTATCGATCTGGAAAAGGCGATGGAGGATATAGAAAAGCTGTACCGTTTTGCTGCGGAAAGCGCTGACTTTTCTGAAATGGCTTCTATGGAAATCGCGGGCACGGTCGATTACGATGTTCTCATGGAATTGACACCGCTTGCGATTCATTCCGGTCAGCCGGCCATCGACCATATCAAAGCAGCGCTAAGCCGGGGAAAGCATGCGATCACCGCCAATAAAGGCCCGATCGCATGGGCCTTCGAAGAGCTATGCAAGCTGGCAAAGGAACAGGAAGCTCGGTTCTATTACGAGACGACTGTCATGGACGGCACCCCTGTTTTCAATCTGGTAGAAGAGACCCTGCCTATGTGCAAAGTGACGGAAGTGAAGGGTATTTTGAATTCCACCACGAATTTTATCCTTGAAGAGCTGGCGAAGGGTCAGGATTACGATGCCGTAATCCTGGAGGGGAAGGAACGAGGCTTTGTGGAATCAGACCCTTCCCTGGATGTGGAAGGCTGGGATGCGGCGGCGAAAACAACAGCTCTGCTCAATGTTTTAATGGGAGCGGACATAACGCCGGATCAAATCCATCGACAGGGAATTGAAGGCATCACGGCTGAACAGATCCGGGAGGCGGGAGCAAGAGGAAAGGTCATCAAGCTGCTCTGCAGCGGAATCCTTAAGAACGGCAAGGTGATTGGCAGGGTTGCTCCGGAGGAAATTGATCAAACAGAACTGCTGGCCACCATATCGGGTACCTCATCTGTTGTGTCCATCACCACGGACCTTATGAAAACCATTTCTATCGTGGAGCACGACCCCGATATTGAACAGACCGGATACGGTATATTCAGTGACCTGCTTCGGCTGATAAAAAGCACTTGATCCTTTGACCGGAAATCCCTTGATTCCAGTAAAAAACCCACCTGTTACGAAAAGCGGCTGATAAGCCGCTTTTCGTTATTCCACCTAATTCTTCCACCTATTAGTACTCTGTCAACCCTAATTCTATGCATTAGCGCCGGTTAAATTTCCGCATGGCTGTGTGGTCGTCAGTCGTAATACGTCCAGTATTACTTGTTCCTCCGCCTTGCCCTGCGAAAATTTTCCTAGGCGCTACTACAAATTTTAGAGTTGACAGAGTACTGGTGTTGATTATGCCACTGCAAAATGGTAAAATAACTTAGACCTTACGAGATCAAGAAAAAATGTGATCCAAATTGGTAATACTGCATTTTTCCCTGATTCAAATGCAAGGTTTTTTGGTAATTTAAGTGGAGGGAAAATCCTATGAACAGCTCCAAATTTAAAGAGGAAGAATACAAACACAGGCAAATTAGAGACCTGAAGGATATGATTGATACCAGTGCCGTTCTGTATGCGGACAGAAATGCTTTTTTGGTGAAAAATGCACCGGGCGGCATCTATGTGCCGATCAAATTCAGCCGGCTGAAAACAGATATTGATGAACTGGGAACGGCCCTGATGGATTTGGGGCTGACGGGAAAGAAAATCGCGCTGATCGGAGAAAACCGCTACGAGTGGGTCGTGACGTACTTTGCTGTTGTGAACGGCATCGGTGTCATCGTACCACTGGACAGGGAACTGCCTGCCCAAGAGGTCCACAACCTGCTGGAGCGGTCTGAAGTCAGCGCCATCGTTTATTCCAGCAAAGTGGGCTCTATTGTGGAGGAAGCAATCCAAGGGATTGAGAGCATCGAATATGCCATCAATATGGATGCCCTTGAACATGTGGATCATATGCTTTCGCTGAAAAAGCTACAGAGAGCCGGAAAAAGACTGCTGTTAGAGGAACAGCGAAATTATGTAGACGCGGAAATCGACAGGGAGGCAATGTGCGCACTGCTGTTTACCTCGGGAACGACGGGTCTTGCAAAAGGTGTCATGCTCTCACATAAAAATATCACGGCCAATGTGTACAATATGTCCAAGTTTGTGGATGTTTCCAACAACTGGACCGGCTTGTCCGTACTGCCGATGCACCATACCTACGAACTGACCTGCCATGTGTTTACCTGCATGTATCAGGGGTGCTGCGTTGCCATTAGCGAGGGGCTGAAATATATCATAAAAAATATGGCGGAAGCCCAGGCCACCGTCATGCTTGGCGTACCCCTTCTCTTTGAGTCCATGCATAAAAAAGTATGGAAAAAGGCCGAGGAGAGCGGGAAGGCCGAAAAGATGAGGACGGCAGTTCAGCTATCTAAAAAGCTTGGAAAATTTAACATTAAGTCAACGAAGAAACTGTTCAAGGCTGTTCATCAGGCAATGGGAGGACACATGCAGATGTTTATTTCCGGTGCTGCAGCCATTGACCCACTCGTGATTGAAGATTTTAATGCCATGGGGCTGACTATGTTTCAGGGCTACGGTATGACGGAAAACTCTCCGATCATTGCGGTGAACAAGGACAGATATTATAAAGCGGCTTCTGTTGGTCTGCCCCTGCCGGGCACAGAGGTCAGAATCATAGACCAGGACGATAACGGAGTAGGTGAAATCATCTGCAGAGGGGATTCGGTCATGCTGGGATATTACAACAATCCGGAAGAGACGGCCAAGGTGCTGATTGATGGATGGCTGCACACGGGAGACTATGGTTATTTTGACAAAGATGGTTTCTTATATATTTCCGGCAGAAAAAAGAATGTCATCGTAACAAAAAACGGCAAAAATATATTCCCGGAAGAGGTAGAATTATATTTGGGCAAATGCGATTATATCAAGGAAGTCGTCGTATGGGGAGTGGAGGATGAAAAAACGGGAGATACCGTTGTAAAGGCAGAAATCTTCCCGGACGATGCTACCATTGAGGAACGATTCGGTAAGCTTTCGGAAGACGAATTGCGACAGATTTTAAAAAAAGAAATTGACAGGATCAATGAGCATATGCCGCTTTACAAGCGCGTAAAGCGATTTGAAATCCGGGAAACAGAGTTTGAGAAAACGACAACAAAAAAAATAAAACGGTTTACTGCAAATCGCGGGTAAAGGTGAAAGGTAAAGGAGGAAGGGAAATGGATACAAGCCAGTATAAAGCAGTCAAAGAAAAAGAAATGGAATATGCGCTGAAGAGGGTGGAAGATATCAAAAACAGTAAGGATAAGTATATCCTATACCGGGACATCAGGCCGATCATCGATCTGAAGCAGATGATGGAATCCAGCGTTGAACTGTATGGCGATAATATTGCTTTTCACGTGAAAGATCAGGTCGGGGGACCATATCGGGGAATCACCTACAAAGAAGCGAAAGTTGATATGGATGCACTGGGAACCGCTTTGATTTCCATGGGGCTGAAAGGGAAAGCGATATCCATCATTGGGGACAACCGGTATGAATGGGCCATATCCTATTTGTCTGTTGTTTGCGGAACCGGAATCGTCGTGCCGCTGGACAAGGAGCTTGGAGCATCCGAGCTGGAACAGCTGGTCAAAGAAGCAGAGGTTGAGTGCATCATTTATACAAAAAAATATGAATCGATCTTTCAAGATATGAAAGCGCGTGGGGAAACAAATCTTAAATTTCTGATCAGCATGGACACGGATATCAGCGATGAGCAGAGCCTGTCCCTGAGAGAAATCTTGGAAGCGGGCAAGGTACTGATTGAAAACGGAAACAGAGAGTTTCTTGATGCGCAGATTGAACGGGATACCATGAGCATCATTCTTTTTACCTCCGGAACAACAGGGTTCTCCAAGGGTGTTATGCTTTCCCACGGCAACATCGTGGAAGACCTGATGGCCTCGCCAACGCTGCTGGAGGTTCTCTCAACAGACGTGTTTTTCTCTGTGCTTCCAATCCATCATACCTATGAATGCACCTGCGGGTTTTTAATGCCGCTGTATCGCGGCGCGTCTATCGCGTATTGCGAAGGATTGAAGTATATTGTAAAAAATTTATCGGAAGCAAGACCGACCATCTTTTTAGGTGTGCCGCTGATCATCGAAAGTCTGCACAAAAAGATCTGGCAGAATGCCAAAAAATCAGGCAAAGCCCACACGCTAAAAAAAGTGATTACAATCAATAAAAAGACGAAAAAAATCGGACTTGATCTGGCGCCGATCTTTTTTAAGAAGATTCATGCTCTGTTCGGCGGAAGAATGAAGGTCATCATCTGCGGCGGCGCAGCAATCGACCCGGATGTATTGCAGGGAATCAGAGATTTCGGTATCAACGCAGTGCAGGGTTACGGACTGACGGAATGTGCGCCGATTTGCGCCCTCAATCCGGATCAATATCCAAAGAACGAAGCAGCCGGTTACCCGCCGCCGGGATTTGAATTGAAGATCCATGATCCGAATCCGGAAACTGGGATTGGAGAAATCTGTGCAAAAGGCGGCAACATCATGCTTGGGTACTACAAAAATCCGGAAGCCAGCGCAGAGGTTCTCAAAGACGGCTGGTTCCATACGGGAGACCTTGGATACATAGATGAAGACCATTTTGTCCATATTACAGGCAGAATCAAAAACGTCATCATCACTAAGAACGGCAAAAACGTATATCCGGAAGAAATTGAGAATTATCTCGGCAAGATTCCGTATGTAAATGAATCGCTTGTATGGGGCAAGGACAGCGAGGAATCCGGAGAGACATTGATCTTTGCCAGCATCAGAGCGGATTACGAGGAAGTACAGGAAGCTCTGGGAGAAAATTATACCGATGAGCAAGTTGCTGATTTGATCTGGAAAGAAATTGATGGATTGAACAATCGGCTCCCTTACTTTCAGCGAATCAGAAAGATTGACGTCCGAAAAGATGAATTTGAAAAAACCACCGGGAAGAAGATCAAACGGTTCGTTGATACCAATAAGGGAATTGAATAAGCAATCGCGACGGATAGGATATAAAAACGTATTGAATCAAGAGGAGACAAAACAAATGAGCAATTCTGAAGTAAGATATCCAAGGGTGGAATTGGATCTGAAGAAATTCAGAAATAATATTGATCAGGCTGTTGAACGCTGCGGAAAGCTGGGAATCGGTCTTGCGGGAGTCATCAAAGGCTTTACGGGAATCCCGGAAGGAGCAAAGCAATTTGCCGAAGCTGGCTGCGATTTTATCGCATCCTCCCGGCTGGAGCAAATTCAGGGCTGTATCGATTACGGCATCAAAGCTACTTATATGCTGATCCGTGTACCCATGTTGAGTGAGATCGAAGAAGCAGTCAGACTCACCGACATCAGCCTGAACAGCGAAGTGGAAGTGCTGAAGGCATTGAATAAGGAAGCGCTGAAGCAGGGCAAGGTTCATAAAGTAGTCATTATGATCGACCTTGGAGATCTTCGTGAGGGATTCTGGGATAAGAAGGAGCTCCTTGACACGGCGCTGCTGGTCGAAAACGAGTGTGAGGGACTTTATCTTGCGGGAGTTGGCACCAATTTGGGCTGCTATGGATCCATTTTGGCAACACCGGAAAAGATGAACGAGCTGATTGCTGATGCGGAAATGATCGAAAAAGCTATCGGCCGAAGGCTAGACATCATCTCAGGCGGTGCGACCACCTCCTTCCCGATGGTGCTCAACAACACCATGCCAAAGAGAATCAACAACCTCAGAATGGGAGAAGGCATTATCCTAGCAAAGGATCTGAAGGATCTTTTCCGCCTGGATATGAGCTTTATGTACCAGGATGCGTTTACCTTAAAGGCTGAGATCATCGAACTGAAAGACAAGCCGAGCTATCCGGTTGGAGAGCTATCCTTTGATGCCTTCGGCAATGTTGGGACCTACGAGGATCGAGGGAACAGAAAAAGAGCCCTGCTGGGAATCGGTAAAGTGGACATTGCATATCCCGACATGATCTATCCAAAGGATAAGGGAGTTGCAGTGATGGGCGCCAGTAGCGATCATCTTATTATTGATGTTGAGGATGCAGAAAGAGAGTTCAAGGTAGGCGATATCGTCGAATTTAACCTTTGCTATGCAACAATTGTATTTGTAACAAATTCACCAAACGTCAAGATCCTGTGTAAAGAATAAGAATCGGATAAAAATAACTAAATAAATAGAACTAAACTGGCAGCCATAACCATCATTCCCAGCACCATGCCATAGATGGACAAATGATGCTCGCCGTATTCTCTTGCAGAGGGCAATAGTTCATCCAATGATATAAAGACCATGATGCCTGCAACACTGGCAAAGATGATTCCGAAGGTTGTGTCGTTGAAAAATTTGTAAAGAATGAGATAGCCTACGAGGGCACCAACTGGTTCGGATAGTCCGGACAAAAATGATAGTTTGAAAGCCTTCATTTTACTTCCCGTTGCATAAAAAATAGGAACCGCTACGGCTATGCCCTCTGGGATATTATGGATGGCAATCGCTGCAGCAATCGGAACTCCTAAACTGGGATCTGCCAAAGCTGCGGTAAAGGTTGCCAGCCCTTCGGGAAAGTTATGAATCGCAATTGCAACTGCAGTAAAAACACCCATGCGCATCAGTTTTTTCTTGTGATGCTCGCTGTTTCCGTCCATTTCTTCAACTGTATGAATTTCGTGCGGGTTTTCTACGGATGGGATTATTTTATCAATTAAAGCGATTAAGAACATGCCTCCGAAAAAGCTGATTGCAGTTACTGCTGTGCCCATTTTCAGACCTAAAACCATTGTTAAGGAATCATTCGACTTTTTAAAAATTTCAATCATTGAAACATAAATCATAACGCCGGCGGAAAAGCCCAAAGCAAAGGATAAGAATTTTGTGTTGGTTCGGCTGGTTAGAAGAGCCAAACCGCTACCAATTCCGGTGGAAAGACCTGCAAAAACTGTAAGTCCAAATGCAAATAAAAAGCTTTGTAGTGTAATTTCCATGGGATACCTCTTTGTTTGGATGCGTTTGTGTTTTTTATGATATCACTATATCATCTGTCTTTTAAAAAAACAATATGTTGCAAGATGGAAGGGGAAAGACCGGAGGAATTTATGCAATCACCATATGTCAAAAGAAAAAAATTTATTGTAAATGTAATTTACGGGATTCTATTGATTCTCATCGTTTATGTTGCCTTAAAATATGCACTCAGCTTGATCAGCCCATTTTTGTTTGCTTTTATGGTGGCATATTTGCTGATAAAGCCGGCAAGGCGTCTGTCCGCTATGCTTAAGCTTCCTTATAAGCCGGTGGCGTTCATCCTTGTCCTCCTGTTTTACTGTACCATCGGAGTTCTGATTGCATTGCTTGGCATTAAGCTGGCTTCAACGGCTACAGCCGTCATATCACAAATACCAATCCTGTATGAAAATCAATTTGAACCGTTTCTCAAGGCTACTTTTGACGGAATTGAACAGGCTGTGTTCCGAATGGATCCCGCCCTCGTTACAGCACTGAATGAGGGATTTGATCAATTTGTAATACTATTGGGGGACAATATAACCAATATTTCTATGACGATCGTCGGTGCCATCTCAAACATTACGCTGTCCCTTCCGGGATTTTTAATTAAAGTTTTACTGATGGTTATCTCAACCTTCTTCATTGCACTTGATTACAAGGCTTTATCAGGGTTTGTTCTAAGGCAATCTTCAGATAAAGGCAGGGAGGTTATTCTCAGCATAAAGCGGTACATTGGTGGGACGCTGTTTGTTGTGATTCGCTCTTATGCGCTAATCATGTCGATTACATTCGTAGAGCTGTCAGTCGGTCTCACAATAATAGGAATTCCCAATGCGATTCTAATTGCATTACTGGTTTCTGTCTTCGATATTTTGCCTGTACTGGGAACCGGAGGGATTATGATCCCATGGACAATCATTACCTTCTTTCAGGGAAATTATCAAACCGCATTGGGCTTACTGATTGTTTATATGGTTATTACAGTGGTCAGGAATGTTCTTGAACCGAAGATTGTTGGAAGTCAATTGGGGCTGCATCCGGTCGTGACCTTACTGTGTATGTTTGTAGGAGTAAATCTATTTGGTGTTATTGGCCTGTTTGGATTCCCAATTACCCTATCATTATTGCGTCACTTGAATGACACGGGAGTCATTAAGCTATTCAAATAGTATAGTAGGAAAAAGCGATATCATGAAATATATCACGATATCGCTTTTGTTGTATGAGTTTCATTATTTGGGAGATTAGGGTATTACAGCTTTCCGCCACAATTCAACCTATTGTGGTTGATACATGCCGTGACTGCTCATATACTGAAATAACTGTTCGCCATGATTTTGCTCTTCCTGCTGAATATGCTGCAGCGCCTGTCTTACATTTGTATTTCCGGATTCAAAGACACTGGTATCGTAAGAACTGGATATTTGCTTCTCTGTCGTAAGCATATCCTGCAGCAGATATTTATCGGAGTTGCTGCTGTCGACTCCCTGACTTAAGTTGATTTGAGCCGCAGATTGAGCTCCACCTGATTTCTGCTGTCCGCCCTGGCCACCGCTTTGGCCCTTCTGACCACCGGATTGCGCCTGCCCGCCGCTTTGGAGAAGTTGATTCACGGTATCGTAGTGCTCCTGCTCCTGACCGGCAATTTTGTTAAATAGCTGGCTTAATTGGGAGTCCTTTGCCTGCTGTGCATAGCTCTGATATTTGACGACGCAGAGATTTTCCGACTGTTTTAAATCCTCCAGCAGCATTCTCTCTTTTTGACTTAATTGTCCTTGCAAAATAATCACCTCCATCTTTATAGTTTGGAGAAGAACGTAAATATTATGCAAGGAAAAAGATAAACTGAAACAAATTAAAAAAAGAGGCTACTTGCAAATTTGCGAGCCCGTCGTAATGGAACGCCGCTCTACAATTTGTAAGTAGCCTCTGAATTCATGATATTACCATTTCCCTCTTGACATATGTCCGGCGAGCTCTGCTTTTGACCTTTGCTTGAGCACCCAGGCTTCGTTTTTGGCTTGTCCAAAGAGAGCACTACAGGATGGATCCAGATTGATTTCGATCCCTTCCTTTGCTAGCCTTTCAATTTCCATTGCAAGATGAATGATTTCCATATGAATATCATTGGTTCTGTCGGAAGCATAAACTTTCTGAGCATCCTCATCTGAAAGAGCATTGAACTTCTCGGCAGGTGCGCCGCATTTTGGACATGCAACTGGAGGATTGTCTCCTTCGTGCATATAACCGCATACTGAACATTTCCACAACATTTTTTTAATCTCCTCTCAATCAATAATTCTTATTCTATGTTCTATTATATAGCCAAAATCAACAGATTCAATCAGATTATCGAAACATTATGTGATTCTAGCTGAAAGCATCGGCCGGAGACTATATCAACAATGAAACGGAAGTATCATTTTCTGTACATGCTATTTACTTTTTCTATAGAATTGATATAATAGAAAGGGTTGTCTCTTGTGGGTGAAAAGTGTGAGGGACAAGCTGAATATTTAATCTGTGTTGCACAATAGGGCAACGATTGAAGGAGGACATGTAATGAAAAAAATCTCATTATTGTTGGTGGTCGTACTGATGTTGTCTGCATTCTTGACAGGATGTGGTGGCGGGGCTGCTGATGAGGAAAAACCGGATGACGCTGCAGTCAAGAGCATCGCGGTGGAAGGCGATGTAATCAAAATCGGCGTTTTTGAACCAACCACAGGTGAGAATGGCGGCGGCGGAATGCAGGAAGTTCTTGGAGCTCGCTTTGCCAATACTGTAGCGCCTACTGTAACGATCGATGGAAAAGAATACAAAATCGAATTGGTTGAAGTTGACAACCAGTCAGACAAGACTGCTGCCGTAACAGCAGCGCAGACGCTGATTTCTCAGGGCGTTGTTTCTGTGATCGGTTCCTATGGATCAGGCGTATCGATTGCTGCCAGCCAGACTTTTGTTGATGCAGGCGTTCCTGCGGTAGGTGCCTCTTGCACAAATCCTCAGGTTACGCTTGGAAACGACATTTATTTCAGAGTTTGCTTCCTTGACCCGTTCCAGGGCACTGTAATGGCAACATATGCTACAGAGCAGGGCTATAAGAATGCTGCGGTTATCGGCCAGAACGGCGACGACTATTCCACAGGTCTTGCGGGATACTTTAAACAAGCATTTGAAGGACAGGGCGGAACCATTGTTGCGGATGAAACATACCAGACAAACGAGTCGGATTTCAATGCCATCCTGACAACAATCAAGGCTGCGAATCCGGATGTCGTATTCATTCCTTCTTCCATCACCACAGCAACTTTGATTCTGCCTCAGATTAAGGCAAATGGAATCAATGCACAGGTACTTGCCGGCGACACATGGGAAAATGCAACAATTATTTCAAATGAATCCGTTGGTGTTGCGTTCTCAACTTTCTTTGATGAAAATGACACGAGCAACCCTATCGCTGCAAAATTTGTCACCGACTTCAAGGCATATCTGAATTCGGATCCTCAGAATATAGCTTACAATGCCAATACCGATACCGTTGCAGCGGTTTCTGCACTGGGATATGATGCGTATATGGCTATTTACACTGCTCTCCAGTCATTGGACGGAAGCGGTGCAGAATTGAATTCCATGGTGATCCGAGATGCACTTGCAAAAGTAAGCTTTGACGGTGTTACCGGAAAGATTTCCTTCGACGATAACGGCGATGCGATCAAGGATACTGCCTATATCAAGACGATCACGGAAGAATCCGTGACAAATAAGGAATTCAAGTTTATAAAGACTCAGACAGTAGAATAATTGCAGCAGGCCTTCCAAAGGCTTGACGCGGATAATTTCTTGCAAATATCGAGGCGGTAGGACTATCCTCCGCCTCGATATAACGCACAGATGTAAGAAAATTTTCTACAATCGAAAATTTTCTACTTATGCGTTAGAATGCAATGATGCGGCGGGGGGGTTGAGTGACCTCCCTCTGCTGTTTCTGCAGTTTGCAAAGATGTGTCAAGCTGCGTGCTTGATATATCTTTACAAATTGAACAAAATAATTGAATCTAGGAGGCAAATAGATAATGACCACAACAACACTTTTGCAATACTGTCTGGCAGGCATTTCAATCGGTGGGATATATGCCCTCATCGCAATCGGATATACAATGGTTTACGGTATTTTGCGCCTGATCAACTTCGCTCACGGCGATATTTTTATGATGGCGGCCTACTTCATGATCTTTGCCATGGTTGATTTCCTGATACCCTGGTATATATCCGCGGTTATTGTGATTATAAGCACGATACTACTCGGAATTCTCATCGAGAAGTTTGCGTATTCACCGCTGAGGTCCTCACCGAGAATGTCGATCATGATTTCCGCGATCGGAGTATCTTTCCTGCTGCAGAATCTCGCCACATACTTGTTTTCGGCATTGCCGAAGCAGTATCCGTCGATTCCGTTACTGAATAAAACCTTGACTTTCGGTGAGGTATCGACATCGGTCGTCACCTTTATAACACCGATTATTACGATCGTAGCATTGCTGATTCTTATGGCGATCATTAAGAAAACTAAAATCGGAATGGCAATGCGGGCTGTGTCCAAGGATTTCGAGACGGCTAAGCTCATGGGGATCGAGATCAACACCGTTATCAGCGTCACCTTTATCATAGGATGCTTTCTGGCGGCTCTGGGCTCCATGCTTTATTTTACGCCCCGTCCGTCGGTATTTCCTCTTGCAGGCTCGCTCCCCGGGCTGAAGTGCTTCGTCGCTGCGGTTTTCGGCGGGATCGGAAGCATTCCCGGCGCCGTATTGGGCGGGTTCCTGATCGGCCTTAGCGAAACATTCATCAAAGCGGCAGGGTATTCGGAATTCAGCGATGTCTTCACATTTGTTCTGCTGATTGCCGTGCTCATGTTCAAGCCAACAGGCTTGTTTGGCGAAAATTTAGCGGAGAAGGTGTAGATTATGACGAAAAAGACTAAAACGATTTGTTCCATCATTGCCGGGCTTGTAATCGCAGCTTTTATCTTCTATGTCGGCGAAGGAGTATCCAGCTCATCGATGCTGCGGACCGTGCTGCAGCTCGGCACGATTTACGCCCTTGTAGCAGTTTCCATGAACCTGCTGAATGGTTTCACCGGACAGTTTTCCCTCGGTCAAGCAGGTTTTATGGCAATAGGGGCCTACACCTATGCGGTATTGACCATACCGGTGGATAAAAAGGCGAATGTATATTATCTTTACGGAATCGCCGATTCACTGGCAAATGTCGAGATTCCGCTGTGGCTTGGCATAATTGCAGGCGGATTGCTCGCGGCGGTGCTTGCCGCCATCGTAGGCGCTCCGGTACTTCGGCTCAAAAGTGATTATTTTGCGATTGCCACTTTGGGATTCTCTGAAATCGTCAGGATCCTTGTGGGCAGCTCGCCTTTTAACCGCATCACCAATGGATCGCTGGGACTGAACAGCATTCCCGGAAATCCGTCTTATTATACTCCTTTCATCGTTGCAGGCATTTGCATTGCGATCATCGTGCTGATCCTGACCAGTTCCTACGGGCGGGCCTTCAAAGCAATCCGGGAGGATGAGATCGCGGCGGAGGCAATGGGAATCAGGCTTTCGACCCACAAGCAGATGGCGTTTATCATCAGTTCGTTTTTTACCGGGATTTCCGGCGCTTTACTGGCAATGTACCTTGGAGCAATCACTTCGACCACATTCCCGATCATGCTGACCTACAACATTCTTCTTATCATCGTAATCGGAGGCATGGGAAGCGTGACCGGAAGTATTCTTGCGGCTTTTCTGGTAACAGCGGCAAAGGAATGGTGGCTGCGTTTCCTCGATCAGACTATGATGATCGGAGACTTTCAAGTGCCGCTGCTTCGTACTGGATTCAGAATGGTTGTTTTTTCGATCATCCTCATGCTGGTGGTTCTTTTCTGGAGAAAAGGCATCATGGGCCAGAAGGAATTCTCCTGGGATGGCCTACTCAATCTCTTCAAAAGAGTCAAAAACAGACTTTGGGGAACGAAAAAAGGAGGAACTCTGAATGGATAACGTAAAACCAAGCGTGCTTCGTCTGGAAGATATTACAATGCAGTTTGGAGGGGTCGTTGCGGTTAATAATCTATGCCTTGAAGTCCGTAAAGGCGAGATCATCGGACTGATCGGACCGAATGGCGCAGGTAAAACCACGGCATTCAACGTCGTGACAGGAGTATATGCGCCGACCAACGGGGCATTATATCTGAATGATAATTTAATTATAGCCAATTATCCCCGTGGGAAAATGAAAGAGTTTTACCAAGGGGAAAACAAGGGAAAATATACAAAATCAATGATTCTATCCCCTGACCGGATCACCAAAATGGGGGTTGCCAGAACCTTCCAGAATATCAGGCTTTTCAAAGACCTCACTGTTTTTGAAAACGTATTGATTGCAAAACATATGAATATCAAGGCGAATATTTTTTCTGCCACCTTCCGGTTGAACCGTAAGGAGGAGCAGTGGATGAGAGAGGATGCGATGAGCCTTCTGCAGATTCTTGGCCTTGACAAAAACAAGGATGATATCGCTTCCTCGCTGCCTTACGGAAAGCAGAGGCGCCTTGAAATCGCCAGAGCATTGGCCACAAAGCCCTCTCTGCTTCTATTGGATGAACCTGCGGCAGGCATGAATCCGCAGGAATCCGACGAGCTAATGCATTTTATCGGAAGAATCCGGGACGATTTTGATCTTTCGATTTTGATGATCGAGCACCATATGCAGCTGGTCATGGGAGTCTGCGAAAGGATCTATGTTCTGGATTACGGGATCAAGATTGCGGAAGGCAATCCTGCCGAGATCCAGAACAATCCGAGAGTAATCGAAGCTTATCTGGGGGTGGATGAATAATGCTGGAAATTAAGGATTTACAAGTCCACTACGGTGGAATTCACGCCCTGAGAGGCATCAGCCTGAACGTAGAAGACGGCAAGATCATTTCTCTTATAGGCGCCAACGGAGCGGGGAAGAGCACGACCCTGAAAGCAATCATGAGTCTAATCCAGAAAACCTCCGGCTCGGTTGTTTATGACGGAAAAGATATCACAAATGAAAAAACGAAGGATATCGTCAAAAGCGGTGTCATACTCACTCCAGAAGGAAGAAGAGTATTCCCGGATCTTACGGTAGATGAAAATATCGCCCTCGGCGCATATACTCGGAAAGACAAAGTAGAAATCGCCAAAGATAGGAAATGGGTATTGGAACTCTTTCCGCGGTTGGAAGAAAGAAAATGGCAGCCGGCGGGGACACTTTCCGGAGGAGAACAACAGATGCTGGCGGTAGCCCGTTCGCTGATGGGCCGTCCCAAGCTCCTGATGATGGACGAACCGTCCCTAGGACTTGCACCACTTATCGTAAAGGACATTTTCAACATCGTCAAGGAAATTAATAAGGCGGGAGTGAACGTGTTGCTGATCGAGCAGAACGCGAAGGCAGCCTTGGAAATCTCCGATTACGGCTATGTAATGGAAACCGGAGTCGTCACGATTTCCGGTACGGGGAAAGAACTGCTGGTCAATGACCAAGTTAGGAAGGCTTACCTGGGAGAGTAGCAATGAAGGAGAAAAAGCAATGAAAAAAGTCTCATCTTTGTTGGTGACTACGCTGATACTGTCTGCATTCATGGCAGGCTGCGACGGCGGAGATACAGCCGGCGAAGAAGGCGCACTGCCAGAAACGATCAAGATTGGAGTATTTGAACCGTTGACAGGTGCGAATGCAGCCGGCGGCGCGCTGGAAAAACAGGGCATTGACCTTGCTCACAAGCTTTATCCGACTGTAACCATTGACGGAACAGAAATCCCTGTAGAGCTCAAGTATGTTGACAACAAATCCGACAGAATCGAATCTGAAAACGCGGCAAAAGAACTAGTGGAGAATTTTGGTGCAAACATCGTACTGGGTAGCTGGGGAAGCTCCAATTCGATTGCTGCAGGACCGATTTTTAAAAAAGCACAGGTGCCTGCAATCGGAACATCCTGCACAAATCCCCTCGTAACCCTGGGAAATGAATACTACTTCAGAGTATGCTACACCGATCCGTTCCAGGGAAAAGTAATGGCAAACTATGCATTCAAGGAAGGCGACTACAGGAAGATCGCCGTTATCCAGGAAGAGACCAGCGGCTATTCCGTGACCCTTGTCAAGGTCTTCATGGAAAACTTCAGGCTGCTGACTGGAGATGAAAACAGTATCACAAGCATCGGTAGCTATAATGCCGGCGACAATGACTTCAGGGCCCAGCTTACCGCGATCAAGGGCTCTGACGCGCAGGCCATCTTCTTCCCGGGCAGCTTCACGGAATCCGCTCAGATCATGAAACAGGCCAGACAGCTTGGAATCACGATTCCGTTTTTAGGCAGCAACACCTGGGAAACTCCTAAAGTAATCCAGATTGCAGGTGAAGCGGCAGAAGGAGCTGTTTACTGCAGCTTTTATGATCCTGCTGCTCCACAGACGGAAAGAACAAAGGAATTTCTTGACGCTTATGCGAAGAAGTACGGCAAGGACACGCTCGCTGACGGCGTAACCGCCCTTGGCTTCGATTCTTACTTGCTGGCTCTCGAAACGGTTCAGAAGGCCGGAACGACAGACGGACCTACCCTCAGAGATACCCTTGCAAAGACAAAGGATTTCGAAGGATCAACCGGGTATATCACCTTTGATGATAACGGGGACGCGATCAAACCTGCTGTTATCAAGACCATCCAGAGCGACAAGTTCGTTTACAAAACATTCGTAGAACCATATTAAACTGATTTTGACGCAAATCTTGGAGAGAATAATGCAAATGAAACAGAGACAAATTGCAGCAGTTGTCATGCTCATACTTCTATTCACCACATTGCTTTCAGGCTGTACAACGCTGAACAACTTTACTAGCACCTTTCTTACGGCAGATACAGAGGATACAGATGTGGTTCGGATCGGCGTGTACGAACCATTATCCGGAAAAGAGAAGGAACATGGAGAGCTGGAGTTGCAGGGGATTGAACTTGCCCATGAATTGTTTCCGGAGGTCCTTGGCAAAGAAGTACAATTGGTGTATGCGGACAATAAATCCGATATTGATGTGGCTGCCGCCGCCGCCCAGGAGCTGGTTGACAAGAAGGTCTCCATCGTGCTGGGAAGCTACGGAAGTACATTGTCACTGGTTGGTGTGGAGTACTTTGCCAACGCTAAGATCCCTTCCATCACCATCACATCCACAAATCCCCTGGTAACTAGCAGCAGCGAGTATTCGTTCCGGACTTGTTTTGTAGAATCCTTTCAGGGTGTGGCACTTGCTAAGTATACCGTAGAGCAGATCGGCACAAGTAACGCAGCGATATTCAGAGATGCGGATGACGACTATGCGGCTGCAATATCACAGACCTTTTCCGATAAGATGGTTCAACTGACAGGAGATGAAAATGCCATTTCCAAGGTCGTTGAGTATACCTCAAAAGAAGAAGATTTTAAAAAACAGCTTCAACAGGTGAAGGATTCCGGGTCCGAAGTCGTGCTTCTGGCCAGCAAGAATTCCGATGCGATTCGGATCATGAAGCAGGCGGAAGAAATGAGAATTGAGCTGCTTTTTATTGGCACCCATAAGTGGGAAAGTGAGGACTTCATGCAAGAAGGCGGAACTGCAGTCGAAGGAGCGGCCTTCTCTACTTACTTTGATCCGGCGGCAGGAATCACGGAAAATACGGAAGTATTTTTAAAGGCTTACCGGGAAAAATACGGAGAAGATGCAGAACCGCCAAGCGATGTTGCCCTTGGGTTTGATGCTTATTTACTGGCCATCAATGCCATCGGTTCTGCGGGAACCTCGGTAAATGGAGAAGCAATCAGGAAGCAGCTGTCTGCCACAAAGAATTATCCCGGAGCATGCGGAAATATTACCTTTGACGAGAATGGGGACCCAATCAAATCCGTAGCGATTAAGACCATAATAAATGGTAAATTTGTTCATATATATACAGTTGAGCCTGCATGGCGATAAGGAGGAAAAAAATGGAAGCAAATATTAAAGCAGCGATTGAAACCATTCGACCGTTTTTACAGAGAGACGGCGGAGATGTGGAATTTGTGGAATACACAGATGATAAAATCGTCAAAGTAAGGCTGCAGGGCGCTTGCCACGGCTGTCCGGGGGCACAAGCAACCTTGAAGGGCGTTATTGAGAGAATTCTTAAGGAGCAGTATCCGGAGATTGCCGGAGTGGAATCCGTCTAGGGAGCACACGATCCTATGAAGAAGTATTATAGCATATTGGCAGGATTCATCATTTTGGTGGGACTATGGATCATAATCCCGCCTCTTTTGCATGAGGAAGAACCGGAAGCCGAACCTGCTCAGCCCCCATTCGTGGTGGAGGAGCAAGCGGTATCCCTTATGATATCTGCGGTGGGAGATGTCATGGTTCATAAGCCCCAAATACCTGCCCAGTATGACCCAGAGACAGATACCTATAACTTTGACAATAATTTTGCCTATGTAAAAAAATATATTGAAATGGCGGATCTGGCCCTATGCAATCTTGAGACTACCTTCGCCGGGGGGAATTATACGGGATATCCCGTATTCAATGCGCCGGAAAGTTTGGCTGAGGCATTAAAAAAAGCCGGTTTCGATGTGGCGCTGACGGCCAACAACCATATTATGGACAAAGGCATTTCCGGGATGAAAAGAACCCTTGAAATTGCCAGAGAGGCAGGACTTAAGACGGCGGGCACCCATCTGGACGGCGAAAAAGATTTTACCATTCTTGAGGTAAAGAATGTGAAGATAGGGATCGTCGCATATCTGTACGAGACTCCTATCATTGACTCTATCCCAACCATCAACGGAAACGAGGTTTCCAGCGATGCCTGGGCGCTATTGAATACCTTCAATTACAACACCTTGGATGAGGATCTGTTGAAGGTACAGCAGAGCATACAGAATGCAAGAGCCGATGGTGCGGAAATTATAATCTGCTACTTCCATTGGGGCGAGGAATATCAGCGCTCTCCAAACGAGTATCAGCAATATATGGCAAGAGAAGCGGCTGGGTATGGTGCCGATGTGATCTTTGCCTCCCATCCCCATGTGATTCAGGGAATGGAAATGCTTTCAGACGAGACAACAGGCAGAGAAGTTCCCGTTTTTTATTCCATGGGCAACTTTATTTCCAACCAGAGAACGGAAACTTTGGACAACAGGTATACAGAACAGGGTATCATTGCTCGGGTTCAGCTTGAATACATGAAAAGTACCAGGCAAGTACGCTCCGCCAAAATGGATGTCATTCCTATCTGGGTGGACAAGTATAAAAAGAACGGAAAAGACGTTTATGCCGTCATTCCGCTGGATGAAGGCCTAGCGGAGAATCCTTCCCTCGCCGAATCGGGACACCTTTCCCGAGCGGAACAAGCTTTGACCGATATCAGGGATTTGCTGGGGGAAGAGTATATTAGGACCATAGAATGATGTGAGAGCATAATCCTCTCGAAAACCGCCTCCTTTGAGATGCTTTGCACAAAGGAGGTAATGGGTTTCACGGTTTTTTATGAGAATGTATACGCTCATGGCACTGGGATAGAATAAACTGGGAGGGGACAAAAAAATGGAGAGAGATTATTTAGATCTGATAGAGGAATACCGGGAGGAAATGATCAACACCTTGCAGGAGCTGATCGCCATTAAGAGTATCGCTGCGGAGCCCCTTGGTGATGCGCCCTTTGGTGCGGGCGTGCAGGAAGCATTTGAATATATGCTGAAAAAAGCAAAAAAAGAAGACTTTGACACCACAAACATCGATAACTATGGCGGTCACATTGATTTTGGCGGCTATTTGTTGGATGAAGCAGGCGAGATGATCGGGACCAGCGATGAAATCATGGGGATCCTTTGTCATCTGGATGTGGTGCCGGAAGGAAAGGACTGGGATTACGACCCCTTTGGCGGAGAGCTGGTGGAAGACAGGATATACGGACGTGGAGCCATTGATGATAAAGGACCTACCGTCGCTGCCTTTTATGCCATGAAGGCGTTAAAGGATGCCGGCGTTGTTCCGGAGAAGAAGGTGCGCATGATCCTGGGCTTAGATGAAGAAACGGGATGGAAGGGGATGGATTACTACCTGAAGAGGGTAAAGCAACCTGATTTCGGGTTTACACCAGACGGAGACTTCCCTGCAATTCATGGAGAAATGGGGATTTTGATCTTTGACCTTGCAAAGAAAATTGGAAAATCTTCAGCCAACGCGAAGGGCGTTGCGCTAAGAACAATGACCGGAGGAAATGCGGCAAATATGGTAGCCGATCATGCCAGAGCAGTGATCAAAGCAGACTCCTATGATGCAATCAAGGAAAAGCTTGCCGAGTACAGAAAAAGTACCGGTCACCAGATCAATGCAAAGGGAATCGGTAAGAATCTGGAAATCACCACATTGGGAATTTCTTCTCACGGTGCTAGGCCAGGCAAGGGCCTGAACGCGATTTCCATTATGATGAAATTCTTCGAAGAGATCAACCTGCAAAATGAGGATGTACGTGACTTTATCGATTTTTATAACAACCACATCGGCTTTGATCTGTGCGGTGAATCCCTTGGCTGCGGTCTTGCGGACGAACCCTCCGGCAAGCTGATTTTCAACGTGGGGATGGTGAATATTGATGATGAGTCTGCCAGTGTGACCATTAATATTCGATATCCGGTAACGATGAACGAGGAACTGGTCTATGCTTCCATTCTGCCAGCGATCAACAAATATAATCTGGGGATTGTCAAAAAAGAGCATAAAGCTCCGATTTATCTGCCGAAGGACGATGAGATGATCAAAACCCTGATGGCTGTATATAAAAAGCATACCGGAGATGAGAGCTGTGAGCCGCAGATCATCGGCGGAGGGACTTACGCCAGGGCGTGCAAGAATACCATTGCGTTCGGGGCGGATTTTCCCGGGGAACCTGAGCTTGCCCACCAGAAAAATGAGTATATCACAGTACCCAATCTCATAAAATGTGCTAGAATATATGCAGATGCGATCTTCGAACTAGCGGGCGGACAGCTCCCAAAGAGCGTGGATGAAGAGAATAGAACAAATAATTTGAATGATTCTGTTTGACAGACAGAAATCAAGGGAATATAATATAATAGTAAATCTGTTTCAGGGCGAGGTGCGATTCCTCACCGGCGGTAAAGAGTGTAATGCTACAAGTCCGCGAGCCATTGAGGTTGAATCGGTTAGATTCCGATACCGACGGTATAGTCCGGATGAAAGAAACACAGATTGGGATTTTTTCCTATAATGTGGGTATGCCTTGAAAGTAATTTCAAGGTTTTTTTATTAACCTGACAGATTCCGTCTATTTTGCAATGGTCTGTGGAGATTTCCCGCAGACGTAAAGGAGGAATTTGAAAATGAATCGTTCAGAAAGAACAACAAAAATCACAAAAATGGCGATGCTTGCAGCGATATCCGTTGTACTGGTGCTTTTAATCAGGATCCCTTTTCCGCCGGCTCCATTCCTGGTGTATGACCCTGCGGATATTCCGATCTTTATCGGCGCATTCGCCTTTGGTCCTTTGGCAGGTCTTGTACTCACATTTGTCGTCAGCTTTATTCAGGCTTTCGTGCTGGGAGGCGACGGTCTCATCGGATTTTTCATGCACTTTGTTGCAACCGGAGCCTTTGTGCTGCTTGCAGGCACCATCTATAAAAGGAACAGGACAAGAAAAAATGCCGTAGTTGCATTAATTTGTGGTACAATACTGATGACAGTGAGTATGATTTTCTGGAACCTTCTCATCACGCCGATCTATTTAGGTGTACCAAGAGAAGCGGTTATTGCAATGCTCGGAACGATCATTGTGCCGTTTAACCTGTTGAAAGCCGGAATCAACTCCATCGTCACACTTTTGACTTACAAATCGATAGCGAGGTTTTTACACAAATAAGGGTGCTCGGGGCTTCTCTAAAAACCGCTCATCCTCGACATTGTGAAGTGAAAAAAATGAAGATAGTGATTAAAAACGAAGAGGATACAAGGGAATTTGGAATAGAGCTGGCGAAGAAATTAAAGCCCGGCGACGTGATCGCTTTGATCGGTGACCTTGGTACCGGTAAAACCACTCTTACAAAATCGATTGCCGAGGGGCTTGGAATCAGTGAAATGATTACAAGTCCCACCTTTACGATTGTGCAGGAATACACTGAGGGCAGGATTCCCCTGTATCACTTTGACGTTTATAGAATCAACGAGCTGGAAGAAATGTACGAGTTGGGCTATGAAGAATACTTTTTCGGACAAGGTGTCTGCGTCGTTGAATGGGCGGACCAGATCATAGCCCTCCTCCCTGAAGACAGCATTATGATTCGGATTGCGTATGGTGTATGCGAAGGAGAACGAATTTACCATATCACAGGAGCTTAAATTGAGGTGAACAAAATGGCACATGACCATGATCAGCACAATCATAATCAAAGCCAAAAAAATATAAAGATTGCGTTTTTATTGAATTTGGCCTTTACGATTTTGGAAATAGCAGGCGGGCTATGGACAAATAGCATGGCTATTTTGTCAGATGCGCTCCATGATCTGGGAGATTCGTTTTCCCTTGGGATTGCATGGTATTTGGAAAAGTTTTCTAAAAAGACGTCTGATCAAAAGTTTTCCTATGGATATGCCCGGTTTTCCTTGCTAGGGGCGCTGATGAACAGCCTGCTATTGGTAGGAGGATCCGTTTTTATTCTCACACAATCTGTTCCGAGAATTTTTGAACCAGAAGAAGTGAATCCCGGTGGAATGATCGTTTTTGCTGTTTTGGGAATCGCGATCAATGGATTGGCGGTATTAAGGCTAAGGAAGGGAACGTCTTTCAATGAGAGAGTCGTTTCCTGGCATTTGCTGGAGGATGTGCTTGGGTGGGTAGCAATTTTTATAACAGGAATCGTACTACTTTTTATCGATATCCCTGTGCTTGATCCTATCTTGTCTGTTCTGATTACGATTTACGTTTTGGTTAACGTGGTAAAAAACTTAAAAGAGACATTGAATATTTTTATGCAAGGTGTTCCAAAAGATTTGTCTATCAGCGATATAGAGCGGGAAATTATAGAAAAAACGGGCGTGAAGGCGGCATACCATACGCATATTTGGTCTTTAGACGGTGAAAGAAATCTATTTAGCACGCATATAATTGTTGGTGAAGAAATGGAACGCATAGAAATCATCACGATAAAAAATGAGATCAGAAATCTCATGAGAGAAAAAGGGATCGATCATGTAACAATTGAGGTTGATTTTAAGAATGAGGATTATGACTATTGAATAAAGCGATTTGGGGTTTCTTGAATCGACACAAGATATCAATGAGAGAAGGAAATAATAGATGAACATACTAGCAATAGAAACCACTGGAGCCGAGGCCTCCGTTGCCATCATAAACGACAAGGGCGAGGTTTTCATGGAAGCTTCTGACCAAAAACTGAATCATTTGCAGAATCTGATGCCAATGGTGGATATTTTGCTGGAGAAACGTGGATTGTCGATAGACGATGTGGATTATATTGCAGTATCCGAGGGACCGGGGTCGTTTACGGGAATCCGAATCGGGGTCTCCTCCGCAAGGGCACTGGCCCAGGCGCTGGTCCTGAAAACCATCAGTGTACCCACGCTGAAAACCTTCCTTTATAATGTGCCTGAATACCAAGGGATCCTATGTCCGATCTTCGATGCTCGAAGAAGCCAGGTTTATGGAGGTGCGTACCGGTGGTCGGATACCGGACAACATACAGAGATTGTCCCCGGTGGGGCCTATGATCTGCAGGAGTTGCTGAAGCTGCTGGAAGCGGTACTTAAGCCGGAAATGGAAATCACCTTCTTTGGAGATGGGATCCATCCATATAAAGAGCAGATTATGAAGTGGCAAGACATATCGTTAAATAACAATATATGTGTTTTATTTGCAAAAGACGATGTCAAACTCCAAAAAGCGTCATCCGTTGCGAAGCTGGCTCTGGATATTTATCGGAGCGGCAAGATAAAAAATCTATATGATCTCAAACCTGTTTATATGAGAAAGGCGGAAGCAGAAAGAAAGTTGGAGGAGAACGCTGAATGAACTTGATCGTCAGGCAAGCGGAAGAAAAAGACATCAAACCGATGGCGGAAATGGATATCCTGTGTTTTACGGCACCATGGAGCGAAGACTCCTTTCGGAAGGAAATCGAGGAGAACCCTCTGGCCTTTTATATCGTTGCGGAAATCGATGACAGGATGGTAGGCTATGCAGGCCTTTGGTGCATCGTGGATGAAGGTCACATCACGAATGTTGCGATTCATCCCCTGTTCAGAAGAAAAGGGATTGGGGAAGCACTGGTGTCCGTATTGCTGGAGCATACCGCACAAAACGGCATTCGGAGCTATACCCTGGAGGTAAGAGTATCCAATGCGCCGGCGATTTCTCTCTACTCAAAATTTGGTTTTGAATCTGCTGGCTTAAGAAAAAATTATTATGAGGATAATGGAGAAGATGCTATAATTATGTGGCGGAAGTCTTAATATTTTCTCATAAAAATTTCCTCAGTAGAGATACTAATGATAAACCTTTAGTTATCTTGAGAGGAGAAACGCCAGATGAAAGTTCGAAATACTTACTATGAAGATTATCATGACCTGAATGATGAAATGCTTACTGCAGCAAGCCACTGCAGCAGGTTCTCAAGGAGAAATGATGTAAATTCCTTCAATATGACAGACTATCAGTCCTGTGAGAATTGCAGGCATCTGACCGCAGATAACCAATGCATTATGGATATGCAGAGTCGGTTTACACACCTAGAATAATGGAGTAAGAATGAAAGATAAACAGTTTATAACCCTTGGAATAGAGTCCAGCTGCGATGAAACCTCTGCTGCAGTCATCGGGGAGGGCCGTACTGTGCTTTCCAACGTGATCGCTTCTCAGATAAAGGTGCATCAGGTATTTGGCGGCGTGGTTCCAGAAATCGCGTCACGCCATCATTTGGACAATATTAATACGGTAATCGACAACGCACTTACCGAGGCGGGAATCAGCTTAAAGGATGTTGATTTGATCGGCGTCACTTATGGTCCCGGCTTGGTGGGGGCGCTACTCATCGGACTGGCTACTGCAAAATCCTTGGCATATGCATTGAAGAAGCCGTTGGTGGGCGTTCATCATATTCAGGGACACATCAGTGCAAACTATATTGAACATAAGGAGTTAAAGCCGCCTTTTATGGCACTGGTAGTGTCCGGCGGCCATACCAATATTGTTGACGTGACGGATTACAACCGATATGAGGTTTTGGGGCGTACCAGAGATGACGCGGCAGGGGAAGCCTTTGACAAGGTAGCAAGAGTGCTGGGATTGGGATATCCCGGCGGTCCCTTGATCGATGAAGCGGCAAAGACAGGAAATGCTCACGCTGTTGAATTTAAGCGGGTTTTTCTTGAGAAGGACAGCCTTGATTTCAGCTTCAGCGGAATTAAAACAGGTGTCTTGAACCATTTGAATACACAAAAGCTGAAAGGGGAAACCGTCAACGTCAACGACATCGCTGCCAGCTTTCAGCTGGCAGTCATAGAGGTCATCGTCGCAAAGGCTGTCATGGCTGCCCAGCGAATGAAAAAGGATAAGATCGCTCTGGCGGGAGGAGTTGCTGCAAACAGTCTTCTGCGGAAGTTGCTGAAGGAGGCCTGTGACCAAAAGGGTATTGCGTTGCACTATCCTTCGCCGATTCTATGCACCGATAATGCGGCTATGATTGGCTGCGCCGCTTATTATAAATATCAGGAGGGAATGGCGGACGACTTTTATCTGGACGCCTATCCCAATCTGGCACTGTAAGGATATCACAATGTCGTAGGAAAAAAATGATAATATTATCAGCAAACAATATCATAAAAACATACGGAGTCGACCCCATTTTAACCAATGTCTCCTTTCATATAAACCAGGGAGATAGAATCGGCATCGTCGGCGCAAACGGCGCGGGGAAAACCACACTGTTAAACATCCTATCCGGCAGGCTTGCCTATGATGCGGGTGATTTTTTTGTGTCCTCAAATACGAATATCGGATACTTAAAACAAAGCGACAATTTTGAGTCGGAAAAAACAGTTTACGAGGAAATGTTGGCCATATTCACAGAGCTGATCAATATGGAGGAGCAATTGGAAAAGCTTTCTCATGAGATTTCCGAGAAATCCCATAGGGGAAATGATGTAACAAAAATGCTTCACGAATATGACGATATGATGGAAGCCTTCAAAAATAGAAACGGATATGGATATCGAAGTGAGATCCATGGAATACTAAACAGCATGGCGTTTCCGGAAGAATGCTTCAATAAGAAAATTTCTGTTTTAAGCGGCGGAGAGCGAACCAGATTGGCGTTGGCTGCACTGCTGCTGAAAAAGCCGGATCTACTGCTGCTAGACGAACCGACCAATCATCTGGATATCGGCACGCTGAAATGGCTGGAGCAATACTTGAAAGCGTATGGGGGAACCATCGTTCTGATTTCTCATGACCGATATTTCCTGGATCAGACGGTGAATCGAGTCTTTGAGATCGAGAATCACAAGCTTGTTACATATGAAGGGAATTATACTGCCTATGCCGAGAAAAAAAAGCTGAGGGAGGCAGACGAACTCCGGAAATATGAACATCAGCAAAAGGAAATCCAAAGACAAGAGGAAATCATACGGCGATTCAAGCAGCATGGCACCGAAAAGCTGGCGAAACGGGCACAATCAAGAGAAAAGCGGTTAGATCATATTGAACGTCTGGACAAGCCCGTAGCGCCACTGGGCAAAATGAAAATCCGTTTCAAGCAAAACTACCAGAGTGGGAATGATGTTTTGCTGATTAGGGAGCTTTCAAAAAGCTTTGGAAGTGGTGAGCGCGAGAGGCAGCTTTTCCGTCATGTCGAACTGGACGTAAAAAGAGGAGAAAGAATATGTCTTGTAGGGCCAAACGGTATTGGGAAGACCACTCTTTTAAAAATTATCATGGGAGATTTGCAACCGGATCAGGGATATATCAAGCTTGGTCATAATATTTCCTTTGGATATTATGATCAGGAGCAAAATATTCTTGAAACCGAGAATACGGTTTTAGAAGAAGTGCATTCCGCTTATCGTCTCTATAGCGATACTGAGGTCCGCAGCTTGCTGGGCCGATTCCTGTTTAAGAACGATACGGTTTTTCAATCCGTTTCTTCCTTGAGCGGTGGGGAAAAAGCGCGGCTTTCCCTGCTGAAGCTCATGCTTTCGGGTGCGAATCTGCTGATCATGGATGAACCTACCAATCATCTTGACATTGCATCCAAAGAGGTTTTTGAGGAAGCATTGCAGGATTTTCCCGGTACGATGATCGTCGTATCCCATGACAGGTACTTTCTCAATCGGGTGCCTACCCGGATGATAGAAATGGGAGAGGATGGCATTGTAAACTATCTTGGTGGATATGACTATTATATGGAAAAGAAGCAGTCTCTTGGATCCGGTAAGAGCTACCTGGAGGAGCTTGGGCAAAAGGCGGGTGACGATGCAAAGACGTCTGCTTCATCCATGGAAGCCCGTCGCAGAGACAAGGAAGCACAGACACAGCAGAAACGACAGGAGAAGGAGAGAAAACAAATGGAAACTTCCATCGCGGATATAGAAGCAAAGATTGAGTGGATTCAGAGTGAGATGTGCAGAGAAGAGGTTTATACCGACCACGAAAGAATTGCCTCCTGTCAAAGCGATTTGAACCGTTTAAAGGAACTGCTTTCTGAAACCTACGAAGCCTGGATCGCACTACATGACTAGATATAAAAAAAAAACAAAAAGCTATTGCAGTATTCAATACAGTAACTTATAATAGGTTTGAGCATTGGTAGAATTGAAAGCTTGAATAGTTTAAATTGCTTAAAACATGGAGGTAAAACATGACATTTGAAAAAATAAGAGAAATTATTGTTGAGCAGTTAGGTGTAGATGAATCAGCCGTAACTTTGGAAACAAGTCTTATGAAAGACTTGGAAGCCGATTCTTTGGACGCTGTTGAAATTATTATGGCGATTGAGGATGAATTTGAAATCGAAGTTCCTGACGAAGAAGCCGAGAAATTTCAGAATGTTGGAGATATCGTAAAGTACGTAGAAGAGAAGATAAACTAATACATTTTAGAGAAGCCCGCACCCGCGGGTTTTTCCTTTCATATCGTGGGGAAATGTGCTGACTAACCTTTCTCCATATTTTGTATTGTATGGATTTAAAAAAGGTGTTATAATGAACCCAATTCTTGACATCCGGCATTGCCTTGTAAATATAAAAATTTTTAGATAAGTAGGAAGAAGAAATGAAAGATAACAACTCAAAGATTTCAAGTGCAGTAATCAAAAGACTGCCAAGATACAGAAGGTATTTATCTGATCTTCAAAAGAAAAATGTTGAACGAATATCATCGAACGAACTAAGCAATCTGATTGGCTATACCGCATCACAAATCAGGCAGGATTTAAACAATTTTGGGGGGTTTGGTCAGCAGGGTTACGGATACAATATACAAAGCCTTTACCATGAAATCAGCGCCATCTTAGGACTGGATCACGATTATAAAATGATTATCGTTGGAACGGGAAACCTCGGTCAGGCGATTGCGAATTACACACATTACTATAAATCCGGCTTTATGGTTTCGGCGATGTTCGATGTGAATCCAAAACTCATTGGTCTTCGAATCAACGACATTGAAGTGATGGACTCCGAACGTCTGGAGGAATTCCTGAAGGATAATACCGTCGATATCGGTATTATTTGTACAAACAAAGACAGCGCCCAGGAGGTTGTCGACAAGCTGTGCGTTGGCGGCGTCAAGGGAATCTGGAACTTTGCACCTACGGATCTTATTTTGCCAGAGGGAATCGCTCTTGAAAATGTGCATCTGAGCGACAGCCTTCATTCTCTGGCCTATTACATCAACCGCAATAAGCATATGGAAAAGGAATAATCAGGAGAAGCATCAGAGCAGAAATTGAAATCTGAAAACTTAAGGGTAATATAAAATAACCGTTTCTCTCGAAACGGTTATTCATTCTTTTGTGCGCCACAACTCCCCTTGGGGGACGTTGTAAAACTATAATTAAGCTTCTACTGGAGCATCAACCGGACATGCATTTGCGCATGCGCCACAATCGATACATTTGTCAGCGTCGATTACATATATGCTGTCCCCTGCAGTAATCGCTTCTGTTGGGCACTCAGGTTCACAGGCGCCACAGCTGATACAAGTATCATTAATTACATATGCCATAATAAAATCCTCCTTAAATAGTGAATTAAACAAGTAGGATAATTATATCAGAAGCTTGTCAAATTAACAATATAGTTTTCTTAAAATGGCGTTAGGATGAAAGAAATAAATCGAGGTGAGAGATGAAGGTCTACGGTTTGGTTGGAAAGAGCGGTACGGGCAAGAGCTATCAAGCAATGAACCTGTGTAAGGAGATGAATATTGAGAGCATCATCGATGACGGACTTTTTATCTATGGAAATGCTATTCTGGAAGGGACATCGGCAAAGCGCCAGGACACGAAGGTTGCCGCTATTAAAACAGCACTATTTAACACAGAGGAACATCGCCGGGCAGTTGCGGACAAAATAAACGAGATTTCCCCTGAAACCCTTTTGATTTTGGGTACGTCTGAGAAAATGATCCGTCGGATCGTCGACCGACTTGCGCTTCCGGAACCGGAGAAAATCATATATATTGAAGAAATCACCACCGCGGAAGAACGGGAGACTGCGAGAATGCAGAGACATGAGATGGGGAAGCACATCATACCGGTTCCCACATTTCAGCTGAAGCGCGAATTCTCCGGATACTTTTTGGACCCGCTTAGGATTATCAGAGGCTGGCGGGGCGGAAAGGCTTCCGTAACGGAAAAAACGGTGGTGCGTCCGACCTATAGCTACCTGGGGGACTATTCCATCTCTGACAAAGTCATCGGCGATGTGATATACTATCTGGGAGAGAAGGCGGAGGGCGTGGATTCGGTGGCAAAGGTCTCCATTGAAAACAATACGGATGGGATGAAAATCACCATTTCCCTCATCTGCAGATTTGGATATCGAATTGTCGATGTGGCAAAGGAGCTCCAACGAATCGTCGCAAAAAGTGTCGGCACCATGACTGCCTTCCATATCAAATCCGTTGATATCGAGATTAAAGGATTGAAATGATAAAAATAACAGAAGAAAACAACAGAGTGATCCTAGAAGGAGTAAAAGACCTTCAACTTGACCATACTTTCGATAACGGGCAGTGTTTCCGCTGGTACAGGGAAGAGGATGGCAGCTATACCGGTGTTGCCTTCGGGCGAGCGGCAAATATCGGATGTATTGATGGCACGATCCTGTTAAATGACGTTTCACTGAAGGACTACTATGAAATATGGAAGGACTATCTGGATCTGGAACGGGACTATGGAGAAATTAAGAGAAAGCTCTCCGAACAGGATCCCGACATGGAAAAGGCAATAGGCTATGGTCATGGTATGCGAATCTTACAGCAGGATAAATGGGAAACCTTGATTTCGTTTATCCTATCCCAGAACAATAACATCGCAAGGATCAGGAACTGTGTGGAGGGCCTTTGCACTGCCCACGGCAAGCCTTTGGGCAAGTATAGGGGGAAAATGCAGTATGCTTTTCCGAGAGCGGAGGATCTGGCAAAGCTGAGACCGCAAGAGCTGGAGCCATGCAGGCTGGGCTATCGGGCAAACTATATCGTCGAGACCGCAAAGCAGATCGCGGCTGATGACGGAAGGACGCTGGAAAGCCTCGGGAAGGCATCGGCGAAGGAAGCCTATGAATACCTGCTCAGCCTGAGTGGAGTAGGGCCAAAGGTGGCAAACTGCATCATGCTGTTTTCCATGGAGAAATATGATAGCTTTCCCCTTGATGTATGGATCAAAAGGGTTATGAATCAGGTGTACCATATAGAAGAAGGAAACGTGAAAAAGATGCAGGAATACGCCACGGAACATTTCGGTGCGTATGGGGGGATTGCGCAGCAGTATTTATTCTACTATGCGAGAGAAATCAACAGCCGTAGGAGGGACCGTTCGGAATGCTAGGACCAATTGTAAATGGAATTGTGATCATTATTTGTGCCTTGGCGGGTAAATTTTTCGTAAAGGGTCTGTCGGGCAGGTTTGAGGAAATTATTAAAAAGGCCATTGGCTTATCTATTCTGTACATAGGAATCGCCGGAGCGATGGAAAATAAGAGGATCATGCTTCTCATTGTCAGCATGGTCGCAGGCAGCATGATCGGAGAATGGATCAATATCCACAAAGCCATGAATCAATTTGGCTTGTGGGCGGAAAAAAAGTTCGGCTTCGGAGAAGGGAACTTTGCCAAAGGCTTCGTTACCTCCAGCATCCTGTTTTGTACCGGTTCCATGGCCATAGTAGGTGCAATGCAAAGCGGTCTTGCGGGGAATCATGAGATGCTTTATGCCAAGTCTATCCTCGACGGCGTCATCGCCATCATATTTGCGTCCACCATGGGGATCGGGGTTGCCTTCTCAGCTGTGCCGGTTTTCCTGTACGAGGGAGCGATTGCACTTGGTGCCGGCTACATCAAGGATTGGCTGACACCCGAGATCATTACGGAGATGTCCGCAGTGGGTAGCCTGCTCATCGCAGCTCTGGGCTTTAACTTCCTGGAAGTGAAGGAAATCAAAGTTGCTAATATGATACCGGCGATATTTTTGCCGTGGCTTATCATCGCCATTGAGACGGCCTTTTTATAGCATAGGAGAAGAGGCGTAGCCACTTTATTTCTGGAAATCATGAAAATAGAAAGAAATTTTTAGCAAAAAACTATTGACAATTCAACCCTCAAGTATTAAATTAGAGTTAGCACTCACCAATAATGAGTGCTAACAAGTTAATGATAAAATAAAGATAAAAAATTTGTGCACAAATAACAAACAAGGAGAGGAGATTAGAAAGAATGAACATCAAACCATTAGGCGACAGAGTTGTTATTAAACGATTAGAGGCAGAGGAAAAAACAAAGAGCGGTATCGTACTGCCGGGTCAGGCGAAGGAACAGCCTCAGATGGCCGAAGTGCTTGCAGTAGGCCCTGGAGCAACAGAAGACGGTAAGACCATCCCCATGGAAGTGAAAGCAGGAGATGTGGTCATATTCTCAAAGTATGCAGGAACTGAGATCAAGTATGAAGGCGAAGACTACACCATCGTATCTCAAAGAGATATTCTCGCGATCGTAGGGTAAAAACGAAACGAAACGAATTGGAAAGGAAGATAGGAAACATGGCAAAAGAAATTAATTATGGCGAAGATGTCAGAAGAAAACTGCAGGCAGGAGTCGACCAGCTTGCGAATACAGTAAAAATCACACTTGGACCAAAAGGAAGAAATGTTCTTCTTGATAAGAAATTTGGCTCACCATTGATTACCAATGATGGAGTTACCATTGCAAAAGAAATCGAACTGGAAGATGCCTTTGAAAACATGGGCGCTCAGCTTGTAAAAGAAGTTGCAACAAAAACAAATGATATTGCCGGAGACGGAACAACCACAGCAACGCTTCTTGCTCAAATTATTATCAAGGAGGGCTTTAAGAATGTTGCTGCAGGTGCAAACCCAATGGTTCTGAAAAGAGGAATCAAAGGTGCGGTTGATATCGCCGTAGAAGAGATCAAGAGTCTCGCACACATCGTAGAAACAAAGGAAAGCATTGCCCAGGTTGCTTCCGTTTCTGCCGGAGATGAAGAAATCGGCGGACTCATTGCAGAAGCCATGGAGAAGGTTGGCAAGGACGGTGTGATCACCGTGGAAGAATCCAAATCCATGGGAACTACGCTGGAAGTCGTTGAAGGGATGCAGTTTGATCGAGGATATTTATCCGCTTACATGGTAACGGATGCAGAGAAGATGGAAGCGGTACTTGCGAATCCATATATTCTGATCACAGATAAGAAAATCTCCAATATTCAGGAGCTTCTTCCGATCTTGGAGCAGATTGTTCAACAGGGAAGAAAACTGTTGATCGTCGCCGAAGATGTTGAAGGTGAAGCACTCCCTACCCTCGTTGTAAATAAACTGAGAGGAACCTTTGACTGTGTTGCAGTAAAAGCCCCGGGCTTTGGTGAAAGAAGAAAAGCGATGCTGGCAGATATTGCAGCAATCACCGGTGGTACAGTGATTTCCGAAGAGCTTGGCTATGACCTGAAGGAAGCTACTCTTGATATGCTTGGAACAGCGAACACGGTAAAGGTGAACAAGGAAAACACCGTTATCGTTGACGGTGCAGGAGATCCTGCGGAAATCAAGGCAAGAATTTCTCAGATTAAAGCGCAGATCGAAGAAACAACTTCTGACTTTGACAGAGAAAAGCTTCAGGAAAGACTCGCGAAGTTATCCGGCGGCGTGGCTGTCATCCAGGTTGGAGCGGCTACTGAAACAGAGCTGAAGGAAAGAAAGCTGAGAATCGAAGACGCGCTGAATGCGACAAGAGCTGCAGTAGAAGAAGGGATCGTTCCCGGCGGCGGAGTTGCATTTGTAAATGCAATCCCTGCCGTTCAGAAATATATAGAAACCCTTGTGGGAGATGAGAAAACCGGTGCAGCGATCATCATGAGAGCACTGGAAGAGCCGGTAAGACAGATCGCTGAAAATGCTGGCTTTGAAGGCTCCGTCGTTGTTGCTGAGATCAAGAATAGTGAGACCGGTGTTGGCTTCAATGCGGCAACTGAGGTATATGAGAATATGATCAAAGCAGGTATTGTTGATCCTGCAAAGGTTAGCAGATCAGCACTTCAAAATGCCGCATCCGCTTCCGCTATGCTGTTGACAACAGAAGCAGGCGTGGTGGAAATCAAGAAAGACGAACCGATGATGCCTCCAATGGGCGGCGGCATGGGCGGCATGGGCGGCATGATGTAAGAATGCATCAACCTTTGTGCAGATCATTTTAAGAGTAACAGACTCTCTGAGGCGTACAGCCTCCAGAGAGTCTGTTTTTTATTCTTCCCTTCGGTACTGAAGAAAAAAGTAATTTGAATCATTTAAAATAGAGCTGTCTTTGTGGTATGATAGGTTTAATGGTGCGTAATTGAATAACCGGTACCTATTGATTCGGAATGGCCTGGTATCAATGAAAAGAGGAGAGGCGAGATGAAGGAAGATACGCATAGCTTTAAGAGAGTCTTGGGAAGAACTGATGTTTTAACGCTTGCCTTTGGCACGATGATCGGATGGGGATGGGTTGTTCTTTCCGGATTCTGGATTCATGAAGCGGGGATGATCGGCTCTCTGATTGCATTTGCCATCGGAGCGGTTATCTGTATCTTTGTCGGATTGACCTATGCCGAGATGACGGCCGCCCTCCCTCTCGCCGGAGGAGAAATGGTTTACGCATACCGAGCGATGGGACAAGGCATGGCTTGGCTCATCGGTTGGGCGATATCCTTCGCATATATCGGAGTCGCAGCGTGGGAAGGTATCGCACTTGCCACCGCCATCGATTATATTCTCCCCATTCCGAAGGTGTGGCATCTCTGGGATGTGGCGGGCTATTCGGTATATGGCTCCTGGGCAGCGGTTGGAATGATCGGCGCACTGGTTCTGCTGCTTCTCAATTTTTTTGGTACAAGACCGACGGCTATTTTTCAGGTCATGGCGACCTCATTCTTATTCTTAGTCGGTTTGATCTTTATCTTTGGAGGGATTGCCTTTGGCAGTACCGATTATATTTCCTTTCCCGTCGATAATGGAAAAGGGATCATTGCAGTCCTTCTCATGGTACCCTCCATGTTTGTCGGCTTTGATGTTATTCCGCAATCTGCAGAGGAAATGAATCTGCCGCTGCGTAATATCGCAAAGGTCTTTATCGTTTCCATCGTGATGGCGGCCTGCTGGTATTTTATGATCATCATTGGGATCAGCATCTCCGCACCACCGGAGGTAAGAGATGCGGGCATCGTGCCCGCAGCGGATGCAATGGCCTATTGTTATGGCTCCGGCGTTTTTGGAAATCTGATGATACTGGGAGGAATCTGCGGTATTATGACCAGCTGGAACGGTTTTATCGTGGGCTCTACAAGAATCATTTTTGCTATGGGCAGAGCGAAAATGCTGCCTCCATTTTTCGGCAGGCTACACAAGAGATATAAGACTCCGTCAGGAGCGATCCTACTGGTGGGAGGGATCTGTGTCGGAGCTCCCCTGCTTGGACAGAATGCCCTTGTTTGGTTTGTGAATACAAGTGCCTTTGGCTCTGTCCTATCTTATCTTTTGGTTGCAGTCTCTTTTTTAGTACTCCGAAAGAAAGAACCTGAGCTGGAGCGGCCTTTCAAAGTGAAATATGGGCAACATGTGGCTGTCTTGGTGATCCTGTTCTGCATCTGCTTCCTCATTTTTTATGCATCCTTGAGCGAGACGCTTCTCGAATGGCCTAATGAATGGATGCTGATCGGGTTGTGGGGATTGATTGGAGTATTCTTTGCTCTTTGGTCCAGAGGCGCCTATTACAGGGTCACTCGTGCAGAAAGAGAGCTGCTGATCTTTGGAGAAGAGTATTCCCGAAAGGAATTTTTAGATGAATAGGAATATCATTTTTGCAATCCTCGTGGGCATATCGATTTTGATTATGGGTTTTTATAATTTCCTCAGCTCCGACGAATCCATGGTATGGAACCGGTATGAGGAACTCGATTCCCTCAATACAGTTCAGAAGGAATGGTTGAAGCAAAAGAAGACGCTGGTCATCGGTGTTACAGATAACTCTGTGCCACTTCTGGATTTTGATGATTCCGGAAATCCTCAGGGTCTGCTCAAGGATTATATGGAAAGGATCGGAAAGGGCTATAACATCCGCCTGCAGTACCTGCCTGTTTTGGCAAAGGATTTGGAGAGCATGTTGGATAATGAAGTGCTCGATGCTGCAATATCCACGCGCAATCCGGAGCTACAGCAAAATTTAAGCTTTACCATGCCGATCATTAAGACAAAAGGAGTCTTATTGGTGAGGAAGGGTTTGGAGAATTCCGGAGACGGACAAGGACTAACTGTACTTCTGGTGGAGGACAGCCCCGCTTACCCGGCTATGATCAAGGAATTTCCCAAGGCAAAGTATTTGTTCTGCAGTAACACGAAAGAAATCATAGAAAGAGCAAACCTGGGAGTGGGCAATGCAATGGCGGGCAGTGAGCCGGCTCTGATGTCCTCCTTAAGTCAGGAAGCGATTGGGAAAAACTGGACAAGAGCGCAGGGCTATCTTTACGAACAAAACGAATGTTTGGTATTCAAAAAAGACAATACGACTCTCTTTGATATCCTGAATGAGGCAATCTACCACACGGATAATGAAAAGGTAATCGCAGAGCTGCAAGGGAAGTGGACCGGCATTTCCTATCCGCTTTATATGAGGAATAAACTAGAGGATCTGGGGATCATCATACTCATTATTTTTACAGCAGTTCTATGCGTCTTCTTCATGTTTTATCAATCCAACAAGAGTCTCTATGAGGAGCTGCAGCAGCGTATGGAGCTTCTTGTAGAAAGCCAGAATGAAATGCAGACCACCTTCGACGGCGTTACCTATTACTTGTCAGAACTGAACCGCGAGGGGATGGTAATCAGCATCAACAAAGCATTATCGCAATATTTGGATCTGAAGCGTCATAAGGCTGTAGGGATGCCTTTTGTTTCCCTCCTCCAGATCGATGAAGAGGAAAGAAACAAGCTGAATATGATCCTCCTTAAAACCTTTCAGGAAGAAAAGGAGAAGGATGATGAAATCATTGTCGGGAAAAAGATATTTGAAGTGCATACCTTTTTAATTAAAAATAACAAGGAGCAGGTCCAGAAGATATTATTGATGATGGTGGATGTCACCGAAGCTAGAAATGCAGAACGGCAGCTGCTGCAAAACCATAAAATGATCGCCATCGGCCAGCTTGCAGCCGGGGTTGCCCATGAGATAAGAAATCCTCTGGGTCTGATACGGAACTATTGTTATGTATTGAAGGAGATCGACTACAGTGATTATATCAATCGGGACGAGGCCATCGCTGTCATCGAACGCTCCGTGGAAAAATCCAGCAGGATCATTGACAATCTCTTAAATTTCTCAAGGCTGTCCACAAATAAAAAGGAGCAAATTAATTTAGATGCGCATATCAAAGCGATGATTGATCTCCACAGGAGTCTTTTTATACAGAAGAGGATCGATTTGCAATATGAGTATATCGGCGATAAAATGGCCTTGATTAACGTAGAAGCCATCGAGCTTATCCTAATTAACCTGATTAAGAACGCGGTGGAAGCCATCGTAGGTCATGGAGCCATCAAGGTGTTGTGCGATCAGGATGGCCAATCGGTTCATTTGATGGTAAGAGACAGCGGTGGAGGGATCCCTGCTGAGGTGATGCATGAAATTTATAACCCTTTCTTCACGACAAAAAAGAAGAGAGAGGGTAGCGGACTTGGACTCTATATCGTGTACAACGAGGTACAGAAAATGGGTGGAGAGATTAAGGCGGAAAGCAAAGTCGGCGCAGGAACCACCTTTTATATAAAAATACCGATTTAGAATGGGGGAAATCAGGATGAGCAAACGAGGACTAAAGATTTTAGCGGTAGACGATGAACAGGACTACTGTAACGTAATGAAGGTGATCCTGAATGCAAAAGGTCATCAGACAGATATCGCGCTGTCGGGAGTCGGCGCGCTGAGTTTAATGAGCCAAAACCATTATGATCTGGTGATTACCGATCTGATGATGCCGGAAATGGACGGCAAACAGCTGCTTCGTGAAATCAAAACCCAATATCCGGGGACCGAGGTAATCATGCTGACGGCTTACGGCAGCATTGAGAATGCCGTGGAAGCAATGCGGGAGGGAGCCTATTCCTACGTCACGAAAGGTGGGAATCCCGAGGAACTGGTTCGTGAAACAGAAAAGCTTCACGATATGCTGAACTTGCGGCTGGAAAATCAATTGCTCAAGGAGAAGGTATCTGAGTCAGATGCAATGCTGGAAAGCAACAATCCGGCTTTCCGAGGCACGCTTTCCGTAGCGCGAAAGGCAGCCTGCAGCGATGCAAACATCCTGCTACTGGGAGAGTCAGGAGTAGGAAAGGAAGTTGTTGCAAGGTATATTCATCAGAACAGCCCGAGAAGCAAGCGGCACTTCATGGATCTGAACTGCCATGCCATAGCGGAGACCGTGTTGGAATCCGAACTCTTCGGTCATGAAAAAGGTTCCTTTACAGGAGCTTTGAATAAGAGGATTGGAAGAATCGAAGCGGCAGATCAAGGGACTTTATTCCTAGATGAAATCGGAGATATTCCTCTGCCTATGCAGGCAAAGCTTCTAAAGACCATAGAGAACAAAAAAGTCTACCGGATGGGAGGCAATGAAGAAATCGAGGTGGATTTCCGACTGGTCACAGCGACCAATAAGGACCTGGAAAAGGAAATCGAAGAAGGACGATTTCGGGAAGACTTCTATTACCGTATCAGTACCATCACCATCGATATACCACCGCTGCGAAAACGGAAAGAGGACGTGCCCCTTCTAATCGATTACTTCTTCAAAAAATCACAGAATGAAATGAAGAAATCCATTCGAATCATCGACGATCAAGTCATGGATTTTCTTCTGAGCTATCATTATCCCGGCAACGTCAGAGAACTGAAAAATATCATTGAACGGCTGGTCGTGCTTTCGGAAGGCGGAATCGTAGATTATGATTCTATGCCGATCCCCAGTAAGGCGGAAAAAAGGAAATCCTTCAACGTGCCGGACAAAGGACTCCGAGAGGTTAGAAAAGAAGCGGAAAAGGAGTATATCCAGAACATACTCCTGAAGAACAACAACAATATGACAAAAACTGCGGAAATGCTAGGAATTACGCGCAGACAGCTCTTTAACAAGGTGGTGGAGCATAATCTGGTGAAATAACCAATCGTTCGTAACGGTTTTGGAGGTCAAGGAATGTGTCATTTAATGATGAAAGGAAGAATAGGAAGTATGGTTCTGGATAACAGAGTCATAATGACAGCGCTTCACACCGGTTTTTCCATGGAAAAAGAGACAGCCTTTCTGGAAAAAAGAGCAAAGGGCGGAGCGGCAGCGGTAACTGCGGTAATGGGAGTTTCAAAAGTTGGGGCATACATCAATATGAGTGTTTTGGAGCCGGACAATAAGGAGCAGTTAAGCAAGATGGCCAGAGGGGTTCATAATCAATCAGGCAAGCTGCTGATCCAGTTGTTTCATGCAGGAAGAAATGGCGCGTTAGGAATGATGGCAGATCAGGAAGCATGTCCGGTGGCGCCTTCTCCGATCCCGTCACCAATTTATAAAGAGCTTCCCAAAGAGCTTTCGGTAGGTGAGATAGAAGAGATTGTACACGAATTCGGAAGAGCGGCAAATCTATGCAGGATGGCCGGCGTTGACGGAGTGGAGATTAGCTGCAGCGCAGGATATCTTCTTTCACAATTCCTATCCCCCCTTACAAACAAAAGAACCGATGAATATGGCGGTAATATGGAAAACAGAATGGGATTTCCTTTGGAGGTTATCAAATCAGTTCGGGAATCGGTGGGGAAAGACTATCCGGTGATTCTGAGAGTTTCCGCAAGCGATATGTTAGGCGGATACGGAATTCAGGAAACCATACGCCTTATAAAAAAAGCAGAGAAATATCTGGATGGGATCAATGTGACCGGCGGCTGGCATGAGTCTGAGATACCGCAGATCTCCATGCACCTCCCGGAAGGCGGCTTCGCATTCCTTGCACGAGAAGTGAAGCAGCATGTGAAAATTCCCGTAATTGCATGCAACAGAATCAATAACGAGGATATTGCAAAGGAAATCATAGAACAGGGAAATGCAGATTTTGTAGGCTGCGCAAGAGCTTTTTTAGCAGACAGTGATTTTGTACGCAAGATGGAGCAAGGGATCCCGTATCGAAGATGCATCGGGTGCAATAAAGGATGTATCGAAAAGGTGCTGAATATGCAGGAGGTCACCTGTATTTTTAATCCGGAAGTCGGAAAAGAGACAGAGTTGGCTGATAAAAGAGAATCAGGACGCAGGACATTGATCGTAGGTGGAGGGCCGGCGGGAATTGAGGCGGCGTTGCAATGCGCCAAACAAGGAGACGAGGTTCAATTGTGTACCGATGAAAAAATCATTGGAGGCTTGTTGCATGTGGCGTCGAAGGCTCCTTATAAAGATAACATCGCCAGAAATATCAAAGCCATGGGGGCAGAATTGGAACGAAGTCATGTTCGCGTAAAATGCGGTATTTTAGTCGATTCCTCCTATATTGAAAGAGAAAATCCTGATTTTGTTGTGGTCGCGTCAGGAAGTAAGCCGATTGTACCTTCGATTCCGGGAGTAAACCAAAAACATGTTTATACTGCGCAGCAAGTGTTGGAAGCAGGGGATTCTTTAGCAGCCATTTTGAGAAGAGGAAAAATACTCGTGATCGGGGGAGGTTCTGTTGGACTGGAAACGGCATTATATCTAGCAAGAAAACGGAAGCTCTCTGAAACAGGGGAAAAATTTATTGTAGAGTTTGCAGAAAATGATATGAAAAGAGATTTGTGCTGCAGCTCCGATATCACTGTAGTGGAAATGGCAGGGAAAATGGGGGCTGACCTGGGTGGACTGCGGCGTATCATAGTAAAGCAGATGGCGCGGTATGGCATAGAGATGATTACAACTGCCAGAGTGGAAGAGATTCTGGAGAGCGAGGTTGTAATCAATGCAGCGGGACAAACATCCTTCCGAGAAGCGCAGACTGTTATACTTGCCACAGGATACCGTTCCCAAGGTCAGCCACTGATTCATTGGCTTGAGGAAAGCGGGAAATTTCATTATCGCATCGTCGGGGATGCAGCAAAAGTTGGAAATATAGGCAAGGCACTGATGGAGGCATATGAAGCCGCCCGATAGAAGCAATCTTTAAGGAATATTTACGAATATTTAAGGCAGAAGTTTTCTTCGGCCTTTTTGTTGAAAAAAGACGATATTTGATGTAAAATACTTTAATATAGATTTTACTCTTTATCGTTTAAGCAGGACACATTCTTTACATAATTATGGTAAGACTGTATACTGAATTCACATAGTCAGGATAAGACAGCATGGGAAATGAAAAAAGAATCAAATTGGTTATTATCATATCACTTTTACTGATCGAAACCTTTGTCTGGACGACCTACGGCTCCGGTAATTTCTGGTCGCTGGGACTCACCGGAGGAACGGACGAACCGAGCGCTAACATCGACGGAGCGGATGAACCGATCCCCGGCATAGACAGGGAAGAGGAGGACAAGCCGGAGGATGAAAGCCTACCGGATCGAAATACGGAAGAGAACGATGGACAAGCCGGTGAGGAAGGCGATTCGCCCGAAGAGATCGCAGACAGAGAGCTGGCAATTCAGGAGGCGGCCGAGAAGGGCCTGCTGATCTTGGTGAACAAACAACATCCCATCGATCAGGCTTACAAACCGGATGATTTAGTAAAAATTAAGTATTTCGTTTCTGATCGTTCCGAAACGACAAGATACATGAGAGCCGAGGCCGCGGAGGCTTTCCACCGGATGGTGGACAAAGCTGCCGAAGAGAACCTTGAACTGAAAATGACAACCGCTTACCGCTCCTACGCCTTCCAGAAGATTCTTTTCGACAATTACGTTGCGAAGGAGGGAGAGGAGGCTGCGAATAAGTACAGCGCGAGACCTGGAGAGAGTGAACATCAGACCGGGCTTGCCGTTGATGTATCCTCCCCAAGCGTTGACTATCAGCTTTCCAATGATTACGATAAAATGGAAGAAGGAAAATGGCTTGCAGACCATGCGCATCAGTTCGGGTTTATCATTCGATTCCCCAAGGGGAAATCAGAAATCACAGGCTACCAATATGAGCCTTGGCATATAAGATACGTGGGATTGGCCGCAGCGAAGGAAATGTATGAACAGGAGCTGACGCTGGAGGAGTTCCTGCAGATCAAAGGAATTGAGTAGAAAATAGTGATTTGATGATATAGATTCCGCCCTCAATTTGCATCACAAATGGGGCGGCCAGTTAAGGAGGATGATAAAAAAATGGCTTTTTATTTTAAAGAACCATCCCGCACCTTTAACGAATTTCTCTTGGTACCAGGGTATTCGTCAAAAGATTGTACGATGGAAAATGTAAGCTTGAAAACCCCAATTGTGAAATTCCAAAGGGGGGAAGAATCAGAGATCACCATGAATATTCCACTGGTGTCTGCGATTATGCAGTCGGTTTCCGACGATAAACTGGCAATCGCATTGGCAAAGGAAGGTGGAATTTCATTTATTTTTGGCTCCCAGCCTATCGAAAGCCAAGCGGCCATGGTGAAACGGGTAAAGAGCCACAAGGCAGGCTTCGTCAGAAGTGACTCCAACTTGAGACCGGATCAGACCTTGAAGGATATTCTGGAATTGAAAGATCGAAGTGGACATTCCACGGTTGCGGTCACCGATGACGGAACTGCAGACGGCAAAATCCTCGGGATCGTAACCAGCAGAGATTACCGTGTCAGTAGGATGTCCATTGATGCCAAGGTTTCAGATATTATGACTCCTTTTTCCTCCCTCGTTTATGCAAACGAAGGGGTCACCCTATCGGAAGCCAATGATATGCTATGGGATCACAAACTGAACGCCCTTCCCATCATTGATAAAAATCAAAGATTGATCTACTTCGTTTTCCGCAAGGATTACGATTCTCATAAAGCAAATCCGAATGAACTCCTGGATGCCGGAAAAAGTTATGTGGTAGGAGCCGGAGTCAATACCAGAGATTATGCGGAACGAATTCCCGCGTTGGTTCAAGCCGGAGCAGATGTGCTCTGCATCGACTCCTCGGAAGGGTTTTCTGAATATCAAAAGGAGACCATCGGCTTTGTCAGAAGCAATTACGGCAGCAAGGTAAAGATCGGCGCCGGAAATGTCATCGATAAAGAAGGCTTCCTCTTCCTAGCAGAGGCCGGGGCCGACTTTGTCAAGGTTGGGATCGGCGGAGGCTCCATCTGTATCACAAGAGAACAAAAGGGGATCGGCCGCGGTCAGGCGACAGCGGTCATCGAGGTTGCGGAAGCAAGGAATGAATATTTTGAGAAAACAGGGACCTACATCCCGATCTGCTCTGACGGCGGAATTGTATATGATTATCATATGACGCTGGCTCTTGCCATGGGTGCCGACTTCCTCATGCTTGGAAGATACTTCGCCCGATTTGACGAGAGCCCGACCAACAAGTTGAATATTAATGGAAACTATGTAAAAGAATATTGGGGCGAAGGCTCCAACCGGGCGCGAAACTGGCAACGGTATGACCTTGGCGGCGACGGCAAGCTCTCCTTTGAAGAGGGAGTGGATTCCTACGTTCCGTATGCAGGCTCCTTAAAGGATAATGTGACCCTTTCCCTGAACAAGGTAAAGTCGACTATGTGCAATTGCGGCGTGCTTTCTATCGAGGCGTTGCAGAACGATACAAAGCTCACATTGGTATCCGCCACAAGCATCGTAGAAGGTGGAGCCCATGACGTTATTTTGAAGGAAACCGCTGCGAACCAATTGAGATAAGAAAGGATACAAGAATGGAGTTTAATGGAATTTTAGTGGTTGACTTTGGCGGCCAGTACAATCAACTGATTGCACGGAGAGTCAGAGAAGCCAGTGTATATTGCGAAATCGTTCCCTACTCGAAATGTCTGGAACGAGTAAAAGAGAGCAGACCCAAAGGGATCATCTTTACCGGCGGTCCTGCCAGCGTTTATGAAGAGGGAGCTCCTTCTCTGCCAAAGGAGCTATTCGAAATGGGGGTTCCGATTCTCGGGATCTGCTATGGTGCTCAGCTCATGGCCCATGTCCTAGGTGGTGAGGTGGTAAGCCCGGACTTTAAGGAATACGGCAGAGTAAAGCTTCTGCAGGGAAGCGGTGCAGAAAAGGATTGTAGCAGTCTACTATATCAGGATATCGCACCCGATAGCATCTGCTGGATGAGCCATACAGACTATATCAAGCAGGTTCCGGAAGGCTTTGCCGTATCATCCTATACGGATCACTGCCCTACCGCATCCATGGAGCATGTTGAGAAAAAGCTGTATGCCGTTCAATTCCACCCGGAAGTCCATCATACACCCTTCGGGCAGGATCTGTTGAAAAACTTCCTTTACAAGGTCTGCGGCTGCGAACCAAACTGGACCATGGCCAACTTCGCCAAGACCAAAATCGAAGAAATCAAGCAGATCGTAGGAGATAAAAAGGTGCTTTGCGCCCTTTCCGGCGGCGTGGATTCCTCCGTTGCTGCCGTTCTGGTTCATAAGGCCATTGGCGACAACCTGACCTGTATCTTTGTCGATCACGGACTGCTCCGTAAGAATGAAGGCGATCAGGTCATGGAAGTATACGGAAAGCAGTTCCATATGAAAATAAAAAGGGTCAACGTACAGGAGCGCTTCCTTGAGAAGCTGGCCGGCGTTTCCGATCCGGAAACCAAGAGAAAGATTATTGGTACGGAATTTATCCGGGTATTTGAGGAAGAATCCAAGCTACTCTATGAACAGGAAGGTGGAATCGATTTCCTACTTCAGGGAACCATCTATCCCGATGTGGTGGAAAGTGGAACCGGAGAATCAGCCGTCATCAAGAGCCATCACAACGTAGGCGGACTGCCTGCAGATATGAAAATGGAGCTCCTGGAACCCCTGAGACTGCTCTTCAAGGATGAAGTGAGAAAGGTCGGCGAAGAGATCGGCATCGCATCGGAACTCGTATGGCGTCAGCCCTTCCCAGGGCCCGGACTTGCAATCCGATGTCTCGGTGAGATTACCGATGAAAAGCTGCACATCATCCGTGAATCAGACTGGATCCTGAGAGAAGAAGTAAGATTAAACGGCCTGGAACGGGAAATCTGGCAGTACTTCACCGTACTGCCGAATATCAGAAGCGTCGGCGTCATGGGCGATTTCAGAACCTATGACTATACCGTAGGCATCCGTGCCGTAACCAGTGTAGACGGCATGACCAGCGATTGGGCCAGGATCCCCTATGACGTGCTGGAGAAGATCAGCAATAGAATCGTAAACGAAGTAAAAGGCGTAAATAGAATTGTTTATGACATTACCTCGAAGCCACCGAGCACAATTGAGTGGGAGTAAAGGCTCGTCTTTTTTCCGCTACGCGTTGTTGCAATGCTTGCCTCGCGAAAAAAATCCATCGCCTTGAAAAACAGAAATTAAAGAGTAATAAAAATGCGCCAGCTTACCGCTATGGTTAGCTGGTGCTTTTATACTGCTTATATTTGCCCTTTAAAACGAAAATTTCAACCAAAATCTACTCTTTGTTATCAGTAATGTCAAAGTTAAGATATATCAACTTACCTTTATCAGGGAAAAGCATACTGATTTTATATGAAATTTCATATGTTGACTTTTCATACAAAACAACCTTGTCATATTCCTCTTTTGTTCATTCTATTTGAGTTATGTTAGTTCTGTTATTATAGTTATTATCAAAATAGATATAATATTTGCCACCAATGACTTCTTTGTCTTTAATAACAATATGTCCCGTCGTTGTAACGATAGAAAAAAAGAAAGCAAAACAGACAATTATAAATAAAATAGTTACTAATGTAATAAGGGTGTGTTTTTGTATACGATGGTTCATAATTTTCTCCTTTATAAATCAGGAGCTGCTTTGTTTTAAAGCTCAATTCCTTTCAATTTTTTCACCGTATGAAAGTTACTGCAACGTTGTGTAGAAATGCTACTTGCAGTATGCCATTAACAGCATACTTACTTAATCTAGCAACATGATTAACTTCCCTGATTATCTTCTAATTCATCTTTACCACATCAATTTGAGGTCTTTCTTGTTCTTTAACAGCAACATAAATATTGCTGTTAAGTAATTGAATTTCTTCCCCATTTATATATGCTCTATAATTCTCATCATATATTTTTCCCACTGCAAAATACAAGCCTTCTATGTTGTCAAAATAAAAGGTTGCATTTGGTGTATAATCAACATCCTTGATGTCTCCTATAGTGTTCAGACTAATGTCAGGTGAAAGTTTGTCAAAGCAGTATTTACTGTTCTTTTCTTTTACCGCTGCTACATACGCGTAATCTTTATCCATCCCGTATTCACTAAACGGAACTTTAATAACTATATATAAATTTCCATTATGCTCTGTTGATAAAATAATATTCTCAAGTGGATCTTTTAGCTCTGTTGTCTTATTATAACTTTGGTTCATGCCATTAATTAGTGCAGTCTCTTGACTATCAAATTTAAACCGTTGAGCATCCGAATTTGCTGACCCAATGTATCCAACAGATATTAGAATGACACCAACTATAATTATAAGAACAAAGAAGAAAATAGTTGTTTTATTTTTATTCATTTTACTCACCCCGAAGTCGGAAGGGATATTATCACGCCCGAGTTGAGATCATAATAATACCCCTTTGAAATTAAAATATATCTATCTTATATATATTTTATATAAAATAGACCATCCGCGAAATCATCATTTGAAAGTTTCTTTGGGAAATATGCTGTTACTGCTGTTGTAGAAAGAGGCGTATCGGGATATAGGCTATTATAGTATTTCAGATTACCCTTTACAACCAATCTATATGGTTGAAATGCCATATAGCCCTTTTTCCCAGACGCGATAGTCAGAGAATAACCAAGCGAATTTGAGAGGCTCATTCCATACTGCCCACTAATGGTAGCCCTTATTAATCCCTGATTATTGCTTGCTAAAGTTGATGAAAATGAAGCTGATATCGTTTTTGTCACAGTGGAAGTAATCGTTCCTGGACCGATTACATCAGCAGAGACTTTTTGAACACTTGCACCGGTCTTGTCAACAGTCTCGCTAGTTTTTGAAAACAAATAATAATTTACTGCTTCTCTTAAAACCCCCTTGCCGTTTGTAGAATCTGCTGAGGGTGAAATGTTATTACTCATTGCTTGGCTTTGATCAACAGGTTGGTCTTCGGCACATACCGAGAGTGGCATAAGCATTAGAATACATGCCATGATGATAGTTACAATTTTTTTCATAATTTGATTTTCCTCCTGTTTCTAATAATTGTTACTTTATCTTTTAGATGGCCATCTGTATATTAGAGGTTAAAAAAGCCAAAATTCGTTTCAATTATTTTAAAAAAATCAAAAAATATATTTTTCTATAAATTTTTGAAACGTTTTTGGCTAAAATCACCCTCTAATTAATAAATGAATTATTCAGGAGGAAACCAATGAAAAAAACAATGAAAATCATTATTCTCATGTTAACAGTATTATCTTTAACAATCTCTATGAATGGATTTATCTACGCTTCATCTTACAGTGACGAATCAATTAGTATCGTACAAGGAATTTCAAAAGTTACAATCTCTGCAACCCGAACAGCCTCTACCAACGCAAATATTGTTGCAACGGGTCCTTTAACGACTGAGGCTGATTCGATTAAAACAACTGCAACTTTATATGAATATAATTCATCTACTGGAGTGTTAACTTCAACTGGTAAATCTGCAACAAAAACTTTAACAAACTGTTCAACTTATAGTTTCAATACAAGCTTTTCTATTAATGCAGCGAAAACATACAAGGTTAAACTCGATGTAACCGAGACCACTAATGGCACATCTAA
>CAKMKG010000024.1 GCA_927441425.1 uncultured Bacillota bacterium | reverse complement strand
CGACCATATATCCATTGATAAGCGCATCAGCATAGAAATGCACATTGACGGTGGGGATGGCGACGACTTTATCAACATAGATGGCAATGCAAATACCGTCATCGGTACTGCATAGGTTGCCACCAGAGTGATAACCATTATGGCTACTAATAGAAATTTTGATCGTTTTGATCCTTTAAAGAAAGCCATCATTTTTCATTTCTCCTCTCACATAATAAGTTTTGAATGAAATATGTGGCAACCGGACCACCGTGGTGCTTTATGAAAGCACTTTAGGCTCCTGGCTTTGCGTCCTTGTCTTTCGGCAAGTTTGCCTTTTCATTATTTTCTATTTAATAAAGTTTCTATATATTAACACCATTATCACACCGTCCGGTCACATAATGGTCATAAATATTAAATTTTTACATAAATACTAAAATTAATTATACAAGTCTTTGTTTCCAATAAAAAAAGCCAACATTTTTCATCACCATTTTATAATTTAGGAATGAAATATGTGGCAGTCGGACAACCATGGCACTTTATTAAGTACTTTAGGCTCCTAGCTTTGCGTCACCCTTTTTCAAGGGGTTTGCCCTTTCAATATTGCATTGTTCTTTATGTTTTTATTTTATACTAATATTCATACACCTTGCTAAAATCCTCGGTGTTCTTTATCATTGTAACTTTTGGGTTCTTGGCTATGACCTGAAGATCATATGTTGTGTCAATTACAATCCATTTCCCCTGTGCTTCATCGTAAACCTCATTCCATGCATGGTAGCCTGTAGCATTTTTAGGAGCATATCCTTTGATTAATTTTGCAGGAGTTCCCTGACTTCTTAGCATGGCTGCATATAAGGAAGAAAAATCATAGCAGATCCCCTTCTTATCTACAAGGGTTTGATCTATTACCGGAACATATCCGGTAGAAAGTGTAGCGAGCTTATTATAATCATACACGTTGTTTTTAACCATATAGTTCCACAATATCTTTGCTTTCTTTTCCAGATCTGCAACGTCCTTTGTGAGATCCACGGCTTTGGCAACAGCCTTTGAGTCTACTTTCCAGTTTATGTTCTGGATTGATGTGAGGAAAACTGAGTTGGGATTCATCATCTTAACATCAATATTCTCCGTTGCAATCAGTTTGTATGAATTGCCTGAGGTATTCGTGAGAATACTGATTTTATATGTTCCGTTTCCAAGCTGTAGTGGATACGTCTCCTTCTTACCTGAACTATTGATATCATAGGTATATTTTTTGTCACCCTTTTGAATCATTACTTTCGTCTTGCCGCCACCGTCATAGGTAATATGGATTACTCCCTTTGCAATGTCATCCGTATTGAAATAATCAGAAGCAAATACACTAGAAACACTAGTGGCAAGGCACATAAGAACTATGAATAAACAAAGCAACAACTTTTTCATGATCAATCCGCCTCCCTATTTCCAAGTCCCTAATGTTTCCTGCATTTCATTATTCTTCTCTTCAGAAACTGCTTCCATCATTAATTTTAACATTTCCAATTCGCTTCTGAACTTCTGGCTCTTGCCCCCTTCAACCCACGAAATAGTACCTTGCCAGGTAGAATGCTGTTGGAACTGAATCTGTATCGTAAAAGTAGCCTTACAATCGTCCTTTTTCATTAACTCGCTCATTCAAAGTTCCCCCTCATCTGGATTTTTCTCCAACGCTGTGCTTGATACACTATCCTTGATTATATTGATATCTATATCAGTCAGACTCTATTATGACCGGCATCAGTCACAGTTCAGTCATAAATCACTTGTCCGTAATTTATTTCTTTACGATTTCTGCAATCAGTGCGATCAGTTCAAGCTCACTGCGAAATCGTTTCATCTTCTTTTCAGATATCCATTCCAGCGTACCTTGCCAAGTAGAATTTTGTCGAAATTGAACATGCAGCAAAAGGGTTGCCTGTTTATTTCGCATCTCTTCCGGAGAAACTTCTTTCAATCCCTGGGGAAGACTTACTTCCTTATTATGCAAAGCATCATGAAAACTTCTTTTTTCATGAGTCGCCTGAGGAAAATTAATATAGTCAAAGAAATCATCCAGATTACTAAGCATTTGTCTTATACCCTGAAAGTCCAAGGTAAAACCATAGAAATCATTATAAAGTATCCCTGCGACATCATGATTCTCTGTTCTCTCTATAATAATCTTAAATCTGGAGATGTTACTCGATATGTTTTTCTTCTCAAACGGAAGCATATTGTTCCTCCAATTCAATTGGATCCAATGACTGAAGCTGTCCAAAAACTTCAACGCAATCATTGATCCCACTATCATTGATTTTCTTTACAAGCCTGCTCAATACCATATTGCTGTTTTCATATGTAAGATTAGATAGCATGAGAAGAAATTGTGTTCTCCCATATCTTGTAACAATATCGTCCTTCCGCAGAGCATAAACAATTGCATTTTTTATCTTCTCAAATGTCTCATCGAGCTTGTCCTTTGGAAGTTCCTTCTTTTGCCTTCCCGTAACGGTAAGCAGCGCGATAAAAATAGACTTTCCTGATCTGAGCGCCGCTCTCGCCTCCAATTGATAGATCATCTTAAATTCTTCATAATTGCAATAAACAGCACCCATGATCTCAACCACTTCTTTCAGGTTGTTCTTGATCAGCGTGATATCCTGCTCGATCGCTGCATTTTTATTTACTATTTCATGATAAAGCTTCGTAATTGGATCAGAAGGCCTTACTCCTAGTTCATCATAGAATAACTTGTTAACATAATTGTAATGACTGACTGCCTTGTCATGATTCTTTAATCCGATCAAGGCTTTCAGCAAATTAACATGATTTATTTCAATAAAAGGATCGATTGCAATCGCCCTGAGGCATATCTCTTCAACCTCTTTGAAGTCTGCATTCTCTAAAAGTATTTCACAGTAAGCAGCCACAGATTCCATGTAGATCCGCTGATAATAAACGGTTAAAGGAACAACCCATTCCTTAAACGAAGACTGCGGCATAAAGTTCCCTTTATAGATCTCGATAACCTTCTTGTGATAACCTAGACGTTCCTCCAGGCTTAGGGTTTTTTGTTGTGTTCCTTTATATGCCTCTTCCAGTTCATCCACATCGATGTGGCATGGGATCTCCTTATTCCAGACATAGGCACCATGCTTATACACGATAACCTTATCGTCATCCAAACCGAGGGATTGTTTTAGCGTGATTCTCAGCCTGTATGCCAAATTTTTCAATGCATTGGAAGGATCTTCTATTTCATCGTCCCTCCATAAAGACTGAATCGTTCCATCCAGCGAAATCTCCTTATGGCGATTCACCATAATAAATTCCAGCAGATTCCAAATCTGCTTTCCTCTGACCTTATCCCCGGATAATACTCGATCATTATTGCGTAGGGAAAAATCACCAAGCATTTGGATTTCGAGTATTCCTTGATCGAATTTTGTTCCGGTCTTTTCCATAAAATTGCCTTTCATTATTTTAAAAATCTAAAACTGCATGTAAGATAAAATCAATAGTTGTTAAATAAAGCTTTAGACCACTTATGGAGATTGACTATAGGTGCTAATATTATCTATCATTTTTACTCAAAAATCAATTAATTTTTTACCTTTCTCCTAGATAATGTAATATAATTCAATAAAATCGACAGAATCAAATAAAATCTTGTTTATTTCGCCCTAATTCCTTATAATGTTAGTAAGGTGGAATATAAATCTTGTAGGAGTGATCAAGATATGAAAAAACTTTCAAATTGGCTCATTATAGCGGGAATCCTAGTGATTTTGACACCAATCATTGGAGCTTTTTATACAAGTTATCAGCAAGATAAGCTGTACGACGAATATTTGAACAGTCAAGAAATGAATCTCTCATTAGAGGAGTTAGATATTGCTTTTTCCACGAGTACTGCGATTTCTACGGATTCCGGCCTATCTGCCGAACCGGAAAAGCCCTCGGTCCCGGCTTATAAGCCGACGGTCATCGGACGCATCCTAATTCCCGTAGCATCCATCGATATACTTGTAGTCGAAGGAACAACTTCCAAAGACCTCAATTGGGGAGCCGGACATATGACCGCGACACCCATGCCAGGTGAAATTGGCAATTGTGCCATTGCCGGTCATAGAAATTATACATTCGGTTCCTATTTCAGCAGATTAGACGAAGTCAAGATCGGGGATCAGATAACGGTTGAATATAATAAAACCAACTATACCTATGAAGCCTATGAGATCCTCACCGTCCTGCCTTCTGACACGTCCGTACTGGCACAGACTAAGGATACATCTATCCTGACATTGATTACCTGTACGCCGAAAGGCTCCAATTCGCATAGGTTGATCATTCATGCAAAACTTATCTCTTAAGAATGTATTATTTACTGGGGGTAACACTATGAAACAACTTTCTTTCAGAGATCTCGCTATTTTCTGCGAACAGATTTCCATGATGATCAGATCCGGAATTATGCTTCACTCCGGCATGCAGATGATTGCTGATGATACCTCAAATGTCCATAAAAAAGCCATCTTTCAGGATGTCGCCAATCATCTGGCTGAGGGCTTCATGCTTGATGCAGCCATAAAAGCATCCAATGCTTTTCCCGAATATATGATCCACATGGTTGAAATTGGCACAAAATCAGGTAAATTGGATTCTGTAATGAATGCCTTATCTGTTTACTATAATCAACAGCAAGCAATGAGAGAAAACATCAAGAGTGCAATCGTTTATCCTCTCGTGTTAATTTTTATGATGCTTGTCGTTCTCGTTTTTCTGTCTGTCAAGGTTCTTCCTGTTTTTGAACAAGTCTTTCAGAGTCTTGGTGCGCAGCTGTCGCCATGGGCCTCTTATATTATAAAAATCGGTTCTCTTTTTAGTCAGTATTCTTTGATGCTCGTCGTTTTATTTTTTATCCTTGCAGCCGCCAGTGTTTACTTATCAAGAACCGAGGCAAGCAGAAACTCCATTGTTGGTTTTCTGATGGGGAAAAAAACTTCAGAAAAGTTTGCTGTTGCAACCTTTACTTCCTCTATGGCTCTCCTGCTTTCCAGCGGCGTCGATTTGGACCTTGCCCTCCGGCTTTCGGCCCAAGCAGTTTCCAATCAAACGGTAAAAGCTAAAATAGAAAAGATTAAGCGATTGATGGATAACGATACAATTTCCTTCGTAGAATCATTGGATAAAGTTGGTATGCTATCCAATACGATGACCGGCTTGCTCTCCATGGGATATCAAGCTGGTTCAGTGGATTCTGCCATGGAATATATTGCGGGTCTTTATGAGGAAGAATATCAGGCGGCTTTGATGCGCAAGGTTTCATTGGTTGAACCAATTTCTATTGTGGTAATTTCCATACTCATCGGTACCATTTTAGTATCGGTAATGTTCCCACTGCTCGGTGTTCTTTCTACGATTGGTTAGGGGTTATTGCTATGAATCACACAGGAAAGACAAATCATAAAAAAATCAATGACTTTTGGAGAGGTATGATTTTGCCTGTCCTGATTTTTTCTTGTCTAATACTCTTTCTTTCCGTCGGTATTGAAAATGTGTCCTCCGCCTCTGATGGAGAAAGCCGACAAATTCTTCAGGATGCCGTCTTGAGAGCAACCGTACAATGCTATGCCATCGAAGGCATGTATCCACCTGATATGAGGTATCTGGAGGATCATTACGGTGTCGTTTATGACCATAGTCGCTATATTGTTCATTACGAAGCTTTTGCAGGGAATATTCTGCCAGATATTGCCGTAATCGATCTTTCCAAATAACAGAGGAGGGGGATCCATGAATCAAAGATTTGGATTAAATAAGAGCCATACATCGCTTGACTTTATCTTTATATTGGCACTTCTCTGTTTCTTTGCCTTTGGTGCATTGATGGCGGTAATCCTCGGTTCGAACGCTTATAATGGAATCAAAGCGGATATGGATTCGAATTTCGAAATTCGTACTCCTCTTTCCTATATCAGCACAAAGATCAGACAGAGCGATATGATTAATTCCATCCAAATTATAAATAAGGAAGGGATTGATGCTCTTGTTCTGGAAAGTGTGGATAACAACGAGATCTGTCAAACATGGATCTATGAATATCAGGGTTCCCTTTATGAAGTATATCTGGAAAAAGGAACACCCTTCCAACTGGAAGACGGACTTGGCATGATCCCGAGCTATGGCCTTGAATTTAAATTAAAGGATGATTTATTGCAGATCAAGACCGCCGACCATCAGGGAAATATACGCAGTCTATCCTTGTCCTTCCGCACAAGTCAGGGAGGTGGTTCTCAGTGAAAAATAGAGGAATGTCAAGATCTCATCTTTTCCTGATCGAATTAATTGTTGTGATTCTGTTTTTTTCTTTCGCCGGAGTAATCACAGTTCAGGTCTTCAGCAAAGCATTTCAGCTGGCAGAAGGCACAACTGCCTTGAATGGCGCAACCATTGTTGTTCAAACGGCAGCCGAAACTGACAGAACCAGGTCATTAGAAGAATTCATACCCTCGCAGAATATCGTTTACTATAATAAGGGCTGGGAAGTCACCAATCCTTCCAATGCTGCCTACACCATGACCACCGATGCCACCCTGGAGGAACGATGGGCCGGTTCGATGGCAATTCATCACTATACGGTAACATCAGGTGATAAAATAATCTATCAGCTGCTTACTAAAAAATACTATTCCGGGAACGCTGCTTTAGAGGCTTCCCCCAGCGAGGAAAATTAAATGGATAGAAAGATAAAAATGGGTGTTGGGATTGGGGGCCCTTCCATAATTATGATTTTTGTGGTCCTATGCCTTACCACCCTGAGTGCACTATCATTGATGACTGCAAACGCTGACTGGAAGCTTTCAAATAAAGCTGCAGATGCGGTCACCGATTATTATTCTGCCGACAATGAAGCTGAGGAGATCCTATCAGCTACTGATGCGTCCTTAAGCGCTGGGCATCCTCCTGAGGCGGATACTTTTATCATACCGGTTTCGGCGACGCAAAATCTGGTTATGAAATTGCGTTCAGACGGCGCGCAATATACGGTTCTGTACCGCAAACTGGTTTTAAAAACACAATGGGACTATGAGCAATATCAAATCGAATTTGACGATACGATTACAAAATAGAAAGCGGGTGGGATTTTGAACCTGAAGATTTATTTGGAAGACGCTGTAAAAGATCATGCTGCAGATATCTTTTTCGTTGCAGGCAAAGCGCTTTCCTACACCTCAAACGGAAAAATCATTTCAGTGGGAGAAAAGCTTCTTCCTCCGGATACGGAAGCTATGATCCATCAAATTTATGACTATGCGGGGAGAGATATCAGCATTCTGAAAAAAGAGCATGATGATGATTTCTCCTTTTCACTCGCAAATGTAGGCAGATTTCGTGTAAATTCTTTTATACAGAGAGGCTCTCTAGCTGCTGTCCTTAAAGTTGTATTATTCAAACTTCCGGATCCCGAATCCTTTCGAATTCCGAAACAGGTCATCGACCTCTACGCTAAGACCAAGGGATTTATCTTAGTAACCGGACCGACAGGAAGCGGCAAATCAACAACGTTAGCCTGCCTAATCGATAAAATTAATAAAACCAGGGAAGCCCATATTATCACCTTAGAGGATCCATTGGAATTTCTTCACAAGCATGATAAAAGCATTGTAAGCCAGCGGGAGATTTACATGGATACCCCAAGCTATGGGAGAGGCCTTCGAGCTGCGCTCAGGGAAGCACCCAATGTGATACTCCTTGGAGAAATGCGAGATTTTGAGACAATTTCAATCGCGATGTCTGCTGCCGAGACCGGTCAATTGGTATTTTCCACTTTACATACCTTAGGGGCGGCCAATACGGTGGATCGTATCGTTGATGTATTTCCGGCTAATCAGCAACGACAAGTTAGGATTCAACTCTCCATGGTTCTACAGGCAGTCGTCTCACAGCAGCTGATCCCTTCAACCCAGGGAACCTTGGTCCCTGCTTTTGAGATCATGCTGTGTAATAATGCAATCCGTACGATGATTCGTGAATCCAAAGCGCACCAAATCGACTCAACGATCTACTCCTCTTCGGACTGTGGGATGATCAGCATGGATACAAGTATTTTGAATCTTTATGGAGAAGGATTAATCACCGCCGAAAATGCTCTGACTCACAGTTTGAATCCAGATGCAATGAAAAAGAAATTGGGTTTATAAGCGCTAGATTTTACGCCTAGTCACCGACTATACTCTGCACAATAAGTGTTTTAAATTTTAAGGGAGGAAACCGGATGATGAATACAGACTTAGGAGAATTTCTCGGTTATGCAATCATTACATTATATTTGCTGACTATCCTGAATTACTTCGTAAAGCTCGCCAACAAAAAACTGAAGGTGCATCTCAAGAAAAACAAAACTGTTTCGGCAGGGTTTTCCCTGCTGACAAAGTTCATTGTCAAGAATCATAAGCTGTTCGGCTTGTTGACGATTGCCGTGTTGCTGAGCCATGCTGCCAACCAATTCCTGATTTATGGAATAAGCCAGACGGGAGCATTAGCAGCCTCGGTCCTTGTTCTCCAGGTGGCGCTGGGAGTCTATGGATACAAAGCAAAAAAACGAGGAAAGACTTGGCTGCGAATCCACCGGGGGGTAGCCGTATTACTTATGGTGGCCATCGGCATCCACATACTCTAACCACATTTTCTAACTACATACCCTAACCACAGATCAGCTTGAAATTCGAAAGAAAATAGAACAGGAGGAAATGAACATGAAAAAGAGATGGTTGTTTGGTGCCTTATTGGCTCTTCTGATGTTGACCTGCTTGATTCTGACTGCCTGTGCCGACACACCCGACCCTGTGCCTGAAGAAGAAATGATCGAACTGACACTGGAAGAGCTTGCCCAATTTGATGGTAAAGATGGCAGACACGCCTACATCGCTGTTGATGGTGCGATTTACGATGTCACCGATTCCACCCGTTGGAATAACGGACAGCACAATGGCTATAGCGCCGGAAATGATCTGACAGAGGAAATAAAGAACAGTTCGCCTCATGGGGTATCGAAACTGAAAACCGTACCGATGATCGGCCGATTGAAGGACTAAGGCGAACCCGTAAAAGCAAGAACTATTAACAAGACCCGCATTGCTGCGGGTCTTCTAATTACTATTACCATTTATTCAATTGCGCCAGAATTCCAATTGCGCCGGAAACAAGCAATTACTCGACGATCTTCGCTACAACCCCAGCTCCAACCGTTCTTCCGCCTTCTCTGATCGCAAATCTCAATCCTTCTTCAATCGCGATCGGTGTGATCAGCTCGATTGTCATTTGGATGTCATCTCCAGGCATGCACATTTCTACGCCATCCGGAAGG
>CAKMKG010000023.1 GCA_927441425.1 uncultured Bacillota bacterium | reverse complement strand
TGGGATTGAAACCCCCTGGTGGGGTATTCTGATTTTGATCATTGGTATGGGTTCAGCGGTATTCGGCGTTCTTTATGCATTGATTGAGCAAAATATAAAAAAGCTGCTTGCTTATAGCAGTATTGAGAATATGGGCATCATATTTATCGGCCTCGGTATCGCTTTTCTGGCGTTTGCACGGGACATTCACTGGGTCGGAGCGTTAGCGCTGACTGCTGCGCTGATGCATTGTTTTAATCATACCCTGTTTAAGGGCGGTCTTTTTCTAGGCGTCGGTTCCATTCATTATGCAACCCACACGAAAAATATGGAAGATTTGGGAGGCTTGATAAAACGAATGCCGCTTACGGCGGTCTTCTTTCTGGGCAGCGCCCTTTCCATTTCCGCCCTGGTTCCCTTCAACGGCTTCATCGGAGAATGGCTCACGTATCAGTCCATCTTTGCCAGCATTTCCCCGGAAAATGCTGCGCTTAACATCACGTATATCATTTCCGTAGCTGTGCTTGCCTTATCAGGGGCACTGGCCGCGGCCTGTTTTATAAAGCTTTTCGGCATTTCCTTCCTTGGTCTCCCGAGAAGCAAGCAGGCCGCACAAGCGGAGGAGGTTCCCTTTTCCATGAATCTTGGCACCGGGCTCCTTGCTTCCCTTTGCCTCTTGGTCGGGCTGTTCCCCCTGATTCCTTTGACGCTGCTGAGTAGGGTAATTGCTGCAATCACCGGGAATGGTGTTGTGGGGCAGCTGCAGGGAGGGTTTCTTCTGGCCTGGTATCCGCTGAAGATTAGCGGTAACAATAATGCCGTATCTCCCCTTCTGGTTTTCATCATCGGTATTCTGTTGATCGTGATTGCCCTGCTCCTGCTGAGAGCGTTCGGAGGAAGCTACCGTGAGCGAAAATACGGCACTTGGGACTGCGGCTTCCACAGCCTGACTCCGAGAATGCAATATAGCGGAACCGCATTTTCAAAGCCGGTTAAAATTGTTTTTAAGATTTTCTTTCAATCTTCAAGGGATTTAAAGATCCGGGGAAACCACCCTTATCATCCGGAATCAATGGAATACACCATAACGACAGAATCCGTGTTTGAAAAGTATGTTTACGTTCCTTTACTGATCTGGATTACCGACTGGTCAAAGAGACTGAAATTAATGATACAGACCGGTAGTGTCCATACCTATCTGCTCTATATTTTCATTGCTGTTCTCATTTTAATGCTCTATAATCGAATCGGATAAAGGAGGGAACCCCTCATGATTGTCATCGCAAACAATTTAATACAGCTGCTGGTCATCCTTCTTCTGGCTCCAATGGTCGACGGCATAATCAAAAAGTGCAAGTCACTGTCACAGAAACGTCAGGGGTCTCCCGTTCTGCAGATGTACTACGACTTGTTCAAATTGATTCGGAAAGAGTCTGTCGTCTCAGATACGGCATCCTGGATCTATAAAGCAACCCCTTATATAGTATTTTCAACTGCGGCGGTGGGAGCACTCCTTGTACCCATTTCAACCCTGATGCCTTCCGTACAATTCTCAGGAGATATCATTCTACTGTTTTCTTTGCTGGCTTTGGGCAGGTTTTTTATGTGTCTTGCTGCACTGGATACAGGAAGCACCTTCGGCGGCATGGGATCCAGCCGGGAAGCCTTGATCTCGTCACTAATCGAGCCTTCCATCCTGCTATCCATTTTTACCATCGGACTGATCGCAGATTCCACATCCATCCATCAAATGATGAGAGCCATGACAGAGGTAGGGAATCCTTTCTTGCATCCCGTTTATATCCTGACTTTCCTCGCTATGCTTATTATCATTCTAGCCGAAACTTCACGAATTCCTGTAGATGATCCGGCAACCCATCTTGAACTCACCATGGTTCATGAAGCAATGCTGCTGGAATATTCGGGACGGCATCTGGCTTTGATGGAATACGGTGCTGCAGTCAAGCAGCTGATTCTTATGACGCTGGTTGCAAACTTGTTTCTTCCCATGGATCAGTTGATCCCTTTTGCCGGTGAAGGCGCATTTATCCTATCAATTGCGCTCTATGCCGTTCGGGTAATCTTCCTCTCTGTGGTGATTGCAATCACGGAAATCAGTACGGTGAAATTCCGGTTTTTCAGTATACCTAATCTTGCAGCGTTATCCTTTATCCTTTCCTTTTTGGGATTCCTGCAGTATTTCGTTTTAGGGAGGTAGTCTATGGATTCTTATTATGATATCTTATCGGTTTTGATTTTATTATCTTCCATCATTCTTGTTTCTCATAAGAGAATCAAATCCTATATAAAAACCTTCCGCATCCAGTCGGCGTTGATCGCACTGACAGCGGGTATTATGGGCTGGAACAGCCTCATGGAAGAGGGCAGATTTGATGTTCTTGTGGTTTGCGGTATCATCGTTCTGCTAAAGGTCATCTACATTCCCAGGCTGCTTCATAAAACCTATGGCAGCGTGGAATACAAGGTAGAAAAAGACTTTTTTCTCAATATTCCACTGCTGATTCTCATCTGCTGCGGGCTTGTCGTATTTGTATATTTCTGCGTATCCAATATCAGCGGTCTCAATGAAGATCATATCAATCTGCAGGTGGTAAATTCCTTTTCTGTCATTCTGATCGGTCTTTTCTTCATGATCAGCAGAAAATGGGCCCTTGGCCAGATGATCGGCTTTCTCGTGATTGAAAACGGGATCTTTGTCACTGCAATGTTCTCTACCCATGGAATGCCATTTATCGTGGATATCGGCATCTTCATTGATATGATCACAGCCATTCTTATCATGGGCATCATGGTCATGCAAATCAATAAACAATTTGATTCCATTAACATCAACAAGCTGAAAAACTTGAAAGGATAGAAATTATGGGACTGATGCTATGGCTTGTACCGCTTGTCGCAGTACTGCTGTCAATATTAATAAAGGAAACAAAGGCTTTGCATGTTATGAATGTGGTATGCTCCTTTGCTTTGGTGGTGATTGCGGGATTTGCGACAAAGAGCGTCATGGTTTCCGGTATCCTTCAGTATAATCTGTTCGGAATGCTTTTTTATCTCGATGCGTTGAGTGCTATCATTCTGGATATCGTTGTGATCATCGGTTTTCTGGTTAGTATTTATTCCATCGGATATCTCAATGAGGAGCTGCGCCGCGGCGAAGTGAATACGAAGAGAATTCAGCTGTTTTATACTCTCATGTACTCCTTCCTTTTTACAATGGTGCTATCTCTGACCGTGAACAACATCGGCATTCTTTGGATCGCAATCGAAGGCACAACACTTGCCTCCACTTTTTTGGTGGGTTATCACAACAACAAGCATTCCCTTGAGGCTGCCTGGAAATATGTTATCATCTGCTCCGTCGGCATTGCGATTGCCTTGGTGGGGATCATCTTCCTGCATCTGTCCTCTGTTACGGTCATCGACAGTTCCCATGCACTTCGGTGGGATATCCTTTACGATCATGCGAAGGAGCTGAACGGTCAGATCGTAAGGCTGTCCTTCCTCTTTATCATCATAGGCTTTGGCACGAAAGCCGGTTTGGTTCCCATGCACACTTGGCTTCCCGATGCCCACAGCCAGGCACCATCTCCCATCAGCGCGCTTCTTTCCGGCGTTTTGCTGAACAGTGCGCTGTATGCCGTCATTCGTGTGCTTTCCATCGTAAATAAAAACCTTGGCGACAGTCAGTTTACAGGTAACATCCTGGTCGGTTTCGGTTTGCTTTCCATCACCACCGCCGCCATATTCATTTTGACCCAGAAGGATTACAAAAGGCTGCTGGCTTATTCCAGCATTGAGCACATGGGGATCATTGCCCTATCCATAGGACTGTTCACCCCCTTGTCCATCTTTGCCGGCCTATTTCATATGATCAATCATTCCTTTACAAAAGCAATGCTGTTTCTCGCCTCGGGGAACATTCTTCAAAAATATGAAACGAGAAAAATATCCGGTATCAGAGGTTTGCTGAAGGTTCTTCCGATTTCAGGATTCGCTTTCCTTTTAGGGCTGTTTGCAATTTCAGGAACGCCGCCTTTCAGCATCTTCGCCAGTGAGGTCAGTGTATTCCTGTCCGTCTTTGCTGAGGGACACCTCGTCCTTGGGTCTTTATTCATTTTGCTGTTGGCCCTCGTGTTTGTCGGCATTGCAGTGACCTTATTCCGAATATTCTATGGGGAAGAGGATTCAGAGGAAAGAAAGCCGGGAGAAACCAATCCGGCCGGTGCAGCTGTTCTTATTGTGTTTCTAATTATCATATCAATTACCGGACTGTTCATGCCGGATGCCATGAAAGAACTCATTACTTCAGCCCAAAGGATCATCGGAGGTTAAAAACATGAGGATACAGGATTTACAGGGAAAAATGGAGGAGCAGTTCCGAAACCATATCATAGGATCTTCTCCACTGAGAAACGAATTGTATCTGGAAGTCGATTCTTCCGGAATCAAAGAAATCTGCAGCAGTCTCGAAAGCGAGTTTGGCTGTTCACTGATTTCTTTATTTGCCATGGATGAAAGAGAAAACAAAGGACACTTTACGATATATTATGCCTTTGCGGAAAGAAGCGCAGGCCTTTTGATCGTTCTTACCGTAACGGTGGACCCTAGCCAGGGCATCTTTCCGTCCATCAGTACCAAGATTCCTGCCGCCGCTCTTTATGAAAGGGAGATTCAGGATTTATTTGGCCTTCACCCCCTTGGACATCCTGGCGGGAAACGTCTGGTGTTCCACGGAAACTGGCCGGAAAACTGTCGTCCCCTGCGCAGGGACTTTCCGTTAAGCAGCCGTCCCGCCTTTGCCGACGAGAAAATGGAGTTCAGCACTATAAATGGAGAAGGGGTTTTCGAAATTCCCGTTGGACCGGTCCATGCAGGCATCATCGAGCCGGGGCACTTCCGCTTCAGTCTGGCGGGGGAACCCATCCTGAATCTGGAAGCACAGCTTTATTTCGTTCATCGGGGTATTGAAAAGCTCAGCGAGGGAAAATCCATTGAGAAAGGCTTTTATATCTCGGAACGGATTTCCGGAGATGAGACCTTTACCAACTCCCTTGCCTACTGTCAGTCCATCGAAAAAATCGCCGGAATCAAGGTTCCGGACCGGGCGGAGTACACCAGAGTCCTCTTTGCTGAGTTGGAACGACTGACAAGCCATTTGGGGGATCTGGCGGGGGTCTGCCTGGATGTTGCCTATGGCTTTGCGGCCTACCAGATCAGAATGATCCGAGGCTGGTCATACAGAGTGGCAGATGAACTCTGTGGCATGCGTTTTCTACGCAGTGTAAACAAACCCGGAGGGATCCGAAGAGATTTTGTGGCGGGAAAGGAAGAAAGTCTGATCGCGCTTCTGAAAGAGATCAAAAAAGAATTGGAGGATACCGTAGATATCGTCATGCACAATAGTCAATTTATCGACCGTGTGGAGAATACGGGGATCCTTAGCAATAGGATTGCCGTTGATCTGAATGCCTCCGGTCCCGGAGGCAGAGCTTCGGGCATCCCTTATGACGTAAGAAAATCTTTCCCTTACGCCGCCTACGGATCTCTGGATTTTCAGGTACCGGTGCAAAATGACGGTGATGTAAGCAGCAGAGTAAAGGTAAAGGTGGCCGAATGCTTCCAATCCATCTCCCTGATGATCCAGGTCATAGAAACCATGCCCACGGGAGAGATCAAGACAGAGCTCGGAATGCTTGCTCCTTATCAATTTGCCTTCGGACTCACGGAATCTCCGCGAGGGGAAAACGTTCATTTTATTATGACCGGAGAAAACCAGACTCTGCTCCGGTATAAGGTGCGAACCCCATCTTTTTGCAATTGGCCGGCTCTGTGCCACGCCGTAAAGGGGAATATCGTGCCCGATTTCCCGTTGATCAATAAGAGCTTTAATCTGTCCTATGCAGGAAATGATTTATAACGCGTGAGGAACCATTATGTTTAAAGTATTAAAAAAAATATTTCAATATCCGAGAGTGACCCAGGGCTATCCGAAAAACCCTATCGATTCCAGCCTCTTTATCGGCAAGCCCGTCATCGTCGAGACGAACTGCACCAAATGTGGTGTCTGCATCGACAGGTGTCCGTCGGCTGCCATCTCCTATGATTCTGACTCCGGTATTCCCGTGATCAATTTGAATGACTGTATTTTCTGTACCCTCTGTGAGGAGGTCTGTCCGACTGGCGCAGCAACGATGACGACGGAATTTGAACTGGCTTACGAAGAACTCGGAAAGCGCGTGGAAAAGAAAATTAAGAAGATCTTCGGAAGAAGCCTGCATATCAGAGAAGTAGATGCCGGCTCCTGCAACGGTTGTGATTATGAGATCAATGCATTGAACAATCCCTTCAATGATATCGAACGGTTTGGGATTCACTTTGTAGCTTCACCGAGACATGCGGATATGCTACTCGTCACCGGTACTGGTACGAGAAATATGGAGCTAGCCCTTTTAAAAACCTACGAAGCGACTCCGGATCCCAAGCTGGTGGTGGCGGTCGGCGCCTGTGCCTGCAGCGGTGGAATTTTCCGGGATACGTATGCAACACGGGACGGAATCGGAAGCCTGGTTCCGGTGGATGTCTGGATTCCCGGCTGCCCGCCCAGACCTCAGGCAATCCTGCACGGCATCCTAAAAGCGATTGAAAAGAAGTAAGCGTTTTACAAAGACAAGTTATTCGTAACCAGCTATACAGATGGTTTCCCTTTTATTCTCCAAAAACCCACCTCAAGTAGGAAAAATACAAATAATATAGAGAAAACTCCTCCAATTATTGAAATGGCGATGGATAGACTGAACAATCCGGCTACCATACCTATTAGATATGGAATGATTGAGCAAGCCAGAAAGCTAAAAAGGAGCGCTATAGAAAGTGAAGTCCCCTTGTCGTAATTTGTATCTTCTATTATATTAGCTCCTACGAGAGGCCAGATACCAGACATTAGAAAACCAAGAAATGCAGCAGCAAACCAAATCGCAACTCCATTCAGATGCGGTATTGCAAATGTGCAAATTGTACTTCCCAAAATCAGAATCATGAGGATGTACCGTCTAGGGAAAATGCGGACTATATTTGAGCAGAAAAGGCGTCCCAAAAATAAAAATGCCCAGATCGTACAAGTGACTGCTGCAGCAGATAGTGAAGAAAACATGAGATCATTCTTTAAAAAAGTAACCAACCAGCTGCCAATTGCTGATTCCGCGCCAGAATACAGGAACAAAAATAAGAAAGTTGAACGAAATTTAGGATTATTAACTAAAGATAATATTTCATTTAGATTACCGGATACCTTTTGCTGTAATTTTGGAAACGAAACGAAATAAGCGATTACCGCACCGACGAGGGATATAAGAGAAAAACTAAGATAACACATACGCCATGAATAACCTAAGGTCATTAATGTGCCAGACCAGAGTAAACCGCTGCCAGCTCCTAAAGCACAAAATGCTTGTACGCCTGCCATAACCGACGCAGTATTTCCGGTGATAATTTCCGAAGGAATCGATGTGCCTGCTACTTGGATAATAAGTGTGATGAAGCCAAGAAAAAATAAAATAGCGCAAATGACAAAAAATCGAGGAGCAATAACCATCATCCCGCTAAGGACAGCCATAGATATCAAACTGAATTTAAGTACATGACATTTGCCAAATTTACTTAATATCTTTCCGCAAAATGCGCAAGCCATGAAATTCCCAGCAAAGAAAAATGAAAACAGTAAGCCACTGCCCTGCAACCCTAAATTAAATTCAGATCCAATCGTAAGGACAAGTGGAGCCAAGAGTGTAGAGCATACAGAAAAAAGGAATACTGATAATTTGCAAACTCGTACAACTGCAGTAGGATTCATGGTTGCCTTTCTTCTTCTGTAAAAAAAATGAATATAAAATCATAACAATAACCTTCTTAATTGACTAGAGAAAATGTAGTTCGCAGACACCGTTGTTGTTCCGGGAATTCCTCTTTGCCCTTCTTTTTTTTTCTTATGCTTGTGCTTATGCTTTTCCCTTTTGCTGAAACCGGAATAATCAACTTCCAGCGCGTTTAAAAGGAAGATAAAGATCGTCACCCCGATCAGCAGACCCCACACTCCCAAATTGTGCTCTCCTACGAGAAGAATAATAAAAATCTTGTCTTTTCTCTTCTGTCATATTCTTACCCGCCCCTATCCTGCTTTTAATCCTTGTGCCGTAAATCGCTCCCATAGTGTTGCGCAAAAAAGGTCGTTGAATATTTTTCCAGCTTCCATTCAGGTATTTTACAGTCCTTACATGGCCTGCTCACCCATTTATTTCTCAGCCATCTTGCCGCTCTGGAAGTTCTAGAATTATAGACACGGAAGGTTTTCCCGCAGTGGGTTGTGATCTCCGCAAATTCTCCGTTTCTTTCAACGCTGCGAATCCCGTGGAGAATTCCGGTTCTGGAGGGCCAGAGTTTCATTTTGTCCAGCAAGAGAAACAGTTCCACATTTTTTCTATAATATCGTCTCTTTTCCTCACTCATATCTCAGCGTTCCTCTCCGTATTTAAAGTCCCAGTAAACTTAATCTCATGTTTTCCCGTTTCAGGGATAGTTCCTCCTCAGTGTCAGCCCAATTGATAAAAGTTCCCCTCCAGGGGTGACCCACTTTCACAAAATCCGATATCACCTCGTCGGCACCGAAAAAATTTTCCCTCAAGGTGAGAGGACCTCCTTCGCTCATGATATGCTCACCATGTTCCGTGATCCTACCATCTTTGATGAAAAGATGCTCATAGGCGCAAAATTTTTTGGAGCCGGTTTTATTTGCCTTCATCTTTCCGTTACAAAACAGATCTTTCAGCTCTTCAATTAAATTGACACCCGTCGTATGATAGACGACCGTCGGAGTCTGGCTTGGTATTCTTGCATCGATTTCCAGCAATTTAAACACTCCATGATCGTCAATGACCTCCACGTCCATGATCCCTTTCAGACTGACCAGTTCTGCCAATCTTACCGCAATCTTTCGGAAGCCTTCTTCTTGTTTCTCCGTAATTTTACAAGGAGCAGTGACCATTTTACAGTCATAGCCCTTATCCATATGTATTTCTGTAATCTCGTAGGTCTTATACTCTCCTGGCTTCCCGATGACCTCGATGGAATAGGACCGTCCCGTCAGAAACTCCTGAGCAATCCAATTCTCCTCTGCAGAAACAGAACGCAAAAATTGATCGATCTCTTCCGGGTGGTTAAACCTTTTGACACCCTCACTTCCGCTGAAGCCGGATGGTTTCACGATATAGGGTCCTTTGCAGTTTGGATAGTACTGCGGCGACGGGATCCTATTCTCTTGAAATAAACGATCTGATAACAGCTTGGAAGAGGAGACTCCATAGGCCTCCTTGTCAAAGGCAAGTCTGTAATTATATTTCTCTGCAAGCTTTACCAGCGCTTCCAACACCTCGGCATTTTCATTGGCAGGCAAGATAAAGTCTACACTGTTCAGTGCGTCGATGAGCTCCTTGCTTTCCTGGGTCACATCACAGCAAAGAAATTCATCGCATAAGCCCAATGCAGGAGATTTTTCATAATGATCGATGAGCAGACTTTCCATGCCGGCTTTTTTTGCTAAATAAGCCGCTTCCGTTCCCTGAAGTTTCCCTCCTACAATTGCAATCCTAAGCATTTTCATCACCGCTTTCTGAAATACTGGTATTCACCTCTACAAATGAAGTTTCCCTTTTAAATGCTTTTCTAAAGCAGATGTAATGATACTCAGAATTCGGATTCCGACTGCAGAAATGATTACGATTTGACTGCCTTTTATCTCGGTATGCCATCCCTTCAAATATATATTTTTACCGACTCCGCTGATTTCCATAGGGCCTTCCTCTGTTTCGGAGAATCCCTTGATTCGGTAAGTATGCTGCGAAATATCCCTCAGGAACAGCTCCAATTGCACTTTTTCAATCATCTCTTCTGCTGTCAGAACCAGCGTATTTGGTCTCGCTTCAAAGGTGTTGGTGGTTTCCTTGCCTTCCTTTTCAATGGACTCCATCGATTCAACGATATCACGAATATCAACTCTGCAATAGGAGGTCACATAAATCATAGCATTTGGATTTATCCCCTGTACTTGTTCTGTTATTTCGATAATATCTTTCTCACCGATTAGATCCGCCTTATTGATGATCATGACATCGCCATACTCCACCTGCCTTTGAACTGCAGGTAAAAGTTCAAACAGTCCCGTGAAATTTTCTCCATCTAAAACGCACAATGCCCCCCTATAATGATACGGAGTTCCGGTCTTTGACCGGATTCCCTCTAATATTTGTGGCATATTGGAAGGGTCGGCAAGGCCGGATGCTTCTACAAATAAATAATCGATTTCCATATTGGACAAAGCAATGAGGCTGTCAACAAATTTATCCTTGATGCAGGCACAGAAAATCGATCCGTTCGTAAGCTCCGACATCTCGATCCCATCCCTTTCGATCAATTTCGCATCCACATTGATCTTACCGAATTCGTTAATAATAACACCAATTTTCTTGTCCTGATATGCATCCAAAATAGAAGACATCAAGGTTGTTTTTCCAGCTCCCAGAAACCCTGTGAGCAAAATCAATTGTATCATGATGTAATCTCCTTTATTTCTCACATACAATTTGTATGTTTTCTAATACTCGTTAAATAATTTCTGTATTCCAATGCTGTTGCCGGCCTTAATCCCATTCTCCGGAGAATCTGTGCTGCTTCCTCGACGGTTCTGCCGCCGTCATCTACATCCATGCTGGATTGGGCAACGCCGGCCAAACCGGTTTTGGGAGGAATGATTGAGGTAATCACGTTGGCCCCTGCATTCATTCGATCCTCCAGGCCTTTGATTCCATCTATATCCAGAGACGCCGGAATCAGAACCTCAGGATACATCAACCTTAGTATCGCTATAATCTTTTCTTCCAGAAGCGGACTTGGTTTCTCAACTCTTTCCATTGGGATTCCTTTTTGTGGTACAAAGCTCATCACACGCATTTGCGCGGCGCCAATCTTTCCCATTTCCAAAATGGAGTCTGCAATATCTTCCAGTGACTCATCGACTCCGGCCAGAATTCCTTCTTCAATGAGCATCCCCTTCTCTTTCGCGTATCCTTTGCCATGCATCCGCTGATCATAATCCTGATCTAGGCGCAGCCGGCTATAAAGATCCCTGTTATGGGTTTCCTGATATAAAGCATACCATTCCACTCCCTGCTTTGCAAACAGATCAATATACCGATCCTCTATCAATCCGGGTGACAGCATGACCGGCAATCCGGTGCTCTCTTTGATCCGATTCACGATTTCAAGGAGGCTGTTGAAGTCGTCCTGATGATAGCTCAGATCTTCACCCATAGTCAAATCAATGAGATGTACTCCGGATTGGGCAAGATTTTCTGCTATTGCAATGATTTCCTCAGGCGCCTTCCGATAACGGTCGATCTGGTTGGCATTCCGGTAATAGCAAAAATTGCAATTATTTCTGCACCATGTAGAAAAATAGACAAATCCATACATGAAGATCTTGTTGCCAAATGCTTTCTCTCTTGCCTTCCGGGCTTGAGAAAACAGTTTCTGCACTTCATCCGGACTGTCTATTTTTAATAAATCTACGATCTCATTTTTGTTCATGGTTGATTCCTCGTTGGCTGATAAAAATGGCGAGGAGCCCGAGAGTTTCACTCGGCTGCATAGATTTAGAGTCTATGCGATCAATACGATCCGCCCCCCATATTAATTAACTGTTTCCTTTTATAACGGTCTGACAAAAGGCACAATTCTTGTATTCGGATTGGCAGCTTTCACAGTCTGAATCAGGCAAATCCGTCTTATCGTCAACAGCCACATAAAATCCTGCACAGGATTTTAAGGGGAGCATGAGGCTGTTGCTCCTTGCATGAACTCCTATTTTACTCCCATCCAACACCTCAAAGAAGCTGCTGACCTGATTGACATCCATCCCGTAAAATCCCGGTCCAAAGGAGCTTAAAACGGTAATCTTTTCATGATCCCTATGCTTCTCTTCCAGGTCCTTTTCTACGTATTTTTTTAGAACCTCAATTCCGGCATCCACATATGCGGTTCCCCAGATATCTGCATAGAGCTGATCAAGAATCGGTTCGTCATGCTCCAATTCAAAAAAACCTGCAGTTAGGATATAGATATATACACCGAGGACATGGGCGGGATCGAATCGTTGAAATGCATTGCAGTGAAACGCAACCCCATTGAATACAGCCGTATTGTTTTTGATTGCGTTTCCTGGAAAATAAGAAACAATAGCCTTGATATCCACCGAATCTCGGATTCGTTCCTTGATCTCCATACCCTGCTTCAACATTCTCTGATACTTAATGCCCTCTCTGTTCAAGCCGCATATTTTCATGAAATACTCCATGGCAAAGACATCAGCCTCTGCCATGGTAATTGATATGGTTTGATTGTTCATGAACTTATTTTGCATACTTTTTTACTTCTGATATAAACTCTTCCCTGCTTGGAATAATCGAGATCCATTTGATTTCGCCGTTGATACACATAGTTGGCAAATTTGTGAGGCCCATCTTTCGTGTTCTTGCGATATCTTCTTTCATAGTATACTTATAAACAGCATAGTCTGCAATATCCTTTATCTCATCATAAGCATCAACCACACTGTTCAGCATGTATGTGCAGGCCGCACATTGATCCGGATCCAGAAGGAACAGTTCAATCAGCACCTTATCAAGGTTCTTGTAATCAGGCAGCTGTATATCAATGTCATCCACGACAGCTTGATAATTTTCAATCAGTTTTCTTGCCTCCTCCGGGTGCTTTACAGCGTTGGAAGCAGCTACGGTATTCTCGATCGGTGTATCATACGGCATATCACAGCCCGGGCTGATAATCAGATTGTGATGATCCAGACTGTCAATGAGATCAATAACCCCCTTCACGTTGTCTTCCTGGGTACCATGAAGCATCGTAGTCGTCAGCGGAATATTTCCGCCGATGGTGATATTATATCGATCTGTTATTACTTTTGCTTGCGCAAGATTCACATTTTCATCCACCGAGATTCCGTCCGGTCCCATTTTGCACATGACATCAATCTGATTCGTTGCATTTCCGCATACAAAGAAGCAGGAGAAAGCACCTTTTGCTCTGATAAAATCAAACACTGCGGTAAATGATTCCGACAGCATCTTTTCGATATGTCTTGGAGAAATCTGACTGACCAGCGGATCTACGACAGCAATGATATCCATGCCCGCTTCGATATACATTTCCGCCATTTTGCAGGAAACCTCGGCACAAAATCCAACCAACTCTTTCACATATTCGGGATTCTTCATCATGTCCATGAAGATATTGCTCCCTCTTAAGTGAGATGCCAGCGTAAAGGGACCGCAAATCAACCCATACAATGCGACCTCATCTCCGATCTCTGCTTTGACTCGTCTCATCGCATCAAGAATCATCGGGACTCTGCCGGATTCCTCCGTCGGAATTTTGCATGCACAAGGTATTTCATTTCCCTCAGAAAATGGATGAGATTTCACGGATGGGGGATTATCCTTCGCCCATAAAAGATTGCAGCCTAGAATTTCAGCTTCCACCTGCAAGTCAAACAGAACGGGCATTCCGTCCGGTGTATAGAATTTTTTCACCTCCAGGAGTGATTCAACGAGTTTGTCCGAGTCCGTCAGTAATTCTTCAGCCGTATACCCTTTTAGCTTTCCCGCGTGAACACCGGCAAATGGTACCCAAGGAATACGATCTGTTTCTTCATGTCTGAGTGTTTTGAATATCAGTTCTTTGCCCATTAACTATACCTCCGTTTATACTCTTTTCTATATCTTGTTAAGTGATTGTATCCTGTCTTAATTATATGGAAAGCCTTCTGCTGATGCTAGAAGGCTTCTTGGTTATTTTTGTAATTTCATCACTAGTTTTAGTTATTTCATTATATATTGTTGCTGTTTTATATGAAATATATTATATTTTTGTATATTTATCGTCTGGAATCAAATTCTTATAAAGTAAATCCCAGCATTGTTGCCGTACCGATTTCTAAATAATCGTGAATGATTCGCTTTTCATATTCCGGATAAATCTGTTCATCCACAGAAAGTGGGATTCCCGGGGAAGCGATCCATGCTTCGGGATGTAGCATGCCCTGATGAATCCAGCCTCCCTGACATGTTGCATCAATGATCAGCTTATACCGTTGCATATCTTCTATCTTCTCAAGAATAGAGGCCCCGCTCCAGCCCATGGCTTTTAATCGGTTTTCGTCGGTGTCATATCCTGTTACGCTGATCCCTCTCTTCATGAGCCGCTTTAGAAATTCTTGGCCCAGAATACCAAAGCCCAGCAGCAGAACTTCCTTGCCGACTAAAGTTCCCTGTGCTTCTTCCAGTGCAGTGAGATACCCCGCTGCAGTAGCAATATTATTGTCCGTCATCTTTTTTTTATTCAGATTGAAAGAAATATATCGGTCATCGTCTGCCATAAAAATGATATCCGCTTCTCTTTTGTGGGCTTCAAAAATACCACTGACATCATAGCATTCCGTTACAAAGCTGCGAAAGCCCATCCCTGAAGTGACAGCTGCAACCGCCTCCCCAAAGGAGCCGATGATCCCCTCACCGGAGGTAACGGGAACTACTCCGATTTTAATTTGCTGTGCAGCTCTTTCCATATCAGCAACGGACCACCCGCTGGCTTTGGCCGCCAGCGATATATAATCCAATCCTGTCTTCTCTTTGAGCGTTGATTCCTTATGTTTCGCATTGATCCTGATGTCATCAATCCATTCGCTAATTAATCGAGTCATATTCATCTCCATAATTCGTTGATTTATCATGCGTTCTCTTAAACAAATACCCCCTCCGCCAAAATGCAATCATAATTTTAAGGGTGATCCGTCAAGATAGGCTATGCTTTTGCCGATTCTTTTTATCGTTCGGTAATTCCCCATTGACATTGCAATTCTTTCGATGCCAAACCCGATTCCAACCCAGGGTTCAAAGACGCCCCACTTTGGATCCAAGAAATGTGGACCATAGGCTCCGGATGCGATTTCAAGCTCTCCTCTTACGATGTCCATGGTTTCCCCGTAAACCTCGGATTTTTCAATTTCCAGTTCATAGTCCGCAATACCGATCACCTTCATGGCATCTTTCGCAAGCTCCTTTAATCGTTCCATCTGCCGTCCATCTTTTATACCTGCAAAATCCACGAGGTTCAGCATGGTAAATTCATTCATATGCTGCGCTCCCTGTGACTCTTTCCGAAAGCAGGAGCCCACCTCAAAGATTCGGACAGGCGCTTTCGTGATCTTATTTAAATCTCGCATCACAGTATAGAGATTCGGGGCAAGCATTGGCCTCAAACACCGCTTAGAATCCAGCCAAAACACTTGATTTGTCAAGGGATGATCCTTTGTTATTGTCATCTTATCCAGCATGGATGCAGTAATGATGGTCGGTGTTGTCACTTGCGTAAAGCCTTCCGCTTTCGTCAGCCATTCCTTTAATCGTTCTTCTATCTGAATTGCCAATGGCTTCCTGCCTTCATCAAGAAGCTTGGTCAGCTTTTCCTTGTTTCTTCTGACCAAATTGGCTTCTGTCTTTCTGAATATATTGTCTCTCTCTGAAGGATCCTCAAATCTCATGTTGATGAATTCCGGCTCAGCATTCAGCTCTGTCAGCCTTTGCTGCTGTGTTGTTGTAAACTGTTCCATCGTATTGTACCCTCTTATTTCTTTTTCATGAGGAGCTCCAATGCTTTTTTCGCCGCTTCAATGGCATCTTCTGTGTAAATATCCGCTCCGATTCGGGTCGCCCAGCGTAACGTACAAGGCGCTCCGCCGACCATCGTTGTGAACCGATCCCTAATCCCCAGTTCCCGCAGCTTTTCCTCAAGTTTTTTTTGTTCTTTCAAGGTCGAAGTCAGCAATGCACTTGTCCCTATAATATCTACATTAAATTCCTTGGCCTTTTCGATAATGGTGTCGACGGGAACCTCACGGCCGATGTCAATGACATCAATCCCATAGCTTTTCATTGTGGACGCGACCATACCTTTTCCAATATCATGAACATCCCCATCCACCGTAGCGAGGAGCACCTTCCCCTTTACCTTTTCCCTATTGGAGCCGGGAAGAGATTCAACGACTTCCAGGACTCGTTTCATGACCTCGGTAGAAAAGATCAATTCGGGCAAGCTCAGTTTACCGTTTTCGAACAATTCGCCGAGTTCTCTGTTCCCTTCAGCGAAGCCTTCCTGAACCAGTTCAAGGAGATCCATTTCTTCTGTCAAAGCATGCTCAATGATTTGTAATGCTTTTTCCTCATCTGCATCGAGAATGGTTTGACGGGCCTCACTGATCAGTTCAAACTTGCTCATTCACTCATCTCCTTATCCTATCCTTTGGGAAAATACATTCCCTGCAGATACTCTTTTTCAAAGCTGGGGTGCAAGGCAAGTTCAACATGCTCTACTTCAAGGGACTGTTGATCTGCCTGTTTTCGGGCTTCCTTGGAGAGCAGCGCCATACATGCTCCTACTCCTGCGGCATTGCCGATATGATCCATTTTATCTATGCCTACATTTGGCAGCAGGCCAATTCGCAATGCACTTTTCTTATCGATATAGCTTCCAAAGGCTCCTGCCAGCATAATTTCATCAAGGTCTTCCGTCTTTGCATCAAGACATTGAAGCAATACCTGGATTCCTCCAAAAATAGCACCCTTGGCCAGTTGAACCTCCCGGATATCCTTCTGATTAATGACGATATCCTCCTCCGGGGACCTCCAGACAAGAACAAATTCATTGCCGTTTTCACCCTTTCTCAGCCTTTCGGTTAAACTCGGGTGCAACCCTTTGGACACTGCATCCTCCTTGGACAGAAGATTTCCTTTAAAAGTAACAATCCCTGCATCAAGCATCTGCGCGATGGCATCAATTAATCCCGAACCGCATATTCCAATTGGTTCCTTGTTTCCTATGTTCTTTAACAGCACTTCCCCATTCTGAATCTCTACTTTTTCGATTGCTCCCTCTGCGGCGCGCATACCCTGATAAATTCGTGCACCTTCAAAGGCCGGGCCGGCAGCAGTGGAGCAAGTAAGCATATGTCCCTTTCCACTGAGGACGATTTCTCCGTTGGTTCCAATATCGATGACCAGATTGATCCCCTGTTTTTGTTTGATATCGGAGGCGATCATCACACCAACGATGTCTGAGCCTACATGTCCTGCTATATTGGGAAGAACGGTTACTTCAGCATCGCGTTTCATGTGAAGGCCTAGTTCTCCGGCAACTCGATCCACAGGACCGGAAAACCCGGGTTCAAAAGGGGAACGAGCAAGAGAGGCTGCATCGATTCCAAGAAAAAGGTGACTCATCGTTGTATTTCCTACAACAGTCGCCTTTCGGATCCAATCCTTCTCAATATCATATTGCCCGGTCAAAGCATCCAGCATTTCATTAAAGCAGTCAATGATTACCGTCTGCATTTGTTTCAGGTTCTCCGGGCTCTCGGACGAATAGGTAATCCTAGAAATTACATCCGCGCCATATTTGCTTTGTGGATTTGTCTTCGCAATCATATCCACCAAACGCGCTTCATTTAAATCCCATAGCATGCCAACGACTGTAGTGGATCCGATGTCAAAGGCGATTCCATACCGTTTTACATTTGGTTCCTCCGGAAGCCGCAAATCCGGAATAAAACCTGCCGGTAGATTTGTTAATCTCTTCTTGCGTGTGGTTGTATCAAAAAGATTGCATCTGCCGCATTCTTCGCATTTTCCGCCGCCGATGCACAATCTGTTTTTCCCTTTCATCTTTCAATCCTTTCATAGTAAAGCAACTTCTATCATTATACAACATTCCGTTTGAATTAAAAAGGATATTATCTCTTCAAGCAAGTGGTCAATGCCACATTTCTTACTGGAATTGACGGCATGCCCGTCATACTCAAAAAGCAGTGTATCCAAAGGACACACTGCGATTTTGATTTGTTTTTAACTTTGCATTGTCTGTATCCGTTTCAAATTGGTTTCAGATTATAATGTGACTCCTCGCCCATTATTTTATTCCGGCTCTCTCCTTGAATCGTTCAACAGAATTAATTTTAATTCCCAAAGCTTCGGCAATCTTAAATTTTGCTTCCATGCCGACGTTTGACTCTGCATAAGGTTCAAAATTTCCTAAGCCGAAGCCGCGGTCTTCTCTTACCTCTGACATTGTCACAACATCGCATATTTCCTCTAAGGTCAGTCCGAGTTTGTCTGCAACATATTGTTTGGCTTCCTTGATTCTCATTTTCTGAGAGATCTGCATACGCATTACCATGTCTCCAGTAGTACGGATGCCGCCCATGCTTGCAGCAATTGCGTGAGTCGCCTCAGCGCCTAGAGGATCACCTACGCCTATCTACAATCCGTCAAGGTTACAGATTTCGATCAGACACCGATCTGCCCTTGAAACGATTTCAGACGGTAGGTTTTCACACATTGGAATTCCGCAAACTCCCATTCCGACATTTGCATGTACCGGAATTGTGGCAACTTCCGAGCATGCCTTTAGGAAAGTACATACTCTTGCGATGTTCCACGGGAAGGTCATATTACAGTTCGTATTTACGACAGCTCCGAAAATGGATGCTCCTGCCTGTTCCACAAGCTTCACCTGCTGATGAGGATATAGCCCTGCCAGTTTTACATCTCTATACTTCAGTCTGCCATGCATGCCCAGTACAAATTCACCGGCCATACCGATTTCTACTCCCATATCAGGGAATTTTTCTTTGATGATTTCCGTTGCCAGAAGAGAAACGAGAAAATCTGCATCACCGGCAGCACCGCTGGTATCCAGCTGGAAGCCATCCGCACCGACATCATACATTTGCTCTGCAACATAAACGATGTCCTTTACTGCATGTTCCACCGCTTCCTCCTGGGCCGCAAGCGCTTCCTTGATTTTACCTTCCGGAAGAAGCACGGCCCAATTGTCGACCGGACCATCCGGCTTTGTGTAAAAGCCCAGATTTGGCATTGCACCATAGAATAGCGGCATCGTCGTTTTATTCAATGCATTCTTTAACACTGCGGCTTCTCTTTTTGCAACACCTTTCACGGTTTTGTAATTGTAGTCTTCCAGTCCAATATCAACAGAATCTGCCCCCAAAACCCTTTCGTGGATCATTGCATTTACACTCCGCTCTACAGGGATGCCGCACTTTGTGCTGATTTTATCTGAGCCGGAATCATTTGAGGTTACGATGGCTCTGGATGGTTCCACTCCCACTACTCCGCCTGGCATCGTCACAATACTGTAAATGTGATCCATTTCGTCCTGAGTCAGCGGGGGTATTTTCCCTCGATCAGCAGCATCCTTTACCCCGGCCAGGATATCGGCTCTGATTTCCTCTTCAGTCATATACACGATAGAGCCATCACCCATACGGGTAAAATATTTCTTACTATCCGTCATAACACACTTCCTTTCCTTATTTTTTTGTTATTCTACTTCGAAGAATGAAATTTTTCCAATTCTGCAGCCTCCGCCTCTCCCTCTTCTACGATGTTGTGAATCTTTTTCGCAACATCCTCAGGCAGAGGAACTGGCTTATAGTTTTCAAGAATTTCGATCGCTTTTTCCCGTGCAGACTGCGCCATATCTTTTGCACCTGCATTCTCCCAATGATCTCTCATTCTTCTGTTGATCAATTCTGTAGACGATAATTCCTGTCTCATGTATTTCAGGGTATGCCTCTCAGCTAAGTAATTTCCAGCAGGCCCTACCTTCTGGATTACGTCGAGTGCCATCGTATCTTTGTTTACGGTAATGCCCTTTAAGATTCTGCGAATCATTCGGACGATTTCCTGATCGATAAGAAGCGCCTCGTAGCTCATCGTCATTCCCATTTCCAGCATTCCCATTCCGTAAATCACATTACTTCCTGTTAATGCAGGTAACATGGCGGTCATTGTTTTTTCATGTCCAAGCTGGGCATCAATGACCTTACTGTCGCCCTATGTGCCTCCTACGTTGGTAGGTATTCCATAGTAATGGCCCAGCTGTCCCACTGCAGCACCGAACATGGCATGCTCCGGTGCACCCACCGGTGACGTGGCCGTCTTCATATCCATGATCGTAGTTGAACTACCGTAAAGAATAGGATTCCCTTTATTGATAATCTGGGACAAAACAATTCCTCCCAGAATTTCTGCGTTGGTGGTTACCAGAGTACCCGCAAGGGTTGCCGGAGTCGTTCCGCCACACAGCCCCATGGATAAGATATCGATTGGCAAACCGTGTCTCGCAGACAATATAATGATATCTGTTTCATTTTCATTGATTTCCAACGGACTGTTCGGACACGCTCCCATGGTGATGATCGGTCGTTCTCTCAGCTTGTCATATCCGCCCTGAATGGCCGCCGCCATATCAATAAAGCGCTGTGTATTTTTAATTCCTTCCAAATCATGGGCAAAGTTTTTCGTCAGATTGTTGAATACGACTTCCGCCTCATGTAAGGATTTTACCTTCTGGTTCACATCTCCCGCCGCAACTGCAATGGAAAAGACATCAACGGTGTCCATAGAATCGATGAATCTTGCCACATTGCCAAGATCCGCCTTCGTGGAATCTCTCACTTCTCCTGTATACGGATCCATCATCAACACGCCGGTACCGAAGTTTTTAAAAGCAACGTTTTTTCCACCAACCAAGGTATCATTTTTCGGATCTCTGCCGCAAAGTGTGAATTCAGGCGGACAGGATTCAATGCAATCATTTACCAGATTCCTTGGGAATTTGACGCGGTCATTGGATTTATTAACATCACAGCCTGCTGCCTGATAAAGTTCAAGTGCCTCATCACCGTGAATCTGTAATCCATGATTCTCCATCAAATCCAGGGTGGCTTCGTGAATCGCGTCCAGATCTTCATTTCTTAGTATACAATAGCCGTAGATGTCGGTTTCATAGATAAATTTCTTCACAGCTACCCTCCTTCTATTTATTGATCATCCTGTGATTATCTTTCACCAATCCATCCAAGGATAAAATTAACAGTATCGCTGGCATCCTCACAATAAGCATCGGCACCTATTTTTTCTGCCCATCGTTTTGTGACAGGAGCGCCTCCGACAAGGGTTTTCACTTTGTCTCTAATGCCTTCTTTCACAAGTAATTCTTCAATTCTTTTTTGCTCCGTCATGGTCGTCGTCAGCAGCGCACTGCTTCCTACGAAATCGGCATTGAATTCTTTTGCTTTTTCGACAAAAACTTCAGCCGGTACCTCTCGACCTAGGTCATGTACCTCGATCCCGTTGGTTTTTACTAAAGAAGCAACGATTCCTTTTCCGATGTCATGTACGTCACCCGCAACGGTCCCGATCACCATAACGCCCTTATTCTTAATCTGTGACATATCCAATTTACTTTCAATTTCAGTCGTAACCAGCTTCATGACTTCTGTTGAGAAAATTAATTCCGGTAAGAAGACCTCTCCTCTTCCGAATAGGTCGCCTAAATGTTTGATTCCTGCGCTAAAGCCATCGGTTAATAGCTCAACAGGATCAATTCCCATTTCCTCTGCATCCTTGAGCACCTGCATCGCCTTCTCTTCTTCGCAGTCCACAATGGAATCAAAAGCGTCCTTAAACAATGTTTCCTTTGTCATATGAACCTCCTTATTATTCATTAATTGGTTTTAGATTAATTCTATTATTCCTCAGTTTCATCTTATCTGAAACTCTTCACCCATCATAGAATAGGTATTTGTTATTTTTGTAGTATTTATTGTAGTATTTTCATTATTTATTGCTCAAATTCACGATTTATGATATTATTTTATAAAATATGTTATATTATTTAGATAGATTATTTGGAGATGACGATGGACCATTTCACATTACCCCTCAATATTAAAAATGGAATGCCGGAGCTGGCAGCAAAATTGGAAGAATCAATCGAATCTTTTTGTTGTATCACAGACATTCCGGTGACCTTCTTTAACAACCATGGCGAAGTAGAATGGGAGTGCTATAAGCAAAGTAAATTCTGCAATTTTTTTGACGTTTATCAAGACCCCAACAATGTCTGTATGAAAAACCTGATTTCTTCTTCTAAGCTTACCGCACAGCTGGGAGAACCCTATGTTTTTGTTTGCAAAGCAGGGCTTGTTAAAATTGCAGTATCTCTGATTATCAATGGGCAGGTACTTGGCTGCTTCATGGCTGGCCCTATTATAATGGGCGGACTCAAGGAAAGCGTCATCACCAATGTATTTTCTCTCAATCACATTCATTTTGATTCTTATCCGAAAATCATCCTTTTCTTAAGGGATATGAAGGTATTTAAACCAAAAGAGGTTTCTTATCTGTCCTCCTTACTCGGAAACTGTATTTTAGCAGCCATCACACCCAATATGGATTATTCCCGCATTAACAGCCAGTATAAAGAACAGAAGCGCATCGGGGAGAATCTGCAGAAGTACAAGAAGGAAAACAAGACCATGCCTTATCCCTATGACTTGGAGACGAAACTGATTGAACATGTGAAGGACGGCAATACAAAGGATAGTCTAGAACTGTTTAAGAAGTTGTTAGGTGAAATCTCGCTGATCGAGGTCGGAGATCTTTCATCCATAAAAACGAAGGTTCTGGGAATCTGTACGATACTGTCACGAATCGCAACAGAAAAAACAACCCTGTCTCAAGAACAAGCGGAATCCTATTTTTATGATATGAATATCCTGAATCAGGCGGTCAGTTTTCAGGAGCTATCCATATTGTCTTCAAATTTAATCGAAAGCATTACTCAGACGGTTTCTACAAATACCTATTCGGGAGGCTCTCAGATTATTAAACTAGCGATCCAGAATATCAACGAAAACTATAAGAATAAAATTTCTCTGAAATTGGTAGCCGATCATCTTCATACCAATCCATCCTATTTATCCACCCTGTTTAAGCAGGAAATGGGGAAAACCTTTACGGACTATCTTAACCAGGTCAGGATCAATCGAAGCTGCGAACTTCTAACGGATTCCAAACTCAGCCTGGCCGACATTTCTATTCAATCCGGATTTGACGGGCAAAGCTATTTCACAAAGGTTTTCAGAAAGATCAAGGGGGAAACCCCTAAGGATTATAGGAAAAGCTGCAATCGGTAGACTACAGCTTTTTCATATACTTTTTTAATATGTACCGTTCTACTTATGCGGTTCTGCCTTCCCTCGTTCTATGCTTGTGATGGAAGGATAAGTTGATTCCGATCAGGAGTACGTTGAATCCCTGCACGATAAAAAGGATCCCAACCAGCACGATGGGAGAAAACGCAAACAGGACTGTATTGTAAAAAGCGTATAGTCCGGCTCCGATACCCAGCATACCCATAAATAAAAGCCAGGCCAGCATCATTTTCCCAGCTCCTCTATGGGTATAGGCCTCTACAACGCGTATGATGCCGGCGAACATAACCCACAATCCAAAGAAAACTGGGATCGCAGCATCTGCGAGCAACTGATTGGAAAGCACCAATATACCGAGAATTACACTCATCAAGCCTTCGATCATCAATGTATTAGAAATTTCCCTTTTTCTGCTGATCCAAATATATGCCATTGTTCCGCTCATTCCTGAAAGCAGCATCGCACAACCTAATAAAAAAGCGATTGAAATAAAGCCTGCTCCCGGGTTGGCGAAACAAAAAACTCCCGTAAAAATTAGGATAACACCTGCTGCAATTTTAAAAACCCTCACCATTTACCTCCTATATCAATCCTCACATCCTGTAGCTTCAAGATTATTCAGTACTCCCTAATTATAGTATCCCATAGCACAATCGTCAACCGGCTTATAGGCAGAATCGTGAATTGAGGTCCTAATCGAAAGCAACATCCTCTTCCTGGTCATACAGGTCAATCCCGATGTCATTCTTGATAATGCCGCCGAAGGTGATGGAACTTCCGCCGTACCTCCTTCGAATGTTGTCTATGGTTCTTTCTATGGTTTCCGTTTTCCCTCGATCCTTCTGATCCACCGCAAAAATGCTGAGTTGTTCTGCCTCCTGCTCATCCGTTAGTCCAATTCCCGTTATCGTCAACATCCTGATGGGGTCCTTTATATTCCAGGATTTTCGAATCAGCTCGAAAGCACCATTGCCGATTTCCTCCGCCAAATTCGTTGCAATAGGCAGCTGCTTCTGCCGCGAAATCGTCTTAAACATAGAGTCCCTGATGTCGACTTTTACACCATTGCATTTCATCTCATATTTCCTCAGTCTTCCTGCAACCGTATCCGAAAGCGCAAGAATCCCTGTTTTGATATCATCCACGCCCATAAGGTCTCTTTTAAAGGTCATCCCATTTCCGACCGATTTGATTTTCTGTCTCTCATAAGACAAGCTGACCGGGCTTTCGTCTATCCCGTTCGCATAATCGTGAATGACAGCCCCCTGCTTTCCCAGCATAGATGTGATGGTTCTGCGATCATAAGCCGCAAGATCCCCGATGGTCTTCAGCCCTAATTTCCCCAGCTTTTCTGCAGTGACTCCGCCAACAAAAAACAATTCCCGTAAGGGCAATGGCCACAGAACTTCCTTATAGTTTTCTCTCGTAATCACGGTGGTTGCATCCGGTTTTTTATATTCGCTTCCCATTTTTGCAAACACCTTATTATAGGAAACACCCACAGAAAGGGTCAGCCCCAGTTCTTCTCTGACGTTTGCCCGAATTTTATCTGCGATTTCCTTACCGGTGCCGAATAAGCGAAGGCTACCGGTCACGTCCAGCCAGGATTCATCAATGCTGAAGGGTTCAATCCTGTCGGTAAACCGTTCATAGATCTGATTAATTATTTTGGAATAGTAGCTGTATTTTTCATGATGAGGCCTGACAAGGGTCAGTCCAGGACACTTCTTTTTTGCCTGCCATACCGTTTCCGCCGTAACAACGCCAAAGGCCTTAGCCTCTTCACTTTTTGCCAATATAATACCGTGCCTGTTCTCCGGATTTCCGCAGACAGCCATAGGCTTACCCTTGAGCTCCGGCAGCGTCAGCAACTCCACAGAAGCATAAAAGCCGTTCATATCACAATGCAGTATGATTCTGTCCATTTACCCTCCTTTGGCAAGGCAGGGTGTCCCCTCCCCGTGATACGACGCGGGGGATATGACCGCCGCCTTGTTATATTTTACACTAGCAACAGTGCCTCCGCTAGTGTATAATGTTATCAAGTGGAGCTCATTCAGATGATTGCGTTACTATTCGTTTAAAGGGATGGAGAAAAAATGAAAAATGTTATGGTCTGCGTTACACAGCAGAAAAACTGTGACCGCTTGATTCGATACGGAAATGATTTTCTAGGGGACCAAAAAGGGGAGCTTTTTATCATACATGTTGCCCATTATCAAATTAAATTTTTAGGTAATTCCCAAGAAGGAGAGGCTCTGGAATACCTCTATGAAAAAGCCCTGGAATATGGAGCCAATCTGACGGTGGTTCGATCCAACGATGTACTTGAGACACTATCCGATCTGGTCAAAAAAAATAAAATCACCCACGTGATCGTAGGTGAATCCGGTGAGTCTGAGAATAAATCCAATATGGTAGCGCAGCTCAAAGAAAGAATTGAAAGCATGGCTGAGCTCGTTGTAATCCCATCCTGAACATATTAATATTGGTTAATAATTAGTAGTAGATAGCTTTTACAGTGTGCTGTTTAACAGCACACTGCGAAAGCTTATTTTATGTTATATTTCGCCAGCCTATCATAAAAAGCAGATCTGCTTAAATTGAGCATCCGCGCTGCCGCACTCCTGTTTCCATTTGTTTTTTTCAGAACATCCAGCAATATTTCCTTCTCGAAATCGATCATTGAACTGCGATAGGATGAATTGGATGCCGCCGGTTTATTGTCTAATTGTATGATTTGCCCAGGCAGGTTTTCGATTCCGATCTCGCCCTCCCAAACGTAATTTGCCGCACGTTCTACAGCATTTTCTAGTTCCCGAATGTTCCCGGGCCAGGAATAATCCTGCAGGACTTTCTGCGCCTGTTCATTGATACCTGTCACTCTTGATCCCAGAATATGATTATACTTTTCAATAAAAGACTCGGTTAAGGCTACGATATCTTCGGTACGGTCCCTTAGCGGAGGCAGGTGAAATTCAATCACATTAAGTCGATAAAAAAGATCCTCTCTGAAGGTCTTCTTGACGATTGCCTCTCGCAAATCCCGATTGGTGGCAGCAATAATTCGAACATCTACCGTCTGCTTACTTGTTCCGCCCACGCGCATAAATTCTTTTTCCTGTAACACTTGCAGCAACTTAGCCTGTATTGACATGGGCATATCACCAATTTCATCCAGGAAAATCGTCCCCATATGCGCTCTCTCAAAATAACCCGGCTTTCCATTTTTTAGAGCACCTGTAAAGGAACCCGGTGCATAACCAAAGAGTTCAGATTCAAATAGTGTTTCCGGAATCGATACACAATTTACTTTTACAAAGGGGCGCTTTGCTCTGGGACTTGCTTCATGGATTCCCCTGGCAAACATATCTTTCCCTACTCCGCTTTCTCCGGTTAAAAGAACCGTCGAGCTGCTCCGGGAAATGAGCAAGGCCTCTTTCTTAATCTTTTTAAATTCCGGATTATTTGTAACAATTTGATCAAAACGGCTGCCGCTGCCGTTTCGCTTTTCAAGTTCATCGCGATAATACTGCACTTGTTGGTTTAAACAAAACCACTTTCGGGCAATTTCCTCCGTGACCACGTTATCGTTCAGATATACTGTGCTTACAATACCGGTAATAACCGCATCCTTATCATTTCCTTGTCGAAATGGAATGTGTGAAACGATACATTTTTTCCCAAAGATATCACAGGAGTCAACTTCAGCCGAATCGGATTTGGCTATTTTGATCGGCCTGTTCGTTTGAAGCAGTGTCTGTATTTTTCTACCGACAATTTGCTCCGGTGTTTGAGAAACCAAGTTGCAGGCCCTCTCATTCACGTATTTTATTGTCCCGGAAACGTCAGATACAAACACGCCGTCAGAAGATGCACGCAGGACTCCATCAATGGTTGTCTGAAGTGCTTTTACCATTTCCAGTTCTTGAGCGATTTTTTCCATATCCGAAATATCCAGGAAGGCAAAGCTGGACCCGATTTGCTCCTCATTTTCAATGATAGGTACCTGATTGATAATAACGGGTAAGGATTTTACCGTCCCCTTCTGTCCAATATGAAGTTGTTCTGCTATCGTAATATCCGGAAGGATCTCCTTTAGATTTTTACCTTTGATGTCGGTAAAATTCAGTTGAAACATTTTTTCGGCAGCAGGGTTTATCCTCAATAGGTAGCCTTCTTTGTCAGTAATGATGATACCCTCATAATTGACCCTAAATAAGGATTCCAGCAGAGCAGAAGATGCCGTGATGACATTTAAGCTTTCACGAAGAAATTCTGCAGTTCCGATCATTCCAACCACCTTATTGGAATGATCAAGAACAACGACGTTGTCAACCTGACTTTTCGTCACTCTTACAACCAGAGAATATTCATCATACGTTCGATCAACGGTTACAAAAACCGGATTGTTAACGATATAAGGTGTACATGGAGTATCCAAGCATGAACCTTCCAATAACGCTTTAAACAGTCTTTTTTTAGGGAATACGCCGATTAGGTTTTCATTTTCATCAACGACAGGAAGTGTATTGATTTTATATTCTTGATAGTACTCAATAACGGTACGTAATGTGTCACCCACATGAAGAACCTTAAAGTTCTTATTCATCATCTGTTCAACAGTTAACCATGTGTTAGGATTCAAAGAATTGGAACGATCCATTTTTTTCTCCCTTTACCAGCTCGCCCAATGAAACGAATTGTTGGCGAACTTATGCATCTGATATGGCTTCCCTATGTCTTGTTATACATAGTATAAAAGGAAGGCATCCTTTCGTCAAGACGATGGAAAATACAAAGGGACTGACCAAGAGCATTTAGCCAACCCCTCTGTTCATCTTACATGCATCTGATGTAAATCTATGTCTTCTTACCCTTTAATCACTCTCGGAGTCAGCATTTGATGGGTCGCGCAAATCGTTGTTGGATTCTGATAATAGGATCCAACGAATGCCTTACAGTAATTTCTCAGATTCGGAAGTGTAACGATCTCATCAACAAAGCCTTTTTCAGCGCAATAAGCCGGTCTGGATTTATCATTGTACTGCTGAATGATGTCGTTCATCTTTGCTATGGTAGCATCTAAAGGCTTTCCTTCTTCCTGATCTTTTACCAATCGGCGCGCGTAGGATGCCGCAGCTGCAGTTTCTCCATGCATGACATAAATTTCAGTGGCAGCGGTACCTAGTGTAAAGGCATTATTGTTATTTGCCTGCGGGCCGCCTAACACATAATGTGCTGCCGCGGTTCCCTTTCGTAGAACAATGGTCATCATAGGATTATCCGATTGTTCAATGGAATAGATTAGTGCCATACCAAGGCCCAGCATCTCCGCTTGCTCCGCCGTATCACCCACATCGATCCCAGTTGTATCCTGCACCCAGATTAGAGGAATCCGATCACGGCCGCACAAAGTCACGAACTCGTTCATTTTAATTAGTCCTTCGCGGTAAAGCTTACCGCCGATTCCTTCATATTCCGCATATTTAGGATAACCGGTTCCCAGGCCTCCCTGATTGTTGGCGATAAATCCGCATAAGAAACCGTCAATTTTAGCTAATCCACAATACATTTCAGGTCCATAATCCGGTCTGAACTCCATGTGCTCACTGTTGTCGAACAGCCGGGCCAGTACCTCGTGCATGGAATAAACCCGTTTGGGATTCAATGGGATCAAGCTATAGAGGTCCTCCGCGGGATATTTGGGTTCCGCAGGTTCTGCTACTCTGAAAAACAGCGGATCATATGCAGGTAACGTATCCATATAGCGTTTGATATCATCAAGGACTTCCTCTTCCGTATCACAGACGTCCCTGATAAAGCCTGTTCCGTTGTGATGGATCTCAACACGGCCGGGAGGGGTTGCTTTAAATTTCTTGGTTGCCTCGATCAGGGCCTCGGCAACCTCGTCATCGATATAACCTTTCGGAGCCATACCACTGACGATCCCCGCGCCTCCCACCGCCATATTGCACTTTTTATGCCCGATTAAAACTGTGGGGCTAATGGAATGATACCCACCGCCGGCGGGATTGGTTCCATAAATTCCTACTATGATCGGAACGCCCAGCTTCTGCAGCTCAGCATGCCGGAAGAACGGTGTGCCGCTTCCTCTGCGGTTCGGATATAGCCGCTCCTGCTCCATCAGCTTGGCACCGCTGCAATTCAGCACCCAAACCAAAGGCAGATGGAGTCTCTTTGCAATATCGGTAACACGCAGAACGTTATCCGCCTGTCCCGAAAGCCATGCTCCGGCCATAACCTTATTATTTGAAGCAATAATGATTGCCCATTTACCGTTGATTTTTCCAAGCCCGTCAATGACTCCCGTATTGCCTTCTTCATTTTCCAACGGATCATAGATTGTATGCAGAGGACACCATGTACCCGGATCTACGAGATATTCCAGACGCTGCCATGCTGTCCATTCTCCTTTTTCATTCATCGCCTCAGTAGCCTTGCCATTGTTTTTTACCCGCTCAACTTCCTGGGTTATGACCGCTTCCTGCTCCTGTAATTCTTCTATATTTTTTTTAAGCGTACGTGCCAAGTCATTGCCAATGCCCGGCATTTCTGTAAAATAGGGATGTAAAGGATATCCGTAATCTATCATTTTATTCTCCTTTCATGCGAGACTGCATTGATTGTCTGTTCGCTGACAGCCATTCTAAATCTACCTGTTAGGCTGATAGCCCAGCTCGATCCCTGCAACAATTCCCATATGGATATTGGAGGTTCCTTCCAGTGTTTCAAACTGCTTTGCATCCCGCAGCCATCTTCCGCATGGATATTCCGTCGAATAGCCGTAGGATCCGTAGATTTTCATTGCCATGTTCGCAGCATGCACCGCGGCGTTGCAGCTTGCCAGCTTCGCCATGGAGGTGGCCTGCTGGCTCGGCAACTTGTTTTCCTTCAGCCATGCCGCCCTGAATACCAGATATTTAGCTGCTTCATCCTCCAGCTTCATCTCTGCAATCTGCTGCTGGATCATCTGGAACTTTCCGATCTGCTGTCCGAACTGGGTACGCTCATTGGCGTAGTTCACCGCGCCTTCCAGACATGCTGCCGACAGCGCTGCCGCTCCAGTTGCACAGCCCATTCTCGTGTTGTTCAGCATCCACATGCAGATCTGGAAGCCCTTATTGACCTCGCCCAGAATATTTTCCTTCGGAACCACCGCATTCTCAAATACGATTTCCGACGTGGGCGCCGTCCACATACCCACTTTCTTGGTGATAGGAATTCTTGAAATGCCCGGTGTGTTATTATAGTCTATGATAAAGCAGGACAAGCCTCTCGGACCGCCCCCTTCTGTGGTCACTGCATAGACCAGTCCGGTGTCACTGCTATGTCCGCCGGATATCCACATCTTTGAACCGTTCATTAGCCAGTGATCTCCTTTGTCTGCCGCAAACATCTTCATGCTTCCTACGTCAGATCCCGAGTTGGCCTCGGTCATGGCAAAGCTTCCAACTGCTTTTCCGCTTACTAAGTCAGGGATATATTTTTGCTTCTGCTCTTCTGTTCCCCATTCGTTGATCGTCATGGCAGGTCCCCAGCAGTTTCCGCTGATGCTTAATCTCCATGCTGTATGCACCTTGGATATTTCATATAAAGCCGTTACCGCTTCCATCCAGCCCATGCCGTTTCCGCCGTACTCCTCCGGTATGCTCCACCCTAAAAGTCCCAGCTCTCCCATTTTCGTCAGTATCTCTCTACGATAGTAATGATTCTCTTCATCTTCTTCCACATAAGGCGCAATCTCATTATCAGCAAAATTACGGGCCATATCTTGAACCATTTTTTGTTCTTCTGTCAATCCAAAATCCATCTCAAACCTCCTGTTAAACAATAATTTAATACTGTACGGTTATCCGTACAACTTATACTTCCTAAAGTAACGGAATCATTGATACATAAATACCTGTAATAATCGCGGACGTAATCACGCCACAGATACTTGCTCCCATTGCGAATTGAAGGATAACCGCACGTTTGTTTATGGCGGCAACCTCATGCTGGGCTATTTTTGCAGTAGATGGAATACAAGACACACCGGCTATCCCAATTGTCGGGTTGAATTTCTTACCATTGATCAGGTAGACAACATAACCGCCTATAATTCCGCCGATTCCGGAGAGTGCAAGTGCAAGGATTCCGAGTAAAAGCAGAATTAAGACTTTAGGATTCATTATGGTGCTCGCTTCGCATAATACACCAAGCATCAGTCCCAAAAAAAATGTGGCGGCGTAAAGAAAAACATCCTCAATCATTTGAGAGTACTTGACGATACCGGATTCTTTGATGGCATTCCCCAGAAAGAAACTTAAAAACAATGGCGCAGCCACCGGCAGCAACAGACTTAGCACGACGCAGCCGATGATATCAAAAGCAATTTTCTGCCCGGAAGTGACATCGTTTTTCCTCGAAGTCTTTACAGCGAGGCCCCTCATTTCCTTTGGAATCATAAGGCGTACAAGGAATGGATATCCTGCATAGGTCAAGCTTAAATACAAATATGCAATGACGGTAATCGGAACAAAAAGCTCCGGCGCCAGCATCAACGAACTGAATAGCACCATTGGGCCGTCGGCTGTTCCAACGATAGATATGGCGGCGGCTTCTCCGTACGTTAATCCCATAGCCGTTGCAATCGGAAATGTTGCGATGGTACCCAGCTCGGCAAACAAAGCGATCAGCATACTGGTAAAGGGATACCGTAAAACATTCCCTACATCCGCCAGAACGCCCACACCCATAAATACGATACACGCAATTAGGCTATTGCTGAATGCAAACGTATAAATTGGCTGTAGAAAATCAATCTGAAGGATTTGCATCAATCCGTCGGTATCTGAAACAAGGGGATCAAGAAATAGAGTTCCGGTTTTCGTAGCCGAAAAAAACAAAACACCGGCATTCACTGCCGCCATTCCAAAGCCCATCGGAATCATGATTAATGGTTCCAATGTCCCTCGTTTCCCCAAATACACAAGGAGTATGCCTAAAAAAATCAATACTACTCTTGCAACGGCAATAGCAGGCTCTTGATAAAATAGCGTTCCAAAACCTTGAAATAAAAAGGATAAATTCATGCTGCAACCTCATTTCCCTTCTTCTGTTATTTCTTTTTTAGGAGAGATGCGCTTTAATACAGCCTGCATTCCCTTAATTAAGCAAGCAATCAGGAAAGCAATCACAAATGCGATATAATACATCTCCATTGCTATTAAAATCTCTTTCATAAACCTCTATCCTTTCTCATTGTTCAATGAAAGCCTCAGCTGAGTTCTCTTCTGATGCAAATAACAAAGGTAATTGCAACAACTGCGAATATTCCTGCCATCAGGATAATATTGAATGGTGTTAATTCGATCATTGTTTCCTCACTCCTTTTCTATCCTGAATCGCCATGCACAAAACCACTCTTCCGGATGATCATCCGGTGGACATCCGATGCACTCGGTTTTGATTCTGGAATCGATGGCCCGCGCAAAATTGTTGTATTCTACCAGACCGGCAGACTTGCAGGGATAATCTTCCATTCCCTTGTTTTTTCTGGCTGCCTGCACCCTGCATTGATTCATCCGGAGCAGAATGCTGTCCGGACTTTCGTCGTCCATGGACTGCACATTGATCTTGGCATACATACGCAGCTGCAGCGCTTTTTTCAGCCCGTCGATTCCCGACTGCTCAGGAAGGTTCAAAAGCCGTTTGATGGACCAAGCCTCAAAAGGAGAAAACCAAGCCCAGCAGGAATCATTGCATCTCTTCGCATCGAGCATACCGTATTCAGACTCTACCGATTGAAACCAGATACCGTCCCCTGCCAACCAGTTTACGCCCAGCAATTCAATAAACGCTTCAAGCTTTTCCGTTGACATGTTGAGGAGTGGTTCAGGAATTCCGTCAACCATCTGAAATCCAAAGAGCTTGCCCAGGCGGTTTAACTGAATCCCTCTACTCTTCTCATATGCGGATCCCATTATTTCGAGTGCTTTTTCGAAACCCATCTGATGTTCCACTTCTTTGAACCAGAACACATGGTGCACGATTGTCCTGTGCAGCATGTCAACGGCAAGCTCAGCTAGCTCTTTTCCGTTTAATTTTTCCATATTCTGTCCATGGTCTTCCATAACAGCTCCTCCTTTCTTGGGATATGCTGCAACGCGAAGCGCGTCAGCCCCGCGTTGCAGCTGGTGGTATGTAGAGTATAATGAGAGTCATATTAGCCGAGCTTCTTGAATTCTTCCGTCAGAAGCGGAACAATTTCAAAGAGATCTCCTACGATCCCGTAATCAGCCAGATTAAAAATATTGGCCTCAGGATCTTTATTGATTGCGACGATGACTTTGGAGGTTCCCATTCCTGCAAGATGCTGAATGGCTCCCGAAATCCCGCATGCAATATATAAGGTTGGAGAAACTGTTTTACCGGTTTGCCCTACCTGAAACTTCTGCTCGATCCACCCTGCATCTACCGCTGCACGAGAAGCTCCCACAGCTGCCCCGATCACATCAGCACATGATTCCAGAATGCAGTAATTTTCAGAGCCTTTCATACCGCGTCCGCCCGAAATAATCACATTGGCTTCGATGAGTTCCGGACGTTGAGAGGCAGCAAGTACAATTTCCTTAACGATCGCTCTGAGATCTTCAGAATCGATCTCCGCCGTTTCATTGATCACTTCAGCCTGACGGGCAGTATCCGGCAATGCGATGGGGAAGGTGTTCGGACGGATGGTAGCAAGTACCGGTCTTGCATTTGCAATGACCTGCGCAAAGGCTTTTCCGCCGTAAATTGGCCTTCTGAAGGTTAGGAAGCTCTCCTCATCAAATTCCATACCAGTACAGTCCGAGGCCATGCCAACGCCAAGACGTTGGGCCAGACGAGGAGCAAGGTCTTTTCCGACAGCTGTATTGCCAAGGAGTACAGCCTGCGGTTCTTCTTTTCGGATCAGTTTGTTCAATACAGATGTGTAAGCACCTGTCGTATAATCAGCTAAGTTCTCGTCATCCACGAGTATTACCTTATCTGCGCCGTAAGGGGTTACGATCCCTGCAAGTTTAGAAACAGTACTGCCAAGGATCACCGCAACCAACGGATCGCCTGTCTTATCCGCCAGCATTCGTCCCTGACTGAGAAGTTCAAGAGAAACGTTGCGGATCTCGGCTTTGTTTTGTTCGATCACGATCCAGATTCCTTTTGCCATATGAATTCCCCCTCTCTATATAACCTTTGCTTCTTCCCGTAAAATACGCGCAAGTTCCTTTGCGGCATCGGCCGCTTCGCCGGAAATCTTAATGCCACCTTTACGGGGACTCGGCAAACTGAATTTCGTAATGCTCATTTTTCGTGGCAGATCCGCAGCACCTATGCCCAGATCAGCGAGTGTCATTCCCTTTATTTCTTTTTTCTTGGCCTTCATGATCCCCATCATGCTGGGATAACGTGGTATATTCAGACCTTTCTGTGCAGTCAGAACCGCAGGCAATCTTACCTCAATCAGTTCCGTCCCTCCATCTATTTCTCGGGTCGCAGCCGCTTTGCCATCCTCAACCTCAAGCTTGATGATGCAGTTGACAGACGGAATCTTCAGCGCATCTGCCAAACGGATCGCAACCTGTCCGGAACCATCGTCTACTGCAATCCGTCCTGCTAATATGATGTCATAGGGTATCTTGGAAACAGCTTTCGCCAGCACCTCGGCGGTAACCCATTCGTCGGGGCTTTCCAGATCAGGATCTTGAATCAGAACTGCCTCGTCACACCCCATGGCCAGAGCCGTCCTTAGAGACTCCGTGACGCGTTCTCCTCCCATGCTGACCAGAGTTACCTGTCCACCGAATTTTTCTTTGAGCTTCAATGCTTCTTCAACGGCAAACTCGTCATATGGGTTCATGATCAAATTGACTCCAGTGCCGTCGATTTTTCCATTGCTGTTTAAAACGATCTTTGCTTCCGTATCAAATGTTTGTTTGAGGCAAACGACAATATCCATATTAATCCCTCCTTGCTTCCTTCAATCGATCAATCCTTAAGAATATTCGCAGCGATCACGATCCGCTGGATTTCGCTGGTTCCTTCATAAATTTCCGTTATTTTGGCATCCCGCATCATTCTCTCTACCGGGTAATCACGGGTATAGCCGTATCCTCCCAGTATTTGAACCGCCTGTGTGGCTACCATGTTTGCCGTCTCTGAGGCATGTACCTTTGCCATAGCGGAGTATTTTGAAACAGGCCTGTGTTCAGTGGCCATATGACAAGCTTGATAAACCAGAAGGCGAGCAGCCTCGATCTGCAGTGCCATGTCGGCCAGCTTAAATTGGATCACCTCTAACTCTGATAGTGTTTTGCCGAATTGAGATCTCTCTTTTGAATATTTGAGTGCCTGCTCATAAGCCCCCTGTGCAATTCCCAGCGCTTGCGATGCAATGCCGATTCTTCCGTAATCAAGGGTGACCATGGCGATCTTGAATCCTTGTCCTTCTTCCCCAAGCAGGTTTTCTGCCGGAATACGGACATTTTCAAAAACCAGCTCATAGGTTGCCGAAGATCGAATTCCCATCTTTTTTTCTTTTTTACCAAAGGTGAAACCCGGCATTCCCTTTTCGAGGATGAAAGCGGCGATCCCTCGGTTTCCTTTGCTCTTATCCATTTGTGCTGTGATCACATAGGTATCTGCATAGTAGCCATTGGTGATGAAAATCTTCGATCCGTTTATGATAAATTCGTTTCCTTCTCGGACGGCGGTTGTGCGTGTTCCTGATGCATCAGAACCTGCCATTGCCTCGGTCAGTCCGAAGGCTCCCATTTTTTCACCGGTGACCAATGGAACCAGATATTTCTGCTTTTGTTCCTCCGTACCGAACAGATAGATCGGATTGGCACACAAACTGGAATGAGCAGAAATCGTAACTCCTAAGGATGCATCTACACGAGACAGCTCCTCAACGGTAATGGCATAAGATAGATAATCTGCTCCTACACCACAATATTCTTCGGGAAAGGTTATTCCGGTGAGACCGAGTTCTCCGCATTTTTTCCATAATTCCATCGGGAATTCTTCCTTCTCGTCCCGATCTTCTGCTCCCGGCGCACATTCCTGCTCCGCAAAATCACGCACCATTTTACGCATCATGATATGGTCTTCATTCAAATCAAAATTCATATCAATTCTCCCTTTCCCTTTTATTCAATAACTGCTAGGGGATCGTCTTCTTCCACCTTGTCTCCTACCTTCACAAAGATCTCTTTTACTACACCGGGATCACCGTATACTACATTCTCCATTTTCATAGCCTCAATGACGAATAGTTCGTCATCCTCGGTTATCATTTGACCTACCTTAACATTGATTTCCTGAACTTTTCCGGACATTTCGCTGGTTAATACTGCCATATTGAGCACCTCCTATTTTTTCGTATACTCTCATTTTTATTTCTCCGACTATTCATAGTCGAGCTATATTAGTAATTCGCAAGAACCATGCCATAAATAGAAAACCCATGCTCCGCCTATCGGAAATCAAGTGGACGTTGAATTGTTTGGCTTCCTGCTTTAGAATCTGTCCTCCGGTTGTGTTTTTATCTGTACGGTCTCTCATGTGACTGTATGGGTTTCCATACAACTGTACGGAGATTGAATCTAAAAATGTTGCGGCATTTGATTTCACAAAAGCCGCAACACTGAGTTAAGATTGATTTACGCCTTCACTAGCCCCAGATTTCCTCTGGTGTCGGTATATGCGCATTCGGATTTGTATAGGCAATTCTGCTGATATTGATCAAATGCCTATAGTTAAGGTTTTCACTGAGGCTGTTATTTCCCCATGAGCCGCAGCCCAAGGTCCCTGTCGGTGCCAGTCCGTTCGTATACGCACCGCCAAGTCCGCTTGATCCGATTCCGTTGACCAGAAAACGGGATACAGGAATGTTTTCAGCCGCATATTCGATATGCTCCTTGTTGAAGGAGTGGATCACCATACTATGTCCTTTTCCTTCATAATCCAGATTTGCATTCACGATGGCCACGCCCTCTTCCCAGGTCTTGTATCGATAAGCCGCCAAAATCGGGAACAGCTTTTCCTTTGCAAAGGGATCTGCTTTTCCGGGCCCATCCGTTTTAACAATCAATACCTTGACAGCCGGATCCACCTGAATGCCTGTAGCATCTGCGATTTGTACCGCACTCAAACCGACACAACCTTTATTGAGTGCGCCTTCCGGCAATACTTTGTTTCGGAGTGCAACAACCTCCTTCGGATCGGAAACGTAATATGCACCCTGCTTTTCAAACTCTGCTATGATTTCATCGTATCTGCTTTCCGGGCATATAATGCTCTGCTCGCAGGTGCAAAGAACGCCATTGTCATAGATTCTTCCTCTGATAATCTTAGGCACGGCATCTACAATATCAGCATCCTCATCGATCAGGCACTGATTATTTCCGGCCCCTACTCCAAAAGCCGGTTTGCCGCTGCTATAAGCGACCTTCACCATTCCGGGTCCTCCGGTGGATATGCAAACGTCCGTCATTTTCATTACAAGATTGGAAATATCGAGGGTAGGTTCCGCGACGACCTGAACCAAATTCTCCGGCGCTCCCAGCTCTTTCAAATACCTGTTTATGTATTCAACTGTCTTCACACCACATCCTTTCCCGCTTGGATGTGGACAGATTACAATTGCATTTCTGCCCTTCAATGCGATCATAGCATTGTGCATCGGTGTCATAACAGGATTTGTAACCGGCGTAACCGCTCCGATAATACCAATCGGTTTACCGACCTCAACAATTCCTTCCTCCTCAAAATATTGAAGAATTCCAACACTCTTTTTCCCTTTCAGGTAATTCCATACAGCCATGGCCTTGCCCTTATTCTTCAGTATCTTGTCTTCATAGTTACCCATTCCTGTCTCATCAACTGCCAGACGGGCAAGCTCCTCTCCGTTGTCATATACAGCCTTCCCGACGGCACGTACGACCTGATCCACCTGCTCCTGCGTATAAGCTTCAAATTCCTGCTGGGCAATTCTGCCTTTATTTATAATTTCCGATACATATTCAATCATGTCCATCTTCCACATCTCCTTTTTATGCATGTTCCATTCTCATGGTTATAGCAAAAGAAATATCCGGCTGCCATAACCAAAGCCGCTTATTTAAAATGCTTTTCGTAAACAATCGCCATGGATTCATCCAGTATTACAAGCGCTCTTCTCACATGTTCCTCTGTGATATTGAGCGGTGGCTCGATACGAATCGTCTTGGCATTGATCAGTGAGCCTGACAGAAGAAGTTTTTTGTTAAAGGCTTCATACACCACTTCATAGCCCTTATCTCCGTCACAGAATTCCATTGCGATCATCAATCCTCTGCCTCGATAAGTAGTCAGGAGTTTAGGATATTTTTGATGAAGTTTCTCCAGACCCTCCATAAAGATCGCCCCGGATTTCTTAGCCCTGCCGCATAGGTCTTCGGAAAGGATTACATTGAATGCGGCAATACCTGCAGAAGTTGCCAGGGGATTTCCGCCTGTTGTTGTGCTGTGAAGGAGAGGATCCGGGAACATTCCCTTGAAGGCTTTCTCTGAACATACACAGGCGCTGAGCGGAACGACGCTGCCGGAAATAGACTTCCCCAAACACAGGATATCCGGAGCGACATTGGAATAATCCGTTGCAAACAGATACCCGGTCCGCCCCATACCAGCCTGAACTTCATCGGCGACCATCATGATTCCATATTGATCACAGAGCTTTCTGATTCCGGGAATCCATTCATCCGGTGGAATATTGACGCCGCCTTCTCCCTGAATCGGTTCATATACGATAGCAGCAGGAAGCTCTCCGATAAATTCCAGGGTATCAAGCATCTTCGTTAAGTAATCCAGGTCACCGAAGGGTGCAAATCTTGTGCCTTGAAGCAATGGAAGGAATGGGCCTCTGAAATGTTCTTTTGATGTTAGGGAAAGTGCTCCATGGGTCTTTCCGTGGAAGTCACCTTTAAATGCCACATAATAGTGTCTTCCTGTAGCAAGGGTAGCCATTTTCAGTGCACACTCGACCGACTCTGTACCCGAACTTGTAAAGAAGGTATATTGTAGATCACCCGGTGTAACATCCGCCAGGATCCTTGCAAGCAGACTACGGTTTGCATCAATGAGTTCAGCGCTGGATAATGGCTGTTTCGCCAGCTGATTGGCAACAGTCTCAACTACCTTTGGGTGTCTGTGTCCACAATTAAATGCACCAAAGCCTCCCAAGCAGTCAATATATGTATTTCCGTGTAAATCTGTAAAGGTATCTCCGTTCGCCATCCATTCCATCGCCATGTCATCTGCACCTGCAGATTTACGGTATTCCAGGAAGCCCGGATTGATATGGGTATTAAAATTGTGTCTGGTTTCTTTGATAAAGACTTCTTTTTCTTCATCCGTCATGGACTTTTGCGAGATTGTCTTCATTGCATATTCGGTATACTTCAATACCTCGTCAAAGCTTTTCCTCATTTTAAAATTCCTCCAATTTAAACTTATAATTTAAGGGGACTTCCTTAAATGTTAGCTGCGGCTTCCTCCACAGAAGCATTCAAAATATCAAAGGCTTTATCACAGTCTTCTTTTGAGGCAATCAAAGGCGGAATCATTCGGATGATATTCCCCCCGATTGCCGTTACCAGCAGTTTTCTGTCGATGCACCCGTGCTTGATCGAAAGCGCACCTTCGAAATCAAATTCGACTCCGACAATCAAACCCACTCCTCTGATTTCTTTAACGTGGGTTAAAGCAGATAATTTCTCCATGAAATAATCTCCTACCTCTTTTGCATTTTTGTCGAGTCCATGATCCAGCAATTCACTGATCTGGGCATACGCCGCTGCGCAGCATACGGGGCTTCCACCAAAGGTTGTTCCATGGGCACCGGGATTGAAGGCCGAGGCAATTCTATCTATCGTACAAATAGCGCCGATCGGCATGCCTCCTCCCATTCCCTTCGCCATAGATACAATATCAGGCTTGATATTATAATTCATATAGCCCATGATATTGCCTGTTCGACACCATCCTGTCTGGATTTCATCAATCATCAGCAGAATTCCTTGCTCATCACAAAGCCTTCGGATGCCTGTCATAAATTCCTGAGTTGCAGGTCTCACTCCTCCTTCTCCTTGAATCGGCTCCAGCATAATGCCGATGGTGTTTTCCGTAACCTCATTCTTAAATGATTCCAGATCATTGAAGTCAGCATAAGTAAAGCCTGGAAGCATTGGCTTAAAGCCAAGCTGACAAGCATTATCAGGCTGTCCGGTGGCGGACATTCCTCCGTATGTTCTTCCATGGAAGCTTTTTTTCGCGGTAATAATGTGATATTTTTCTGGGCCGAAGTTGTCAGTTCCGTACTTTCTGGCCAGTTTGATCATTGCCTCATTGGCTTCCGTACCGGAATTCTGATAGAAGATTTTGTCCATCCCCAATGTCTTGCACACAAGCTCTGCCAAAACAGCCTGCGGAATCGTATAAGGATAGTTAAAGGTGTGCATGATCTCTCCGACCTGATCCCGCACCGCTGCCACAACCTTGTCATTGCAGTTTCCTGCATTGTTGACCGCAATCCCGCCATAAAAGTCCAGGTATGGTTGATCATTTTCATCATAAAGATACATCCCTTTTGCTCTCGTTGCTATGAAAGGGAAGCGCTGGTAAGTTTCGATCATGTACTTATTTGTTAAATCGACTACTTGCTGCGCTGTTAAGTTGACACTTTGTAATTGCATTTGGTTGAATCCTCCATTTCTTTACAAGCTGCGTTGTGCTTGATTGGCAGATTTTTGCAAATCCTTTCGGTAAGGTTATCTTAAACCTTATAGCAATTACAAAGTCAATAGACTTATATTATTTTTTTCTTTTTTTGTTTTACAGGGACCTGAAGCTTAAAGAAAGCATTCCTGTCATAGTTGTTAAAGGTTGGAAACTCAATGAGTATCTCACTGATACAATCTCCTTTTACTTCATAATTGTGCTCTGAAATGTAATCCATCAGCAGTTTTAAAGATTCTTCTTCTTTGTTAAAACCATAACAGTATGTGCATAGATACATACCTTCCGGAATGACCTCAATGCCGTCTTCCGATAAGAAATCATCTTCAACGAAGAGTATGACCTCAGTGGCACAGAGCTCCTTCTTCTGAAAATATTCTTTTCTCATGATGCTGCCAACATTGCAGAAGTAGCACATCGGTAAGTGGTGAAGTACATAATTCTTTTTCAGTGACCTGAGAATGTGTTCATAATAGTCCATTCCATAGCTGTAACAATTAATTTTCGTGTCATAACAGAAAATTCTTCTTTCCTTTATGTATTCCAGAATTACCGTGTTTTCTTCAGGGGCTGATTCATACCTCCGGTAACTCACCATGGATCTCTCAATCGCCTGCTTTGTGTAATGCATTTCAAGCATTTGTTTTTCAATATTCAACTTTTGCATTTCAAGTTTTTGCCTAAATTCTCTAATATCTTTTTTATCAAAGCATTCTTTAATTTGAATTAAATTCATGCCCAACGCTTTCATATACTGGATCATGTCCAGCTGTGCACATTGCTTGATGTTGTAATATCGGTATCCGGTATCAATATTGATTTCGCTTGGCTGGAGCAGCTTGATCTTGTCATAAAGCCTTAGGGTCTGCTCTGATACCCCGTTGATTTTCGCCATTATCCCGATGGTGATATGGTCCATTCGCTTTTCCATACGTATTCTCTCCCTCTTTCCGTGAAAAATCGTTTAAATAATAACATAAAACCTTATTGTAGGCATAGAGTTTTTTTGAATATTCAGAACATTTTTATTATTTGTTCATTTACATCTAAATTTTGACAGATTATAATATGCCCGTAGTGATACAAGTAGGTATCATAAATTTTATTAAAGGAGGTCGTTAAATGGAAGTAGGATTTTGGGCAATCGTTCCTCCTCTTCTTACAATTGTACTTGCAATTGCCACTAAAGAAGTCCTGTTATCGCTCTTCATCGGAGTTTATACAGGCTGCCTGATCATTGTTGGTGGAAATCCCCTGTCGGGTTTTGAGAAGATGGTGGAGATCATCCTTGCTAAGCTTACCGATCCGTGGAACATGCAGGTATTGATTATCGTCATACTGCTTGGCGGCATGATTGGGCTACTAACCAGATCCGGAGGGTCTACCGCATTCGGCAACCTGCTGGGGCGCCGCATCAAATCAAAGAAAGGGGCGCAAGGAACCACTTGGTTAATCGGTCTTCTCATCTTTTTCGATGATTATTTTAATGCCCTGACAAACGGAGCAATCATGAGGCCAATCAGTGACAAGTTTGGTATTTCAAGAGAAAAACTCTCTTATATCATCGACTCCACTGCTGTCGGGATCTGCCTCGTAGTACCTCTTTCAAGCTGGGTGGCATTTATTGTTTCTCTCATCGCCGACAGCTATGCCAGTGCCGGCGTTGAACAGGACGCTTTCCAAGCTTTCCTTATGAGTATTCCTTTTAATTACTATGCGTGGCTGTCAATCATTATGGTTATTGTAGTTGTTTATCTGGGTCTGGATTACGGTCCTATGGCAAAAGCCGAAAAAAGGACGATGGAAACAGGGGCTCTTTGCGAGAAAACCTTTAGCGGTGGCGGTGCTGATGATGACGACTTCTCTTCAATAGAGCAGAAAAAAGGCAGTGCGATCGATCTGCTGGCACCCATCCTTTTGCTGATCATATGTGCATTGATCTTCATGCTTTATACTGGCGGTTATTTTGAATCCTTCAGTGTAATGGATGCAGTTAATAATATGGACGGCATGCTGGCCCTTACATACGCGGTATTTATTGCGGTTTTGTTTGCGATCATATTTTATGCTGTCAGAGGGCTTTCCAAAATCAGTGATTCCATCGCGGCCTTCGTGGTAGGAACCAAATCAATGCTGTTTGTAGTAATCCTTTTGGCTTTTGCATGGAGCATCGGAGGAGTTGGAGATGAACTGGACACTGCAGGTTATGTATCTTCGCTCTTTATAGGAAATGTTCCCGGTTTTCTGGTTGCCTTTATCATTTTCGCATTCTCATGCGTGATGACCTTCTCAACCGGAGCCACATGGGGAACCTATGCAATCATGATTCCCATTGCCGTACCCCTTGCTTTGGCAATGGATATCAGTGTATATGCCTGTATCGCAGCAGTAATCGGCGGCGGCGGATTCGGGAACCATTGTTCTCCCCTTGCAGATACGGCAATCTTATCGTCTGCTGCGGCAAATATCCGTCATACCGATCATATCAAAACGCAAATTCCTTATTCTGTAACATGTGCGGTTGTGGCTTGTGTCGGCTTTATCATTTCAGGTTTTGTTGACAACTGGTTTGTACCAATGATCGTTGTCTTAGCTTTATTCCTATTCACAGTATTTACGCTGAACAGGCTATTTGGCGCAAACAGATACAGCAGTGACACCATTCATTCTGAGGAAACTGCTAATCCGGAAGCAGTCACGGCAGAGGCAACCGATCGTAACTAAAGGAATGAATACGCTGAACTCATTATAATATGAAAAAAAATGGAGGGCAAATTTATTTCCTCCATTTTTTTCTTTATCGTTTTACATGATAATTATATCAATCAGTCCATCGTTCTCTATATCTTATTTCCTACAATATGGATACGCAGCATATTTGTCATGCCTCCCACCCCTACCGGTGCGCCTGCAGTAATGACGATCAAATCGCCATCGGCAATACAGCCTTTCTCAACCGCGATGTTGATGGCATCTAGAAAAACTCCCTTTTCCGTATCCGCCGCTTTGTTTACAATGGGCGTTACCCCCCAGACCAGGGATAGATGACGTGCAACCTGTTCGGTTGCAGTAAAAGCCAGGATCGGTGCTCTTGGTCTGAACTTCGATACAATCTGAGCCGTATGTCCTGTTGCAGTCGGTGTGAGGATTGCGGTCGCCTTTAAACCCTGCGCGCTGGTACAGGTGGCATGACCGATGGCGTTGGTTATGCTGCAATCCTTTACTCTGTTTTTCTCCTTCAGGATATTGTCATAATTCAAGGAAGCTTCCGTGGCCCGCGCAATATCGACCATCATCATTACGGCTTCCACCGGATATTTCCCGGATGCCGTCTCGCCGGAAAGCATGATCACGTCGGTGCCGTCGTAGATGGCATTGGCAACGTCAGCAACTTCCGCTCTGGTCGGCCTCGGATTTCGGATCATAGAATCCATCATCTGTGTCGCCGTTATGACCGGTTTTCCCTCCAGATTGCAAAGCTTGATTATTTTTTTCTGGGTAGCGGGAACCTGTTCTGCCGGAATCTCAACCCCCAGGTCGCCCCGGGCAACCATGATGAGGTCCGATGCAGCTACGATATCAAGAATATTGTCTACGCCCTCTTTATTCTCGATCTTCGATATGATTTTGATCTGCTCCGATCCGTTATTCTTCAGGAAGGCTCTCATTTCCTCCACATCTGATCCTTTTCTGACAAAGGAGGCGGCGATATAATCGATCCCCTCCCGGATGCCAAATTCGATATCCTCCTTGTCCTTGTCGGTTATGGCAGGAAGCTTCACCTTAACGCCCGGGACATTGATACTCTTGTAATTTTTAAGGATACCCCCGTTATCCACGGTACAGATGATGTTGTTTCCTTCAATTTTATCGATGGTCATCCCGATGAGGCCATCATCGATGAGAATCTCGTCCTCCGGTTTCACATCCTCGATCAGACCTTTATAGGAAACCGAACATATTTTATTGGTCCCGATCACATCGTCCATCGTCAGAATAAACTTCTGCCCCTCAAATAGCTCAACCTCAGGCTCAGCAAATTGTCCCGTTCTGATTTCCGGGCCCTTTGTATCCAATATAATGGAGATCGGAAGGTTTAATTCCTCTCGTAGCGATTTGACTAAATCAATCTTTTTCTTTTGCTCCTCATGGTCTCCATGGGAAAAATTCAGTCTCGCAGCATTCATACCGGCGATCATCATACTTTTTAAAGTATTGCGATCTTCACAGGCCGGACCGACAGTACAAATTATTTTCGTTTTTTTCATCTCACTCTCCCCTTACTTATCCAACTTTATTATCTTGAAAGAATCTCTGCCAGGTCCATTATAGTCTTATCATGGGTCCTAGGCATATTCAAGGCTTCCTCCAATTCATAATATACAATTTCATCTCCCTTGATTCCAACCGCTTTGCTTGTCATTCCGTTCTGAAGCAGCAGCTCCACTGCCTTGTAGCCCATTCTGCTGGCAAGCATTCTATCTCGTGCTGTTGGAGATCCCCCTCTCTGGATATAGCCCAGAACAACAATTTTTATGTCAATTCCGGTTCTCTCTGTAATGGTTTTCGCCAGTTCCTCCGCGGACATTTCCACGCCCTCAGCACGAAGGATGACACTATGCATTTTACCTCTGTTTTTCCCCCGGATGAGGGTTCTGCATATCTTATTTATGTCCACCGGCTCCTCCGGAATTAATATGCTTTCTGCACCGCCTGTCAAACCGGCGTATAGGGCGATGTCTCCGCAGTTCCTTCCCATTACTTCAATTACGGTGCCTCTTTCATGAGAGGAAGAGGTATCACGAATATTTCCAATGGCTGATAAAACCGTGTTCACGGCGGTATCAAATCCGATGGTATAGTCCGTGTAAGCCAGGTCATTATCAATGGTTCCCGGCAGTCCGATTACTGTTTTTCCTATTTTGGAGAGCGCGAGGCCACCTCGGTAGGACCCATCTCCACCTATGACGACCAAACCTTCTATTTCAAAGTTTTCCAGCATATCTGCTGCCCGCTGAAACCCTTCCGGTGTCATAAATCTCTTGCTTCTGGCGGTTTTCAACGCTGTTCCACCCCGCTGCATGATATCGGAAACGGATGAAACCGTCATCTCCTTAAAATCACCATTCATCAGTCCTTCATAGCCCCGCTCGATTCCGAAAACTTTCATGTCATGATAGAGCGCGCCTCTTACCACCGCACGGATAGCGGCATTCATACCCGGCGCATCCCCGCCGCTGGTCAAAACTGCAATTCTTTTCACGATAACTACCTCCTATCGGGTTTCTTTTATTCTATTAAATCCTATTTTTTATCACTTACTGTTTACTGAATATTTTCTTTTCCGATCAAGTCGGAGAATTTCTGAATCAATTGATCGCTCGGATTCACCCAAAGGTCTGATTTTGTTTTATATTTCTTATTTGATGCAACAGCAGTAATGATGACCGGGGTATCTCCTCTGTGCTCCATAATGATTTCCCTGATTCTTGAAAGGTAAAGTGCTTCGTCTAGTTCTTCCGGGATGGTGAGCTTCACAATGCCGGAGGAAACCCCTAAGTTGAAATCCTTGATGTCGAAAATTTTATCCGCTAGGAGCTTCGGTGCTTCATCCTCTTTAAAATTAACTGATCCACGAACTGCGATAACTCCATCATTTTTCAGTAGCCCGAGAGCGGCCTCGTAAACGTTGGGGAACACCACAACCTCCGTTGTTCCGTAGATATCCTCCAACTGGATAAAGGCCATCATTTTATTTTTTTTGGTGATCAGTGTCTTTTTTGAACTGATCATTCCAGCCATGGTTACCGACATTCCATCCTGAATATCAATGTTGACCTCGGCATGAGCCAGATCCTCTGAGGTGACGGTGGATATTTTTTCAATTTGCTCCGCATAATCAGAAAGCGGATGTCCTGTGATATAAACGCCCAGCATTTCCTTTTCCATCGCCATCAACAGGTCCTTTGAAAAATTCGCCACATCCGGTAGTCTTCCTGACATGCCTGAATTGTTCATGCTGACAGCATTCATCTGGAACAGCGAAATCTGTCCTTCGATATTTTTTCTGGAGTTGTTCTGCGCCGATTCGATCAGTCCTTCATAGACGGAAAGATGCTTTGCCCTGTTCTCATTGAGACAATCGAAAGCACCGGCCTTAATCAGACTTTCCACCGCCTTTTTATTGATTTCCTGGATGTCGATGTGATTGATGAATTGGAATATATCCTGCGGTAGCCCTTTTTCCTCTCTCGCCTTCACGATGGCGTCGATGACACCTTCTCCAACATTCTTGACACCCAGAAGGCCGAATCGTATTTTCCCATCCTTCACCGTGAATTTCTTGCTGCTCTCGTTGATGTCAGGTGGCAGAACATCGATTTTCATCTCCATGCAGTTTCTGATGTATTTTGCGATCTGGGTAGAATCTCCGATGACGCTTGTCATTAGGGCTGCCATGAATTCCAATGAATAGTAGGCTTTTAGATATGCGGTCTGATAGGCCAGCACCGCATAGGCCGCTGCATGAGATTTATTGAAGGCATATTCTGCAAAGCTGATCATTTGATTATAGATTTCTTTGGCGGCCCTTTCCGGAATGCCGTTTCTGACACAGCCTTTGATTTCAATGTTGCCTGATTTATCCTCCTTGCCATATACAAAGTATTCCTGTTCCTTGAGCATGATATCCATCTTTTTTTTGCTCATGGCTCTTCGCACCAGATCACTTCTGCCATAGGTATATCCGGCTAGCTCTCTTACAATCTGCATAACCTGCTCCTGATAAACGAGGCAGCCGTAGGTCACAGACAGAATCGGTTTAAGACTTTGATCAATATATTCGATCCCCTCTGGATTTTTCTTGTTTTCTATGTAGGTTGGTATGGAAGCCATAGGGCCCGGGCGGTAAAGAGAAATACCAGCCACGATATCCTCAAAGCAATCCGGCTTCAGGTTTTTCATAAACTGAGTCATCCCCGAGCTTTCCAGCTGGAATACACCCTGCGTATTTCCGCAACTGATGAGATCGAATGCCGCCTTATCATCATAGTTCATTTTTGACAGATTAATTTTTACGCCGTGGTCTCTTTCGATGAGCTCCAGCGCATCCCGGATCACGGTCAGATTTCTGAGACCGAGAAAGTCCATTTTCAAAAGTCCCAGTTCTTCGATGGTCCCCATGGTAAACTGCGTACTGATCCCCTTGTCCGCCAAATACAGTGGAACATATTCATTGATACTTTTCTTTGAAATAACAACCCCGGCAGCATGAGTGGATGCATGTCTGGGCATACCTTCCAGCGCTTTCGCCGTGTCAAGCAACTCCCTAACCCGTCTGTCCTCTTCATAGGAAGATCTGAGCTCTGGATTCATATCCAACGCCTTGTCGATGGTCATTTTGAGGTCGAAAGGGATTGCCTTGGCAATGGCATCCACTTCGCCATAGTTCATATTGATCGCACGGCCGACATCTCTGACCGCCGCCTTCGCTTTCATCGTTCCGAAGGTGATGATCTGGGCAACCTTGTCGGCCCCATATTTTTCAATTACATAATTGATGACTTCCTGACGTCTCTCATAGCAGAAATCGATATCGATATCTGGCATGCTGATTCTTTCCGGATTCAGAAATCGTTCGAAGATCAGACCATATTGGATCGGATCGATATCTGTGATTTTCAAAGCATATGCAACGATGCTGCCCGCAGCGGAGCCTCTGCCCGGGCCAACCATGATCCCGTGGCTTCTGGCATAATTGATGAAATCCCATACGATGAGAAAGTACTCCACATAGCCCATTGATAGGATGGTGTTCAGCTCGTAAGAAAGCCGGTCTTCAAGATCGGTTGAAAGCGCGCCGTACCTGTCCGCCATCCCTTCAAAGCAGAGTTCTCTTAGATATGTTTCGTTCTGCTTTCCATCCGGTGCTTGAAATTCCGGTAGGTGGATCTGACCGAACTGAAAGTCCACATTGCAGCGGTCTGCAATCTTTTTCGTATTTTCAATTGCTTCCGGAAGATCCGCAAAGATTTTCTCCATCTCCATCTCGGATTTCAAATAAAACTGATCATTTGGAAAGCGCATCCGGTTTTCGTCATCAACGGTTCTTGCAGTCTGAATGCACAGCAGCACATCATGGGCTACCGCATCCTCCCGCTTGACATAATGCACATCGTTGGTGGCTACAAATGGAATTCCCGTCTCCTCACGTAGGCGTTTCATAGAAGGAAGAATCCGAAGCTGCTCTTCCAGGCCCTGATCTTGTAGTTCCAGATAGAAATTGTTCTTTCCAAAAATATTGAGCAGGGCTAGCGCTTCTCTTTTTGCTCCTTCATAATCGTTATTCATCAACTTCCACTGCACTTCTCCGGCAAGGCAGGCACTTAAAGCGATGATTCCCTCGCTATAGCTCCGAAGCATATCGTGGTCGATTCTCGGTTTATAATAGAAGCCTTCTGTGTAGCCGGCGGATACGATTTTCATCAAATTATGGTAACCGACTTCATTTTTCGCCAGCAGCACCAGGTGTCCCTGTCGCTTGTCCTTATCCACGTCCTTGTCCAACATGGTTCTGGCAGCTGTATAAACCTCACAGCCTATGATTGGCTTAATGCCGTGCTTCTTTGCTTCTTTATAAAAATCAATGACACCGAACATGGCGCCGTGATCCGTAATGGCCACCGCATCCATTCCAAGCTCTTTCGTTCCCGCGATCAGATCCTTGATCCGCGAGGCTCCGTCAAGCAGGCTGTATTCTGTATGTACGTGCAGGTGTGTAAATGTCATCGTCATTTCCTTTTCATAATCTTTTATTGTTTAGAAGATGTAGTTTTCGCTTTATTGCCTGTTTTATTTTATCATATTATTCCATCCCAGCATACAGAAAAGTATAACTAAAATAAGTAATATCTATCCTTCAAGTTGATTGAAAACTACCACTATTTGTATCTTGAATCCAGTTTGCGAAAATGAATATAATATAAATATCTTCCAATCACTGAAACAAGCTTTCCTCAGAAATAGCTGAATGCAAACTTTAATTGTTTGCAATCAGCTCATTTATATGTTGTATTATTATTGCTAGAGTTAACGTATTATAACGAATTTTAACAATTAAGGGAATTTTGTATGCATAGAACGATCGATTATGTGAAAGTCGGGAACCGGTTAAGGGTTGAACGCGAAAATTTAAATATGACCAGAGAAGAGTTGGCCGAGCTAATAAGTATCTCGCCCTATTTTCTCGGACAGATCGAACGCGGAGAAAGAAATATGAGCATCAAGACATTGACTTCGCTGTCTCAATGCTTACATATCTCCATAGATTATCTTTTCTTCGGGTCAGATCCAATCTCGAATAATAATGCAGATGATTTATATTCCTTGCTTCGCAGATGTTCAGAAAAGGAAATCAACGTTTTTAAAACGATTATAAAGGTGCTAATTCCACACTTGAATCGACAAGAGGAATGACCACCTAATATTGATTTAGGGAGGTAAGATGAAAGGGGAAAAAGCAATAGACTCAGAAGAGAAGATGCTTTTAACGTATATCACTGATCTCAAATTGCTTTTAAATGAATTGTGCCAAGATTGTACAGAACGACAAAATGACGAAGTGCTGCTGCATGCTAGTCAGCTATTGGACAAACTGATCCTGGAGCATATGCGATTGAAAATTAAAAAATAAAGTCAAAATCCACTTCGGATTCCGGAGTGGATTTTTTGATTTGACTCTTCTTTTTGTTTTAATTTATCACTTTAAATATCCATCGCATATACTGAAGTAAAACTTGATTGAGGTGACGCCAATGGCTTTCGAGCAATACGATACAAGAGAACTTTTCGCACGGCTGATTCAGTGTGAGGCCGGCGGAGAGGGCGAGGACGGAATGAGAGCGGTCGCTACCGTTATTATGAATCGGGCGAATATCCCATACGGAGAGTTTTCCCGCATCAGCCAGGGAGGAAACGTCAGGAATATTTTGACGCAGGCAAGGCAGTTTGTCTGTATGCAGACTTCGGTTGGAGGTGTTTATAATCCCCAGAATGTATCGAATATGAATCCTACCGACGAACATTATGCCATCGTTGATTGGGCGATTGGCGGAGGCAGGCTGCTCGGCGTGGATCATGCTTTATTTTTCTTTAATCCTTACAGCCCTCAGTGTCCTCCCTATTTTCCAACCAATGTCGGCGTTATTCATAATCGAGTTGGCGATCATTGCTTCTATATACCAACTCAATATTATCCAAGTACCTAACAGAAAGGAAACAAATAAATGTATGACTGTAATTTAATAAAATCAAGGGCTCAAAAAATGCAGGATAATCAGCTTCCGAGTCTCGGGTCCACCTATGAGAAAATGCAAATGCCCACGACGCCGGGAATACCCATGACACCTGCAAGGCCCATGACACCGGGAATGCCTATGTTTCCAATGCCTTCTATGCCTATGACGCCGACAACACCCACTCCTCCGGCAGTCCCCACGAGGCCCAGAACTACGCCTGTACCAAGCCCCTTGATGCCGCCCTCTCCGGAAATTCCCCCTCTGCCGGCAGCTCCTACAACCCCGGTTATGCCGACAACTCCATCGGCGCCGTCCAGACCGCTATTTCCACCGGCTCCACCTGAGTCAGAACAAGCCTACCCCCTGAGTCCTCTTCTGCCGAGAATCCTTCCAGCTTCACCAAATATTACTGTACCGGCAAATCCAATCTTGCCCGCCGAATATTCCACCATACTGGACTATGAGAGCCTACAGTATATGAACGGTTATTTGAGAACGCAAATCGGACATTACGTAGAAGTGGAATTTTTAGTGGGGTCAACGAACATAGTATCACGGACCGGCAGGTTGGTCGGTGTTGGACTGAATTACATTTTAATTGAAGAGTTAATGACAGGTGATATCACAGCTTGTGACTTCTACAACATCAAATTTTTCAAAACCCACGCACATGATGTTTTGCCTTCCGGTGATTAAAGCAAAGGGCCGTACATTTTCTGCTAATGTCGGCTCTTTTCAACATGCTCTTTTTTTCTGGTCCGTAAGATCATCCGGCGCAGGGTTTCCCAATGGAACGGAATCAAAGGATATAAATAGCTGGTCCCAACAATATTTTTCGTCCTTGCCAATACGATAATATTAATAAAGACTGCTGTCAGGGCTCCCCAGACCCCAAGGATTGCAGCTCCGATTAAAAGAAACACCCTCATGAATTTTAAAGCATATCCAAGCTCAATGCTCGGCTGGGTGAAGCCTGCCAAGGCCAGAACTGCCATACATAAAATCGTCTGCGGAATAAACCAGCCGGAATCAACGGCAAACGACCCGAGAATCAGAGCTCCGACCACCGAAAGTGAGGTTCCCAAGGAGCTCGGGGTGTTTAGTGATGCCAGCTTCAAGGCATCAATGGCCAGCTCCAAGAGCAGAAACTGGACAAATAACGGCATAGCATATCCCTCATCGGGGAAGAAGAAGCCCAGCCTCGGATGGGTCGGAATATCTCCCTCCGCCATTAATAAATAAACCGGTGTTAAAAATAGGACTGCAAGCATGTTCCCGACTTTTAAAAAGCGAAAATAATTACCCGTTGCAATTGGGAAGTAATAGTCATCAGCATCCTGAATAAAATCAAAAATAGTGGTAGGAATCAGGATTGCCGTTGGACTGTTATCCACCAGGATCACGAGCTTCCCTTCCGTCAGGTGGGCACAGACCACATCTGGTCTTTGGGTATAGCGTACTTTCGGGAAAGGATTCAACCATCGCGATTTTCCGATGGCTTCCACCAGACTCTGGTCTCCTACCGTAAGCGTATCCTGATGAATCCCGCTGATCTTATCTTGAATCTTCTTCAGCGTTTTATCATCCACCAATCCTTTCACATAACCAATGCAAACATCCGTTTTCGACACGGTGCCCACGGTATGCAGCTCAAAGATCAACCTTGGATCCCGGATTCTCCTACGTATCATATTCGTATTAAAAAGGATTGTTTCAACAAAACCATCCTTTGCCCCTCGCAAAGACTTTTCTTTTTCCGGCTCAGCCACGCTCCTGACGGGATAGGTTCTTAAATCCATGATGATTGCTTCCGAATACCCATCTACAACCATTACAAGCAGTCCCGACAGCAACGCTTTCATAATCTTTTCCGTATTTTTTTCCGGGGATGCCTGGGCATAAGGAATATGGTATTTTATGAAATCCGAGGCATCCTTTCGCTGCTCCATCTCATGTTTTGTTACGGCAAAAAGCACATGGAAGATATGCTCCATAATTTCCGATTTGAGAAAGCCTTCCACATAATAGATGTAGACTTCCTTATCTCCGACGATGGTATTTCTCTCCCCAATATCAAAGCTTTGCCCTATGGGCAAAGCTTTTCTGAAAAGACTCACGTATTCCTTAAACTTATTGTTTTCCATCTCCAATCTCCCTTTGCCTTGTATGTTTTGTTACTATTTTTACCAAAGGGACAGATTTTATTCAGAGGGAAATCAGTTCCCGCCCAGGATGCGAAGCCGCCGATTCAATGATTCTACTTCACACAATAAGTTTCCAGATAGTCTTCCATTTTCTGTTTCATTTCATCATTGATCAGAACCTTACCGGCGATTTCCCTCTGATAAAGATGATTTATAATATCAATCACCGTAAGAATGGAGTATGTGGGAATCTCATATTCCTCCCTCAATTCTTCGATGGCGGTTTTGGATCCGGATCCACGTTCCATTCTGTCCACGGAAACAACGAGTCCCTCGATGGATACGCCACGGTCCCTGAGAATAGGAACACATTCCCGCATTGCAGTTCCTGCCGTTATAACATCCTCAACAATCAGTACCGAATCACCGGGCTGCAGCTGATACCCCAATAGGGTGCCTCCTTCTCCGTGATCCTTTGTTTCCTTTCGGTTTGCGCAATAATTCATCTCAATGCCATGTTTCTCAGACAGTGCGATGGCAGCTGCAACGGAAATCGGAATTCCTTTGTAAGCGGGACCGAACAGAGCGGTAATCTCATTCTTTAATTTTCCCTGTTCGATCTGATCCATGATGCAGTCGGCGTAAAAACTTCCAAGTCTGGCCAGCTGGCTTCCGGTTTGGTAGTTACCCGTATTGATAAAGTATGGCGATTTTCTGCCACTCTTCGTCATAAACTCCCCAAAGGTCAGAACACCGGCGTGCACCATAAATTCTATAAAGTCCTTTTTATAATCCATCTTTCCCTCCTTATAGCATCGATTCTCTAATCTGCTGCAAATTTTGATATCCGTACCGATTCATAAATCCGATCAGCTCACTTTTAATTCGTACCGGTGCTGTCGGATCAATCAGTGCAGCGGTTCCTATGGATACTGCATCGGCTCCTGCCATCAAAAATTCCACCGCATCCTCACCGGTCATGATACCTCCAAGACCGATAATCGGTATGCATACCGATCGCCGCACCTGATAAACCATTCTCACTGCAACGGGCTTGATCGCCGGACCGGACAGTCCACCCGTCTTATTCCACAGCACAGTTCTTTTATTATGTATATCGATTTTCATCCCCAGCAAGGTGTTGATCAGTGAGATACCGTCTGCGCCTTCTGCTTCCACTGCCCTTGCAATTTCAGTTATATCCGAGACATTGGGCGTCAGCTTCATGAGGATTGGTTTTTTCGAATACTTTCTGACTTCTCTGGTTAGCTCTGCCGCCAGTTTTTCATCGGCACCAAAGCTGATTCCACCTTCTTTTATATTGGGGCAGGAGATATTGATTTCCAGCATATCAACCTCTGTGTCGTTTAGCTTTTCTACTGCAGAGCAATACTCTCCAATTGATTTTCCGACAACATTAACCACAATTCTAGGGCCGAATGTCCTCAGATACGGCAGTTCTTCCTTGATAAACGAATCGATACCCGGATTCTGCAGACCGACGGAATTCAGCATACCACCATAGGTCTCCGCAATTCTCGGTGTGGGATTCCCCTCCCAAGGCGCTATGGATACACCCTTTGTTATGATGGCACCCAATTCATCAATATCATAAAAGGCACCGCTTTCTTTTGCGGAAAAGGTTCCTGATGCAGTCGTAATTGGATTTTCCAAGGTAATGCCTGCGATAGAAACTCTCAAGTCCAGATTACGATGCTTGCTTACATCCAGATTCAAGTCCTGTTTACTCACTCCAAATCACCTCTTCTCCAAAAAACACTGGCCCATCCTTGCATACCTTTTTGGGGGTTACTCTCATAAGACCGTCCTTTTCTTCCTTCGTCTTGCAGGTGCAGCCGACGCAGGCACCATACCCGCAGCCCATTCGCTCTTCAAGGGATACCTGCAGTGGTTTCTCTATTCTATGACAGTGTGCTGCAAGGGCTTTCAGCATCGGTTTTGGCCCACAGGAAAAATAGTAATCTACAACAATATTTTGCATTTCCATCAATTCCAATACAGTTCCATGAAACCCAAAATCGCCCTTTTCCGTTGCGACATGTACCTCGTGGCAGAAGGAGCTCAATTCCTCTATTAAAAAGGCTTTTTCCTGAAATCCCAGAAAAGCGATTAATTTGATCCTCCTGTCTTCTCCGATCTGTGTTCGAATGGTTTTCGCAAGCTCCAACATGGGTGGTATCCCTAATCCGCCGGCAACAAGGGCAATTGTCTTGTGATCGGATGGATCTTGATTGATCGCTTCGAACATTGCTTCGATATGATAGCCTTGCCCCAGCGGAGTGCTGATTTGAAGACCGTCTCCCTCCTTGTGGCAAGATAGCTCCCTGGTTCCGTTTCCAACCACACGATAAACCAGCGTGATCCGATTTCTTTCTGTGAAGCAGATGCTGATCGGTCTGGGCAAAAGCATGCTCTTGTCCCGAGGGTATAGATTGATAAACTGTCCGGGTTTCGCATTGAAGGATTCCGTAGCGTCGGCAGCAGCAGCGCAGTCCAGTGTAATCCGGAAAATACCCTCAGCGATTTTCTGATTGCTGATCACCTGTGCTTCGATTATTTTCTTTGTCATGAAATCCCCCCCAAGTCGCATTTCATCGCCAGCACTGCTTCCCTGGCCTCCTCAGCAAAATGATGCGCACCGCATTTGCCGTCTTTCTGATATGCCGCGATGATCCCTCTCGAAGAGTTCACGATACAACCTCTTCCGTCTCGGTCGAAATATCCTCTGATATCGTCACCGGAAGCTCCTTGTGCTCCATAGCCCGGTATCAGAAAAAATGTATGTGGCATCTTTTTTCGCAGCTCCAGGCCCTGCTCTTGATAAGTGGCTCCAACCACTGCAGCAACCCTGCTGTATCCATTTATTCCCATGGCCAATTCACCCCATTTGCTGACCAATTGGGCTGTGTGCGCGTAGACCGGCCTGCCGTCTGCAATGAGATCCTGAATTTCCTTCCCTGATGGATTGCTGGTTTTCACCAGAATGAAGATACTCTTGTCATACTGATTACAAGGCGAAAGAAAGGGCTCAATCCCATCAAAGCCCATATAGGGATTCAAGGTGACCGCATCCTCGTTCCACGGATCAAGCCGCAGTCCCTCGATTTCCACACCGCCCAAATGGGCTGCATAAGCTGCAGCAGTTGATGCGATATCCCCTCGTTTGATGTCACCGATTACAAGGAGTCCCATCGCTTTTGCATAAGAGATGGTCTGTGTATATGCCGTAAGGCCTTCTATTCCATATTTTTCGTACATTGCAATCTGTAATTTTACCGCAGGAACCAAATCCATGATATGATTGATGATTTCCTGATTAAAGCGCAGGAACATCTTCCCCACCGCTTCCGTCGTTTTTCCATACCTCTCAATCATCTCTTCTCGTATGGTTTGAGGCATCATCTCATAGGTGGGATCCAAACCAACCACGGTGGGATTTGCGAGCTTTTCAATTCGGTTCATTAATCGGTCAATCATTTTCATACCTCCTGTCAATCGTTTTCTGATTGTTGCTCCAGACGATCTGTCCCCCAACAATCGTATACACTGCCTGCCCATAGACTCTTTTTCCGAGAAAGGGCGAGTTTTTTCCTTTCGAAGCAAAGGTATCCGAGCGGATTTCATACTCCTGGTCCACATCAATGATGGTCAAATCCGCCGGTTTTCCGATCCAAAGACTGCCTCTGTTGATGCCCAATACTGCAGCAGGTTTGGTGCTCATCTTCGTAATGAGCTCCAACGGAGTGAGAATACCCTTCCTAACCAGCTCGGTATAGCTGACGGAGAAGCTGGTTTCCAGCCCGATTACTCCGTTGGGCGCTTCATGATAAGGAAGTCTTTTTTCCTTTTCGTGATGTGGGGCATGGTCTGTTGCGATCACATCAATGGTACCATCCTTCAAAGCTAGCCTTACCGCCTCTATATCCTCGGTCCCCCTTAGGGGCGGATTCATTTTTTTATTGGAATCTCCGTTCACGTCGTTGTCGGTCAAAGTAAAATAATGGGGAGCGGTTTCCGCAGTCACCGGAACGCCTCTCTTCTTCGCTTCACGAATCAGTGCAAGGCTTTCCTTTTTACTGATATGACAGAAATGGAGACTGCATCCGGTGGCTTCCGCCAACACTAGATCCCTTTGCACGATTTCCACTTCCGGCTCTGCATGGGAAAAAAACGTAAGCCCCAACTCTCTCGCTTTTATCATGGCAGTCAGCATAAGGTTGCTGTCCTGCACCGTTTTTCCATCTTCACTGATGCCGCAGATTCCGCTCCCCTTCAGCTTCGTCAAATGGGTGCCTGTACGAATCATACCTTCATAATCTGCAAGCTCCTTTCCCTCCTGACCTTTTGAGACCGCTCCGATACACAGTACTTGAACCCCGTTCCCTTCCTCAGCTTTGCTGCCGATTGTTAGAACAACATAGGGGCAGTCGATGACCGGGTTGGTATTGGGCATACAGCAGATTGTTGTAAATCCCCCCTTTGCTGCACTCCTGCACCCGCTTTCAATGTCCTCCTTGTATTCCTGTCCAGGCTCCCTCAGATGGACATGCAGATCTATGAGTCCCGGAACGATCCACTTACCCTTGGCATCTACATGGATGTCCCCAGGCAGAAGTTCATGTTTCACCATATCCTTATCTGAATCCCTCCGACTTTTGTTTCGATACAGACTGATTTCTCGAATCACTCCGTCTTCAACCATCAGATCACCTATGGCTTCCAGATTGTTTTCCGGATCAACGATCAAACCATTGCTTATGAATAATCTCATTGCTGTATCCACCTTTCATGGAGATAATCTCATCACAGTATTCGCATCGGTACTCTCTGTTTTCTCCGTCGATGAGATGGAAGATTTGTGGTGCTCCCGCCTCAACGGAGGTCACACACCGGGGATTGTTGCATTTTATAATGTTGACGACTCTTTCCGGTATGGTGATATGTACTTTTTCCCGAATGATGTGATCCTCGATATAATTCACCGTTACCTTTGGATCAATGATACCCAATGCAGCCAAATCGATGTCGGACACATTTTCAATTTTAACAACGTCCTTTCTGCCGTATTTGCTGCTTACCGCATGCATGATCAGAGCGACGGTGTCCTTTGTCGTATCGATATCCAGATATTCCAATATCTTCATACCAAGTCCCGCTGTAATATGATCGATGACGATGCCTGTTTTAATACTGTCGATAACTACCATATCCTTACCTCCTTATTTACTCAATCGGATTCTTTGATGTGATCCGCTACCTACACGATTACGCAATACCCAACAAACCCATAATCAATGCCATGCGGATGTACATCCCGTATTTTGCCTGTTTAAAATAGAGTGCTCTCGGGTCGCTATCTACCTCAGTGGCAATCTCATTGACTCTAGGAAGTGGATGAAGCACCATCATATCTTGCTTTGCAAGCTTCATTTTCGAGCCGTCCAGGATATATCTGTCCTTCAGCCGAACATAGTCCTCTTCGTTAAAAAAGCGTTCCCGCTGAACTCTCGTCATATAGAGAACATCCAGCTTTGGAAGCGCTTCCTGCATATTTTCCACCTCTTCAAATGGAATCTTATTTCTGCACAGTATTTCCTTTCTGACATATTCGGGTATTCTCAGTTCCTCCGGGGATATCAGGATAAAGGAAACATTCTCATATCTTGACAAGGCTTTAATCAGGGAATGAACCGTCCTACCGAATTTCAAGTCACCGCAAAGGCCGACGACAATATTGTCAAAGCCTCCTTTTTCCTTTCGAATGGTCAGAAGATCGGTAAGGGTCTGGGTTGGGTGCTGATGGCCGCCGTCTCCCGCGTTGACCACAGGCATATCGGTGCTGGCAGCGGCAACCTTAGGCGCACCCTCCTTCGGATGTCTCATCACCGCCATATCAGCATAACAGGCAACTGTCCGAATGGTATCGGAAATGCTTTCTCCCTTTGAAACGGAACTTGAATTCGGCTCGGAAAAGCCGATCACCTGACCTCCCAGTCGCAGCATTGCCGCTTCAAAGCTGAATCTGGTCCTGGTGCTGGGTTCGTAGAATAAGGTGGCCAGAAGTTTACCCTCGCAGACCTTTGTGTAATGCTCAGGTTCTTGGATGATCTTATCCGCCAATACAAACAGCTCCTCCAGTTCTTCCGTTGAAAAATCCATCGGTTCTAAAAAACTTCTTCCTTTTAACACACTGATCCCTCCTTGCGCATAAAAAAAAGTCTTCCAAAAAGGAAGACTTAATGATTAATAAAAAGAGTTGGAAACACGACACCTGCCGGGAAAAATAGTAATCCCTTTACGGTAGGCACACTTTTTTTATATTTCAGTCGATGTTTCTTTAATACCATTTTTATACCCTTTCTTGTTTCGCTTAAATCTCCAGTATAATATCATACTGCTATCGATTCGTCAAGGATATAAATTAAAATATTTTCATCGTCAGTCTTGGTACCCATGGGCTTCTTTCAGGATCATATCCTTTACCTTCATGAGACGGGTAATGTTTCCCCGTTCATTCTCCTCCAGCTTCATGGAAATGTACCGAATCTTTTCCATCATATTCGGTATCATGACATATTCCAGCGCACTGACCCGACGCCTGGTCTTTTCGATTTCTTCTGCTAGCAGCTGTGTGGTTTTTTCTACTTCTGCCAGCTTCAGCATATCCTGAAACACACGGGAGAGAGCATCCACTGCTGTATCCAGTTCTCCTGATGTCATGGCAAAGCCGTAGGGAAAGATTTCACCCGGGTCTTCGCTACGGGTCTTGAACTCAAATACCGGCACATTGACGCTCATGATGTTCTGGTATTGAACGTTTAGGGACACGCTCTGCTTTGGGTAAAGCAGGGCTTGTTCCAGCATATTGGGTGACATGAGGGCTGACGCTACCGTAAAGGAAGCATGGGCTTTCATGAGAGCCTCTTCTACATTGATTCGAAGCTCTTTGTTCAGCCGGACGATCGTAAGGAACTGCTTCATCAGTTCATCCCTTTTGTCTTTCAGAAGTTTGTGACCTCTTCGGGCTGTTTTGAGCCGATGTTTCAAACGGGTCAGCTCCATTCGGGTCATATTGGTTGTTGATGAGGTAGCCATCTGTTATTGCCCCCCTGTTAATCTTTCTTACACTTACACGGCAGATATTTGTCAATGAGGTCGGTGTTAATTCGTTTGAGCTCAGAAACCGGCAGCATGGACAGAAGCTCCCATCCGAGATCCAATGTTTCTTCGATGGATCGGTTTACATCATTGCCCTGACCCACATAGCGTCGTTCAAACTCATCAGCAAATCTTGCGAAAAGCAAATCGGTTTCGCAGAGAGCGGCTTCACCCAGGATAGCCATGAGCTCCTTCATTTCCTTTCCTGTCGCATAGGCGGCAAAGAGCTGGTTCATGGTGCCGGAGTGGTCCTCTCTGGTCTTTCCTTTTCCGATTCCTTTGTCCTTCAGTCTGGAAAGGGAGGGAAGCACGTCTACAGGAGGACGGATCCCCTTCCGGAACAGCTCTCTGGAAAGAATGATCTGCCCCTCAGTAATATATCCGGTGAGGTCAGGGATGGGGTGCGTCTTGTCATCTTCCGGCATGGTCAGGATAGGGATCATTGTAATGGAGCCTTCATACCCCAGCCGGCGGCCGGCTCGTTCATACATCGTCGCCAGATCCGTATAAAGGTATCCGGGATATCCACGGCGTCCGGGAACTTCTTTACGGGCAGCGGAAACCTCCCGAAGAGCTTCTGCGTAGTTGGTGATATCTGTCAGAATGACAAGTACGTGCATTCCTTTTTCAAACGCAAGATACTCTGCAGCAGTTAAAGCCATACGTGGCGTGGAGATACGTTCAACTGCGGGGTCATTTGCCAAGTTGGTAAAGAGCACGGTACGATCGATGGCTCCTGTACGGCGAAACTCCTGAACAAAGAAGTTGGCCTCCTCAAAAGTGATCCCGATGGCAGCAAAGACTACCGCAAAATTGGAGGAGGTACCCAACACCTTAGCCTGACGGGCAATCTGTGCTGCCAAATCCGCATGAGGCAGTCCCGATCCGGAAAAGATCGGAAGCTTCTGTCCCCGCACCAAGGTGTTCAGTCCGTCGATGGTGGAAATACCCGTCTGAATAAATTCGGAAGGATAGTCCCGTGCTGCTGGATTCATGGGAAGTCCGTTGATGTCTCGGTGCTCCTCCGCAAGAATTTCCGGGCCCCCGTCAATCGGAACTCCCATTCCGCTGAAAACCCGGCCCAACATATCGCCGGAGACACCCAGCTCTAAGGTGTGGCCCAGAAAGCGGACCTTGGACTGCGCCAGATTGATTCCTGCTGAGCTTTCAAAAAGCTGAACCACCGCCTTGTCTTCATGGACCTCCAGCACCTTGCAGCGCCGCAGTTGACCGTTGGGCAATTCGATTTCTGCCAACTCATCATATGTTACATCTTGTACCTTGCGGACTATCATTAGAGGGCCGGAAATCTCCTGTATCGTACGATATTCCTTAATCATTTTCCCGACCTCCTTTTGCCGCAATGGCATCGATTTCTTTTTCCATCCATTCTTCAATTTCCTGATATACTTGCCTGTACTCCGCTTCCGGTACACATTTTGCTCGCCCTATTTTTTCTCTGACGGAAATGCAGAACAGTCCTTGAAGATCCGGGCAATGTTCCAGCGCAGCCCTAACCAGCGCATCATATTTCAGGATCAGATGCATCAGCTTTGCCTGCCGATCATAGGAGGAGTAGCTATCGATATCCACGAAAGCATTCTGCTGGAGAAAATCTTCCCGGATCATTTTTGCTGTTTCCAGTGTCAGCTGATCTTCGGGAGAAAGAGAGTCCTTGCCCACCAGTTGAACAATTTCGTTGAGGGTAGCTTCTTCCTGAAGCATACGCAATGCTTTTTCCCTGTTTAAGAAGTAATCTTTCCCCAGATGCTCATCATACCAAGGCTTCAGGGCATCGAGATACAAGGAATAAGAAGTGAGCCAGTTGATCGCCGGGAAATGTCGCCGGTAAGCCAAGCTTGCATCCAGTCCCCAGAAAACCTTGACAATTCGCATGGTTCCCTGGGATACAGGTTCGGAAATATCACCTCCGGGAGGAGATACCGCACCAATAGCAGTAAGAGAGCCCTGACGCGCTTCGGTACCGATACAGGCTACCGTACCGGCTCGTTCATAGAACTGAGCCAGTCGAGAACTCAGATATGCGGGATATCCTTCTTCTCCGGGCATTTCTTCCAGACGTCCGGACATCTCACGAAGGGCTTCCGCCCAGCGGGAAGTAGAATCTGCTATAACCGCTACTGCATAACCCATATCCCGGAAATACTCTGCAATTGTGATTCCCGTGTATATGGAGGCCTCACGGGCGGCTACGGGCATATCGGAAGTGTTGGCAATCATTACTGTTCGCTTCATGAGAGATTCTCCCGTTCTGGGGTCTGTAAGCTCGGGAAATTCTCTGAGTACGTCGGTCATCTCGTTGCCGCGTTCTCCGCATCCGATATATATTACCACGTCTACATCAGACCATTTTGCCAGCTGGTGCTGCACCACAGTTTTCCCTGAACCGAAAGGCCCCGGAACAGCGGCAGTACCTCCCTTAGCAATCGGGAAGAGCGTGTCGATGATCCTCTGCCCGCTTGAGAGTGGCTGTGTAGGCGGAAATTTCTCTTTATAAGGCCTGCCGATACGCACGGGCCATCTCTGGATCATGGTCAGTTCTTTGACTTCATCCTCAGAGGTTTTCAGTGTGGCTATGGGGTCGATGACAGTAAAGAGACCTGTTCTGATCGAAAGAAGGGTGCCTGACATCCCGGGAGGAACCATAATTTTGTGCAGGACTACAGGACCTTCCTGCACAGTTCCGAGGATATCGCCTCCGGTCAGTTGATCACCTTCTTTGGCCACAGCTGTAAATTCCCATTGGGTCTCACGATTCAGAGAAGGCACTTCTATGCCTCGCGTGATGGTTGGCCCGGTGATTTTCATGATCTCTTCCAAGGGCCGCTGGATTCCGTCATAAATAGTGCCAACCAATCCCGGCCCCAATTCCACGGACATGGGCGCACCGGTGGTTTCCACCTCAGCACCCGGCCCTAGTCCGGAAGTTTCCTCGTATACCTGAATAAAAGCGCTATCACCAGTCATGTTCAGAATCTCACCGATGAGCCGCTGTTCTCCAACACGAACCACGTCCGCCATATTCGCATCGGCCAGTCCGGTTGCTACCACCAGAGGACCGGATACTTTTACAATTCTACCTTTGCTCATATTTCTGTTCCCTTCTTCCAAAGTGATCATTAATCATTAAAAATATCAACACCAACCGCTCGTTCTACTGAGAGCTTCAAGTTTTTCATGCTGATGCCCAGACTACCTTTTTTCCCAGGGATAAGAATAATGGCAGGCAAGGCCTCATCCTTATACTGCGCAATATCCTGGGGAATCAGCGCCGCGAGGGTCTCGGTAATATAAATCACTGCATATTTTTTCCGTGCCAGAGTGTGGATCTGCTCTGCTGCCTGTTCTTTCTGCTCCGCAAAAAACACATCCAGTCCCAAAGCCTTGAATCCTAGCACGCTGTCTCGATCTCCTAAAACAGCTACCTTATACATAGATTTCACGCAACCTTTCACGAATGATATCCCTGCTTAACCCGGCCATCAATCCCGTCATAATGATGCGGACTGCCGTATACTCGGTTTCTTTGGCCGCCAAGTATGAAATGACGGGCTGTTCTCCAAAAGGTACGTAACGGGCAGTGGCCAGATATCGACTCACTGCATCGTCGCAGAGCTTCTCAAATAGCGTCAGGGTTCCGCCTTGCGTGGCTTGAGAACCTGCTGCCGCTGCCTCTCTTAGGAGTGATGTGCCGTAAAAATCTTCCAGAGAAGCCCCGGATGCCGCCGTTTCCACGATCCGGTTCACATCGATATTCCCCCCCGAGAATAACCTGGAACGAAGGAATTCCACCCCTTTTCCCATTCTTTGCGTTCGGATCACCGACCGCAGATTGGCAGTGTCGATAGAAATCCGTACATAGCCTGTTAGGAAAGAACTCTCTGCTTTACTTGCCACATCAAACATTTCTCCGTAATAATGCCGGTCCAATAGGGTATCTGCCATCTGCGGATCTTTTGTGGCTGAAAGGACTTCCCTAGCCTCCGTGATGGCCGCCTGAAGCTTCGATGGAAGGCCTGATAGTTCATTTTGCTGGATCCCTCTCTGAATCACTGCAAGGGATACGCGTCCGGATTCCGTCAATAAGTCTGTTCCGTCGATACCCTGAATGATGGATTTCAACATTACTTTTACGTTGTGATAATCATCTTTCAGCCGGAATACATCCAGTACCTGCGGGTTCGGCACAAAAAAAGCGATTTCATGGAAGGTCCTCTGCCGCTCTGCCGCGAGGCTCTGCTCCAGGCTTTCCATGGATGCTGCGGAGACATCTGTATACCCGCACTCCTGAAGAATCCGAATCACATCCTCCGTTTTTCCGGACTCAAGCATCATTTCCATGCGCTCGTGATTCACCATGTTGTTTTCGAGAGAGCGTACCCGAGTTGTCAGAAACAGATATTCTGTTTCATCTATTTTTGCCATAAAGATTCCTCCCCTCCTTGCGATGGATCAATCAAAGAGAATGCCGGCCAGTTCGGCAGCCATTTCACTTTTTACACGGCGAATCAGGCTTTCGAAGGTGCAGTTGATTTCAATATCCTCATTCCTGAGCATAAGCCCGCCCTTCATGGGCCTAGAATCCACTGCAAGAGAAAGGTTTCCACCGCCGGGGATCAAGCGATTGGCTTCCCGAAGGACACTATCTCCAATTCGGGATTGATCTTCCTTTGATAAAAGAATCTCTTCGTTTCCGTTGCGGGAGGCTTTCGCAGCCAGCTTCGCCAGCAGCGCCACATACTCTTTTTCCGGCAGATTCCTGACGCGGTCCAGCGCTGTATCAAATGCCAGATTCAGCATTTCCTGCTTGGCAGAAAGCGCAAGCTTCCTGGTATCCAGCATTGCTACACTCGCCAGCCGTTCCATTCGTTCTTCTGCTGCGATTTGGCCCCGGCTGCGTATCTCACTGCTTTCCTTCCGGGCAGCTTCAGCATATCGCACAGTGATCTCTCCTGCTTTTGACTGAGCTTCCCTGCGTATTTCTGCAATTTCCTGTTCTGCATTCTGTATGATGCGTTCCATGATCTTTTCTATTCCGTTCATGTATCACATGCCGTCCTTTCGATGGGAACTTGACGCGGAATTTTTCCGCATATCTGGGTCAACTGTTACAGACTGTTCAGCATCAAGAAGGATGCCAGCAGGCAGAGGATCGCGTAAAACTCTACCATGATCGCCATAATGATCCCTTTTGACAGTTCTTCCGGACGCTTGGAGCATAAAGCTGCTCCTGCGGCAGCACATTTCCCTTGTGCTATGGCAGACAGCATTCCGCCGATCGCCATGGGCATGCAGGCTGCAAAGAACATGATGCCTACCTGAATTTCCAATGCACGGAGTGTTCCGCTGAAAAAGTCCAGCCGCATCAGTGCGAAGAACCAGGTTACGAGCCCATATAGACCTTGTGTTCCAGGCAGGATCTGAAGGATCAGAACCTGAGAAAACTTACCGGGGTCTTCGGTCAATACTCCCGCACCGACTTCTCCTACGCTTCCAACACCCTTTGCTGAGCCTGCACAGCACAGACCGACTGCCAGGGCTGCACCCAACATCGCAATCGCCGTACCACCAAATCCTATCAATTCCATTGTTTATTGCCTCCTCTTTTATAATGTGAAAAGCTATAATATATTACCAGATGAATCATAGATCATCAGATCAACCAGATATTCTCTCAGAAGTTATTCAGCATCAGAAAGGTGGAAAGCAACGCCAGTATGGAATAAAACTCCACCATGATAGCAAGTATGATGCTCTTTGAAATCTCATTGGGACGCTTAGACATGAGGGAAAGTCCCCCTGCCCCCAGTCTGCCCTGAACAATACCGAAGACGAAACCTCCGATGGCTACCGGCATGCAAGCTCCAAAGAAAGCAAATCCTTCTTGAAGTGTAAATATCACCAGATTTCCATCAAAAAATCCAAGTTTCATCAGGGCCAGAAACCAGACCACCAATCCGTAAAGACCTTGGGTTCCGGGCAGGATTTGAAGGATAAGAACTCTGGAGAATTTTCCCGGGTCTACGGAAAGGACACCGGCACCTGCTCTTCCCACAGTCCCGACTCCTTTGGCTGAGCCGGAGCAAGGCAGACCTACCGCAAGAGACGCACCCAGAAATGCTATGGCCGTTCCCATAAGCTCTACCCAATTCATCTCTTCACCTCGCTCTCTGATATGATATCGACATATTTCGTATTATATTTAAGCGGCTTGAAGGGGCGGCCTCCGCCCTTGTAAAATTTACTGAAATACTCTAAATACTGAAGACGAGCCGTGTGGACATAGGTTCCAATCACGTTGATGCCCATATTAAAGGTGTGCCCAAATACGAAGATCACTAAAAAAGCAAAGATATTACCGGGCAAAGACCCGAGAATATTCACAACACTTGCAATAACCGTCGTTGCCAGCATCAGCGCCATCAGACGAGTGTAGGACAATACATCTCCCAGCCAGCTGGTAATGTTGTAGAGGCTTGCCACTCCACCCAGTAATTTGGACAAGAAGCCTTTTCTGTTTCTTCCCTGGGTGAGGACAAGGGCTGCAATGCCGGCATAAAGAATCAGCGGTGTCCCTTTCATTACGAAAAGAGCGATGCCCGCAAAGAGGAGCCACCAGCTTCCCACGTCAAACAGCGCATCCAAAGGGCGGCCATCCCGGAAGCATATATATATGTAGATACACATTCCGGCCATCAGCTGAATCGCACCCATGATGACGGACAGATATAAAATTTTAAGAGGATCTGTAAGCGGGTCCAGCACAGGAACATAGAAGACAAAGTCCTCAAACCCGAGAAACTGTTCTGCGACCACGCTGACGGCATCTCCGAAAATGGAGCCGCTCAAAACCCCCCATATAGTGGCACTGACGCCACAGATGGTCGACAGGTGCAAGATGTTTCCCAAAACCCCTTTGGGGTGATACTTCCGAATGACGATCTGGGAAAGAATAATAAGAACAAGGCCGTATGCCACATCACCGAACATCATTCCGTAAAAGATAGTAAAAAACGGAAATATCAGAGGGTTGGGATCGATCCCTTTATATGCGGGAAGGCTGTACATTTCCGTGACCATTTGCATGGAATGTATCAGCTTCGAGTTGCGTAGTTCCGTCGGCGGTGTTTCCTGTTCCGTGGGATCGAAAATTTCCATAGCACACGCAAAATCCTTTAATTCCTCTTCCAGTTTATGTAAATCAGGAGCAGGTACCCAGCCTTTCAGATAGATCAGAGTCCCGCTTGTAACCAAACGGCTTCGAGCTTCTTCCTTGGCAAGTTCCTGAATCATCTGATCTGCACAGATCTGAAGGTCTTCCCTGAAATCGGAATAGGATGCGATTTCTGCTTCCAGGACTTCCCTCTTTTTTTCCAATTCCGCTATTTCCGAGTCCAAAGCTCTGATGTTTTCCTCTGCACTGCCCTCTATGTCTTTCATGGATGCCGGATTGAAGGAAAAAGGACGAAGAACCTCCATGACGGACTTCTCCTCGTCTTTATGGAATACCATCAGTAAATAGTGCTGCTCCCTGTCAGAAGAAGCATGGAAGCATTCCGCAGCAAGATTCTTCTCTATCAGAGCATGCTGCAGTTCGTCCAGAGAAACCGCCCCAGGGCATACGCCGTAAGCAAGACGGGCGTTTTCTGTTTCCCTTAAGTTTAGATCCACATTCAGACTTCTCCAGGGAAGCAAACCAATCCGCTGGCTGCCAAGGCGATTCTTTTGAGAATTGGCCTGGCTGATTTGCCTGTTTCGTTCATTGATCTCATTTGCCTTTTCAAGCATACTTGTCCGAATATCCGCATCACAAAATTCGTCTTCACGGATATCCTTTCGCAGAATGAAGAGGCTGGATTTCGCAGCGGTGTATTTTTTCAAAGTTTCTAGGGCTACATTCACAGAAGTGACCCCCGACTTTGCATGGCTCACTACGGACTGTTCCCGCTTGACCAGGGACGTCCACTTGGGATCCGCCAGTTCCGCATCCAGTTCAGTTAATTCTACGCATCCTGCCCGCAATAAAAGCTGGAGCAGTTGATCTTTGTCTGCCGCCAGAGCCAGCAAATGAAGGCGCTTCATCTTCACTATAGCCATTAACTGCTCACTACCCTTTCTACGATCATGGAGACAGCTTTTTCCAGTCTCTCCTCCGCTATTTTTTTGAGACTGCCGCACCTGATTTCTGCTTCTTTCAGCAGTTCCTCCGCATGACGGGCAGCCTTCCCTTCTGCTTCCTTTAACATAGAACGAGCTTCCGACTCCGCCTGGGCTTTTTCCTTCTCCAGATTGGCTTTCCCTTCTCGTTCTGCATCAATCAATAGCTTCTGAGCAGCCGCAAGGGCTTCTTCTTTTTCATGCTGATAGGATTGTTCTTTGTCTGTGATTTGTTTGATTGCTTCCAACGACATGTGCACACCCTCTTTATACTGTATAGAAGTTAAAATTTCAATATTCTGAAATTATATCCTAAAAATAAAAAACTATCAAGATTAATTAATTGAGATTTTTTGAAATTTTAATCAATTTCTAAAATTTATTTCTGTTCAAGCACGTATGACATTGACAGCCCTGACGCTTATAAAAAAGCCCATTCATGCTTGTTTATAGCTATGAAATGAGCCTTTTCTTTCGTTTATTTGCGCTTCTTTTTTCGTTTTTCACTGGGGGCGAAGGGATTTTTCCGGTTCCCGGCAGCCGATCTTTTTTCCTCCAGAGCCCTTCCCTTCGAGCGACTTATCATCACCACGCCGACATAAAGAATCGTCACAACGACTAATATTTTAATAATTGCCTCATTGTCCTCCGCCAGTCCCGCAGTTTTGGCAAACAGCAAAGTTGCAACAACAAGAACCCAAAAATATAATACTACGCTTACCTTGGTCATGTGTTTTCTCCGTTTCTGCTTCTTGATCATTTCTCAATTATTCTTCCAGCCTTATTTTTTCTTCAGTCGCACTTCCATCTGTGGGAATGGGATCGTGATATCCGCTTCGTCAAAGGCGAGCTTAACTTGCTCTTCAAGATAGTACTTCACTTCCCAATAATCTGGTGTCGCGCACCAAACCTTCAAATCAATGTCAATGCGCCATTCACGCTGCCCCGATACCCCGATGATTGGAGCCGGTTCTTTGGAAATGAGTGGATTAGACTCCACAACAGCCTGAAGGACACTCTTTACCTTTCCGATATCATCCTGATAGCTGACGGAAAAAGTACAGTCAACTCGCCTGCTTTCTAACCTTGAAAAATTCACAATGGTCGAATTCGCCAGCTTACCGTTGGGAACCGTGATTACCTTGTTGTCGAAGGTTAAAAGCGTGGTATAGAGTAAATCAATCTTTTCAACCAAACCTGCTGTCTGGTAGTCTTCAATGTAATCCCCCTTTTTAAAGGGTTTTGTCAGGATGATCAGAATCCCTCCCGCAAAGTTCCCCAAGCTATCCTTTAAAGCCAACGCAATGGCAACTCCAGCGGCTCCCAAGGCTGCCAGAAATGCAGAAACCGGAATCCCGATATAGCTCAGGGCAGTAATAATCATCATAATCCATAAAATGATCCTGCTGCAGTTTATGATAAACGTATGCAACACCTCATCCAGCTTGCTTTTCTGCAAGGCCTTGCGTATGATCCTGGATACAATACTAATCACGATATATCCGACAAGGACAATACCAAAGGCGATCCCTGCGTTGATTATTGATTCTATGGTTTTATCCGACATTGCAATCCTCCTTACTGGATTCTTTTATTTATTATACACCAGGGGTCATGGTTTCTCCAAATTAAAATTTTAGGTTTGTTCAGCAGTCTCTACTTATACTTTTGGCTAAAATATGGTATATTTATAGTATGTTAAAAAATAACCCGCAAATTTTAATAAATAAAAATAATAAGGAATAAACGAATGAAGAAAAACTTTAATGATCTTGGCATATCGCCTCCCATTTTAAAAGCCATCGAAGAGATGGGCTTTCAAACACCCACCGAGGTTCAGAGCAAGGTGATCCCTCATATCCTCAATCAGGAGGACCTGATTGTAATGTCAAAGACCGGGAGCGGCAAAACAGCTGTTTTCGGTATTCCCCTGCTGCAGATGACTGATCCCGATAAATTGGAACCTCAGGGCCTGATTCTTACTCCAACACGGGAGCTGGCGGTTCAGATCGATAACGACCTGAAGCAGATGTCTGCCTACCTGCCTCATAAAACCACAGCGGTCTATGGGCAGCACAGTATGAATGTTGAAATCCAAGCTCTAAAAAAGGGAGTTTCCCTTGTAACCGGAACTCCCGGTCGTGTATATGACCATATCCGTCACGGAAATTTAAAGGTGAAGCAGATTCGGTATCTGGTGCTGGATGAAGCTGACAGAATGCTGGATATGGGCTTTATCGATCAGGTTTTTAAAATCATCAAGACTCTGCCACGTGGGAGGATTACCCTTCTCTTTTCAGCCACAATACCCATTGAAATACAGCGGATCTGTCAGGGCTACATGCGGAATCCTGTTACCATTGAGATCGAATCTCAGACAAAAACAGTGGACACAATCAATCAGACCTACTATCGGATGAATAAAAATGAAAAGCGCACCCAGCTCCACCGTATGCTTATGGTAGAACGGCCGGAAAGCTGTTTGATTTTCTGCAATACCCGTTACGCTGTCGATCATGTTCAGAATTTCTTATCGTCAAAAGGATACGCATCCCAGGCGATCCACGGGGATATTCCACAGGGAAAACGACTTACGATCATGCAGCAGTTCAAGCAGGGTGATTTTCAATTTCTGGTAGCGACGGATGTCGCTGCCCGAGGGATTCATATTGACGACTTATCCTTAGTCATCAACTACGACGTTCCCCTGGAAAAGGACAATTATGTACACCGGATCGGACGTACCGGAAGAGCAGGGAAAGGCGGACGTGCCATCACCTTTGTAACGGGAGAAGATCTTATGAGTCTCTATGAAATTGAGGAACATACCGGAGCTATGATCGAAGAATCGGAATTGCCTTCCGATGCAATGATCAATGCGTGCAGAGCGGATGCCGAAAAATGGATCAGCGAAAAATATCAGGCCAGTGTTTTGGCTTCGCTTCCGAAGGAAGCTATGAAAAATAAATCCCGCACAAAGCCTGCCGGTCATCAGGATAAGCATCGTCCTCATCCGGAAGGTCCAAGAGGGCGACATTCAGAAGCTCCAAAAGAGCGAAGATCGGAAGCACAGCGGGACCGACGACCGGAAGTGCCAAGAGAACGACGGCCGGAAGTACCAAGAGAACGACGGCCGGAAGTACCAATCCCACAACGATCAGAAGGTCCGAGAGAACACGTAAAACCAACTCATATAAGCACAAATTCGGCACCTAATGGTTCCAAAAATGCTGAGAATCCGCACAATCCTCTGCTTCAACGTATGCTGAAGAAACTATTGGGAAAATAAAATGACTAAAAAAAAAACGCATATTCGAATGCCGGTTTATTTCAAGGAGTTTCAATGCATAGGAAGCAGCTGCGACGACAACTGCTGCATTGGATGGGATGTAGAGATAGACAAAAAAACCTATCATAAATATCAAATGGTGAAGGATGTTGCGCTTTCAAAGCTTTTCCGAGACTCCATTTATGAAAACCCTAACTCCTATGATCGTAATGTAGATTTTGCCATTGTGGAGCTTGAGAAGAACAATCGATGTCCCTTTCTAAATGAAAAACAGCTTTGCATGATACAGGCAAAGCTGGGGCATGCGTATCTTTCCAATGTATGTTCGGCTTATCCGCGCTATGCCAACGAAGTCAATGGAGTAACAGAGTATTCTGTGAACGTATCCTGCCCGGAAGCCGCCCGTCTCGTTTTAACGAGACAAGAGGGCCTTGCATTTATAATCGAACAACAAAACACTTCGCCAAATACGATCATTAATATCGCCTTGAATACCACCGAACATAACGGAAACAGTATGTTGAACGATTTCGAAGGACTACGCAATTTCACCATCTCACTGCTCCAAAACAGGAATTATCCGCTATGGGAGCGGATCTTCATGCTGGGGCATTTTTATAACGCGCTTCAAAAATCCACACAGGGCCGTGAAGGTTTTCCTGTTCAGACGCTGATGGACTCTTTTTCAGAAAGAATTGAGATGGATGGTTGGTGGGCAGAAATAACCTCCAATGACGCAAATCCTGCCTTGCAGCTCCGTTTCATGAAGGAAGTTACAGATAAACTGAACACGCTTACAGAAATCGACAGTCAAAAATATGTCCGTTTTACGGAAGAGTTATCGGAGGGCCTCGGTATTTCCGGAAAGTCGGATCAGGACACGGAAGTCAAAAAATATAAAAGGGCTTACGAGCAGTTTTATAAGCCTTTTATGCAAAGCCATGAGTATCTGATCGAAAATTATCTGGTAAACTACGTTTTTGGTGGTCTTTTCCCTGCATCAGAAAGTACAAAACCTTTTGAAGCATATCGGATGCTGGCAATTCGTTATGCATTGATCAAATTTTATCTCATCGGAATCAGCGCCCATCGCAGGGGATTGACCGAGGACTGCTGCGTTCAGTTCATTCAAGCATTCTCGAAGGCAATTGAGCATCACCATACCTATTTAGAAGGAATCGCAACCTATATGAATCGGAAAAAATACGATGACATGCCTGCCATCGAATTTTTATTAAAGAATTAAAATGTGATTTCTTTCTTTCCTTATTAAGAATCCATTTTTTCTATGATATCCATCAAATCCTTCTGTTCTTCTTGCGTCAAATTGCTGTCCTTTGTCAGGGCGGAAACCAGCATGGAGGCGGAACCGTCAAATACGCGGGAAAGAAACCGTCTCATTTCCTTTCGTTTGCACTCGTCTTCCATAACTGCAGGATAGTATTTGAAATTATTCGAGGACTTATCGGCAGAGATTGCTCCCTTTTCCATAAGGCGGGTGACGAGGGTTCTGATGGTTGTATAACTCCACTCCGTCTCTTCAAGACCCGCTGTGATCTCCCGCATTGTGAGATCGGGTGTTTCCCATAAAACCCGCATGATCTTCCATTCGGACTCGCTGATACTCATATTTTTCGTTTCCATCTATTCTATTCCCCTTTCGATTGAGCCGCTTCCAACTTTGCGAGCAATTCTGTAAAAGTGTCCGGACTTTCCGTGTATACTCTCGGATCCATGGAAAGCTCCTTTTGTAGCGTCTCCCGATCCATTAAATAATGATAGGTATAGGGAATCCCCGTTTCAGATAGCCCTGTGATCTTGAACTCCACTTCAGAACAGTTGTCGATGAGGGAAAGAAGAACCGCACTATTTTTATAAAGCTGAGCGCTCAAATATGGATTGGGTTCCCAGCCGCTGCTGTCGGTCATTGCTCTATCAGGTCTCGGTTTAAAAATCTTGTCACCCAACGCGGTAAGGTCATAATTCATCGTGAGTCCATAGGGCTCTTCCTTCGTATGCAGTGCAAGACCCGAACCGTATTCTGCAAGAGGGAGGCTGCCGATGATGCGTCCGACCTTGCTGTGGTCTCCGATATACGGTATTTTTAAAGCCACCAGAGCCTCCGGCCGCAGCGCGGGATCTGCATAACCAATGGTACGGAGAATCGCCGGATCATCGCCCAATTCCCCGCGATCCTGCGCCCATACGAAACCCAGAAGCTTCGCATTTCCTTGATGATCTAATTGGAAGACTGCCAATTGATCTTTATAGATCTTCGATTTATTCCCTTCTCCGATCTCGAAGTCGCCTCCCGCGAAAGAGTATTGATCCGGATAAGCAATATCCAAAGTATAATCCACCCATAATACAACCACGTTGGGATGAATCAGACTCCAGGATGCTTCCTGATCTTGATACTGCACGATACTGTCTTTGTCAATCCGGTATCCGCTGATATCGGAGGTCATGGACATCTCTGCATTGGCATAATTTATAAAGTACTCCCTCAGCAATTGATCGGCAGTCTCAACCCAATCCCCCTGATACGCAACCTCCGGTTGATATCCTTGCGGATATGGTTCTTTGTGCAAGGTCCTTGCGATCTTGATCAGCTGCCTTTCCGTTACCCGGCTGCTATTCGCCCATACGGTATAAACGTCATCTGAATTGATATCCGGCAGAAGGAAAATATAGTTTTGGTTTATTTTCATGGCCGGAGCGTTGTCGCCTGCTGCGTTTCTTTCTGCGATCTGCGCAGCAGTCTCTGTATCAAAATCAAGATTTACGATGATCAGAATCTTGTCTTCTTCTCTCAGAACTTTTCGTTCCAACACCTCTGCATGGTTGGGGATCGGTAATCCTGACAACTCAAAATTCTCTTCCTTATTTTCTCCTAAATCCGTTTTTGTATAGGAAATGCCGCCGAAGCTTGCTCCGTTTTCGTCGAAAAACAACGTCTCAGTGGCGGAAGCGTTGAACCAGCTTTCCGGGATTGTAATAAAAGAGTCGGCCACGCTGATATTCACCGTATTTTCCGATGCGTTGGTTAAACAAATCCCACCGGTTGCCAATACAACCAAAATGGCCAGCACAGAAATCCAAAGCTTAGGTTTCTTAAAATAAGCTATATGCTTGATCCGCTTTGCCACTTCCTTCTCACCATTCTGCATGGAGGTGGTTGCGAACAGAAACTGATTTCTTTTCAGCGCTGTTTTCAGCAATATCCTTGCATATTCCTTACGCTCCCCGGTAATTTCAATCACCCGCTCGTCACAGAGAAATTCAATATCACGGCGTATCGTATAAAAGCAAAGCCAGAGAATAGGATTGAACCAATAGACACAGAGAAATGCAGAGCATATGATATTGACCAGAATATCCTTATGCTTGTAGTGGCAAAGCTCGTGAATCAATACATGACGAAGCTCTTCCTTTGAATATCCCTCTGGAATCAGAATAGTTGGTTTCATGACTCCCTGAAGCATCGGCGTATCTCCTCCCAATCGCAGTGTGATCCGATTAGAATCAATCCCGACTTCTTTTTTACATTCCCTGAATAATTCCAAAACTTCAGCGTCTCTGCACGCAGGCAGTTTCTTTGATCTTCTATAGATGCACCAATATACCCCCGCCAAATAGCCTATCATGAGAACCGAACCCGTCATCCACCCTGCAAACAGCAGACTCACTCCGGGTTCCTGTCCAGAAAAGGACCTTTGCTGCTCCATTCCTGGAATGGGTGATTTCAAAATGAGATTGCCTTCTCCGTATCCGAAATCCGTCCGGCCTGCAGGATCGATAGAATTCGACTCCGTGCCCTGTGCCATTGTAATATTTTGTGTGGCCGGAATGGCATTCAGCAGGCTGAAGTCGCTTTCTGGAAGACTGGGGATCATGAGCCGCACCGCTAGTATGATCCATAAATAAAAATGCCATTTCGGTGGAAGCTTGTTTTTCAGCAGCAGCTTGATCAGCAAGATCAAGCATGCTGTTATTGTTCCCCCGATTGTCATGTTCACCAGCAATTCCACCTTATTGAATCTCCTTCCAATTTATACGCCCTTTATTGACTACATTCGTAATCCATTTTTAGTTTACGTTTGTAGTCACACTTTGTCAACCCTTTTTATGTTTTACCGAAAAAAAAGTAGAGACTGCCTAACATAAAGGGCAGTCTCCACTTTGCAATTTTGATGATTACCTGCTGTTTCTTCTGCGTTCCAGCTCTTTGAGGTGTTTCTTTCTTAATCGAATATCGTCTGGTACGATTTCTACCAATTCATCGTCATTAATAAACTCAAGGGCTTCCTCTAAGGTGAAGATTCTCGCAGGGGGAAGCTTGACTGCATCGTCAGTTCCTGCTGCTCTCATATTAGTCGTCTTTTTTGCCTTGCAGGCATTTACAACCATATCCTCATTTCTGCTGTTCATTCCGACGATCATTCCCTCATAAACCTTGGTACCTGGTTCAATAAATAAGGTAGCTCGCTCGCTGATATTAGACAATGCATATGGTGTTGAGACCCCTTCTTCCTGCGCGATTACAGCTCCGTTGGATCGCTGTGGAATGTCTCCCTTATGTGGTTCAAAACATTCGAATCTTCGTACCAAAGTGCCCTCACCTCTCGTGTCGTTGATGAACTCGGTTCGATAACCCAGTAACCCTCTTGTAGGAACGAGATATTCCAGCTTGGAATATCCGTCTTTCCCTGACATTCCGGTCATAATGCCTTTTCTGATATTCAGCTTTGATATGACGGATCCCGCATACTCATCGGGAACAGAAATAATTACCTTTTCAATGGGCTCCAGAAGCTTTCCCTTTTCATCCCGATGCATGATAACCTCGGGCTTTGAAACAGCAACTTCATAGCTTTCTCGTCTCATATTCTCTAATAAAATGGAAAGGTGAAGCTCTCCTCTTCCGGATACCTTAAAGCCATCTGTGCTTTCCAGAGGCTCAACCAGAAGTCCAACATTTACCTCTAGCTCCTTTTCCATCCTCTCTTTCAGATGTCTTGATGTGACATACTTGCCCACCTTTCCGGCAAATGGAGATTTATTGACCATGAAATTCATGGATAAGGTCGGTTCCTCGATGTGAATCACTTCCAAGGGAAGCGGATTTTTATCATCACAGATGGTCTCACCGATTGTAATATCTGAAATTCCGGCGAGCACAACAATATCTCCACTCTCTGCACTCTCTACAGGAGTTCTCTTTAATCCCTTATAAACGAATACTTGATTGATTTTTCTCTGAACGACACTGCCATCTTCTTTACATACAGAAACGGTCTGCCCTGTCTTGAGGGTTCCCTTATAGATTCTTCCGATTCCCAGTCTTCCTATATAGTCGTCATAGGCAAGAGTGGAAACCTGCATCTGAAGCGGTTCCTCATTATAGTCGGGATACGGTTCAACATGCTGAATAATCGTGTCAAAAAGAGGTGTTATGTCGTCACTTTCGTGTTCCATTTCAGTTTTTGCGATTCCATGCTTTGCAACACCGTAAAGAATCGGGAAATCCAGCTGGTCATCATTGGCTTCTAACTCCATAAAGAGCTCATATACCATGTCCACAACTTCTACTGCTCTTTGATCCTTCTTGTCAATCTTGTTAATCAGCAGAATCGGATTCAGTCCCATTTCCAGAGATTTCTGCAGTACAAATCTTGTTTGGGGCATAGGGCCTTCACTGGAATCCACGAGCAATATTACAGTGTCCACCGTTTTGATGATACGTTCCACTTCAGAAGAGAAATCAGCATGACCCGGCGTGTCCACAATATTTATTTTTACATCATTGTGCATGACGGAACAATTTTTTGAATAAATTGTGATTCCGCGTTCTCTTTCTATGTCATTGCTGTCCATGATGCAGTCTACGACCTCTTCATTCTCCCGAAAGACTCCGCTTTGGGATAAAAACGCATCCACCAGAGTTGATTTTCCTGCGTCAACATGGGCGATGACAGCAATATTTATGATCTTTTGTTTTTCATTCATTGATTTTCCTGCTTTCTGTATTTTCAACCTTACTATTATACCAGATAATCAAAATTATGCATATAAGATATTCAATTCACCAGTAATTTTTTTTTGCATACTATAATTATAGGCTGGAACACAGCCATAAAGGAGGAATCTTTTTCGATGCCCAGGGTTTATTTAAGTCCCTCCACGCAGCATTTCAATTACTTTGTCAATGGAGGTAGTGAAGAATACTATATGAATCTGATCGTGGATGCCATGATCCCGTACCTAAGAGCCAGTGGGATTGAGTTTGCGCGAAACGATCCGGGTGATTCCGTACCAGAAGTGATAGAACGCTCAAACGAGCACCACTATGATCTCCATTTAGCCCTTCAGGCCAGAGGCACACCAGACGGACATGATGCTCCTTTGCGTGGCATTGAAGTCTTTCACTATGCCATCAGTCCAGTGGGTGGGGAAAAAGCCGCTTACATTATTTATCAAAATCTGAAAGATATTTATCCCGTACCGGAGCTGGTATATTATGTGCCGAATTTTGCAATGCTGGAATTAAGTCTGACGAATGCGCCGGCGGTTATGGTTGAGCTTGGTTATTATGATAATCCCGAGGATGCAAACTGGATCAGAAATAATATTGAGGAAATCGGCCGGAATCTGGCGCTATCTGTCGCTCAATTCCTGCAAGTCCCCTTTGTGGAACCACATCAGCAGAACTATGTCCCAAATACACCGACATCCGAAAACTGGCAGCATACCACAAATTAATAAGGAGGTGATTTTGTGCCTACCATATATTTAAGTCCATCTGTTCACGGTTTTAGCCCCTATATTACCGGCGGCAACGAGGAATACTATATGAACCGAATTGCAGATGCTATGGTACCATATCTAAGAGGCAGCGGCATCGGTTTTAACAGGAACAATCCCGACGATACCTTATCGCAGATAATTGCACAGTCAAATGCCGGCAACTATGACCTTCATCTGGCACTGCACTCCAACGTCTCTCCTGATACGATACGTGGAGTATTACAGGGCCCTGACGTCTACTACAACACCACAAATGAACAAGGCCGCAGGGCTGCCGATATGATTACCGAAAATTTGAAAAGCATCTACCCAAATCCAAGCCTAGTGACCGCGATCGCAACCACAACCCATAAAGAGCTTAGTGGAACCAAGGGTCCCGCAGTTCTGGTTGAAATCGCATATCATGACAATTATGCTGATGCTACGTGGCTCAAGGAGAATATAAATGAAATATCGAAAAACCTTGCCCAATCCGTTGCACAGTATTTGGAAGTCCCCTTTGTCAGTTCGTAAGTTATAATACAGAACGCCATGATGGTTGAAAGGAAGAGTGCTTTCCGGCATTCTTTCTGTCCATAGGAGCCAAAATCCCTCCCATGGTTTTTTTCAGACTCCTATGATATACTGATGCTATATTACTCTATGATTTATCGTTTTAACCGCTAAAATGAGGAAGCACAATGGAAAAGATAATTGACTTATTGAAAACCACATTAGAAAACGAGACCTTGATCAAACTGAGCTTTGGAGATCTCCGGCAAAAGTCCAATCCATATAAAAAGGTAATTCTTCGGCCGTTCCTACTGCAGGGAGAGCTTTGTTATCAGATGGAATATCATACGCAGAACAAGGTAACTCATAAAAATGTAAATAAAGAGCAATGCCTGGCTCATTGCACAGAATTGGTCACGGATCTCTTTAAGCAGGTGAATTTATTCTGCGTGGATGCAGATTATCAGATTCTCGCCTCCAATCCGTACAAGCCTAGAATCATAAAAAAACCGGCAACAAAGACAATGCCGGGACTCAGCCACAACTATGAAAAGCAATATATCATTCCCGATCATGTTCCCTGTGACTTTTTAATCCGCCTTGGCGTCATGGACCAAAGCGGACAGGTAATCCAGAAGCACTATGCGAAATTCAGACAAATCAACCGGTTTCTGGAGATCATTTCCGATGTGCTGGATTATTTACCGTATCAAACTGAGCCCTTGCGCATTGTGGATTTTGGCTGCGGAAAAGCTTATCTGACCTTTGCCCTTTATTACTATCTGAAGCTGCAATCAGGAAAAGCAGTTGAAATCATCGGACTGGATTTAAAAGAAGACGTGATTGATTTCTGCAATCATGTGGCGCAAGACCTGAATTATGAAGGGCTTCAATTTCTGAAGGGTGATATTGCCGCGTATACGGAACAGGGGAAAGCCGATATGGTCGTAACACTGCATGCATGCGATACGGCGACAGATTATGCCTTGATAAAAGCTGTAGGCTGGGGTGCTTCGGTGATCTTATCCGTTCCCTGCTGCCAGCACGAACTGTTTAGCCAGATTTCAAACGAACTGCACACTCCGCTATTAAAGCATGGAATCCTCAACGAACGGTTCTGCTCCATCCTGACTGATGGTCTACGCGGCTTAAAGCTGGAAGCGCAAGGTTATGATGTCTCCATGATCGAATTCACAAGTCTTGAACATACCGCAAAGAATATTATGATCCGGGCGGTCAAAACCGGCAAAAATCGTTCAGCCTCCCATGAAGAATACAGGCGGTTGACGGAGTACTGGCACGTGAATCCGACAATCGACCAGTTGATCTGAGCTTCAGACATTTTATGCTTACTTTTTATTTGTATGGGCATAATCCATTTCCGTCATGAGTATACATGGATATATATCTTGAAGCATTGGAGATCGGTAAAAGGAGGTATTTTTAGTGCCTACAGTATATTTGAGCCCCTCAACCCAAGAGAATGAATACGTAACCGGTGGCAATGAGGAATACTATATGAATCTTATCGTAGATGCCATGGTACCTTACTTAAAAGTCAATGCCATTGACTTTACAAGAAACAATCCCGGAGATTCCATAGATGAGATCATTGATCAAACCAGGGAGCGAATCTATGAGCTGTATATGGCGCTTTATTCCGGTTATTCGTCGGAGGGATCAGAACCTCCGTTACAAGGTTTAAATGTATATCATTATGCCTACACCCCCGTTGGAGGTGAAAGAGCCGCCTATTATACAGCAGAAAACTTAAAAGAGATATACCCTGATCCGAATCTCGTTACGATTATTCCTGCTGATACGAGAGAAATTCGGGATACGAATGCTCCGGCCGTTATCGTGGAACTTGGTTATCGTGGCAACCCTGAGGACGAGGTGTGGATGAAGCAAAATATTAATACGATAGCAAAAAGTTTAGTACAGTCCATCACGCAATACTTAAATCAACCATTTGTGGACATTGATAATCCGCTTTCACAATGACCGGAGTGTAATAAATAGGGATCTTACCAATTAACAATCGCCTCCGGTGCAGCAAGCGCAGTCGGAGGCTTTCTTCCGAAAGGAGCATTGATCATAATGAAAAACGAATTTAACGAACAATGCATCACATATAGTCAAATGAATTTAATTTTTAATTCACGTATATTCTGGAGGCGATTGACGATCTGGACCAGAATTTATATCATCAGCAGATATTTGGGGATCGGAACGGCCGAAGAGTCGTTCGGGCGGTTATATCTTGAAAACTTGGATTTTGGAGACATGCTACGGATTCTTTTCACCCGCAGCATTTCAGACCAGTATTCTCAGCTGCTGAATCAGTTTTCAATCGGATTACGAGAACTCATTACATCCCTTCTTCAGGATGACCTAGATGCTGCCAGACAGAATATAGACCGTTTATTACAGAATGCCGATCAAAGGGCTGCATTTTTAGCATCCATTAACCCGTATTTTAACGAGGCGGAATGGAGAGATCTGTTGAGAAGATACCTTCAGGATACCATCCAAGAGGCAAATTTGTTTGCATCAGAAGATTACAGAATGGATATTGAATATTTCGACCGCCTAACGGAGCTGTCCAACACAATAGGCGATGCTTTTGCCCAGGGGCTGTATGACTACATTACCTCCGGTGCGGAGAATACAAGTAACCTTCTGCCCCAGGACGGCGAAAGGTGCTTAACATATGAGCAACTGAATCTGGCATATGATATCCGGATGTTTTGGTTTGATATGATTACCTGGGTTCGTGCTTTGATGCTGAGCAAGTATAGAGAAGTCGGAGACGAAGATGCAGTATATGCCCGTTTACAGCAGGTTGTGGCTGATTATGTCAACAACCTGAATCAAATCTTTGGGGAAAATCCCAGGACCGATGAGTATCAGCTGGAATTAAATGCGTATATCAGTCTGATCGATTCTTTGATTACGGCCCAAAAGGCAGGCAATACAGAAGAAATAGACCGAATTACCAGGCAATTGTATCAGAATGCCGATGCCAGGGCGGCATGGGCTTCTTATATTAACCCTTACTGGGACGAAAATGAATGGAGAACCAGATTATATAATAACCTCAGCAGCACCCTTGATGAATCTGCTACGTTTTTGACTGAAGATTATGCCAGAAACCTGGATATCTTCAGTACACTGATGGGCCAGGCTGAAAGCGCGAGCGATTACTTTTCACAAGGACTGCTCAACTATATGTTTCAAGGGCAGCCGCAATGAACAAATCGGTTCACTGTGTGGCTTTCGCGATGTCCAATAGTGAAAGGGCCTGCCGAAGACATTCTCATGAGAATGTCCTCGGCAGGCCCTGTTGCATTTTTATTAACGATTCATTACCAGCTTCCGCCGCCGCCGCCGCCCATTCCGCCGCCGGAAAAGCCGCCTCCGCCTGAGAAGCCTCCACCACCGCCACCGCCACCGGACGGTGCGGGAGGTACTGTAATATTCTGCTGCATCGCGTTGGTATAGTGATGGAAGGAATTCATAAAGATCCATGTGTTGAACATGCTGCCGCCATACCCCGAGGAGTACCAGTTCGGGGGTTCCACTGCGATTCCTTCAAATTTCTTGGCCCACTTATCCGTCAGTCCAAATACATAGGCATAGGGAAGCACATTGTAAAAGTAGTTCGGGGTTTCGTCAACAAGCCGTTTGATCCGATCCAATTCCGCTGTCCGGATGAACTCCTTGAAGCCCAATATTTTGCCAAGCTGCTGACTGCTTTTTTTCGTTCTCTGCTTCATACGCATGGTAAAGATCAGGGATATATCAGCGGCAAGGACGACAGCCAAACCAATCAATACATTTTCCAGGACGATATAGCTAAAAAGCAGTGTTCCCAAAGCTGAGAGAGCCAGTGTTATGATTCCCAGGAGATTCAGGCCTGCAATCTTTGCCTTTGAAAGGCTCTCTTTTCTATCATATGCGGTAATAAACACGCCAAAGCCGATGATTGCGAAAAGAATGATCGGAATTGCAGCCATGACCCACATATCATCGGATTTATTCAGGAATGCACCAAAGAGCAACAAGGAAAACAACGGTAGGATCATCAGCAGTACACCCAGTGCCCTGGCTCCCATGGAACTTTGTGTGAAAATACGGTTTTCCCTCTTCATGGTAAAGTTTGCCTTTAGCTGACCCTTCGTCGCTTCAAAGGTTCCGTAGAAATCTTCTTTCAGATCTTCCAGGGCCACCTGCTCACGGTTATCAAACAAACCTTGGAACATGGTGTATTCATACGTTTTTACGGATGCCGGAAGATCACGCTTTTTAACGAGAGTAAATTGATCGTCTCCCTCATCCTTGATGGTCAGGTATCCGCTGTTTGCCCAGTATAGGATCAGAGAAACGATATCCTTGCTGTCTACAGCCCCGTCGATGATATAGCCCAGCTCCGCCGGGTTGACTCCCTCCGGAGGATAGAACTCCACAGTCCGCACCATTCTCGGGTCTCTGCCGAAGAGGAACCAAAGCAGTATGCTAAGTAGGGGCGCAACGATGATGAGCAGCATCATAAGCCACTTCATCCAGGTTGTTGACATCTCCCCTACAAAGTAGCCTTCCGGAAGAATGACATTCAAGGTAACCCCTTCTCCGGTATTTAGAATCCGCGTTGTCTTTGCATTCATTGTCATGCCGTCAGCAGCCCAACGGACCGTTTCCATATCCGCCTGTCCGTAGGCTCCAGCTATAAATTCAGCCATGGCCGGATCAAACTCCTTCGGCATCCTAACAATCATGGAAGATGCTTCAATGGGAGTCGGCCATTGATTGGGCAGAATGTTCCAGTACAGGCTGTCAAAGACTTCATTATCGTCATCATAAAGAGCACATCGATAACGGATGCGATATTCTTGAGGTCCCTCGACAAAGATATCCTCACTACCGATCTGAATGACAAGATTCCCGTTTTCTTTATATGTCTCGTAGTGATACCCCTCTACTTGGACCTCGGAAATTTTCATCCGATATTTTTCCAGAACCGTTTTTCCTGCAACCTGCTTTGTCGTTGTTCCCGTATACGGGATATATCGATACAGCCCATGACGGGCTTCCGTGAACTCCACCTTGATATTTTCTGTCACTACAAAGGAATTATTTTCGTATAAATCCAACTGCACATCATAATTTTTTGTCACATAGGATTCTGCATCGGCAATAGTGATGTTCAGCCCAAACAAAACCATCACGCTAAAAGCGATGGCGATCATTTTTACCCACTTCATCTTATCCACACTCTTTCATAAAAAATTCGGAACGACTGTAAGCCGTTCCGTTGTTTTTTGTCAAAATTGAACTTTAACCGCTTCTCTTTCGGTCTCGTCATTCACTTCAAACATGGTTTTACGCGTAAAGTTGAATATCCCCGCAATGATATTGCTTGGGAAGGATTCCGTTTTCGTGTTGAATTCCTTCACAATCGCATTATAGTATTTTCTTGAATTCGCAATCTCATCCTCTATTCTTTGAAGCTGTGACTGTAAATCAAGAAAATTTTGATTCGCTTTTAAATCAGGATATGCCTCCGCAACGGCAAATAGGCTGCGCAATGTCCCCTGCAGCATATTCTCACCCTGAATTTTGTCTTCGATGGTTTTTGCGCCCGCTGCCATGTTTCTGGCCTGTACGACATTTTCCAGTGTTGTCTTTTCATGAGCTGCATAGCCTTTTACTGTCTCAACCAGATTTGGGATTAAATCATACCTTTTCTTCAGATAGACATCCATCGTAGCAAAGGCTTCCTCCACCATATTGCGTAAACGAATAAATCCATTATACGCTGCAATCACCCAGATTGCGCCGATGGCAATCATTGCTATAATGATTAAAAAAATAACCATTCCTGTTCCCATTTTTATTCCCTCCTTAATTTAATTTGCAGTTGAATAAAGTGCACCGATATCCTGCTTTATCGGTTGGCCAGTGCCAGTACCACGCCGATCACAATCACAATCAGCACACCGGCGATCACAATTAGTCCAAAACTCATTGCCATAAAATCTTATGCTCCTTTCCCATTCCCCTATGATATATTTATGATTCAATTTTCCACTCAATTTTTTCTCCATATTGAGACAAAAACTCGTTGGTTTTCGAAAAATGTCTGCTACCCCAAAATCCATTGTGCGCAGAAAGCGGGCTTGGGTGGGGCGCTGTTAGTATGAGATGGTTTTTATTGGTAATCAGTTGCGTTTTTGACTTTGCATTCGCTCCCCACAGCAGAAACACAATTGGTTTTTCCCGCTGATTCAGAAGCTCGATCACTCGGTCCGTAAAGATCTCCCATCCTTTTCCCTTATGGGAGTTTGCCTGTCCGAGCCGAACCGTGAGCACCGTATTTAGCAGCAAGACGCCTTGCTTTGCCCAGTCCTCAAGACAGCCATGTTCCGGCGGCATGATGCCCAGATCACTTTTCAGCTCTTTGAATATATTAACAAGAGAAGGAGGCTTCTGAACGCCCTTCTTCACGGAAAAGCATAGCCCATGTGCCTGATTGGGTTCATGGTAGGGATCCTGTCCCAGTATGACCGCCTTAACCTCCTGATATGACGTACATTTTAATGCATGAAAGATATCATGCTTTGACGGGAAAACGATCTGCGTCTTATACTCGTCGATTAAAAAACTTCTGAGTATGCCGTAATATTCTTTTTCAAATTCTCCACTCAGGATGTGATCCCAGTCATTTCCGATCGTTACCATAACATGCCTGCTCCAATTTCATAAGTATGAATAAATAGTATAACAAAAATGATAAGAAAACAATGCAAGAAACTTTTCTACAGTCGAAAATTTTCAACTTATGCGTTATAATACATTCTATGAATGTGATTTGTTTGTCTGAACATGCGAATAAGATATTGAAAAAAAACCTGAGAAGCCAAGGGTATACACTGATCGAGATCAAGAAAAGTGAAGCAGTTTATGATGCCATTTCTTCTCACGGGGATATTTATTTGTGCAAGATATGCAGTGAGCTCGTTGTTGCTCCTGCGCAACTGCCGATGATACAGGAGGAGCTGCTGCGCAGCGGGATAAAATATTCTATGGGCGCCTCAGATTTAGGCCCTTCCTATCCGATGAACGTGAGCTATAACGCAGCGCAGGTGGGTAATTATTTGATTCACAACTTGAATCATACGGATCCCGTTATTCTGAATAAAGCCAAGGAATTTGGTTTGAAGCAGATTCTTGTCAAGCAAGGCTATACGAAATGCAATCTGGTTGTGATCAATGATCACTCCGCCATCACCTCGGATCCGGGACTGGCCGCAGCGCTGAATAAAAATAACCTTGAGATTCTTCTGATTACCCAGGGCCATGTTCATCTGACGGGCTTTCCCTACGGCTTTCTTGGCGGTGCATCCGGCAGAGTAGGCGATGAAGTCATCTTCAACGGAAACCTCTCTGCCCATCCGGATTGCGATAGAATAATAGAGTTCATCCGGCAAAGAGGATTGCAGGTTACCTTTTTTAAGGAATATCCTCTTGAGGATATCGGATCCATCATTCAACTATAACGGCCGGAAGGGGTTTTCAGTGCAGCAGACTACCGGACAACCGACCAGAAAGAGGATTTTTTATGAAAACCCATGCCATTATCCCAATATTCATACCCCACCTGGGCTGTCCCAACGACTGTGTATTCTGTAACCAAAAAAAAATCACAGCCAGAACGAAACCCCTTTCCCGGGAAGATATGGTTGCACAGATAGAAAAGTATTTACAGACCCTTACCGGCCGTGGAATCGAAACTGTTGAAATCGCATTTTACGGTGGCAGCTTTACGGGGATTCCTCTTGAGCAGCAGCAGGAATATCTAGCTGCGGCAAAAGCCTATAAAGACCGGGGACTGATCCAGAAAATTCACCTTTCGACCCGCCCCGATTATATCGATGATAAGATATTGACCAATCTGAAGCGGTACGGTGCGGATATCATTGAATTGGGTGTCCAGTCCTTTGACGAGGAGGTTCTCCGCCTTTCCAACAGAGGACATGATCGGGAAACAGTCTTTGAGGCCTCACGTTTGATCCAGGATTTTGACTTCGAGCTGGGGCTGCAGCTCATGATCGGCCTGCCCGGAGATACTTATGAAAAATCCGTTCAATCTGCAAAAGAAGCGGTGAAAATCGGACCTTCCATTGCTCGTCTTTATCCCACCGTGATCATAAGGGATACCGCTTTATACGAGATGTATCTGGGCGGAGATTATATCCCCCCTTCCTCGGAGGAATCCATAAGAACCACAAAGGATATGTATTTGATTCTGGCAAATGCGGGGATCAACGTGATTCGCATCGGACTGAAAAGCTCTGACTTGATCCAGGAAAATGCTGAAATTGCAGGCGGCTATCACCCTGCGTTTCGCCAGCTTGTTGAATCTGAAATCGCGAAGGAGCAGATGGAAGCCCAGCTGCTGCCGCTGCTTCCCGGTGTAACTGAAGTCGTTTTCTCCAGCAATGGCATTTCCTTCTCCAATATGGTCGGAAACCGAAAGTCAAACCGCACTTATTTTGAAAAAAAATATCCACATGTCCGTTTTACCTTTCATGTGGATTCAAGTCTACCGAATAATAGATATTTCATGACATGCGCTGCCACCAGCGGCGGAAGGCGAAACATGGAATAGATTAGTTTTTCAGGCTCTGCAGTGGAGCAGGAATTCTTCCCCCTCTTTGGATCATCTTGGCCGGCGATTTCCTGTTAATTTTCATCACCGGACCGTTTCCAAGCAGTCCGCCGAATTCCAATTCCTCTCCCTCATCCTTACCGATGGCGGGGATTACTCTGACCGCTGTTGTTTTCGAGTTGACCATACCAATCGCGGCTTCGTCTGCAATAATGGCCGATATGATCTCAGCAGGTGTATCTCCCGGAATGACGATCATATCAAGGCCTACGGAGCATACTGCAGTCATCGCCTCCAGCTTTTCAATCGTAAGCGCACCACATCGTGCCGCCTCAATCATTCCCGCATCCTCCGTCACCGGAATAAATGCACCTGACAATCCGCCTACGTTGGAAGAGGCCATCACGCCTCCTTTTTTCACCGCATCGTTGAGCATGGCAAGGGCAGCAGTCGTACCATGGGCTCCACACATTTCCAACCCAATTTCTTCCAATATATGCGCAACCGAATCGCCGATGGCTGGAGTTGGCGCAAGAGAAAGATCTACGATACCAAAAGGAACCCCTAGACGTTTTGAAGCTTCACTGCCCACCAGCTGTCCCATACGAGTAATTTTAAACGCGATCTTTTTTATTATATCTGCAACCTCTGTAAGATCGCAGTCATCGCTTGCTTTCGCCAAGGCTGCACGAACCACGCCGGGGCCTGATACCCCAACATTGATCACGCAATCCGGTTCTCCGGGTCCGTGAAAAGCCCCCGCCATAAATGGATTATCCTCCGGCGCATTGCAGAATACCACCAGCTTTGCTGCTCCGATACACTGTTTGTCAGCCGTAAGCTCTGCGGCCTCACGAACAACCTTTCCCATCGTTCTCACTGCATCCATATTGATTCCCGATTTTGTGGAACCGATATTTACTGAGGAGCAAACATATTCGGTACTAGCCAATGCCCTCGGAATCGACTCAATCAATTCCTTGTCTCCCGGGGAAAAACCCTTATGAACAAGTGCTGAAAAACCGCCGACAAAATTAACCCCTACCGCTCGGGCTACCCGATCAAGGGTAAGGGCATATTTCACCGGATCGCCTCCGGAGGCTCCTACCAACATGGCAATGGGAGTCACGGAGATTCTTTTATTGATAATCGGAATTCCATATTTCTGCTCGATGTCACACCCGGTCTTAACCAGATCCTTCGCGCAGCGATGAATTTTCTCGTACACCTTTTCACAGGAACGGTCAATATCGCTGTCACAACAGTCCAATAAGGAGATTCCCATCGTTATCGTTCTTATATCTAGATTTTCATCCTGTATCATGGTGATGGTCTCCATGATATCGGTCATATTAAGCATACCTTACCTCCAAGTTTCTATATGCGGTTTCGCGTGGATTAAATCCGATGCATGGAATTAAAAATATCCTCATGCATGACATGGATCGTCATTCCAGACACGTTACTCTTCAGACTTTCCTGAAGCTCTCCCAGTTCACAATTCATTTTTTCTATATCGATCAGCATTACCATTGCAAAAAACTCCTGAAGCACGGACTGTGTTACCTCAATTACATTTGCATTTGCCTCGGCACAAGTTGTGCTCACCTTTGCAAGGATTCCTATCATATCTCTACCGATCACGGTAATAACTGCTCTCATCTTTCTTCCTCCACCATAAATATTTTCTATAGCAATAGATTTATTCTATCACATATCGCTGAAAATGCATAGCATTAACAGGATCCTCAGCTTTAAAACTTTCACTGACCTTTTAATTTTGTATCATCATAGCACACCCGCCTGTGAACCGCAATAGAAGAACACTATTTCAGGCTGAATCATTACGTGATTTTCGTTTCAATTCTTGAAAAATGGGAAACTATATTTTATGATGCTTTTGTAATGAAGAAAAGGAGATTTACCATGGAAAACGATAAAAAGATGAATGACATGCTTGAGAAAAAAGTTTGGGCAGTGATCGGCGCCACTCCGAATACGGAAAAAACCGCGAACCGGATTTTCCACACACTCCGTACCCACGGATATGAAACCTACGCCGTCAATCCGAATTATACTGAGATGGAAGACGGAACCAAGTGCTATGCCTGTTTGGAGGATCTCCCCCAGAAGCCTGACTGTGTGGATTTTGTTATTCCGCCTGCAGTAACTTTGAAAAGTCTTGAGGAAATGAATCCGGAAGAGTTCCCTTATATTTGGCTGCAACCCGGTACGTATGATAAAGAAATCGTAGCGTTTGCGGAGAAGAAAGGCTTTCAGGTCGTTCACGAAGGCGCCTGCGCCATGGCCGCCGTACGACTCAGATAAAATCACGAAATACATCAAATATATGGAATAGGCATCTGCTACGGATGCCTATTCTCAAATTTATAATTTTATATCTTTAATTTGTATAGCGACTTTTACTTCTCTCCGGTATAGATCAGAATCGCATCCTTGAGAAACTCTGCAGTACCGGGCTGATCATCATCATAATAAGCTTTAAAGCGTTCGTCAGCAACATACATATTGCCCAGTCCCGCGTGGGCCTCCTTGGAATATCCATCCCAGAACTGGCAAAGCCACTGGCGATGAAGATCAACTGCTCGTTGTGCCAATTCACTTGACGGATCCCCTCTTTGAAATGCTTTGGCCAGGGTTTCCTTGATTTCTTTTGACAGATTATCTGCTTTTTTGAATTCTTCCGGTGTCATATCCAAAACCTTCTGATTTGATTTGTTTACAGCATCATTGCCGTACTTCGATCTGACCTCCTCTCCGTATTTTTTTTCATTGTCTTCCACAATTTCTTTTTTAAAACCTTCAAATTTTTCCTGATTACTCATCGTACTTCTCCCCTCTGCCGATGCGATGGTCTTCTCAACATTGGCTATCAATCGATCCAGCTGTTTTCTTTTTTCGAGAAGCTTGTCATGATGCTCGTTTAGTGCTAGAATACCATTGAAACCCGGTGCGGTTATGATGTTTTTTATCGTGTCCAGATCGACTTCAAGTGCCCTGTAGTATAGTAACTGCTGTAATAGATCAATTTCCTTTTGACCATAGATCCGATATCCTGATGAATTGATTCTTGCCGGCTTAAGAATTCCAATCTCATCATAATAACGCAGCGTTCTCGTACTGACACCTGCTAATTGACTAAGCTTTTGAATTGTATATTCCATATCATCGCCTCCTGATAAATTCATCATAAACCTTAACGTAACGTCAATGTCAATATAGTATTTTTGAAATTCTATAAATTAATCCTCTTCCCTTATTCATTTTTGACAATTGATTATCATAAATGATAACGCAAGAACGAGTTTGTACATTTTTTCAACATAAAAGTCTTAAAAAATAGCCGTTTTTACATATTTTCTGTTTATATTTATTCATGGCATAATATTTGCTGTTGTTAAATTCATTAGTAATTATTATAATATTCTTAATCTTACTAATCTTTTTAAATTAAATCTTATAATGGGAGGAAAAATTAATGACAGAACACGATCTTAATGTAAACTCACCAGAAGAACGAACTCTACAGCGCGGTATACGGCCATGGCATGTGTCCCTAATCGCACTGGGCGGAATTATAGGTTCCTGCTATTTCTTAGGTCTGGGCTTAACCTTCTCGGAGATGGGTCCGGGAGCTGTACTGATCGCTTACATCATTGCCGGTATTACTATTTATGGCGTAATGCAGTCCTTTGCCGAATTATTGGTCAATATACCAAGAAGAGGCTCCTTTGTATCCTATTCCAGAGAATTCATGGGCGATACTGCCGCTACAGGAATTGCCTGGGCATACTGGGCTAACTGGGTTGCATATGTGCCCTCAGAAGCCTTAGCCTTTGCAGTATTTATGAATTATTTTATCGAATTACCATTTGCTAATCCAGCCTGGAGTACGTTTATCTGGGGTATCGTTGCCTTAGCTCTTTTAACTTTGGTTAACTTATACCATGTAACCTGGTTTGGACATATCGAATCGATTATGGCGATTATTAAAATCCTAGCCGTTGCAGTTTTTACGATCTGCGGCTTAGGTATCTTCATGGGCGTGATCGGCGGGAACCTGCATCCGTTTACAGATGCCGGCGGCTTCATCGGTTCTCAAATTATCCTCGGTGGAGATGGTTCAGTATTTGAGAAATTATTCCCAGCCGGAACCTTTATCATCATCACTTACATGATTTGGACTCTTGTAAACTTCCAGGGTTCCGAAATCGTCGGATTATCCGCGGCTGAGACCCAGGATCCTGCAACAAACGTACCTCTCGCCTGCAGAAGAGTTGCGTTCCGAATCATATTGATTTATGTAATCCCTGTATTTGTATTAACGCTTGTTGTACCTTATGCAGAAGCCGGCCTTGATGAATCCATTTTCGCATATACCCTTGGCGCTTATGGTCTTCATTGGGCAGCAGGGCTGTTTACCGGCACCACGCTTATCGCAGCCTTCAGCTGTGCCAATTCCGGATTATATGGAACAGTACGTGCTTTATATGGCCTTTCTGTTGAGGGTATGGCACCTAAGTTCTTATCCCGTTTGAACCATTTTAATACACCACAGAACGCAACCATCTTCACAATCGTTCCAATGTGGCTCGTATTCCTGATTGGATTTGCTTCCGATGAGCTGGGGCTCTGGGGAAGTGACGGACTTCCACTCTATGCAAATCTGCTGGGTATTTCCGGCTTTACAGGAACCGCTTGCTGGGTAGCTATCTGTTGGTCACAGATCGTCTTCCGAAAGAAACTGAAGGCAAGAGGCTATGACGCGAATGAAATTCTCACAGTAAAAGCCAGATGGTATCCAGGCATGGCATATTTCTGCAATGTCATCATGATCGGCGCCATGATTCTGCTGTTATTTGAAGACGGAGGACTGCCGGTATTTGTAATTTCGGTGATCTGTACCTTCGCTCCAATGATCATTTATTCCGTTCAGAAGAAACGTGGAAAAATTAGAAGCAATATAAAATATGGTGCAGATGAAATAACATTTGATGAAAAATATCCGATTAAAAACTAATCAACTGCAATTTCAAATGATTTAACAACAAAACAGACCCCTCCTGCGGAGGGGTCTTTCATTCTTTCTATTCAGGTTAACCGCGGATCCTCAGTTCACGAATCCTCCGGTATAGCGTCGATTCGCTGATACCCAGCCTTCTTGCAGCAATAATTTTTTCTTCTGTAGAGCGTCCTGTCTCATCGAGACATTCTTCTATAATCGACCGCTGGTACTCATCCAGTTTTTCTTTCAAGCCTGCCTTTCTGTTTGTCTTTCTCTGCTTCTTCCATATTTTTTCCGGAAGATTCTCCAAAAGTATTTTTTGTCCCATTTCCATATTGACAGCATATTCCACAACATTTTCAAGCTCTCTGACATTTCCCGGCCACCCATAGTTGATCAGCGCCTGCAATGCATCTGGGCCGAACTCCCGTATGTCTTTGCTCATCAGCTTGTTGAACTTATGCAAAGCAAACCGAAGGAGATGCTCGATGTCGCCCTCTCTGTCTCTCAAAGGCGGGATCATGACAGGAATGACATTGAGTCTGAAATACAGGTCCTCTCTAAACTCCCGGGCAACAATCATTTTGTCAAGGTTTTTATTCGTTGCCGCAATGATGCGGACATCAATGTCGATGGGAATTGTCCCTCCGACACGCTCTATTCTGCGGTTTTGAATAGCATGGAGCAATTTCACTTGTAAATGCAGCGGCAGATCACCGATTTCGTCTAAAAATATCGTCCCTTTATGTGCCATCTCAAATTTTCCCGGCTTGCCTCTGGTGTCTGCACCGGTAAACGCCCCCTTTTCATATCCGAAGAGCTCACTCTCTAAGAGCATTTCCGGAATCGCTCCACAGTTGATGGCGATAAATGGATTCTTTCTGCGCGGGCTTTCCGCATGGATCGCTCTCGCAAAGAGTTCTTTCCCTGTCCCGCTTTCTCCTGTAATCATAATGGTAGAATCACTGGAGGAGACCTGCAGCATTCTCCTCTTCACACGGAGTATTGACTCGCTTTCTCCGATAATATCATCAAATGTAGTCTGTTTTTCAATCACGGTCATTTTATACATTCTCTCTCTAACCTCGGAAATATTCTGGAAAAGGATGATCGCTCCATGATGTGCCAAAAGATCATCCTTCTGCGGATTTCGGGGGCTGAGTGGAATTATGGTACAGAGGAATCTTTTTTCCAAATTGCTGCTGTTTTTATAGAATACCTCCTTATCCTTTATCGCTACGCCGCCTTTTAGAACTCTTCCCACCTCTTTCAAATCCCAGATTTCTGAAAGCGGACGACCTTCTATTTGATTGCGGGAAAGATCCAGCAGCTTTTCACTCTCATAATTGCAGGATTTGACGAAGCCATCCCCATCGATGGCGATTAAGCCTTCATGCATAGACTCCACGATGCCCTTCAGCAAGTTTCTCTGCTCCGTTTCAGACAATTTTCCGGCAAGCAACTCTCCCATTCTTTCCAGGAATAGCGTCAGCGTTTTGCTGTTTGAAATGATTTTTTGCCTCTGCTCCTCATTGAATGCAACTAATCCGATCAACCCGATGATCCTGTTTTCCGATCTGATCGGGCAGCATATCTCAGCCAACTCCCCTTCTTTGGCATCGTAGTTCAGATCTTCCGCTGTATTTTCGCAGAGATAATTCTCCCCTTTTTTCAGCAATTTACCATAGATTGCGCCGGATTCCATATCACCATCCTCTTCATAGCTTCCGATTTTTTGCGCATACCGACCTGTTCCTCCGATAATTTCAAGATGCTCATTAATGATCTCCGTCTCAATTTCCAGAGCTGCGGTAATGGCTTCCGCCACATTCATAACTGTATCCCGAATGACTGATAATTCCAGCATACTTTGCCTCCGTATATTTTATTTCTCATACTATCGAATCCTGACCAAATTGATTCTTCAATTATAGCACTAAGTTATCAATAATGACAGTTTGTTTTTTCATTTTTGACAATGCATCGTGGGCCTCCCGTATGAAAAGCTATGGATTCTCTGAATCTTACCAAAAATTATGTTGGCATCACTCTTGCTTATAACATAAGGATAGAGAAAGAACCATAAGGGAGGAAGAAAATGATAAATAGAGAAAAACTCACAGAACAGTATAAAAAAGAAATTGAGTTGTTTGAAAAGAACCATCCAAAATCAAAGGAATTGTATGAAAGAGCAAAGGGAAGCCTGCTGCAGGGTGTTCCCATGAACTGGATGGTAAAGTGGGCCGGCAGCTATCCGGTTTGTGTAGCAGATGCCAAAGGTGCTCATTTTCAGGACGTTGATGGAAATGATTATATTGATTTCTGTCTCGGCGATACCGGATCTATGATCGGCCACGGAATGGAACCGGCAGTGAAAGCGATAACAGAATATGTAAAGCAGGGAACCACCTTCATGCTACCGACGGAGGATGCGATTTGGAACGGGGAAGAACTTTCCAGAAGGTTTGGAATGAAATACTGGTCATTTTCCACAAGCGCAACAGATGCCAATCGATTTGCACTGAGACTGGCGAGACAGGTTACCAAGAAACCGATGATCATAGCTTATAACTGGTGTTATCACGGCACGGTGGACGAAACCGTAGCAATCATGGATGAAAACGGAAAAACAATTGCAAAGCCAGGCAATCTCGGTCCCCAGGTAGACCCGGGGCTTACGACAAGGATCATAGAATGGAATGATATCCCGGCTTTGGAAGCCGCACTCAAAGTCGGCGATGTCGCTGCAGTTCTGGCAGAGCCGGTTATGACAAACTGCGGCATTGTTCATCCGGAACCGGGTTATCATGACGCGTTGAGAGAACTGACAAAAAAATACGGCGCTGTTTTAATTATCGACGAAACGCATACAATCTGCACCGGCGTCGGCGGTTATACAAAGGCCTACAATTTAAAGCCCGATATGGTCGTGGTAGGGAAAACCATCGCAGCGGGAATCCCTTGCGCCGCTTATGGCTTTACGAAAGAGCTGGGTGATAAGGTAGTCGCTGTAATCCCCCACGAGCTCTGTGATATTGGGGGAATCGGCGGAACCCTCGCTGCCAATGCGCTGAGCATGCATGCCATGAAGGCTACGTTGAGCGAGATCCTCACAGAAGATTTTTATGCGAGAAACATTCCTCTTGCCACAAAATTCAACGAAGGCGTTCAAAGCGTCATCAATGAGTTCAATCTCCCTTGGAATACAACCCAATTGGGATGCCGAACGGAATATTGGTTCCGAAAAGAGCCTGCGAAAAACGGTGGAGAGGCAGAGGCTGCGGTAGACTTTGCGTTGGACCAATATATGCACCTCGCATCACTGAACAGAGGAATCCTGATGACGCCATTCCACAATATGGCTTTGATCACAGCGGTAACAACGGAAGCGGATATCGACAAGCATACTGCCGTATTCCGTGAAATCGTAACGAATATCATCGATTAGCAAACTGCTCCCCACTCCATAGAGAAAAGACCGAATGCCCGCACTTCATCAGTGCAGGCATTCGGTCTAATTTATTATTATCCCAGAGCTTGTTTTATGACCCGATACGCCTCCACCAACGAATCATAGGTATAATTTCTGCAATTGGCCGGGCTTGTGGACGGCAGGTAAATTGACTCCCGCCCCGTAATCGGATAGCACAGCTTTTGATACAGCTCCGTTGCCTTTCTGCCCGTGGTGAAAATGGTCCTGATCTCTGCCACAGATAAAATCAGATTCATATCATTGGGTTCCGGATTCATGATCGTGCTGTCGTCGGCACCCCGAATACTGCAAGATTTCAGTACATCCCACATAGCTATGTTATGGTTGTGTAAAAATAGTTTCTTTTCTTCCCCCGACTCCGGAATCGGCTCCTGAAATACATCAGACATAACCTTCCAAAGTCTATTTTGAGGATGGGAATAGTAGAAGCCAAGTGTTCTAGATTTTGGTGAAGGCATAGTCCCAAGAATCAATACATTAGACCTGCTGTCATAAATGGGCTCTAATTCGTGATACACAATCTGCACTGTCATGATCCTCTATTTTATGAAGGTATTGTTGTTCAACTCAAGAAATGCCTGATCCAATTCCTCTTGCGTATTCATGACGATGGGTCCTCCCCATGCGATGGGTTCCTTGAGCGGCTTTCCTGCCAATAGCAGGAACCGAATTCCTTCCTTTGCTGCTTTGACCCAGAACCATTTTCCAGCGTCAAACAATATCGCATGCTTTTCAGAAATTTCTTCCTGCTGATCCGGTTGAAAAATACCTCCACCTTGAACAATATAAATAATAAGGGTATGCTCCGGATCCGTTTCAAAGGACCATTCACTGTCCCCTTTCAATTCCACATCAAAATAGACCGGCTTAACATGCTCTCCAGCGACAGCTCCATTCACATCCTTATAGCCTCCAGACAGAATATGAACAGACGCTCCCCCCTCCTTGACGATGGGGATCATTTTCCTTCTGATATCTCTGTACTTTGGCGGGGACATCTTACGTTCAGCAGGCATATTCAGCCAAAGCTGTGCACCGAGCATCCGCGGACTTGCTTTCGGCATTTCCTGATGAATAATGCCCGACCCGGCCGTCATCCATTGACAATCGCCGTTCAGGATCCTTCCTTTATTGCCCAGGCTATCTCCGTGTTCAATATCCCCTTGAATCAGATACGTAATGGTTTCAATTCCTCGATGAGGATGCCATGGGAACCCTTTGGTGTAATCCTCCGGATTTTCTGAATCGAAGGCATCCAGCATCAGAAAAGGATCGAAATCCTTCACATCATTATTTCCAAAAACCCGTACAAGCTTAACGCCTGCACCATCCGTGGCGTGCTTGCCGATCACTACTTTTTTAATTGTTCTTAGTCCTACCATTTCTTTTATTCCTTTCAATCATTTCATCAGGGACACATCATCCTGTGATTTCGGAAGTGTTAACATAAAGGCACTTCCCTCGTTCAGCCTGCTCTCCACTTCTATGGTGCCTCCATGGGCACTTAGGATGGACTTCACGATGGCAAGACCAATTCCGGAGCCGCCGGTATTCCTGTTTCTGGATTTGTCCGCCCGATAGAAGCGTTCAAAGATATAAGGAATTTCCTCTTCAGAGATTCCGATCCCGTTATCCTGAATATGAAAAACAACGGACCCCTCCGTTTCGGAAAGGGTAATCCTGATCTTCCCGCCATCTGTCGTATACTTGACCGCATTGGAAATCAAGTTAATCAATACCTGACCGATCCTGTCCCTATCCGCTGAAATCGAGGAACAGTTGCCTGAAAGCTTCACATTTAAATTCTTATCCTCCAATTCCTTTTCATAGCTTCCTAATATTTTTTCCGTCAACTCCCTGAGGCTGACCTCTGTTTTATTCAATTTCAAGTTGTCACTTTCCACCTTCGCGAGGCGTTCCAGGTCGCTTACCAGACTGCCAAGTCGATTCATTTCATCATAGCAGCTCTCCAGACGGTCTCTGGTTGGTTCCCACACCCCTTCAAGAATAGCTTCCAAATGAGACTGTACCGTAGCTAAGGGTGTTCTGAGCTCATGGGCCACATCTGCTGTCAGCTTCCGCCTCAAAGCTTCCTGTTTTTCCAAAGATTCTGCCAGATGGTTGATGGAGTCAATCAATTGATCCACCTCTATTGTTCCTGTCTCATTCAAAATTCTCGTGCCGTACTTCCCATCGGCGATATCCTTTGTTACCTCCACGGTTTTCAGCAGTGGCTTGCTGAGACGTTTGGCCAGAAAAATACCTGTAACGACAGCAATCACTAAAGAAGCGATTCCGACACCAACGAGAATTTTATTCAGTGCATCAAGGAACAGAAAATCATCTTCACTCAGGAAAAATGGACCATAATAGCTGATGGATATCGTTCCAATTTCCGTCAAATCCTGCATCGCAGGAAAAGTCTTCGTTGTAAACTCACCATTGATGGTGGGGTATTCCGTCATCATACGGTGGCTGATATTGTCCATCATTTGTATGCACAGGTTCATATCGCAGGTTTCCGCGTCCCACACCGTTTTTCCATCTTTATCGTATACTTTGACAATGTAACCGTCATAAAGGGCATACATCCCGATGGTATGTATGAAATCCGCATCCCAGGAGCCGGTATCCGCGTCATACTGAACACTGATGCTTTCTACGATTTGGTGTGCAGTCTTAGCCTGCTGACTCGAAATATATCCCTTAAATTGATTCTGGATCAGATAATTGGACAGAAAACTGATCAGTGCGACCGTAAGCAGCACGACAAGCGCGATCGCCAGAGAAAGTTTTGCCTTTAAACTGAATTTCATCTCATTTTCCTCCGAATTTATATCCGATTCCATGAATGGTCAAAACGAAAACCGGATTTTTTGAATCGGTTTCAATTTTCTGTCGTAGATTTTTAATATGACTGTCCACTGAGCGGTCATAGCCTTCAAAGTCATTCCCAAATGCGGTATTGATTAGCTCATCCCGTGTGAAAACCTTATTGGGGTATTTTATCAGCGCCGTAAGAATTTTATACTCATTCGGTGTTAGGTTCACCTCCTGCCCGCTCTTTCTGATCGTATGATTCTCAAGATCAACCTCCAGATCTCCCTCCCGGAAATTCATTTTGCGATAGAGCGGCACAAGATCTCCTGAAGTTCTCCGCAAAATCGCCTCCATCCTTGCATGCAATTCCTTCAGCCGGAATGGTTTGGTCAGATAATCGTCGGCTCCGATCTCCAGACCCTTCAGAATATCTTCTTCATCAACCTTTGCTGTGAGCATAAGGATGGGTATCCTTGATCTCTGACGCAGCCTGATACAAATTTCCTCACCGGTAAGATCGGGAAGCATGAGATCTAGGATTACGAAGGAGATATTCTCCTTTTCAAAGATAGAAAAGGCCTGCTTACCATTCTCAGCCGTAAAAACAATATAATCCTTGCTTTCGAGAAATGACTTTATAACTTCTAGAATTTTAACTTCGTCATCGACGACAAGCACCTTTTTTCTATCGCTTTTCATACCGGCAAGCACCTTCCTTAATCATCCATTTATCAAATTGCCTCTAAACTACATCATATCCTTCTTCTTCAATGGCCTCTTTGATGCGTTCCGGCGACACTTCATCTCCATGATACGTAACAGTTGCGGTTTTTCCCTCCAAGTCCACTTCGACTTCGGAAACTCCGTCCAGAACGGCCACGGCATTTTTAACCGCGTTCACACAATGGGAGCACGACATGCCCTCAACATTTAAAGTGATTTTTTCCATCGTAATTACCCTCCTTAATATTGAAATTATTTTTCATGCTGACTGAAAAAAGTGTTTTCTATATTTCCATTGATTATTCTCCCAAATAGTCAATTGCTCACAAGGATAAAATATTTACGTAAGAAACCGTGAAACCTATCACCGTTTTTATTGCAGCGCAATATAAAAACTGCGGTTTCCGAGTAAATATTTTATACCTTATTGAATCGAAAACGGTTTTAAAAACTTGTCCACTTCAATGGGCTTTCCAGCATCGTCCATCACCTTCACCTTGGCGAAAACCCAACCTTCAACGATTACAGGATCTACACCGGCATCGGTGAACATTTTTGGATCTACTACGAATACGATATCTTTATCATTGATACCCATATCCTTGGCCCATTCAAACATATTACCGTCCCCAACATCAACCCCGTAATGATCTAGGTCTGCATGATACTTCACGCGATCTCGATAAAGCTCTACAAGCTTTTCATAGGAACCGATCGGTGTTGCACCTCCATCGTAGGTCAGTTCCTCATCCCCAAGGTTGGATCCGACCATGATCTTATCTTCGATCAGGATTCCCTCAGGCAACTTTGTTACATCTAACCCGGCATCTATGAACGGCTTTGCATCAAATTCAAGCATAACATCATGAGGTGTCCCCGCACTGTAATCCTTGCTCCAGATAAAGCGTTCCCTGCCATCCGGTGAGGTCAAAGCCCAACCGCCATTCATCTCATCTTCCGCTACGTTATTTTCCATCGCTCCCAGAACCTTTTCAAAGGAATCAACGGACTCGTTACCGACCACATCAGTGTCTGCACATGCTGCCAATGACAGGATCAGAAGCAGGGATACTGTAATTATTAATATTTTCTTTCTCATCGTTTTTCTCCTAATTTTTTCTTAGCAATTTTAATTTGATTTACTTATATGGTTTAAATCTTTTTAATCTCAATGCATTGGCTAAAACAGAAACGGAACTCAGGGACATGGCTGCGGCTGCAAAGATTGGATTGAGCAGCGGCCCCCCAAAGAGATGGAGTAAACCAGCCGCGATTGGAATTCCGATCACGTTGTAGGCAAAGGCCCAAAACAGATTCTGCTTGATATTCCTGATGGTACTCTTGCTGAGTTGGATAGCAGTTGGAACGTCCATCAAATCACTTCTCATCAGGACGATGTCTGCGGACTCCATTGCCACGTCTGTACCGGAGCCTATGGCGATTCCAATGTCCGCCTGAGCCAAAGCCGGAGCATCGTTGATACCATCTCCTACCATTGCCACCTTTCTTCCTTCTGCCTGAAGTTTTTTCACTTCATTTGACTTGTCCTGCGGCAAAACCTCTGCAAGTACCTGAACGATACCTACCTGCTTTGCAATCGCCTCAGCTGTCCTTCTGTTGTCTCCTGTAATCATCGCGACTTCTAATCCCATAGATTGCAGTTTTTCAATCGCCTTTACGCTACTGGCTTTTACAACGTCCGCCACAGCAATGATACCTGCGATCTTTTGATTCATCGCAATATACATCGGTGTTTTTCCTTCTTCCGCCAGACTGTTTGATGCTTGCTCAAGCTCTGACAAGGAGATATTTCTCTCCGTCATCAGCTTTTTATTGCCAAGGATCATCGGAATTCCCAGGATTTCAACTTCAATCCCATGACCGGGAATTGCGTTAAAATGATCGACCTTAGACAATTCAAGGTTTTCTTTTTCCGCTTCATTGACAATGGCTTCTCCCAAAGGGTGCTCGGAGCCTTTCTCTGCAGACGCTGCCAACTGAAGCAACTGATTTCTTTCAACACCGGTTATGGTTAGTATGTCCGTTACTTCCGGTTTTCCTTCTGTTATGGTTCCCGTTTTGTCAAATATGATGGTATTGATTTTATGGGTTGTTTCCAGGGCTTCTCCACCCTTGATCAAGATACCGTATTCTGCGCCTTTTCCCGTACCAACCATAATCGCTGTCGGTGTAGCCAGCCCTAGTGCGCATGGGCAGGCGATCACCAGGATCGCAATAAATATGGTCAGTGAAAATACCAGGGATTCACCGCCGATGAACCAAGCCAGAAACGATACTACTGCAATTCCGAAGACAATCGGTACAAAGTATCCTGATACGATGTCTGCCATCTGTGCGATTGGCGCTTTGGAACCCTGGGCTTCCTCCACCAGCTTTATGATCTGTGCCAGGGCCGTATCACCACCAACTTTCGTCGCTTCGAAGTGAATCATTCCGTTTTTGTTTAAGCTTGCCGCATAAACCTGGTCGCCCGTTTTCTTTTCAACGGGGATACTTTCTCCGGTAAGCATGGATTCGTCAATGGAAGTGTTCCCTTCCAATACAACGCCATCAACAGGAATTTTTTCGCCGGGCTTAACAAGGATGATATGACCGATTTCCACTTCCTCGATCGGGACCTCATATTCCTTGCCGTCCCGAATCACGATTGCTGTTTTTGGTGCAAGGCCCATGAGTTTTTTGATTGCCTCAGAGGTTCTTCCCTTGGTTACCGACTCAAGAAACTTCCCGAGAAGGATCAGGGTGATAATAACCCCGGCCGTTTCAAAATAGAGGCCCTCCACTGCATGGAAATTCCCATTTGCGATCTCATACACGGAATACAGGCTGTAAACGATGGCTGCTGTGGTCCCCATTGCAATCAAGGAGTCCATATTTGGACTTCTGTTGATGATCGCCTTGTAACCGACGGTATAAAAACGGTATCCTGCAATCACAATCGGAATGGTCAACACGATCTGCAGTATGGAATAATTTAATGGAAACTGCATCGGATCCAAGAATGATGGAATCGGAAATCGCAGCCACCATATCATGGATCCCATTGCAACGTAAAGCAATGGAACCGCGAAAATAGCGGAAACAGCAAATTTTGTCCATAAGGTGCGTATTTCTCTTTCTTTTTGAAGCTTATCTTCATCAACCAACTTTTTCTCTTTGACTTCAGAAGCTCCATATCCGGCTTTTCCAATTCTTTCAATAATTTCATTCAGATTTGTTTTTTCTTGATCAAAGGAGATCACTGCTTTTTCGGTTGCCAGATTTACCGATATTTCATCAACACCCTCCATCTTGCCAATGACCTTTTCAATCCTGGCAGAACAGGCGGCACAGGTCATGCCGGTTATCTTTAATGTATCTTTACCCATGGTAATCACTTGTCCTTTCTAAATCATTCAAACTCTTTATAACATTTTGCCTATGGTAATCAGTAACTCATCGACGATTTTATCATCTCCGGACTGGATTTTTTCAACGAGACAGCCGCGAATATGGTTTTCCAGGACCAGCTTGCTCACCGAATCCAACGCTGCCTGCACGGCCGAGATCTGATTCAATACATCATTGCAATACGAATCCCGTTCGATCATGCCTTTGATTCCTCTAACCTGTCCTTCCACTCGATTTAGCCGTGTGATCAGGCTGTCCTTCAGCTTCTGCTCCCTGACAGTCAATTTGTCCTCGCCGTTGGCGAGAGAACAATTTTGACACGGATTCCTCTTTTCGTATTGCTGTGACATTTCTATCTCCTCCCTGTCTTTTGCGGATTATTTCATATCATTTTCTAGATGGTGATACTATACCCCCGTAGGGTATATTTGAATCATATCAGAAGCAGTTGTTTTTCACAGCTGCTTTTAATAATTTAGATTTAATTGTATTGTTTATTCTGTCTGGGCATTCAGCCAGCGCTTAGGACTTATACTCCGCAGCAGCTTGGCAGATTCCTATTGATCGAGGGATCCGCTTCAGGAAGTTGAGACGGATCAGTGAGATCATCTACGACTGTGATCTGGCTTCTAATCATCCCCATCCAGCAGCTGTAAGGCACGATGCCACTCTTATCCGGTGTGAATTCAATGATATTATCACCGGGCTCAAGCTGTTTTTCGAGATTGTATTCCGGTACGATGATCCTGTTGTTACAGCCGTTGATGTCGCTAGCCTCTGCCTGAATATTCCATTGGACCGGGACCCCAGCCTGAACCACGATCGGTTCATAGCTGCCGGAATCCAGACTTATCGTAACCACTTGAACTCCATCGATGATCTCTGCTTTCGCACCCTCTGCAGATGATGCGGTGTTCTGGTTGCCGGATCCCGAGGTAAAAGGCATTGCATATCCGGTTAGAGCTAACCCGTTGCTGAACATGAATACACCCAGAATTACCACCAGTGCTGCGCTGACTGTCATCATCCTTGTTGTAAACTTTTTCGTCAGTACCGTGCATAAAGCACCCAGACCAAACATGAGGGGAACAGTACCTAGGCTGAACAGCAGCATGGACAGAGCTCCTTTGAATGGGTCCCCAGTTGATAAAGCGAACAGCTGCATTGCCTGCAGCGGGCCGCAGGGCATCAATCCGTTCAACAGACCCACATAAAGAGGCCTCTTGTTTTTCTTTTGTTCATTGATTTTCTCTGCAAAGATTTTAGGCATTCTGGGATTGAACTTTCTCAGCCATGGGAAGAGGTTTAACATGTTCAAGCCCATGATCACCATGAATATCCCTGCGGCAGCCGCAACAATTCCTTTCCCTGTGCCGGAAAAGCTGACGACGGATCCAAGGGCGCCTACAAGGCCGCCAATGACTGTGTAGGAGATCACTCTGCCTGAGTTGTAAAGGATACTCGGTGTCAAGTTGGAAATCTTTGACTGAGGGGTTTTATATGGCACGCACTGGGATAAGTTGATTCCTCCGCACATTGCGACGCAATGAGTGGAAGTCAGCAATCCGATGGCGAACAGCATACCATAACCCATGCCTTCCGTTGCCTGTGGAAAATAATTAAACATGTTGAAGCCGCCGAAACGGTTGATGATCATATACAGCGCGATCAGGATCACAAAGATCCCTACCACCTGTATACTGCTAATTTTTTTATTATTAGGCCTAAATATGCTGCTGACTGCAGTCTGCGTTGATCCGTATCCCAGATGTTCAAAAATCTCTGCTATTTCCGTGATGTCGATTTGGTCAGGATCATAAGTTATCAGAGCAGTTCCCTTACTATAACTCACGATTGCATTTGCAATGCCCTTTTTATTTTTTAATGCGCGTTCAATTTTATTTTCACAATTGACACAGGTCATGCCTTTCATCTTAAATGTTACTGTAATATAATTCCTCTCCATATCACTTCTCCCTTCGATTTTGTTACCTTGATCCTACCAGAAAGATATGGAGAATTTATGGAGAAGATTTGACTCGGCATAATAAAATACAAAGGACCGTAATCGGCCCTTTCCATTTTATTTTTATTTATTTAGTTTCTTATTAATTTTCTACTTCCTGGGTGCCAGTGATTGAGCTTTCGGCATCCATCTCAAATGTTGATTTTGCCGAATCATTAGCAAAATAAACATTTCCGTCAATTTTAGCATCTACAAGCTTGAAGTTATCCTGCGAAACATATAAATCGCCCTCAAAGGTTCCGTGCTGGATACTGGCCATAGGGCTATTGATCGTTAATTTAGGTGCTGTTAGTGTAAATCGGTTCGTAACGTTTCGATCCTCGTCTTGCGTATAGAGCGCGATCTTTCTCTGAACAATATCGTTCCCTGCATCATCTTTTTTCCCATTTGTAAAATTACCTTCAAGAACCAAATCTTCATCAAAGCTCAAATCCTTTAAGGTACAGATGATCCATGTTCCCTGACTGCTTATCCCACTCTTAAAAGCGGCTTCTTCATCAACGATTGATGCTGTTGTTTCCGTATCGGTTTCTTCATCACCTATCGCACCGTCCGTAGTCGTATCGTTGTCGGCGCCTTCATCAGTGTCGTCATTCCCACCACAACCGGCAAATGCAAATATCAAAGAAACAATTAGCAGAAGTATAAATGTTTTTTTCATACAAATCCTCCTCGTAAAATACCTTTCTGTGTTTAGTGATTCGATAAATTCCTTTTTCATGATTGATATTTTACCCCAGCCAGACCGTAGTATACGTTCAATTTTGACAAACAATCAAAAAAAGAATGTTCGTGACACTTTCCATTCAAAAAAAAAAGTGGCTGACGCCACTTCCTATTCTGCAATATAATCATCAAAATGCGAACTCGTTTTGATTTGACCATCATGGAATACCCACAACGCTTCCGTATCAGGCATGCGCTCAATCAATGCCAGTCCCTGCTCAAACGGCATGTTAAAGACTGAAGTGGAAAGCGCATCAGCAAGCCCGGAATCCGCGCACAGGATGGTAATAGAAAGATAATATTCCGCGGGAAAAAGTGTCTCCGGGTCAATGATATGATGGTACTTTTCCCCACCGACAATATAGTATCTTTCGTAGATTCCGCTGGTAACAAGGGAGGCATTAGTCAAAATGATCTTTCTGATATCTGCCCCGTCCTGTTCAATGGGGTTTTGGATTCCGACCTTCCATGGCGTGCTGCTGCTGTCACCCTTGACTCCGATGGAGCGAACGTTGCCGCCCACACTGATCAGCCCGCTCACCATACCATTTCCCTCTGCGAGCCTTCCAACCTGCTCTGTGGCATAGCCCTTGGCGATGGCTCCAACGTCAAGACGCATTTCCGGGTCGGGCAAGTAAACAGTCATGTTTTTTTCATCAAGAATCACTTGATGAAAGTCCGTATGTTTGGAAGCCTCCTCCAGTTGATCCATATCTGGGAGGGTTGCCTTATCCGGATCATCGATTCCGGCATCACGGTGATCGTGCCAGATTTTAAGCACTGCACCATATGCTGCATTCACCTTCCCGTCGGTTATGTCATAAACTTCCTTTGAAAAAAGAAGCAAATCAATAATTTTCTGATCAACCTTTACAGGAGCGATTCCCGCTTGATCGTTAATTGTCTTCATATTATTCATTCCATCATAATTGTGATAGATATCGAATAATTGGTGGTACTCCTCAAGGTTATCGTAAATCAAATCGACATGAGCAGCAAATTCTTCCTCTGTGTCCGTATACCCGACAATCTGGGTTAACGTGTCAAAGAGCAGGAGGAATTCTGCTTCATATCGCTTTTTTTCCTGCTTTGTACAGGCTGAGAGACTGAATACCAATATCATTATCATAAAGAAAGCTATTTGTTTTTTTAACAAGATGATTCCCCCGTAAGATGTAAAATCATTACAGAGGGATAGTCTGGCTGAAACAGCACAAATCTATCCCTCTATCAATGTTTTCCGCTTTATGTAGTTATTTTGCGGTATTGAATGCCTTGTCTAGAATCGTCAGGAAGTCAGTAACATGTACAGTGACGGAGGATTTTAAATCATCTCCAGCCGGTGTACCTTCTTCAAGGGCGATTCCCTTTACTTCATCCACTGTTTTCCCTACCACATACGCCGCAAATGCGTTTGCCTGCTCATTCCATTCTTTTCCGATGGCAGAAGCTTTCTTCATACCGTAAGCATCACCCATTTCGTTCTTTGTCTGCAGTGCTGCGTTGATGTCTGAAGTAATTTTACCTTCCATCGAAAAGTTGATGTTCGTCTGAGAAGCATCGATGATGCTGCTTGTGATCACACCGTCAGCATTGAAGGTAGTTGCTGTGTAGTAGGAATAAGCCTGCGCCAATCCGTCTTCTTCAGCAGCATCCTTGGATTTTGCGATGCTGGTTACAACACCAAGGCCCAGTGTGTCATCAGCCGAAGCACCCAGCTCCTGGGCATTTCCAACTGCCTTTTCAATCCCTGCAATAAAATCAGAAACGTGAACGGTTACGGAAGAAGTTAAATCTGCATCAGTTGGTACGCCTTCTTCATTTAAGGCGATGCCTTTTACTTCTTCAACTGTTTTACCGATAACATAAGCAGCAAATGCATCTGCCTGCTCGTTCCATTCTTTGCCGATCGCGGATACTTTCGCCATTCCGTAAGCTGCTCCCATTTCTTTTTTGCCTACGAATACGGTATCAAGGGGAGTTATGATCTTTCCATCTTTTGAGAACGCGATTTTTGTCTGAGCCTGATCGATTGCGCATTTTAAAATCGTTCCTGCCTCATCAACGGTTACGGCAACAACCAGAGAGTCTGCTTGTGCTGTTCCATCTTCTTCTCCTGCATCAACGGATTTTGCCGCAGCTGTCATAACTGCCAACCCGGTTTTAACAGCTCCCGCTGCCGGTTGTTCTTCCGCAGGAGGCTCTTCCGTAGCCCCGCCGCCGCAGGCCGCAAATGCAAGCATTACCATAGCAAGAACTAACAATAGTGCTACTTTCTTTTTCATAATTCTCCTCCAAATAGTTTTTCTTAGAGCCTACTGAACAATTCATAAGGTTCAGTACGCCAATCAATAGGGGGCTGGAAAGCAGCCTGCTCATCTTTTGGGCTGCTTTGGCCGGACTTCTATTTTACTAAGCCAGACGTTGAAACGCCGGCATAATAAACCGTAAAAGGGTTGAGGTAACAATTCCCGCTGCCAGACCCGAAATCAGCAGAACAGGAAGATACACCCATATATTCATACCCGTGTATATCACTGTTATAACAATAAATTGGCCGATATTGTGAAATACTGCGCCAAAAATACTAATGACCAAATAACTGATCTTCTCCTTGAAAATTGCAATGAGCAGGATCATTACGGTAATGGACAGAATCCCTCCCGAAAGGCTCAGCAGACCGGCGATCCCGCCTCTTGTGATGAAAACAAATATTGATTTCAAGATGCCGATGGCATAGGCCTCCTTTTTTCCAAGAAAAAACAAGGCATACATGACAGCGATATTGGACAATCCAAATTTGACGCCCGGAACTGCAATGGGCAAAGGTGGAAGCATGTTCTCCACAATGGCGAGCACCAGTGCAGCTGCAAAAATCATTGAGGTCAGAACCAGAATTTGAGTTTTATTTAAATTTTTAATTCTTTTATTTGCCTTCCCATTCATACTTTGCCTTTCTAGTTGCCAATCACCAAATCAACATCATCCTCATCCCGTTCTTTATGAGGTACGATTTTTACCACGATCCCATTGGGCAGACATGCCGCAAACTGACCGGTTGTTTTCAATTTCCCTGCATGAATACAAACCCGATCCTTGCAATCCGATTCAATAAAAGCAATCGAACCGTCCCGATACACCTGTAGTGTCACATTTTCATCCTGGGGGATAGAGAATTTCCGCTCATCTCCATTGCTTAGATCCACCGTTTCCACCAATTTCGAATAATAGTAAATTTCAGCCTTACCCTTATCCTCTGCAAAAAAATATTGATGAATTCCCCAGGAAACAGCGCTTACCGCGAGAATGCTTATAATAACGATGATATCTGTCCTTCTAAAAAATTTCATTTGCTTCCCATCTCCAAGAACCGTAAGGCCTTCTCTACCCAATCAAACCGCTTAGAAAGATTAGTGCGGCATCCGTTCCCATTATAATGACATAGTTTTTAATGGAAGTCACAAAGGTACTGTTCTTTTCCTGAACCTTGAAAAACGTATTGATATTCTTCTGCACCGGAATCAAGGTTATAAGGGAAACCAGGCAGATCATCGGCAGTATTTTCAATGTGGTCATAAGGATCACGGCCAGATACGTGCCGTAATAAATCGCGGCAAATAAATAGAGCGATGCTTTTTTTCCCAGATAGTAAGGCAAGGTATAGCGTTTTACCAAAATATCGTGTTCCAGATCGCAGATGTTATTGGCAAGCATAATATTTGCCGTGGTACACACCGGAATCACCGAAAGAATCAATACCGTAAAAATCGGAAAGACCTGCAAATCGAGACTAATGGTCTGGAGATTCAAGTCCAGAGTCAAATAGGTCCCCATGGGCATATTGATATACAACAGTAAAAAGGGAATAAAAAAGCCATAAAATATGCCCGAAAGGATTTCACCCCAAGGCTGCCTTGAAATCGGTACTGGCCCGAAGGTATAAAGGATGCCACATAAAAAACAAAGCCCGCCCAGCAGCAGAACAACGATATCCGTGAAATAGACCAGCGCAAGACCGAATAGCGAACTGGCTCCCAGCAATAGGATGATAATTGCAAGGGCAACGCTTCTTCTGAATTGCAGTGTCTGATGATTTGTCTTCGTGTCTATGTAATTGTTGATTGCCGTCGTCGTCAAGTCAAACAAAAACATCGCTGCAAAGAAGAGTAACGTGAGACCCCAATTGATCTGCTGAGCCTGATAATATAAAAAAGCAATGGTTAAGAGAAATGCGAAGGTACTCGTTATCTTTGTCCTTATTTCTACATAGTTTAAAAATCTCTCAAGCACTCAATTTTCTCCATTCTTCCGTTAATATCCTTCGCAAGTCATACAAGCCGATATGCTTTGTCCAGAATAAATTTCAGCTCATTTTCCTTCTCCATTGCAACATCCAATTCATTGATTAGCTTCAAGGATTTGACGTAATATTTTTGTGCAACGAGCCTAGTATAATTTAGGCCGCCCGTCTTCTGTACCGCCAAATTTATCTCGCTTCTAGTCAAACTCTGTTTTTTTGCTTTATTCCGAAAATCAGCCAAGTTTTTAAACGCATAGATGAGGGGCAGTGTAATTACATTCTGTTCATAATCCGACTGTACCGGTTTCTGTGCAATCTCCTTGGTCTCTTCAAAATCCATGCAGTCATCGGTGAGCTGGAAGATCATCCCAATATTGTGACCTAGTTTTGCATACTTGTGAATGGTCTGCCGCTCCTTTTCCACCAGTACAGCGCCTGAAAAAAAAGATGCTTCAAAAAGCGCTGCTGTTTTCCCTGCTATGATTTTTAAATATTGCCGCACAGATAAATCGATATTCCCGCTGTTGATATGCTGATTCAGTTCGCCCAGACAAACCCTGCCCATGTAATCGGGTATCTCAAGCGTTCTATATTCCTCAACATCGGACTTCTCAGAAGCTGAGGAAGCCAGTTTCAGCGCCATGCAGACAAGATAATCTCCGCAGATTACAGCAGTTCTTTTTCCATACTTCTTCTGGAGTGTAGGCGCTCCTCTCCTGAGATCCGCATTGTCGATCACATCATCATGGACAAGTGTAGCCAAATGCAGGATTTCAATTGCAGCAGCCATCTTAACAGCCTTTTCAGCGATTTGCCCCTTTCGGTCCATCGCGCAGGTGATTACGGAAGCAGCACGGATAAACTTCCCCATGGATGCGCCAAGATGCTTCATATAGCCTCGAATAACCAAGGGTGAGGCGGACAGCAAGCTGTCCACCTCAAATTTCACTTGATCAAATGCACTTTCATAATCATACTTTTTTTCTACTGTCTTTGTTTCGATTGTACGTTCCATGCCCGCTTCCTTAATCATGATAGAGATATGATTTTCTTACAACAGGTATTTTCTTCCAACCCTTCTTTAATGCCGGCATCGCATAATAGTCGAGGCCGAAGGTTCTTCCCGCTCCAATCAGTACCGCAACTCCGGCAAAGATCATCCAGAATGTGCCAAGATATAACCCGGTGGTCGTAACGAACATAAACTGCAGGATCAATGAGAAACCCGCGGCAGGGAAGGTGAACAATCCTCCGATCAAAGCCAATCCGATCAGAATCTCAGCAATAACAATAAAAATCTGCATTGCGACTTGAACGCTGTCGTTTGGCATGATCAACGTGTCTATAAACCAGTTCATCACTGGGATATCCAATTTAAATGCCAAATCAGCCAGAGTTGAATGAGCCAGTTCTTTGCCGCTGACAAAGATTGCCTGAAATAATCCAATAAAATCAAAATTAAAAATAACGGTTCCCGCCTCTGTAGCTGCATTTCCAACCTGGGCAGAACCTTCCTCGGCTCCGGTACCCGTTGCAGCAGATACCCCATCTGTCGTACTCGTACCACCACCATTTACAATTGTATCATACCAAGCCTGTGCACCGCCGAAAAATCCTGTCAACTTCGGGGTAGTCATCCAACCTTCGGTTACTTTCATGATTCCTTCATAGAGCCAAACCGCTCCCAACCAGACCCTGAGCGGTACCAACAGAAAGCTTGGTGTTCTGTTTGAAAAATGTCCTCCCACAAAGCTTCGGCAGTTTCGAATGGTAAAGAACTCATGTCTGATATAGCTAAATACTTTGTTCCATCCTAGCACCTGCGTAAAATAAATGATGTTGATCAAATGCTTAGAGAGCATTGCCAGCCAGGATGGCAGGTTGAACATCATATTTGGAAGCCCGACTCTGGCTACTCCATAACGTCCGCCAATGCATACCATGAACCCATGGAAGGACGGCTTATATTTTTCCATTTGTCCCTGTCCTGAAATCGCGCAGATGATGTTATGTGCGGCTGTGGACGCACTATGCTCGCAGTTTTCTACGATCTGAGGAACCGGCCTTTCTTCCCCTTCTGGAGTAAAAAGCATGTTGTCACCTACAACATAAACCGCTTTATCATCCAGAGAACGCAGATAGGGATCCAGTGCAATGCGGCCTCTTCCTCCGGACTGAAGATTTTTTCCTGCTTCCGCAGTAATATCGGCGCCTTCTATTCCGGCCGCCCAAATAACGGTATAGGTTCCTTCCCGGGTAATCACATCATTGGACTTGGTCTCGACAAAATCTTTTCCGACCTTAACAACGCTCGTATTGAGCATGACGCGAATTCCCATCTTTTTCATCCGCCGTTCCACTTTTCCCGATAATTTTTCCGGCAAATTAGGAATCGTTCGGTTTAAGACGTCCACATTGCAGATGGTTACCTCTTTTCTGTCAATTTCAAAATTTGCGCATAGGATCGGCGCATATTCAGCCAATTCCCCTGCCATTTCTGCACCGGTGAAGCCTGCTCCAACAACATAGAACGTCAACAGTTTCTTTCTTTCTTCCCGATCCGTCTCAACCGCTGCTTTCCTGAACGTATTATGAATATGATCCTTCAAAAGGACTGCATCCTCATAAGACCATAGCTTAAATGTAAATTCCTCCGCTCCAGAAGTACCAAAATAAGTTGGTTTCGAGCCTGCACTCATGACCAGATAGTCATAGTCGTAATTCTCAGCCGTTCCCAAAACAAGTTTTTTTTCAAAATCAATGGAAGTAATGGTATCAAGCTTAACCTGAACCTTCCTGCCTGCAAATACCTTATTCAAACTGATCTTGATGCTGTCTTCGTCTACCCGGTTCGCTGCAACTTCATGCAATTCAGTAAGCATGGTGTGGAAAGGATTTTTATCAATTATCGTTATTGAAACATCTTTATTATTTTTGAACTTCTTCGCTAATTTCTTGGCTGTTAATATTCCGGAATATCCCGCGCCAACGATCACGATTTTCTTTCCCATGGTGTTTGCTCTCCTCTGTTAAACCTTAAATTAATAGTATGTAATAAAAGAATCCAAGTTTCAATGATACCATTCAAAAATGGCATTGTTAATTTTATATCAATTAATGGCAAATAAAAATACGCGGACTGTTTTCAACTCCGCGTAATTAATATACCCTTATTAAAATCCTTTAATCAATCTTTCTACCATCTGTTTTTAGTACTCTTTCCTAATTCCAAACTCAGCGGATTCAACCCATTCGTTGGGACGATCCACCAATTCAATAAGCTGTTCCATCACTTTGCAATGATCGTTTTCCTGTGCAATGAGAAACTCAAATATTTTTTTATCCTTTTCATCGTTGGAAGCCTCCAGCATCTCCTGATATAGGTCGAGGCTCTTTTTTTCATTCTCAAGGGCTGTCCGGTATACATCCACCGCATCGGGTATCTGCTTTATGATGTCTTTATAGTTTCCGATTTCAACGAAGATGCTCTTGATCTCGGCATATGTGTCTACTAATTCATAAGGTAAGGTTTCCGCTTTGCTTTTTAATATCCTTGCATGGATGCTTTCCTCTTCAGCCAAAGTATGAAAAATCGATTTTAATCCGCTGTCTTCCGCTTTCTCCGCCTGCGCCATATAGAATCTCTTATTGTCCATTTCCATACCGATTGCAAATTCAATGCTATTCATGTGTAACTCCCTTTCGCAATTTTCAAATTATTCAAACTATTCATTGTTATTATAACAGAATGCGGTTTGAATACAAGCAATATTATCTTACAAATCTTACTTGGGATTTCATCAAAAGCCAAGACCATGAAAAAAGCAGCCTCCTCAGCATACGCATAAGAACCTGCTCTTTTCTGGACTGTTCTGTTCTGTGCTATGTTAATGTGGGTGGAGAGGCTACCTTTTGTTAGTCATTCCAATAACTGTCATCTTTCCATCGTTCTTTATCCTTCGATCTCCCTTTGTCCTTTTGCTTTTCATCATCCTGGCGATTGTTGTCCTGATCCTTACCGTCGGAGTCACGTTCTTTCTCCTGATCCTTGTCCTCTTGCTTCATCCGTTTTATCCCGCCATCTGTCACAAGATCCTCCCGCTTGAGCCGGTCTTCCTCGGCGAACTCAATTCTTTCCCGCTCTTTTTCCTGCGTTCGGTTTTCTTTTATCGTTTTATTGATTTCCTTTACCGGCATAGTAATCCATTCAGCCCTATTAATCGCTCCACCGGTGCTTTCCTGCAATCGGTCAACCAGCTTCAGCTTGCCCGGTGTAACGCCCAACTCTCTCGCTTCCAGAACTCTTTCCAGTTCTACGGCTTCCGCATCCACTTCAGCAACAACGCCCTTTCTGCTAAGATAGGTTTGGAGACCATTTTTCAGTTCAGCTGCAAGCTGCTCTGCTTTTTCCAATTCATCGTTGGAGGTTGTGATCACAACCTCCCCATTGGGGTCATCTGCTAGATACCCGTCAGCAACAAGCTTGTCTATTGTTTCCTCTACCGCTACTGCAATGGTCTTATGATTCAGTTTCAAACCGATGAGGAGTTCCTCTCCGTCATCGTTTACTGCTTTTACATTTAAAATCCGGTCGAACATATTGATGGAATACTCAACGGATGGGTTCACATCCAAGCTTACATAATCCGTGGGCGTATAGTAAGCAAACGCTCCAATGGTGCAGATTGCTGCTGCGGCAACCATGCTTGCTGCACCCATAATCAATTTTGAGCCTGTTTTTCTGCTCTCCTTTATCGCTATTTTCTGACCGATTTTATAGTTCATGTTCTTCACTTTTTTAAAGAGACCATCCTTTGTCAATATGACTGCGTCTTTCTTCTCTATTTCTACGACGATACCCTGCATCATGACTCCTCCTCTCTCATAAACCATAGATATTCGGAGAGTATTGGGTAATCTCCGGAAATGATCTCTGCCCCTGCTATTATATACTTTCTATGCCTTTCTAATACTTTTCGGGGTAGGTTCTTGTTTTTCTCAATTATTTTAAGAGGAAGTGATTTTGTTCTGCGCATTTCATTCAGAAGCAAGGGGTTTTGGGTAAGAAATCGAATGGCACTCCCGCAGACCGTCTTTGTCTTACCCGCCTTTGGCGATGCTTCAGCTAGTTCCATAAAAGTAACCCCATATCCTCCCAACACCTCGGAGATCATTTGGATCTCTAGTTTTGCATCCGACTCCTGTCCGGCTGCCGTCTTTGCCATGACCTCATACTTGACAGCGGCGTTATCATCCTCCAAATCGTATTCAAAGGTATATGAGTCAATGAGCACCTCGCAGTCATGCCTACCCTCTTTTCTAGAATAATCGTACAACCTGCGCTTGATCACAATCTCTGCAAAGGGAAGGAAAGAGCCTTTATCAAAATCGTAAGAATTGACAGCCTCATGAAACGCCAAAAGAGCGACAGACCATTGGTCATCTCGTTTTGTTATGTACTGACCTGCGCCTTTATGGGCGGTATGCAAAATAAAAACTTCATATTCTTTTATAAACTCTTCTAGATAGATACCATCTTTTTGAGCCATTAATACATTTTCATCAATCATTCTCATTAACAGTACACCTCTTTATTATATTCGAAATCATACCATAAAAGATTGGGGTATATCATAGGGTATTTTTGTAAAAAATAATTGATAAGCCTTATTGCAAGGTTTTTATAGAAAAAATTTTCGAGTGGAGGCATCGATCTATGAAACCGGATAAACAAAATCTTCTGAAACTCCCCCCTCAATCCTATTGGCTCGATTCAACGAAAGACATGACTTATGAATATCCCGCGCTATCGGTTGATACCAAGGCAGACGTCATTATTGTAGGCGGGGGCATCGCGGGGATTACCTGCGCTTATTTACTTGGAAAGGAAGGGCTTTCCGTAGCGGTTCTGGAAGCAGACCGGATTGCCCATGGAACGACCGGCCACACCACGGCCAAAATTACATCCCAGCACAATCTTATCTATCACAAGCTGATCAAACAAATGGGCATAGAGCTGGCCCGGCAATATGCCACTGCCAACGAAACTGCAATCAGAGAAATACAATCTCTGACCGAGAGCCTGAAGATCGATTGTGATTTTGTATCCCAGCCAGCATTCTTGTATACGGAAAGCGATGATTATATTCAGTCACTGCAGGACGAGGCAATTGCGGCGGTTCAGCTCGGCATCCGGGCGGAATTTGTGGATGCCCTGCCCTTGCCTTTTACAATCAAAGGTGCAGTACGCTTTGACGGCCAGGCACAATTTCATCCTTTAAAATATACCCTCACTTTGGCAAAAGCATTCACCGATAGCGGTGGGAAAATCTTTGAGAAAACCAGAGCGTTGGAGGTTAATTATGAGGAAGGGTATTCCGTTGTAACAAATCAAGGGAAAAAGGTAACCGCCGATCAGTTAATCATTGCCTCCCATTACCCTTTTTACAACAAGCACGGAATGTACTTCACGAGAATTTATCAAGAGCGGTCCTATGTGACCGCAATCAAGGCTGCAGAACCCTTTCCGGAGGGAATGTACATCAACGCAGAGCAGCCGACCCGTTCCCTTCGCAGCCAAAAAATACAGAATGGAGCGCTCATTCTGGTTGGCGGCTCCCCTCACAAAGCGGGTCAATGCGATCATACCGAAAAAAAATATGAGGAACTTCTTGATTTCGCAAGTCCTTATTATACCGTAACCGATCTCCCCTACCGTTGGTCTGCCCAGGATTGTATGACACTTGACAACTTACCTTATGTAGGAAACTATACAGAGGATACTCCCGATTTATACATCACAACAGGTTTTGGGAAGTGGGGAATGACCAATAGTATGGCATCGGGAATGCTCTTGAGAGATCTGCTCGTCAAAGGGGACAGTCCATGGAAGGATGTTTACAGCCCTTCCCGTGAAACAAAGGCTGCCTCAGCAATCAACTTTGTTACAGAAAACCTAAATGTAGCCAAGAATCTCATCGGCGGAAAGCTGGAATCCCTCACGAAAGAGGAGGATCTTGATCTTCAGATCGGAGAAGGCAAAGTCGTAGAGCTAAATGGCAAACGAGCGGGGGCTTTCCGCAATGAGGAAGGAATTATCTATATTGTCAATACCACCTGCACCCATATGGGTTGCGAGCTCAACTGGAACTCAGGAGAACGTACCTGGGACTGCCCTTGCCACGGCTCCAGATTCTCTTATGAAGGGAAGATTGTGGAAGGTCCGGCAGTCAAAGAGTTAAATATGGAGGTAGATGTAAAAACGGTTGGGAAACTGTTAACAGAGGATTTTTAAGGAGGTAGGGACGTAAGGAAAGGAGGATGTACTCTATTGTGGTACACCTCAAAGAAAGGGTAGACAACTCCATTTGGATGATTGTTCTACCCTTTTTCTTGCAATTTGCCCAAGTGTCTTTCAAAATCCTCCAAAGCTGCACACATTGGAATATAATATGCGCCTTTCTTACCCACCCGTGGATGAAAGGGCTGAAAACCAAGATGTTGATAGAGCTTCTGTTGTCTTGTTGTTCCCGAAATCACTGCATAGTCATAGCCCATTTTCATACCGTATTCAACCAGCTGTTTCATGAGCAGAAAGAAAAGTTTCCCACCGCGATATTCTTTTTCTATCGCAAGTAGTCTAATTTCACAAACCTTTCTGCCCACCGGAAGATAGGAATCCATATCCGTTATTTTAAGATCCAAAGAAAAAGGTCTGTTCCCTCTGACTGCGATCATCCCTGCGAGCTGCTCCCCATCCAACGCGATGAGATAGGTATTCTCCTGATGAAAGCGATCGATGAGACTGCCCCTATCATTCTTTTCATGCTGTGGGATCTCTTCTACGAAGATCTTGTAATTCAATTTATGAATCCGGTCAAACTCCGCTTCCTTATCTGCTATTTTTACCAAATACTTCTTCGTCTGTGGCAACATGCTCACCTCAAATCGCGCGGTGATCGTATTACATTGTTTCAGGGGTTCTTTTATACGCGATTTCAATTAATTTATCCTTCTTGATCATTGCCCGCTCGATTTTCCCCGAACAAACGACGCCTTTCGAATCTGACGCCCGTACATCAAGCATGACTGTATTTCCAACCAGCTTTTCCACTACAAGCTTGAGAGAGATCGTTTCTCCAATAATGGAAGGGTGCTCATGGAATAGATCGATCTTTTTCCCTACTGTGATATAATCCGACGGAAGGAGCTTATCCAGCATCTCCGTTGCCGCATCGATCATCATTGTTACAATTGCCGGTGTTGAGACAAGATAGTCCAAAGTACCTGTGTCGGATGAAGAATAAGCATCATTGGATGTAGTTTGTTTGTTATAGACGGTTGCAAGACCTTCTGTAATGCGATGGTTAATCATTGTTTTCCTCCTTAAATATAACGTCAATCTGTTCCATTCATACCCAAAATTCTAAAAAATATTCGCTTTTGCGTAAATCTGGCCTGACCAGCATAAGCGGTTCCCCTCTTATTTCATGCTACGCTTTCTTCCAATCCATAGAATTCCAGCAAGGCCAATAAAAAAGGTTGCCATACAAATTGAAATTTCCATACCCTCAGGCATCCCCGGGAAAACCTGAAACATTGAACCCAGCATAAAGCCAATGATCAACATATAGGTAAACTGCGGGTGGCGTTTCATTTCACGTTCTAATATTCCTGCAGTCAGGAAAATGCCGCCCAAAACCCCTATGACCAGAGGGAACAGATAAAAAATGTTCCATTCCTCAATGGCAATTAGGGTCATATCATACATACCCAACATTAGCAGGATATAGGATGCGCTGATTCCAGGCAGGATCAATGCCACCGCAATAATGACGCCGGCAAGCAGCAGCATGGCAACGCCATATAAAGTGAAGCTGTCATCCAACTGAAAGACGCCCTCCGGCAGATACATGGTGCAAATGCCCAAGCACGCTCCAATGAGTGCAACCAAAATATTAATCGGTTTTACTCTGGATACCATAACTTTCCGATAGAGGGGCGGAATACTCCCCAGTATGGCTCCCATGAAAAGGAACAGCACCGGCTTATTCCATAATGTGACTGCTGCAAGCATAGGCCTCGCGAATAAGATAATGCCTAGGATGGCTGCCAGCGTGAAGGTTCCAAGAAAAATAACATTTTCTTTTATATCCCTTCGTATCGTACTGACCGCATGAATCAATTCATCATAGATGCCCAATATAATTGCCATAGTCCCGCCGCTGGCACCTGGTACCAGCATAGATGCTCCAATGATAAACCCCTTGATGATTCTATCTGCGATATTGCTTTTTCCCTTTTCCACGATTACTCCCAATATGAACCCACTAAATTGACTACTTATGAAGATATTATATAACATAGGGTGGAAAAGTTACAACAAAAACGGGATTCCAAGGGCCTCATATTTTGATATGCAAAGCTTTTCGAAAGGTAATCGTTCAAATTTACAGAGGTTGGCATGTTCTTCCGCCATTTCCGTAATTCGGGATATGCTCGGCGCACCGTCGGTCAATCCGGGGACAACAACATGGCGGATCCAAAGGGGGATACGCATCTGCTCCGTCAGCTTCAGAAAAGACAGGACCTGAGCTAAGCTCCCTCTGCAGTATTCTCGGTACTCCTCCTCTGTGGAAAACTTGAGATCACATAGTACAAGATCTGTATAGGCCAGGAGTTCTGCTGCTCCGTCCAGGCTTCCGGTTCCTGAGGTATCCAGGGCGGTATGGATACCCTCTGCCTTCAATCTTTGAAATAGCTCCGTGACGAATTCCCATTGGAGCAGCGGTTCTCCGCCGGAAACAGTCACTCCGCCTTCCTCGCCGAAATAGGGTCTGTAGCGCAGAATTTTCCGAACAACATCATCCACGCTATATTCCTCTCCCCTCAAGCTCCAGGTTTCGGGATTATGGCAGTAGATGCAGCGCAAGGGACAGCCCTGCATGAATACCACAAAACGGATTCCGGGGCCGTCCACTGCTCCCATGCTCTGAAAGGAATTGATACTCCCCTTCATCACATTGCCTCGTGGAAGGTTCTTGATATGACCTCCTGCTGCTGTTTTCTGGAGAGTTTATGAAAATTAACTGCATAACCGGATACTCGGATCGTCAGATTCGGATGTTTTTGCGGATTTTCGTAGGCTTCCATCAGTGTTTCCCTGTTTAATACATTCACATTCAGATGATGTGCATTTTGGCCGAAATATCCACGCAGGACGGAAACAAGATTTCGATATCGCTCCTCTTTTTCATGACCCAGCGCCTGGGGCACGATGGAAAATGTGTTGGATACGCCGTCCTTGCAATTATCATAGGACAGCTTTGCCACGGAATTCAGGGAAGCCAGCGCTCCATTTTTCTCACGGTTATGCATAGGATTGGCTCCCGGCGCAAAAGGCTCTTCCGCCTTTCTTCCGTCAGGAGTCGCGCCGGTCTTTTTTCCATAAACCACGTTGGAGGTTATGGTCAGAATCGATAATGTATGCTCCGCATTGCGGTAGGTGGGATTCTTTCTCAGTGCGTCAATAAACAGCCCGACCTGCTCCTGTGCAATCACATCCACCCTGTCATCATCGTTGCCGAAGGCAGGGTATTCTCCTGTAGTTTCAAAATCGGTAATCAATCCGCTTTCATCACGTACTACCCTTACTTTTCCATATTTGATGGCAGAAAGGGAGTCCGCAAGCACGGAAAGCCCGGCAATCCCGAAGGCCATGAAGCGATGTACCTGGGTATCGTGGAGTGCCATCTGTGTCTTTTCATAAGCATATTTATCATGCATGTAATGGATGATGTTCATGGCGCTCACATAGGTTTTCGCCAGCCATTCCCGATAGAAGCCCATCATTTCAACAACCTTATTGTATTCAAGATACGCACCCTCATAGGGTTTTTGCGCCGGCGCAATCTGCTCTCCGCTTGTTTCATCACGGCCTCCATTCAGCGTCATCAGCAGCAGCTTCGGCAAATTCGTTCTGGCGCCGAAAAATTGCATATCCTTGCCCACGCGCATGGCGGAAACACAGCAAGCGATAGCGTAGTCGTCTCCAAATCCCGGCCGCATCACATCGTCGTTTTCATACTGGATCGCATCCGTATCGCAGGTTACTTTGGCCGCATACCGCTGAAAGCTTTCCGGCAGTTGATTCGACCAGAGAACCGTCAGATTGGGCTCCGCTGAGGGACCTAAATTATATAAGGTATGAAGGATCCGGTAGGAGCTCTTTGTGACGAGGGTTCTGCCATCCTCCCCCATTCCTCCGATGGCTTCTGTAATCCACATGGGATCTCCCGCAAAAAGCTCATTGTAATCCTGGGTACGCAGATGCCTAGCCATACGCAGCTTTATCACAAAATCGTCCAAAATTTCCTGTACCTGTTCTTCCATTAAAATACCTTTTTTCAAATCCCGTTCAAAATAGATATCGAGAAAGGTGCTGACTCGTCCCAGGCTCATAGCGGCACCGTTCTGCTCCTTGATCGAGCCGAGATAACCGAAATACAGCCATTGTACCGCCTCCTTTGCATTTGTCGCGGGGAGCGAAATGTCCCGCCCGTACATTGCTGCCATCTCTTTCAGTTTTCTCAAAAAATTAATCTGCTGATACAACTCCTCAAGCTGACGGATGTTGTCCACATTCATCTCCCGATTCCCGTAGTCCATTTTGTCTTTTTCCTTTTCTGCGATCAGCAGATCGACCCCATAGAGTGGGATTCTGCGGTAATCACCGATGATCCTGCCCCTGCCGTATGCATCGGGCAGTCCTGTAATAATGCCGCACTTGCGCGCCGCCTTAATTTCATCTGTATAGACACGAAACACACCATCGTTGTGGGTGGTACGGTATTGGAATTCGTTTTCAACCTTTTGTGACAGCTCATACCCGTAGGCCTCACAGGCCTGCTTTGTCATATTCACACCACCGAAGGGATTGACGCCCCTTTTTAGCGGACGGTCGGTCTGTAATCCGACTATGATTTCACGCTCCTTGTCCAGAAATCCGGGTCCGTAATTGGTCAGAGAGCTGGCTGTTTGGGTATCAATATCAAGCACCCCGCCATTTTCCTGTTCCAAATCGAACAGATGGTTCAATTTTTCCATGAGTGCTTCCGTTCGCTCCGTGGGTCCCGACAGGAAATCTTCATTCCCCTCATAGGGGGTGTAATTCACCTGAATAAAATTCCTTACGTCAATTTCCTGTTTCCAATTTCCATCCCAAAATCCTTCCCATTCAGAATAATTCATTTGGATTCTCCCTTCCATTAAAACAAAATATTTGTCGATACCTTTGCTCAAATAAAAAAGAGCAACATTCGGTATCACCAAATATTGCCCAGACGGTCGGCTAAACGAAGACCTTCATTCCCCTGTGGTTCCCCACAATTATCCGTCAGTAATGAAGTCTGCTATTCACTTATGAGTTGATTATAATATGGTGGAGTGGTTGCTGTCAACAATTCTCTTCCTTTCGCATATATTAAACTAACAGAATGGAGGTATCGCAATGTATTGTATTATTCCATTGGTGTTAGGCTTTGTCGCAGGAAGGACCTGCGGTTATGGCGGCGGCTATGGCTGTGGCTATGGCAGCGGCTGCGGAAGAAGATACTGCAGATCAGAACGATGTTATATATCGGAATGCCGCGGCAGGCGATATTAATACAATAAAAACGGGGGTACCTCCTTTGATCACATCTGGGATCATTCCGAGGTTCCCCCTTTTCAATTATTTTAAAGATACTGCATTTCAAGCATCCATCGATTAGCTTTTCTCAGTGATTCCGTCCAACTTCACCGGAAGGGATTCGCCTTCCTTCATCTCGATGTGCCCCGATGCATAAGGCTCTCCCTCAATGGTAAGAACCACCTCCTCAGAATTATAATAACTCCCAAAGGTATTGGCAATGCTTTGAAGGATCATCGACTCATATCCTGCACCTGCATTCATATCCGTTATAAATGCTTTATTCAAGTCAAGCCTTACCTTGGTATCTTCATCCAGCGTCAGACTCTTTATCGCTGCATCAGTTGATAGGACAACGCCCGCATTCTCTTTGGCCAACGCTTTATAGGCTTCCTCCAAAATCTTACTTGTATCATCATTGGTGCGGAAAGCAACTTCCTTTTCCCTGTAAAAGATCTTGTCAGCTTGCATGTCCGGATAATAGAATCGGATCATCTCTGGTCTGTCGACATCCTCCTCTATGGTACGCAATGTGGAGCTCACTTCAACACCACCTGATCGGAAAATCGTTTTCACCAACCCGATATCCTTTGCATAATAATCCACTGTTGTTCCGTTGGAACCTTCTGTAATCACCTCGATGGTTGGGTATGTCCCCAAAGACGTTCTAACCTCTGTTGATATCCCGGTAATGGTTCTTTGTCTGCCATCCTCTAATGTCCATGTGGTACCCTTTACCAACGGCGCCATCAGCATGATTTCTTTCGCGTCGTCTCTCTGGGACAGCATGTTTACTCTGTAATAGACCTCACCCATTGAGAAGATTCTGGTCAATTCTTCGTCTGTTATCTCATAAACCCGGGCAATCACTGTGCCCCCGTTGTCGACTCTTTGCTGAACCTTGTTAACGGAGCTGTAATCCACTGTAACCGTAAATCCGGCAAACTCATTACCCATCCCCTCGTAGACGTATTTCACATTGTCCTGTATCGGAAAGTAGTCTGAAACCTTTCTCTCAGCAACTCCCTTCAGAACCAGTTTAACCCCCGACACCTGTACAGGATCGCTTTCCTTGATTTCTGATCGGATCGTTACCTCGACGATTTGCCCTGGAGCCAATTCAAAATCGTATTCGGCCTCAACAAGATCAACGCTAGCCTTATCGAACTCTTTAAATTCAATGGTTTCAACAAGTATACTATTCTCCAATACTTGCTCTATCTCTGCAGAAAATGTAATCGTATCATCCTGTCCGGCACAGCCAGCTAGCAGTACGAAAAGCAGCAGTAATAATGCTGCAATATATTTTATTTTCCTTTTCAAAATTCTCACCCTCCCAATATTGTTTTACCCATATCGTCTCAAATCATTCATTTAAGTCCATAGAAATCGTAAAATAAATATGATATGATAAGCGATAGAAATCAAAGAAAGGTGTTGTTTATGGAAGAATATTATTGCCCCACGTGTTTTAACAAACTGGAAAGGCTGTCCGGCTGCGGTACGGTCGGCTATATGTGTAATACCTGCAAGCATCTGGTATCCAAACAGAAGATACTGTCAGAGCAAGATGTGGCAGATACGAAAAACCACCAGCAGAATGAAACAGGTTCCGATCATGGAACCGGCGGTGTTCCGGACTGAGCTGCTTGCCGGGTCTCCTGTTGTGTTCCAAAATAACCCAAGCAGGGATAAAAGGTTCCACATCCGATTGGCTGACCCGAATCTCCGGTTGGCTGTGTTCTGTAATCATCCGGCCATTCATGGATAATCATTGCCCTGCCCAAAATCTCATTTGGTTTAAAGCGATCCGTATAGACAACCATAAAGGCATGGCCGTAATAGGCCATAAGTACAGGAAGATCCCCCGCATGATAGGGATGGGGGGCATTTGGAGTTGTGGAAAAGTGCCCACCCACATCATGAAATCCGGTATAACCCTCACCCGCAATGCAAGGTCCATGCTGGTGTATGTGAAATCCGTAAAATCCGGAAAACGGTATGCCTTCCACATCGGCAACCAACAAGGATCCTTCTAAAAATGGATAGACGTAAACATCTCCGACCAGATCATGTATCTCTGAGCTTCCTGTTATATGTGCACAAGCCTCAGGTGGTCTGAGCATCGTCTGATACATTAGTTGAATCGACTGATCAATCATATGGAACCTCCTCCTTTGGTGTCTCCGCATTGCTATATTTTATGCGGTGATACCCTTGATTGATACAGTAGTGGGATGAAGAAAAGCATCTGTTTCCAGATGCCAATCTCATCCGGGGTATCATACCGGATCCTGCAAGGAACAGGATTCAAAAATCCGTTCTGCCTTGAAAAAATCTCTCAACTTTTTAGGACCGGCTATGACATCCCTTCCAACAAACAGCATTCCCTCCTCATTCACCTTCACGCCCCACTTCACCAGTGTGATTTCTCCTCTATTTATTTCTATCCCGGTTACAAAAAGTGGGTGTACGCTGCTTCCATCGTTAAAATACATAGGTTCTCCAATTTCAGGAAACATGGGTCTGTGATTATGACCGGCAATCAGCATTTGATTCTCCCGGATGGCCCATTCGGTCAGCCGTTTACCGACCTTCTCTTTTTTCTCCTGGTTCTGCGCAGGACTGGTTGGATTGATGATTCCGAATAACTCCAAGGGCTTCCAAACGTATCGCACCAGAAACCTTGCGAATTTCCAAATTATGCTGTTCAGAAAATCCACCTGATGACCATGAATCAGGAGGATTTGCTTCAAGAACTGAACATCCTCGCTCTGATATACCAAAACCAGACCCTCATGAACGTGAATATTATCAAATAAATTCATTTCCTTCTTTTCAAGCTTATCAAAGTATGCATAAAGGTTTGCTTTCACGTATTTCATGTTCCGTTTTACCATGTCATGGTTTCCGTAAATGAAATAAAGTCGCTTTTCCAGATGAAACTGCTTTAATAGCTGAAATACACGTGGGTGGGCATGAATGATATCGGATAGTCTCTTGTTCTCCCAGAGTTCATCGCCATCCCCAATTTCTATATACGTATACCCTTCGTTATAGTAATGGCTCATGGCAGAAATATACAGGTTTTCATTTTTTAAAAAATCGTCAGCATGGCTCCCGATTCCTCGGTGACAATCGCTCATAAGAATGATTCTTGAGGAATCGTCGAAGGGAATCCTTTCCGCCGATTTGTAAACACGGGATAAACGCTTTAATGAACTCATTGAAACCTCTCCCATTCTTATTCTTATTCTTATAAATAGCCTTTCAGCTTCTCAAATACTTTGAAAATTTTTCGTGTTTTCCCTACATTGATTACCGCATCATAAAGCATCGGTTCCTCTTCACGGATTGCATTCAGCTTCTCCGGCCAGCTCACGCAACCCTTCGTGATTTCCTGGAATCGTGCACACAGCCGCTCATTGTTTCTCTGTATGATCCAATCGGTTTCTTCGGTCCTGCTCAGAGGCTGTGGCGAATGCGGTTTATCAAACAGGAACTCAGCTGTAATGCCATTGGTCATGATTTCGTGTTCCTGATAACCGATTCTTTTCATGGCCTTGATGAAGCTTCGGCACATACCCGTATCATGAAAAACGATTTGAATGTGCATCGTCAATTCCATTGGCTCCGAAAACAAACCAGGCTTAAACCCGGTTAGCCACCAGTGTTTTTCCTTTCTATGAAAAAGCTGTTCGCCATTTTTATAAAGAGTATATGCCATTATCAACCGATTTGCATTGTCAACACACTTGTAAAAGGTACCGCTGAACAGGTTGGGGATAATTAAATCAGGCTCCTCCGTATAGTAGACCCCTATCTCACAGCCTGTATTCAATCCGTACTGCCCCTTCCAGAACTCAATCATCCATCGCTTTCCCCCATACTCAAAATGTACCGGTTCTGCGTCTATGATCATCCCTGCAGGTGCGGCTGCTTCGTCATACAAGCGGCTGTATCCGTACTTTCTTTGCCATGCATTCATCTTCCCATAGAAAATATCCTGTGACGGATCGTTGAGATAACCCGCGTCCCTGAGCAGATGCTCAAATTCTTCTTCACCGGTTTTATTGGAATGCAATGATAAGTTGCGAACAATCCGAAAAATAAGATAGGCAAATATCATCAGTAAAATCAGGATAGAAGGAAAGACTAAAATTCCATCCTCCAACTGAGTCTTAATTATTTCAAACATAAGCCGTCACTCCATTACAAGTTTCTTTATTATGATATTCGAGAATGGAGCTTTGTGTTAAAAAGTGGCTGATGCCACTTCCTATTGAATAAAAAAAGAGAAAGGCAACGCTTTTACGCATTGCCTTTCATCTACGTTTTATTACCATTTATTTCAATTGGCAGCAATCAGATTGCAAATTGCATTGGAAAAGGCTACCGGGTCCTCGATGGACAAGCCTTCTATCAGCAACGCCTGATTATAGAGGAGTTCTGTGTATTGCTTCGCTTTTTCCTTGTCGGAGGCAAACGCTGATTTTATGGCACCGAGAACAGGGTGGGATGCATTGATTTCCAGTACCTTATCAGCTTTGATTTTATCATCCGACGGCATAGCATTGAGGATTTTTTCCATTTCAATAGAAATACCTCCTCCACTGGCCAGGCAAACCGGATGAGATTTCAGCCGTTGAGACAATCTTACCTCGCTGACCTTTCCGCTCAGCGCTTCCTTCATAAAGTCAAAAAGCTCCTTGTTATTCTCCGTCTCCTTTTTCACAGCATCCATGTCTTTCTCGTCTTCCTCAAAGCCTAGATCATCCCCTGAGACCGACTTGAATTCCTTGCTATCAAAATCATGCAGTATGCGAATCGCAAACTCATCGATATCGTCCGTAAGATACAGGATCTCAAAACCCTTGTCCTTCAGGACCTCTGTCTGAGGCAGCTTGTCGATTTTCTCAACTGATTCCCCGGTTGCATAATAGATGTATTTTTGATCGAGCTTCATGCGGGAAACATATTCAGAAAGGCTTGCCAGCTTTTTTTCCGTCGAGGAATAAAAGAGAATCAAATCCTTCAAGCTATCCTTGTTTGCTCCGAATTTGTCGTAGATTCCAAATTTCAGCTGCAAGCCGAAATTTCCGAAAAATTCATCGTATTTCTCACGTTCCGTATTCATAATTTCCAGCAATTCACTCTTGATCTTCTTTTCCAATCTCGATGCGATGGCCTTCAATTGCCTGTCATGCTGCAGCATTTCTCTGGAAATATTCAGAGACAAGTCCTGGGAATCTACCAAACCCTTTACAAATCCGAAATAGTCAGGAAGCAGATCCGGGCATTTATCCATGATAAGCACGCCACTGGAATACAGCTGCAGGCCCTTTTCATACTCTTTCGTATAATAGTTATGGGGTGTTTTTGCAGGGATATAAAGCAGCGAATTGTAGGATACAACACCCTCAACATTCGAATGAATGACCTTTAATGGATTTGTAAAATCGTAAAATTTTTCCTGATAAAAGTCGTTATAATCCTCTCCGGTGATGTCACTTTTATTCCTGCGCCAAATGGGAATCATGCTGTTCAGGATCTGCTCTTCGATAACGGTTTCATATTCGTTTTCGACACCTTCCTTCGCTCTGCGCTGTTCCACATTCATCTTAATCGGATAGCGAATATAGTCGGAATATCTCTTAATCAGACCACGAATCCGATATTCCTGAAGAAATTCCTCATATTTTTCATCCTCTGTATCTTCTTTAATCTTTAAAATAATCTGCGTCCCGCAATGCTCTTTTTCCCATTCGGTTATCGTGTACCCTTCGGTGCCCGTAGATTCCCACCGGTAAGCTTGTTCTCCGCCGTAAGCCTTGCTGATCACGGTAACCACGCTGCTTACCATGAAAGCGGAATAAAAGCCTACGCCAAACTGCCCGATAATATCGATATCCTCTTTCTGTTCGTTCTCTTTTTTAAAATCCAGAGAACCGCTCCTTGCAATGGTCCCGAGATTTGACTCCAACTCCTCCTTCGTCATTCCGATCCCGTTATCGGATATGGTCAGGGTACGGTTGTTCTTATCTAGCGCAATACGGATTTCAAAATCCTCTCTTGAAATCCCCGTCGTGTTTTCAGTGAGGCTGCGATAGTATAGCTTGTCGATGGCATCGCTGGAATTGGAAATCAACTCTCTCAGAAAGATCTCCTTATGAGTATAAATTGAATGGATCATCAGATCCAAAAGCCTTTTTGACTCAGCCTTAAATTGCTTTTTTGCCATGTTGAATCCTCCTTAGTTTGATACCGCGAATAGGGTTCTCCCTTCGCCCGCGCCTTAGCACTCATTGTCACAGAGTGCTAACAATATAAATATAAAACAAACCCTCTCGAAAATCAAGAGGGATTTTAGAATTTTCCATAAAATTCTTACTTGGCAAGTCGATAGATTTCCACAATATCTCTCCAGTTCAATTTTTGGAATCCACCAATTGGGGTCTCTTTATCTTCTGTGAACCAGGTTGCTTTCTTTGCCATTCGCTCAAAATTGCTCTCGTCGATGCCAAGCTCTGACAACGTCACCGGCAAGCCAAGGGACACAAAAAAGCGCTCTAGCTTGTCTATTCCTTCCTTCACAATGGCTTCCGGTTCACGGAAGGATGCTTCCACACCCATGACATTCACTGCAAATTGAAGAAACATATTACGATTTGTCTGATTTACGTATCGCATCCAGGAAGGCGTCATAACGGCCAAGCCTGCGCCATGTGCGACATCATAGATCGCACTTAATTCATGCTCCATTTTGTGGCAGGCCCAATCCTGTGCCCTTCCCAATCCCAGTAGCCCATTATGGGCAATGGTCCCCGCAAATGCGATCTCCGCCCAAGCGTCATAGTTCCTGCTATCTTTTCTAAGAATCTCTGCATTCTTCATAATAACCTTCAAGGTGCTTTCGCAAAGCCCATCGGTTACATCTGTATGGGTCGTATTGGTGAAATAACGTTCTAAAATATGGCTCATCATATCACATACACCGTTCGCAACCTGATTCTCCGGCAGCGTGTAAAACAGCTCCGGATTCATGATGCTGAACAGTGGTCTGATCTTGTCGCTACTGAATCCCATCTTTAACTGATGCTCCTCATTTGAAAGAACAGAGCTGTCACTGGATTCCGAGCCTGTTGCAGGCAAGGTCAGTATGGCTGCAAGGTCCAGCACCTGGTCGGGCTGTTTCTTCGTCAGATAATAATCCCAAACATCACCGTCATAGGGAACCCCCAATGCAATGGCTTTCGCCGAATCGATCACGCTTCCGCCGCCCACCGCCAGAACAAAATGAATCCTGTGCTCTCTGCAGAGCCTGATCCCTTCATAAACCATTGACAGTCTCGGATTCGGCTTAACACCCCCTAGTTCAATGACTTCCACGCCTGCAGCTGAAAGGGATGCTACTACTTCTTCATACAGACCACTCTGCTTGATGCTTTCCCCTCCATAATGAAACAGAATTTTATCGGCATAGGGCTTTATCAATTGCCCTATCATTTTCTGCTTGTCTTTTCCGAAGATAATTCGAGTCCTATTTTCATAATCAAAATTATTCATTCATCTCATCCCTTTCCTGCTCTTTCAATAATTATATCCTTAATCAGGCCAATTGGTCAATTAAGGAAAGAAAAAAGGGAGCTGGTTGAAACCTGCTCTCTTAATAATTTATATTCGCTTCCTTAACGTGAAAATGATATTGCAATTAGAACATCATACATTTTTTAATTAATTGATTACTCCCAAATGTTCAAAGAGTATTTTTGTCCCGATCAATATTAGAATAATTCCACCCGCAATCTCCGCTTTGGATTTAAACCGGGAGCCAAACATATTGCCGATTACAACACCGAAAAAAGATAAAATGAATGTAGTCAATCCGATCACCGTAATACTGACAATGATATCTGCATGCAAAAATGCAAAGGTGATTCCAACTGCCAATGCATCAATACTAGTTGCTAAGGATAGGATTGTCATATTTTTGAAATTTAATGTATCGCATTTTTCTTTTTCCTCTTTGCGAGATTCCAGGATCATGTTGATTCCGATCAGAAAGAGCAATGCGAAGATGACCCAGTGATCAATAGACGTTAAATATTCTTCAAACTGCACCCCAAGATAATATCCGATCAACGGCATGAGAGCCTGAAATCCTCCAAAAAACAAACCGGTAATCAATGCATATTTATACCGCATCCTGCTCAGGCATAAACCCTTGGTAATTGCAACCGCAAATGCGTCCATGGATAGACCAAAAGCAATTGCATATAATTCAAAACCACCCATTATCAACGATCTCCCTTTTTTATTCTTCCAGTTATTATATTAAAAAAGACTTCAAGCATAGACCAATTATCATGGTTATGCTAAAAGTCTCGATTAACCAAAGTTATCATACTATACAAATTGCTACTCTGTCAAGCCGTTGGAAAGGCCCTTTTCTTCTCTGTAGATATCATAGGCCTCGTTCACATTCGCTTTTTTATGTACGATGGCTCCGATTGCTTTTGCCATCCCGATGGGACAATCGCTTTGGAAGATATTTCTGCCCATATCCATACCGCTTGCCCCACCCTGCATGCTCATAAATGCCATGGTTAGAGCTTCCTTTTCAGCTACCTTCTTTCCTCCGGCTACGATAATCGGTACTGGGCATGCAGCAGTGATTTCTTCAAAATCGTCACAGTAATATGTTTTAATAATCTGAGCACCGAATTCTGCTAGCATTCGAGTTGCCAGTTTAAAGAATGCTGGGGTACGTTCCATATTCTTTCCTACCGCTACTACACCAAGTGTTGGAATACCATACCGATTTCCTGCGTCTATGGTTTTGCAGAGATTTTCAATACTGGACTTCTCTCCGGCTGCGCCGATGAAGGTTTGGATTGCCATACAGGAAGCATTCATACGAATGGCATCTTCTATGTTAACTGCAATTACTTCATGGGAAAGGTCCTCATCCATCATGGAAGAACCCCCACTGCAGCGGAGCGCAATTCCCTTGTTAAATTCCGGCGGGATACACGATCTCAAAGCTCCCCTGGTTGCCATCAACACATCCACATAAGGGATTAGCGGCGGCATTGACAGATCCAGTCTTTCCAGTCCTGCTGTTGATCCCATGAAATATCCATGATCGAAAGCAAGCATAACCGTATTACCGCTCTCAGGCTGGAAAATCCGAGACAGACGGGTTTTCATTCCCCAGTCAACATCGCTCATGCCCTTAACATAAAATCCACTTCTTTTCCCGAATTCAACACCGGTTTGATAATCTTTTGCGATTCTATTTCCGTCTTTATCAGCCATAAATAACCTCCTTCTCTAATCTGTTCTAAGTTAGGTAGCTGTGGTGTCAGCCCACAGCTACCTAATTTCCCATATAATTATTTTACTTTAGAAATTATAGTCGTCAATATTGTCTTTTGTAAAGATTGTTCTTTCAGGAAGCAATACGATACCGGAATCATCTGCTGTGTATGCATTTGGATCCAGAACTGTATTTGGAAGAACTTCAACTTCACCTACTGTTGGAATGTCGATCTTGTCGCCAACTGTGAAAGTATTTCCTGAAGCAAGCCAGTAAGCAAGGTAAGCACCCATTGCACCCTGAACTTTACAATCCCAAAGTCCGAATACCGGAACGGTACCGTTCTTGCAGAAATCTCTCATTCCATTTGGAGTAGCGAAACCTGTGATAATTACGTTACCTGCCACACCGAGGTTTTCCGCAGCCTGTGCCTGACCTGGAAGTGCAGTAGAGTCATTGCAGATGATTGCATCGATATCTGCATGGGTCTTGAGAATAGATTCTCCAACAGAAACTGCTTTTTCAGCATCCTGATCACTGTAGTAATTGTCTGGTGCTACATTAACCCAGCCCGGATAGGTTTCCTTAATGTAAGCTTCGCCGGCAACCTGCCATGAATTCTGGTCAGTTACTGTAGCAGAAGAATAATGCCAAGTATATTTTGCACTATCTTTCTTATCTGCAGGCAGTTGCATTGCAACCATTTCTACTAGCATTTCTCCAAGCTGTTCAGGAGTACCCTGTGCTACATGAAGGGAACGCATGTCGTTTTGTACATCGGAATCCCAGCATACAACCTTAACTCCGGCATCCTTTGCAGCTTGAAGTGCATTGTTCAAGCCATCAGGAGTAACGGAAGAAATTGCGATTGCACTGAATCCCTGCTGTACAGCAGAATTGATAACCTGCACCTGATTTGCAACGGAAGCTTCAGGATTTCCAGTGTAAACACACTCGAAGCCTACTTCAGCCGCAATGTCCTGGGCACCAATGTTAGCAGATTCAAAGAATGAGTTTCCGGTTAATTTAGGTACGAATGCAACAGAGATATCCGCTGGATCTGCTACATCGCCGCCTTCAGCAGGCTCTTCCGCTCCGCCTCCGCAACCGATCATGGAAAACACCATCATGAGAGCAAGAAGTACTACTAAAAATTTTCGCATTAAAATCTCTCCTTTCAATTCTTTCTCCTCTATTATTTTTATTAAATACTATCTAGAGCGATAATATTAATAACTATGGAAGGTTGTTCTAAACAGCTTTCTGTTTTTTCGCTGCAAAGGACGGTCGTTTCATATACAGGCTAGCTCCTCTTGCTGCTACTGCAACGATAAGAAGAAGACCTACAGGGATATCCAAATATTGGGTACTTACGCCGGACATCTGAAGTCCGAAACGCAAAAGTCCGATCACGATGGCAGCAAGGGCGGTTCCAATGATGCTGCCTCTGCCACCCGTAATCGCTGTGCCGCCCAGGACAACTGCAGTAACGATGGGCATGGTCAGTTCATTTCCGAGGTCGGCACGGCATGAGCCCAGATAGCTGGTCAGTACGACCCCTGCTACAGATGCAGACAAGCCGGATAACATATAGGTGAACATGGATACGAATCTATGATTAATTCCGGAAAAGTCTGCCGCATTTGGATTGACTCCTACCAGGAACACATATCTTCCGAAACGGCTCTTATGTAGCAGTACATAAGCGATTACAACCAAAATTAAAAATATAATAAACGGATTTGGTATAAAACCGAATACCTTTCCTCCGGCAATGCGGATAAAAGCCTGAGGGAATCCGCTGATCCCTTCATATGCACTGGATACGGACAGTGTGGACAAAACCACCGCAAGTCCTGAGTAAAGAAACATACCGCCCAAAGTAACAACCATGGCCTGAACCCCTACATAAGAGATCAAAAATCCATTCAATGCTCCGCAGAGTACACCTGTTAAGAGACATAGGATCACTGCAACCCAGATATTCAGTCCAGCATCCTGCCAAAGCAACCCCAAAACCATAGAGGTCAATCCTACGATAGCTCCTCCTGAGATGTCAATGCCTCCGGTAATCATTACAATGGTGCCAAACAACGCGATAATACAAATACTGATATAGTCGTTGATGCTGCCAAGAAGTACAGGCAATTTGAGGAATCTTGGATTGATCGAACCAAAAATGATGATTTCCATTACAAGTATAAAAATTAATGCCATTTCCCAACGGAAGATGATCTTTTTCCAATTTAAATTCCCGATCATGTTCATTCTGCGTCACCTCCCATTTCTTCAAAGGCCCGCAGTGCTTTCAAATCCCGTGCGGCCAATCGCTCTCTTCTTGCTTTTTCCTTAAAATGCTTTTGAATCAAAGCATCCGCTACTACGATGATAATAAGGAGGATTCCGGTAATCGTATCATCCCAATTAGAAGAAAACTGAAGGAACACCAGGATTCTGCTGATGGAAGACATGATAATCGCACCAAACATTGCGCCGATTACAGAACCCACACCGCCTGTCAAACTGACACCGCCAAGTACACAGGCTGCAATGGCTTTCATTTCATAGCCATTCCCTGCAGTAGGAGTAACAAAGCCGATCTTGCTGGCGAAAATGATACCGGCAAGAGCGGCAAAGACTCCACATAAAACGAAGGCAAGAATCCGTGTTTTATCGACGGGGATACCGATTAAGGTCGCGCCGCCCATATTATCCCCTATGGCTGCGAAGTATTTTCCTTTTTTTCCTTTATTCAAATAGAGATACACTCCGATCACAATGAGTACAGTTATGAGAAGAAACAGATTTACAAACCCTGCCAGGGTAATTTGGCCATAGCTTTTGAATACAGCAGGCAAATTTTCTACCCATTTTCCTTCTGTATATACATAAATCGAGCCTCGGACTAAGCCGTTCACACCAAGGGTCATAATTATTGCAGGAATTCGTAGTTTTGTTACGCCAAGTCCGTTGACCAATCCAATCAATGCGCCAATGGTAAGTGCTGTGATGGATGCCATGATCAACGAGCTGCCATCTCTGATCATGGTTGCACAAACTGCAGCAGTCAATCCCAGAGTGGCTCCCACCGATACATCGATATCCCCTGTGGTAATCACGAAGGACACACCAATTGCCAGTAAAATGTATATTACGCTTCCGTTTAAACAAAGCAGGATATTATCCGGTGCCAAAAAGCTTGGATTTACGATTCCTGTACCCAAAAACAGAATGATCAGGAAGGCGACAGTGAAAAGTTCTCTGGTCTGTGTGATTGCTCGAACAATTCTATTCATGCGGCACCTCCTCTTTATATACACCGAAGGAGGCTGACATCAGGTTGTCGACGGTAATGCTTTCCCCTCTAAACGTATGATTGATCCTTCCCTGGTACATTGTTGCAACTCGATCTGAAAGTTCTACAACTTCCTCAATATCAGATGAGATCAATACAACTGCAACACCTTGCTCTCTGAGTTCATTAATAATACGGTAAACATCCCCTCTTGCACCTGCATCGATGCCTCTGGTCGGCTCATCTAGGATAACAACTTTCGGATTGGTAGCCAGAGCCTTTGCAAGAACAACTTTCTGCTGGTTACCGCCTGATAAGGAAGCTGTGAGCTGATCTCTTCCGGTTACTTTTATTCTAAAGTCCTTAATGTAATCATCAGTTAATGCATTTGCTTTTTTTCTGTCTACGAAAAATTTATTAAAATTTCCCAGTATACCAGAGGTGACATTTGCTTCCACATCGCTGATGGAATAGATTCCGTTCAAATGCCTGTCCTCGGGGACATAAATCAACCCTTTTTCAATGATTGTACTGCATTTTTTCCCAGTGATATCTTCGCCGCATAGTAAAACGTTTCCATTCTTGACAACATCCTTGCCGAAAACAGTTACAGCAAATTCCGTACGTCCTGCACCTACCACACCGGCTAAACCAAGAATCTCTCCCGGGTAGACCTTCAGATTGATACTAGTAAATCCGTAACCGCTGAAATTCTTAACTTCCAATAACGGCATGATTGCTGAGCCGTCAATATTCTTGCACACCTTTTCTTTTTTCGCTGCCCTCTCATAATTCGTCGGGAGCAAGCCCTGAATCAGCATCTCCTGATTAAACTGGCTTACGGATCCTTCCATTGTAATCTGGCCATCTCTAAGAATAACGACTCTGGTTGCGATATCAAATACTTCAGTAAGGCGATGCGTAATATAGAAGATACTAATCCCATTGCTATGTAAATCGGTTATGATACGGAACAAAGACTCAATTTCATTAAATGTCAGCGCTGATGTCGGTTCATCCAGAATCAAAATTTTTGAATTACGCAGTAAGCCTCTTAATATCTCTACCAATTGCTGTTCAGCGATGGATAAGCTTTCCGCTTTACGGTCCAGTTTCAAATCCCAGCCCAAATTTTCAATCAGAGCTTCCAGGCGAACATGCAACTCGCTTCGCTTCTCCTTAAATCCTAGTACTATATTTTCTTCCACTGTCATATTCGGAAATAACATTGGCTCTTGAGGAACTAGGTATATGCCATTTGCGAGTGCTGCAGAAGGCGTCGATAGATTGACCCTTTTTCCCGAAATTGATATTTCTCCTCCGTCAGGCTGATAAATACCCATCAGAATTTTCATCAAGGTGCTTTTCCCTGCACCGTTGCCTCCAATCAGCGCTACGACATCTCCCTCGAAAACATCAAGATTGATCTCTCGCAGCACGACGTTTGAAGCAAATGATTTGCTAATCCCCTTAATGCTTATGGCGGGAATCTGATTTCCGTCGTTGTTGCTTGAACCCATATGAATCCTCCATATTATCTTAGACTCCGTGAGTCGACGAATCATTGGACAATTTGACCTTCGATACATAAGTTACAATTCTAATATTTTGTTTCATCATAATGCTTTTTGTTCTACTTGTCAACATTTGTTATGTAAAAATAATTATTTCATTGCACTTATTATCGATGAAAAGCAACTTATAATAATAGTAGGAAAGCTAGACAGAAACCCTATTATGTCGGGATTATTATTAATTTGCTCTCGGAATATCTCGATCTTTCGGGGTAAAATAAAGAGGTTGACAGTGTTTTTATTTCACTATATAATGAATCTAAATTAAAACTTTTTATCCGTACTGTAACATTTGTGTTACTTCCTCATTATTAAGGAAAGAGAAAATAGGAGATTTTATGAGCATGGACTATGAACATTCTTTAATGATTAAGGCTGTCTGGTGTTACTATATTGAAGATATGACCCAGCAAGCAATTGCAGATCAGCTAGGAATCTCCCGCATGCGTGTAATCAAGCTTTTGGAAAAAGGCAGAGCAAAAAAGCTGATCCAGTTTAAGATCAGAGCCGATGCTTACCAGCAGACCGAGGTCACAAATCAGCTACAGGCACGCTATTCCTTGAAGGAGATCGTTCTGGTTCCGTCGATTTCCACGAATATCAACGAGACCATAGCCCGCGCCACTGCAATGTATCTGAGTGATCATATGTCAGACGGCTCTTTTATTAATGTAGGCTTTGGTGACACCATGGCTCGAACGCTGCGCAATCTTGACCTGCCGGAGGAATCCAACATCTCTTTTGTATCCCTGACCGGCGGTGTGAAGCATTACACCACATCTTCTAATAGCGGCATTTCCAATTTAACAAGCTATATCGTTCCGGCGCCGTTTATTGCCTCTACTGCAGAAATGGCTTCAGCCATCCGCGAAGAGCCTTCAGTCAAAGATGTTCTCAATTTGGCACGTCTCGCGACCTATACGATTGTTGGTATCGGCGGCGTTTCAGAAAAGGCAACCGTAGTAAAGGAAGGCAACCTGACTGCAAACGATCTACTTCGTTTTAAAGCAGAAAGTGCAGTAGGCGATATCCTTGGCTATTTTATCGATAAGGACGGCCGGGTCTTGAACGGTTCGATCCACGACAGGCTAATCAGTACGACGCCCGATGTGCTGGCAACCTTCCCCAACGTAATCGCTGCTGCCGGGGGTTCCGAAAAGGTTCAAGCGATCGATGCGGCATTGAAAACGGGCTGCATCAATATACTGATTACCGATGAAGACACTGCAAAGGCTGTTTTAGAAATAGAAACTCGATAAAACACCTCAACTGTATAGTAATATTAACTGTTAGGAGAGATCATATGGCTCAATATTTAATGGCAATTGATGCAGGTACCGGCAGCGTGCGGGCAGTCATTTTTGATACGAAAGGCAACCAGATTTGTGTATCATCGAGGGAATGGGAACATAAAGAAGATCCCCGGTATCCCGGTTCCATGGATTTTGACTGGGTTCACAATTGGGGACTGGCGATTCAATGCATTCAGGACGTTATATGCAAAATCAATCCAGCGGAGATTGCAGGGATCGCCACCACCAGCATGCGGGAAGGAATCGTTCTCTACGACAAGGACGGAAAAGAAATCTGGGCCTGTGCAAATGTGGATGCACGTTCCAACAGAGAAGTGATTGAATTAAGAAGAATATCGGAATCACTGGAAAAGGAAATTTACATACCTTCCGGCCAGACCTTTGCCCTCGGAGCTCTTCCTAGAATCCTATGGGTGAAGAATCATTTGCCGGATATTTACGATAAGATAGCAACCGTGACAATGTTTAATGACTGGTTGATTGCCAAATTGACAGGTCTGCTGACTTCCGAGCCTTCCAACGGCTGCACCACAGGAATCTTTGATCTTACCCAAAGAACATGGCTTCCGGAGATCTCCGAAAAATGCGGACTGAAAACAGATATCTTCCCTCCCGTTTACGAGAGCGGAACTGTCGTAGGAACAGTTTCGGCAGCTTGTGCTGATATAACTGGGTTGACTGAGGGGACACCTGTAGTGACGGGTGGAGGAGACGCACAGCTTGGCAGTATCGGAGTCGGTGTTGTCGAGCCAAATCAGGGAGCAATCTTTGGCGGAAGCTTCTGGCAGTTTGAATTTAATACTGACGAGGTTAAAACAGACCCCAATTGCCGTGTACGTGTGAATTGTCATGCGGTTCCAGGATTGTGGCAATATGAAGCAATTGCATTCTTTCCGGGTTTAGTAATGAGATGGTATCGGGATGCTTTCTGTCAGGAGGAAAAGGCACAGGCAGAGAAAACAGGGGAAGATCCATACAACATTATGAACCGGGAGGCTGCGAAGATTCCTCCGGGCTGTTATGGAATGGTGAGTACTTTCTCGGATGTTATGAACTTTATCCAGTGGAAGCATGCAGCACCATCCTTTATGAATTTTTCTTTAAATCCCGAAAAGTTCAATAAATATACCTTCTACCGATCTCTGATGGAAAACGCGGCGCTTGTAACGAAAGGCAACGTTGATATGGTTTATGAAATAACCGGGAAACGTCCTACGCAGGTGATCTTTGCCAATGGAGCCTCCAAAAGCCCGATCTGGTGTCAAATCCTTTCCGATGTCCTTGGAATCCCTGTCAAGGTTCCAAAAGTCAAGGAAGCGACTGCGTTGGGAGCAGCCATAACTGCGGGACTCGGTGTAGGGATCTATCAAAACATCTCAGAGACTGCAAAAGCGTTGGTTCAATGGGATGCAGAATATGCACCAAACCCCGAAAACAACAAGATATACAGTGAGATTTATGAAAATTGGCGAAAAGTATATAAGGAATGCTTAGATCTGAGCAATCAGAAGCTTACAACCCCAATGTGGGCTGCACCCGGGCTATAACGCATCAGTAGAAAGTTTCGACTGTAGAAACAGTTCTTACATCGATGCGTTATATCGAGGCAAAGATGGACTTTAACGCCTCGTTATAGACAGAAAGGAGAAAACAATGTACGTAATAGACGAAAACGATTTGGAATATCGGAACGGTGAAAGCGGCCCAAAATATCTCATGAAAGGTCCTCGCATGAATTTTGCCATCGTTCAATTCCCTCCAGGCTCAGATTTTAAGGCACATTATCACAATATTATGGAAGAAAATTTCTATGTAATGGAAGGGGAAATTGATATTGTTGTCGACGGTAAAACAACAACGCTAACAAAAGGACAGTTCATTCATGTAGAACCAGAAGAAGGCCATTACCTAATCAATAACTCCGGTCAAATGGCACGTTTGGTGGCAACTCTTGCCCCCTATCAAGCTTCTGACAAGGTTGAAATTGATTAATTTATTTAATAATACTCCTCCTCAGCAGAAAAGCACGTCATCTACCATGGCGTGCTTTTCTTATCGTTCATCATACTGTTGAAAGTACCCTCTGGATGGTTTATCGGCCTCCAGCTCTGTCGATTCTTCTCCAAATCCGTTGCTTCAAGATCTGATCGATGAAGACTTTCAATATATCCTTATCAAATTGAGAATCTGCATTGCTCTTGAATTCTGCGATCACCTCCGCCAGGCTGAGATCGTCTCTGTAAGTCCGGTGGTTTGTCATAGCGTCATAGGCATCTGCAATGCAGATAATCTTTGACTGCATCGGGATTTCGCTTCCCTTCAATTGTCTGGGGTACCCTTTCCCGTCAATCCGTTCATGATGATGGAGCACATACTTTGCAATCGGCGCAAACTCATTGACCGATCGGAGGATATGATAACCGATTTCCGGATGCCGCTTCATATCATTCCATTCTGCTTCCGTCAACGTCCCTCGTTTATTAAGCAAGCTTTCATCGATCCCTATTTTCCCGATATCATGAAGCAGCCCCGCCATTTTCAACTCTCTCACAGAATGCGGGCTCAAGCGCAAGGCGTTACCAATCAGCTCGCACAGATTGCTGACTCTTTCACAGTGAAGCTGTTCCCGTCTATTTTTTTCATTCAAGGTCTTTGTGATCATCTTGATTGTTTCATTCCGCATGCTGGAGCTCTCAGCCAGCTTATTCCGATACATGTAATCCTCTGCCCGCATGAAGATCTTTCTGATATCTTCTTTTAAATAGTGCTTCGTCGCCCAGCCAAAGGAGACGGAGCAGATAATATTTTCCTTCTGTTTTTCCGATATTGAATAGTTAATTCGTTCAATGATTTTCTCTGCTTCGGCGCTGTTGGTTTTCGGAAGTAGAAATACAAACTCATCTCCGCCTATCCTCGCAACGATATCCTCCGTTCGACATTCTTTCTTAAACACTTCTGCAATCTTTGTCAGAAGGTTGTCCCCCAACGAATGCCCGAATGCATCGTTTGTAAGCTTCAATCCATTCACATCTGCAAGGACCAATGTGATCGGCAAGTTCCGGCTTGTATTGATCCTCTTCAGTTCCTCTTCGTAAAATCTGCGGTTATACAGCCCCGTAAGCTGGTCGTAATAACTGAGATATAATACTTCATCTTCTGCTTTCTTCCGGGATGTGATATCTTCAATCATACACAGATGACAAGGGTTTCCCCCCTCATTTACATGGAAAGGCGTCACGGTGATACTCACCCACACCTCTTGCTCATCCGGTCTGATGTATCGTTTGACCATGGAAAATCCAGTTATCTTATTTTCCGTCAAAAGGTTGACCCGATGAAGGTTTTCCTCGATTTCATCGGGGTGGGAGTATTTCTTCCAATCCAGTGCCAGGACCTCTTCTCTTGTTCTTCCTATGATTTCCGCATATCTTGCATTGACCTGCATCGCCCGTCCGGTTATTGAATCGAAGATCCCAATTCCCAAAGGCGCTTCTTCAAATATGGTCCGGAATCGCTCCTCACTCTGTGCGAGCTCTGTCCGCATGTTTTCATTCTGTGTTATATCCTTTGAATAGCCTGCAGAACCCATTATTTTTCCAGATTGATCATAAACAGGCTTTTTATATTCCTCGAAGGAGCCCGTTGGAAGCTGTGATACGTATACTCCACGTGGTGTCCCTTCCAAAATCTCTTTATCGCTAGCAGAATAGGCATCTGCCGCCGTTTTTTCATAAAGGTCATAATCGTTCTTCCCGATAATGTCCTCTTTTGCGAAACCGGTATCCTCGACAACGCTATTGTTGACGAAGAGATACTTCCCTGCCACATCCTTCATCCACACGTCAAAAGGAAGGCTATCAAGGATTGCCTCCAATCGGTCAATATGTAAGATCAATTCATCCTTCGACTTTTCCATGCTCCAGCTCCAGCTTTTGTAGTGCAATCTCGTTCAGTGAAATATCCGGGTGATGATATCTGCCGTTCTGATCCGTATATAATTTTGTCAACGGTGTTGATTTCAACTGGATCGCCCGTTCCGGACAGAAGTTCAGGCAGGCATAGCAAGAATAACAATTCTTATTTTTTTGCCATTCCGGCCTTCCGTCTACCATTCTGACCTTTGAGGACAAGCATACCTTCTCACAACTGCCGCAACCGCTACAGCTGGAATCCGCATAAAAGCATTCTTTTCCGTCACCGGCAAGGGTTATGACAAGAATTCCTAACCGTTCAAATACAGGGTTGACCGGAAAGGTTATTTCATGATCCGTTTCCCGATATTGCTCCCTGTTTTGTATGACATCCATAAAAATATCCAGCTTTTTTTGAAGTGCTGCGTCTATTTCATTCAGTTTTTCCCGGGAGCAGGGTTTCCAGTTTTTAAATTTCGGATCGTTGTTGGCCATATTTACGGTGATATACGAGGCAAGACATTTTCCCTTTCTTTGGAGAAGCTTTTCGAATTGCCGATACATCACCCCACATGGTGTTCCGCATCTTGTCGCGATGACAAATATATAGTTTGCCGTGGCCATATCAATCTTTTCAAGTATGCTGAAAACTACCTTCGGAGCGGTCATAAAGTGAACGGGGAAAACAAAGCCGACCACTTCTCCTTCGGTTTTTATACCCTTTTTATTCTTGATTCCGACAAGTGGGATCAGATCCGAATCCGGAATTCTTTTTTTCAATTCTTTGGCAACGTGGAGCGAGTTTCCTGTTCCCGACAAATAGTAAATTTCCGTTGTCATCGCAGAACTCCTTCATTTATATGATACCTATATTATCCATTAAAAAAAGTATTGTCAATGTCACATTTTGATATTTTATGTCGAACTATATTTTATTATCTGAAAATTTGCTTCAAGGAGGGTCCAGTTTTGTGGAAACGGATAACCAAGTGCCCAGTAGCTGATCCCTGCGATCCCATATTCCTTTACGGTCTCAAACTTCGCCTGGGCGCTTCTTGCATCCTCAAACCAAACTTCATGAGTTCTCCCCTGACTATCCTGATATCTGTAATAGGGAGATTGTGCAATTGTGTCATATTGGATTTCTACCTGATGCGCTACCGCCCGAATCAGCGCCTCCTGGCAGCTGAACGTTTCCGCCTCCTGCCCTTGAATATGGGGGAGTATCCAGTCTCGGGCGTAGATTTGAAAACCAAAGTATATTTTATTTCGCGGAATGACCGTTACCGCATAATCAAGGACTCTTCTGATCTGATCCAATGGTGATATGGCCTGAGGAGGACCCATTCGATAGCCCCACTCATAGGTCATTAAAATCACAAAATCAAGTAAGTTTCCGTGGACGGGATAATCGATTGCTTCATAGAGTAAGCCTTTCTGTTCCGGGCCATACTTGGGTGCCACAGCGGATGTAACAAAAAATCCCTCCCGGTGAAGCTGCTCCACCGCAATTCTTAGAAAATCATTATAACGCTCTCTATCCTCCGGCAACACATATTCAAAATCGATATTTAGACCCCAGTATCCCTTCCGTTCCATGATAGAGATAATATTGTTGAGAAGATTCTGAATTGCTGCTTCACTGTTTAATACAGCATGTGCGATGTTCTGGCCTTTTGCAGTAGCGGAAAAATTTACGATCCCCATCATCGGCAGCACTTGATTTTCATAAGCAGCCACGATCATTGGATCATCATCAATCGGTGTAAGATCGCCGTTTTCCTTGACAACATAAGCAAACGAGGTAACAAATGTAAGATGTCGCCCATTTTCTTCAACGATTGGAGGCGCTTGCAGCCCCAGAAAATAGAGATACCCGTTTACTCCGGCAACGGCCTTTTGAATCACCGGTTCTTCCGTTGGAATAATCAAGGATTGGCCGACCAATAAATTGTTTGGATTTGGGAGACCGTTTGCCTTGATAATCTGATCAGGGGATACTTGAAAAGTTTCAGCAATCTGCCAAAGCTGATCCCCCGCACTCACAACATAAATAAACATTGAATAAACATCCTTTCTGCTTTTTCAACATTTTATTCGACCAACAGGAAGGGTGTTCCTTTTTCTTGTAAACAATGGACGTTATTGTGATTTCAATACTGCCGTAAAATCTGTTTATTCGACTTCAACAAACTGTATTTTTAATCCGTTGGGATCCAGAATGAAGAAGAATTTTGTATGGGGATTCGGTGCAAATGGACCGCTGTAGATCTTGATTCCCTTTTCCTCGAGGAATGCGATCTTTTCATCAATGGAGCTGACTGCAAACCCCAAAGAGATGTCCGTTCCCGGATTTACCTCCTTGACTTGTTCGTTGCAGACCAATTCAACCTTCGTCGTGTCTTCTCCGAGAAAGGCGATTTCCATTCCTGGTCCGGCCCCGAATCTTGCATTCAGCGGCAAACCTACGATCTCCTTATAAAATTTCCTCCCTTTTCTTTCAATATTTCAATCTTTTTTAAGCAGAAACACATTGGTAATTCCAATGTGTTTCTTTCTTATCTGCTCCTGGATAGATGGATTATTCGATTTCAATTCGTTCCGCTTTTACGGTTTTTTCTTGCCTTGGCACTGAAATATTCAACACGCCGTTATCCAGCTTTGCCTTGATTCCCTTTGAGTCGGCGTCTTCTAAATAAATGCTCCTGCTCATAGAGGAAAATCTGCTCTCCCTGTGGATGTAGTTTTTCTTTTCTTCGTTGATTTTTTCTTCTCTTTGTACGGAAATACTCAGTCTGCCATCATTCAAATCCAATTTGATTTCTTCCTTGCTTATACCGGGGAGCTCTGCTTCAATGAGATACTCGGTATCATTTTGCTGTACATTGATTTTGAAAGTATCCCGTTCGAGGCTCCTGCTTGGCGACCAGCTATCGCTAAAAAAGTCATCAAGCATGTTATAAAAGTCTCCAAATCCGGTGTTCCGCAGCCCGGTATTCTTCCTGTTAAAGGGTACCAGTCCTGTCATGGTCAACAACTCCTTTCCATATTAAACTATGTTGTTAGCACTCTACTATGTTGAGTGCTAATTTATATATACCACTTATTTTTTCGGATGTCAATCCCCATTTTTATAAAAATTTCAAATAGTAATTTCTGAAAATTAACATGAACTTTACATGCATTTTATATTCTCTTAATCTAGCAGGTTTATGATGATATTAGAAATAAAATGGAAAAGGAGGTGAAATATATTGAAGAAATTAAATTTATGCATTGACATCGACGGCACGGTTACAGAGCCGTATTACTGGCTAGATCGGGCGAACCGCTACTTTGACAGACAGCTCAAACCGGAGGATATTACAGCGTATGAAATCCACAAGATGCTGGATATCGAAGAGGATGATTATCACGAGTTTTATGATTTATACGGTAAACTGCTTCATAGAGAATCGAAAGCCCGATTTGGGGCAAGCGAAGCAATCCAAGGCTTGTATCATCGACACAGGATCCACTTTGTGACCGCAAGAGAAGAAAGGATGCGAGAAACAAGCATAGAATGGCTGGCAAGACACCAAATGCCGATGGACTCTATCTCATTACTGGGAAGTCATTACAAGGTGGAAAAGGCAAGAGAATTGAGCTCCGACCTCTTCATAGAAGACTGCCATGGCAATGCACTGCAGCTTGCACAAGCCGGATTCGAGGTTCTGCTCATCGATTGTTCTTATAATAAGGGACCCTTGCCGCAGAATGTAACCAGAGTAAAGACTTGGTCCGAAATTCGAATGATAGCAGATATGAAGGCACAACTCATAAAGACAGTCTCCTAATTCAGCAAAAAATGATTCACACTGAAAGCGATACGTAGGAAAAGATGGCAACGCATTTCGATGCGTCATTTTTATTTTTTGGAATATTATCTGATTTTTCTCCCGAAAGAGTGAGTCGTAATTTTTCAGGACTGAATATTATGCAGGAAAGGAGATGATTGAAATGAAATATATCGTTCAGCCATGGGAAACATGGGAAACCATTGATACGATAGCCTCTCGCTTTGGTATAACAGTGGATATGATGATGAAATCCAATCCCGTTCTGTATTCTGTTCCCGTTTATCCGGGCATGTTTTTGGAGGTTCCGGGTCATGAAGGCATTGACCTCCCTGGGGAGGGTTATATAGAATATGTGGTGCAGCCAGATGATTCCCTATACAGCATATCAAATAAGTTTAAATTGAATTACAACCGGGTGATTGCCCAGAATCCTCAGATCGAAAATCCCCATGTAATCTGGCCTGGGCAAATCATCTACCTGATCTATTTGGGCTACTGATCGATTTTGCAGCCAATCAAACTGGGTTGCCGGATCGGTGGTACCAAAGGAAAATACCCTCGGTAATCTCCGAGGGTATTTTATTATTCCCATCGAAAAAATCGAATGGACAGCAGAATGCAGACAACTGCAAGGACGATCATCAGCATGATGGGAAAGATCATATTTTCCACAGGTAGTCCCAGTGAGGTGACCTTCATTAGCTTGATTCCTTGCGTCAAAGGCAGGATATCTGAAGCGTTCCGAAGCGCTGTCGGCATAATTTCATAGGGCAGAGTTGCTCCCGAAAAGAAAAACATCGGAAAATAAAAGGCACAGCATAGCAGGTTTGCGGTTTTAATATTTGGAGATACACTTGCCAGCATCATCCCGATACTATATATCGATAAGAGTACAAGAAGATAGGCCAGTATAAAAAACAAGAAGGAGCCTGCCATGTCAAAATCAAAAAAAAGCGCGTACACCATGTAGACAAGTACAAGGCAGAGCAGCGATACCAACAAGTTGACGATAAACTGGACAAGCAGCAGCATTGCGGGGCTCACCGGAGTTACGAGAAATCGTCTCAATATTTTTTTATGCCGGTAATCTGCCAGTGCCAAAGGCAGGCCCATGAGTCCGGTCGCACCGATGCCTATGGCGACAACAGCACCGAAGGACTGCTCTATAAAACTGTAATCCGCACCTTCAAATGCCGGCTTGTCGCCCATAATCATTCCCATGATGATTGCAAAGATTACAGAAAAACCTACTCCGAAAATCAGATTGTTCATATCTCTGATCATAAGCTTTGTCTCCGTTAAAAAAAGTGTCTTAAAGGTTTTCATCTTTATGCTCCTCCTCTCCTGAATACCATAAATATGCATCTTCCAAATTATCGTATGGGCTATTGGCGATGGCCTCCGAAACGAAGCCTTGGAATATGGTATTCCCCTTCTTTAAAATACAGATTCTATCGCACAAGGTATACACTTCATCCATGAAATGAGATGTGAGCATAATGGTAAGACCTTGCTGCTTCAATCCCTCCAGATACTTCCAGACAGTTCGCCTCGCCTTCGCATCCAGCCCGGTGGTCAATTCATCCAGAAAAACAAGCTCCGGATTCGGTATCAGTGCAAGAAGAACCGATAATCTCTGCCTCTCCCCACCCGACAGCTCCGCAACCATCTTCCGTTTCATCTCTGTCAGATCAAAGGTGTTAATCAGCGACTCCCAGTCTGCCGGCTTCTTGTAAAGGGATGCGGTGACCTGACAAATCTCATCAACTCGGATCTTATCCTGATAATTGGACTGCTGGAACTGTACACCAACCTTCTCAAATGTCCGCCTCCTGTCCTTGCAGGGATCCTTGCCGAATATCAAGGCGGACCCGTGATCCGCTTTCTTGACTCCCAGGATGCATTCAATGCTTGTGGTTTTTCCGGCGCCGTTATGACCAAGCAATCCGAAGATTTCTCCCTTCTCCACCGTAATATTCAGGTTATCTACCGCAATCAGACTTCCGTAGGATTTGGTAAGCTCTTTAATCACTAATGCTTTTTCCACTGTTTTCTCTCCTTTCGTTTCCTCCGGCCAATCTTACTGCAATCCGCTTCCCCTTTCTTGATGTTCCTTGTGAAAAAAAACATCCCATAGGACACGATATCTGATTTCGGTCAGATATTCGTCCCTATGGGAGGTCTCCTTTTCTTTTTATTTAGGTTTGTCTGATCGGCCTTCCTTCGATATAGCCCCGGTATCCCTGTGGCTCCAGTTGAAACCTGGGCGCATCCTCATCTGCCCACCGGTAGCCGTAGATTTGTGGCTGATAGTGATCGATCAGCTCCGATATCCCCATAATGGTCTCGAAAAAGTCATCCTCTTCAAAGGGGGGGCCTTGAAAGACCATCATCTTGCACGGTGGCAGATCAATGATTTCCAGACCTTCCGGAAGGTCTCCGATATAATTCGCAGGAACCTCTACACCCTGTGCATACAGCGAGGTGCTTGGGGATCTGTACTGATCCGGCAGCCACATGCCGATGGGTTCATACAGGGCTTCCTTAATGCTGCATAGGAGTCCCCATATATCACATCCGACCTCCTCGCAGTATTCAAAATAATCTTTTGCCGTTCTTCCACGCCTTAAAATCAGCTTGCGCGCAGGACGTTCGACGACCTGAACAAACACGGTGCTCGGCGTTATGCTTTTGCATCTTCTCTCCATGGATGTACCACCCCGTTGGTGAAACAGAAATTGATCCCGGATCGGCGTAGGCATAAATAGTTTGATCGGCGGCGGGTTTTTGCTGTATTTATACGGTGTGATTCCAAATTCCTTGGAAAATGCCCTGGTGAATCCCTCATGAGAATCAAATACAAAATCCATCGCCACATCAAGAACCTTGACCCTTTCGTCTCGAAGCTTCAAAGCTGCCTGGGTGAGCCTCAGCGTACGAATGTATTCAAAGGGGGCTTTTCCGATATGTTCTTTAAAAAGCTTTGCACTATGAAAAGGGGAGTATCCAGCTTTCCGTGACAATTCGGTCAACGTAATCGGTTCATAAAGATGCTGCTGTATATAGTCCTGCATATTCTGTACTGCATTTACCTGCTCCCATTGTTCCATTTTCATCACCTCCAACGGTTTATCATATCAGAATTAGAAGAAGGAATTCTTGACTTTCATTGCGATTCTATTGGCCTCATTACGAATTTAATGGCTTTCATTGCGAACGAGCCGCCCATACTGAGATTTCGTAATCAGATAAAACACACCGTATACCACAGCATATGCAAGATACATGACCGTAGAAAATCCCAGAACTGATAGATAGGAGTTCTCTACCGGGATCATATTGGAAAAGATGATCGTATCTGCAGTCTTCATGGCAAAAATACTATGAATGATACCGATGGCCAGCGGGATGAAGAATACCGGAAGCAGTCTTTTCTGAATTACCTGCCGCTCCGTTTTGTCTTCCATACCGATTCTTCTGAGCATTTTGTACTGGTGTCTCTCCTCCTCGGCAGCCATCACCTGCTTGAAATAGAGCAGACTGGCTGTCATCAGGATGAATACACCACTCATGAAAAATCCGATAAAGCAGATCAGACCGAAGGTCTCCATGGATTCATTATATAAACTGTAGGCTGTTCTATACCGTTCAACCTTACCTGTCAGAGCTTCTTCCAACTCATTATTTAACTTTTTGTTGCTTAAGGCAGCTTCATAGGTTATAACCGTTGCAGTTAGGGTCCTCCCGTTCATTTGAGATGGCGTGATCTCGTTGCTGCGCACAAGCACTTCATAGTCACGATCATTTAAGATCAAGGTATGATCCAACCCAAAACCCGGAACATTAGAACGAATCACTTTCATGATCTGCACCGCACTGTCCTGAAAATCCAGTTCCAGACCAAGCATAGCATCCTCAATCCCTTCCTGTGAGAATGGAAAGATGTAATAAGCTTTGCCGGATGGAATCTGAACAGACTCAAGATTGTTCTTTGAAGCCATGATCAGACTGTTATATTTTGTTTCCGAATAAACGCGGAACGAGTCCTCATCAGAAAGATGTTTCCGTTCTCTTATCATAATTGATTCCGTTTTCGGATCAACTTCATTGAGCTCTACGATATCCTTCCGATTGATATTCACATGGTTTGTTTCGAATACTCCATGCATTTCATCCTGTAGCGCAACTTTTTCTCCATAATAAACCAGATCAAAACCTATATTGCTGTAGGTGTTTCTTTCCGCATTGCTGTACAGAGTAAAGCCTGTTGCAATGGCAGTAGCGGCAACCGCAGACAATACTGCAATCGTTGCCATTACTGACGCGATGGACTTCATCCGATGGGAAACAGCAGAGACAGAGATCAGATTTACTCCCCCATAATAAACCCTTTTGTTCCTCTTGATCAAGCCGAGAACCTTGGGCAATCCTCCCCAGAAAAAGAGATAGGTGCCTGATATGACCAGAATTAGAATCGGGATTGCTCCCAGAACCACCACCATTGAGTTATTGATGGATGCGAGGATGTATCCTGAAGTGATAAGAATCAATGACAGGATCAGAACGGCAACCGAACCTTTCTGTTTCCCCTCGGATATTTTATCCGCTTTAAACAAGTCCACCAATTCGAATTGATAAATGACCCTCAGTGCGGAAAGACCCATCATGCAAAAGATGATGAGAAATAGCAAGGCGGTCACAACCATTGCCATCGGATCAATGGTAAAGGAAATATCCCCTACGAAGTTTGTCAAGCACAGGTCTAGCAAAAACATCGCCATCAGTTTAGAAAAGAAAATTCCTGCACCAATCCCGATGGCAAGGGTCGCCGTACCGACCAGCATCGTTTCCAAGAAAAGGAGCTTTCCGATCCTGAGGTTAGTCATCCCAAACAGCGAATAGGTAGATATTTCTTTTTTTCTAGCACGAATAAAGCTGTTGTTTGAGCTGATCAGGAAGAAAAGTACGAAGACCAGAATGATCACGCCAAAGCTTGTCAGTATCATCGTGTAACGAGTATCAAACTGAAACGCCATTTTTACATAGTTATTTTGCATCAGAGCAAGAAAGGTATATACGGTAAAGATACTGAACCCCATGGAAAACACATACATGATATATTTTTTCCGGTTCAGTCTGATGTTGCGGAGCGCAAGGGTCAATAGGTTCATTTCCTTTCCCCTCCCAGCATGCTCATCACATCGATGATGGAATCAAAGAAATGTTTTTTATCACTCCCTGCATACAGTTCATTGTATATTTCCCCATCCCGGATGAATAAAATCTTTTGACAATAGCTTGCAGCAAAAACGTCATGGGTCACCATTAAAATGGTAGTCTTATATTCCGTGTTGATAAAGGATAGTAGATTGAGCAGGTCCTTTCCTGATTTGGAATCCAGATTTCCCGTGGGTTCATCGGCAAGGATCATCTTCGGATTATTGATCAGCGCACGGCATGCCGCCGCACGCTGCTGCTCCCCTCCCGAGACTTCGTATGGATATTTATCGATCACCGGAACGATACCCAAATCTCCCGCAAGCTTTGCCAACTTTGCTTCAATGGTTTTTGCATCCATGCCCATGAGCGACAAAGGCAATATGATGTTTTCCTTTAGTGTCATCGTTTCCAGCAGGTTGTAATCCTGAAAGATGAAGCCGATATTTTCCATCCTGTGCTTTGCAAGTTGATTCCTTTGCAAATCACCAATGTTTTGTCCGTTCATAATATAGTTACCGGTTGTTGGCTTGTCCAGACTGCCAAGGATGTTTAGCAATGTTGTCTTGCCTGATCCCGAAGCCCCCATTACTCCGATAAAATCCCCCTGATTTACTTCGAAGCTGATGTTTCGTAATGCAGTGTATTTATTGGAATTCCGTTTCGTTCCATAAATCTTACTGACATTTTCAACTTTTAATATCTGCATAATTACCCCTCCAATGTTTTTAGAATTCGAATTCTTCTCTATTGTATATGGAATCCAATTACGAAAAAATCGAACCATCTTACACTTTTGTTATCTTTCTTACAATTTCGTCACATTGAGAGGTATAAAAGGTCAGCCGGAATACTGCATATTCATTCTGTACAGATTCCGCTGTCAGGGAATGTCCAAGCAGATCGTTCAGCTTCTTCGACAGAAATAAGCCGTAACCCGTTGCCTTGACACCTTCCCTGCCCTCTGAGGAGGTAAAGCCTTTATGGAAGATCCGATCAATGTCCTGCGACGGGATTCCTTTTCCCTTATTCTTCACTGAAATTGTTGTTCTGCCTTCTTCATTTACCGTTGTAATTTCAATGGCACCCTCCTCGGGAGAATATTTTACCGCATTGGATATAAGCTGGGAGAGGATATAGCTACTCCATTTTTCGTCCGTAAGAACTTCATAATCCTCTCCTTTCACAAATATTCCAAGCTTTTTGTAGCTAAAGAAATTGGAGTAGCCCTTCAGCGCCTGGGCAATCAGCTTTCTTGTACTCGTTCTGGCAATTCTGTAATCATCAAAGAACCGGTTGGTTTTCATTTCATAAAAAACTTGCAGGATCGATTCTTCAATAGAAAAGATCTCCGCCGAAATATTTCTGTAAAAATCATCGGGAAGTTTATCCTCCTGACTTTCCAGGATCAGTCTCGCCGCTGCGATGGGGACCTTAGCGTCATGGAGCCACTTCGTTATATACTCCATTTCCTCTGCAGATTTTGTTTCAATGTCGGCTTTATACCTTTCATATTCTGCTGTCAAATCACTGACCAGCTCCGCATGCGTTCTATCTGTGGGATAAAAGAACGCATCTGTTTCCTCCGACGATCCATTGGTCCGGCAAAATAGTCCGAACCTTCTTTCCCGTGCGTGAATGGTATATCCATCAATCATGAGATAGACAAAAAAAAGAAGTCCCCATCCCATCAGGAT